>JBILWC010000009.1:0-77931 GCA_044370105.1 Steroidobacteraceae bacterium | reverse complement strand
TTCCTTGATCGCTACCCCAGCCTCCGCCTCACGCAGTATCCCTACGATCTGCTCTTCGCTGAACCGCTTCTTCACGTCCGACCTCCTGCTTCAGGGTCAGACTCTAGACCGTCCTGTGACTAATTTCTGGGGGGACGTCGGAACGACACCCCAAACTCGGGAAAACTTCATCATCAGCTCGATCTGTTATTGATGGCGCTCATTATCATTGCCGTCGCTACGGCCTTTCTTGAGTCTGTTCCATCGATTCAGTCAGCGCTCAAAACAGAATTTTTCTGGATCGAAATCATTTCGATCGCCGTTTTCACGATCGAGTACCTGTTGCGTCTGTACGCTGCTCCTGAGCGCGAGCCGGATCGCCCGCGAGGCGGGGCGATGCTGGCGTTCATGAAAAAGCCCGGGAGCATCATCGACCTGCTCGCGATCCTTCCGTATTATCTGTCGTTCCTGATCACCATCGATCTTCGCTTCTTGCGCATTCTTCGAATACTGCGCGTTCTGAAGCTCACCCGGTACAACACGGCGTTTACGACGTTCGCCATGGTGCTCAACCGCGAAAGACGGGCGTTTTTTGCAGCGATGTTCGTCACCGTACTGATCACCATCCTCTCCGGTGCGATCGTCTACGAGGTTGAGCATCCGGTGCAGCCGGATAAATTCGACACGATGCCGCGGGCCATGTACTGGGCCGTCATCACGCTCGCAAGCGTCGGCTACGGCGATATTTCGCCCGTGACCCCGATCGGACAGGCCTTCACGATGGTGTTGGCGATTCTGGGTATCGGTATCGTCGCCTTGCCTGCCGGTATTCTCGGATCGGCATTCACCGATCAGTTGCATCAGCAGCGCGAACAGATGTTGTCTGCCGTCGAAGAGGCGTTCGCAGACGGAGTGCTTACCGAAGACGAGGAGCGGCAGCTCGAGAGCGAGCGTGTCAGATTGCATCTGTCGAACGAGCAGTTCGAGAAGATCAAGCAGCGAGCGCTTTTGCGTCACGCGAAGGAGTTCTCGACGACCTACGTCGTCGTCAAGGCCTCCGAGGAGATCGCCAAGCTGCGGGAGACACTGCAAAGACTCCCGGTCGATGCTGCAGTCGTCGAAATCGACAAGCTCAATTTGCCTGATGCCGAAAAAGCGGCACTGCGTGTGCTTCTAAAATGATCAGGTCGACGGAGTGGTGAGCGAATCGAGGCTTTCTTTGATCGGATAGAGATCGCGGGTTGTCGCGGCCGCGAGATTTTGGACGAACGATTGGATGTATCGTTTGTCGAAGTCCATCAGGCTGTCTATTCCGAGTACCAAAACAGCCCAGGAAAGCCGGCCTCTCTGGAACCGCACGAGATACTCGGGTCGCGAGCCGTGCGCGGGCATCGAGAAAATGGAAAGCCGGTCATGAGGCAACTGCGGCGGGCTCGAGGGCGAAGCAACAGAATGATAATCCGCCAGCAAGGAAGTGTTTTCTCCGAGTTTCTCGGCCTCGGTATTGAGCAATCGTCGCAATCGATCGGGGATGATCGCGACGCCGAGTTTTCCGTCCGAATAGGTCAGGATCTGCATCGGTCAGCCCTCCGGAAGCCGAACCTCGATTTCGATTCGCCGATTGAGCGCGCGATTCTCCGGCGAGTCGTTCGCGGCAACCGGCTTGGTGTCGGCAAAGCCCTGTGCCTCGATACGTGCCGGATCAAAACGACGCGCCGTGACCAACTCTCGCACCACCGATACCGCTCGCGCTGCCGAGAGATCCCAGTTGTCGCGATATTTGACCGTGCGGATCGGAACGTTGTCCGTATGGCCGCCGATGATGACGCGCGAATTCGTGGAGTTCGCGACATCGCCGATTTTTTCGATGATTTGAGAGGCGAGAGGCGTCAACGCAGCATCGCCCGTGGCGAACGCGCCGCCTGACCCGATTTTCACGGTGACGGCGCCGTCTTTTCTTTCGACCTTGACCAGGCCTTCCTTGATCTCGCCTGAGAATGCTGCTTCGAAGGCTTTTGCCGCCGCATCGACTTTTTCCGCAGATCCGCCGCCTTTGCCGGAACTTCCCTCGGATTGACCCGCCGCGGATTTGGATTCCATCGAGGAAATCAAGGCTTGTGTGGCACCCGTGACCGCCACCTCGCTTTGAAGTTCATCGGATACCTCACTCACTTTCTTGACGCCACCTGCGATCGCTTGAGCGGCGATGAGGCGCTCGGCACGCGGTGCGTTTTCTTTGGCGTTGAATTCGACGGTCACCCTCGTCGACGTGGCCTTTACCGTCGCGACGCCCGAGGCGATTTCGGCTGCCAGAGCCGCTTTGAGTTTCGCGGCATCTTGCTCGATCGAATCCGGCGCGCTGCCACCTTGCGCACCCGGTCGCTCAGAGTCGACCGGACGGCGCCCGGCGGCCTCGTAAATCGCCTCGGTGCGCAAGTCCTGGTCTTTTTCGCGAACCTCTATTTCCGGCTGCGTCGTATCCGTCGTTTCCTGCTTCAAATTATCGACGAGTGCCATCGTCGGCGACGGGGAGAAGCTGAGGGACAGAATGGTCGTCCCTTTCGGTTGCTCGACGACGGGAATATCGCGCTGTACGCCGAAGGCGTTACTCATGCTCCCCGAAATCTGCTTGAACTTCGGGACGTTCATTTCGGCGAAAGACAAGATCAGAACGAAAAAACATAGCAGCAGCGTGGCCATGTCCGAGAAGGTGGCCATCCAGGCGGGAGCTCCGGCGACGCACTCCGGACATTTTTTGGGGCGAGGAGCTTCGGCGGCAGCAGGCTTCGCACGTACCGCGCTGCTGTCGACTTCGCCTTCACCGTCGTCATCATCCGCCGGGGTCACCTCGCTCGCTATGACACTCATGGCTCGTGTCGCTAGGCTTTAGCCAATTTCTTTTGTGTCGCAGGCGGAAGGAGCGCGAGTATCGAGTCGCTGATGTTTCGCGGATTCTCGCCACGTGCGATGCCCTGGATGCCGGTCAAGACGGCTTCGCAGTAGAGCGCTTCTTCGTTGTGGTAGATCTTGAGTTTGTTGACGATCGGACCCGCCACGACGTTCGCGATGAACGCGCCGTACAGCGTCGTCAACAGCGCGACGGCCATCGCCGGGCCGATCGCTTTCGGATCCGACATGTTGCCGAGCATTTGCACGAGACCGACCAGCGTTCCGATCATTCCCATGGCCGGCGCGACGTCGATCCACCCTTGCCACGCGGCGATGATGGCGCCGTGTCGTCGTTCTCGCGATTCCATGTCCGTCCTGAGGCGGCTGGAAATGGTGCCCTCATCGAGACCATCGACGAGCATCATCAGTCCATTTTTCAGGAACGGGTCGCCGGTCTCCGCCGCCTTGGGTTCGAGGGCGAGAAGGCCCTCCTTTTTTGCGATCTGGCCAAACTCCGGAAACAGCTCGACGAGGGGTTCCAGTTTTTGGGTCTTCGGCATGAAGGCTTTTACCGCTCCGGCAAAATGGGCGATGAACTCCGTGAGGGTGTGACGGGACATGACGACCGCCGCCGTCCCGCCGATGACGATCGCCACCGAGGGAATATCCACGAACGCGCCGAAGGATCCCCCGAGCAAAATGGCCCAGACGATGACTCCGATAGCCCCGGCGAGTCCAACGAGTGTTGCGATATCCATTATTCAGAGCCCCTCGGCTATCCCATCAAGTTCAGGCGACGCTATGATCCATGACAGTGCGTTATTGCGCGACAAGTACGTGGTACTCGCGCGCAACTGAGTCTTATTAGTCGACTTCACGATAAAAATCTTGTGACACAGACCATGAAAAAATGTCCGCCAGACGGACGTAATCAGGCTACGAAGTTGGGGAGCAGCGTGTCGGTCATCATCGCGGCGCTGTGTTTTAGTTTCGCGGGAGGATTCGCGAAGAGCGCGGAACCCACCCCGACCCAACTTCGGCAATTCACCATCACCGATCAAAAAACCGGGCTGGAGTGGCTCCGTTGCACCGTCGGGCAACGTTGGAATGGCTTTCGTTGCATCGGGGTTCCCAAGATGATGACTTGGGATCAGGCGCAGCAGGCCGCCGCGAGCGCGAGCAAAGAGCTCGGCGGCGAGTGGCGATTGCCTTCTGTGGACGAGTTGCAGGCGCTCGTCTGCGACAAGTGTCCGCCACCTAAAATTGATCAACAGCTGTTCCCCGATACCCCGGCAGCCCCGTTCTGGACCTACTCGAAGGCGCCGCTTTCCATTGGCCGTTATTGGACCGTCAACTTTTTCACGGGACATAATTTCGGCCGCAACACTACGGGGATGGAACGCTATGTGCGTCTGGTGAAGTCCGCTCCGCCAAGACAGACCAAGCCGGTACCATGAAGTTCCTGTTCAGGACGCACTGCCGGGTTTGCGCCATCGCGCGAATTCATATCGCGCTAGTCTTCGGGGTGCTTGCGGCGTGGCGACTGCGTCCCGAGTGGTTCGAGTTTGCCAACGACGTTGCCATTCAGCATTGGGCTGCGATCGCTGTCGTGTTGGTGTTCCTCGGCATTCTCTCCATGAAGGTCTTCGAACACTACCGACAATCGAAGCCGAAGGGCTCGGACCGTCATTAGTGTGATCGACGATCAACCTCGACTGTCCAAGCGCCTGAGCGAACTCGGGCTCTGTTCCCGGCGCGAAGCCGAAGAATGGATCGTCAATGGCTGGGTGCGTGTCGATGGCCAGATCGTCGACGTTCTCGGCTCTCGAGTCAGTCGCGATGCGAAAATAGAAATAGATCGCCGCGCGCGTGAGCAACAGAGCGAACTCGTCACCATCCTTCTCAACAAACCGATCGGCTATGTGTCGGGTCAGGCGGAGGAGGGCTACGAACCGGCTACGGTTTTGATCCGGCCTGAAAATCGCTGGAAGGGTGACGATTCGGGTCGACGTTTCGATCCGAAGCAACTTTTCGGCTTGGCGCCCGCGGGTCGTCTCGATATCGATTCGACCGGCCTCATGGTCTATACGCAGGACGGGCGCATCGCGAAGCAACTGATCGGTGGGAATGACGTCGAGAAGGAATATCTGGTTCGGGTACAGGGCGTTCTGTCGGACGACGGACTGCGTCGATTACGCCATGGTCTCACGCTCGATGGCGTCAAACTCAAGCCCGCCCAAGTGGTGTGGCAGAACGAAGATCAGCTGCGCTTCGGCTTGCGTGAAGGACGAAAGCGCCAGATTCGTCGCATGTGCGAGATGGTGGGGCTCAAGGTCACGGGCTTGAAACGGATCCGGACCGGCCGAGTGTTGCTTGGCGCATTGCCCGTCGGGCAGTGGCGTTTCTTGCGTGACGACGAAGGGTTTTGATCGCACCCTCAGGTGCGCGTCAACTCATACGCGCAGATGTTCACGGCCGCTGCGAGGTTGAGTGATTCGATGTGCCGCGCTCCGGGAATCGAATACGTCGCGCCGCTCAATTGCTCAATGATTTTCGTCGGTAATCCCCGCGCTTCGTTACCGAACACGTAAGCGTCGAATTGCCTGAAGGTCGAGGCGGTGATGGGTGCCCCCTCGAGATCGAGTAGCGCCAGCCGCGGGTAGCGTGCCTGTAAGGTTTCCAGCGAGACCTCGCGCTCGACGGGGACGTGGAATATGGCTCCCATGCTTGCGCGTACGACCTTCGGGTTGTAGAGATCGGCGCTTTGCGGTGACAGCAGGCATCTGAAATTCCCGAACCACGCCAAGGTGCGCAATAGGGTGCCGAGATTTCCGGGGTCTTGCACTTCGTGCAGATAGAACACGCGCTCCCGTTGGCGAGCTGGTATCGGCTCCACCATGGGAACGACTGCGATGATGCCTTGAGGGCTACGGGTATCACTGAGTGCCGCCATTTGCCGGGCGCTCACGCGTTGGAGCGACAACTCTTTTGGCCAGGGCTTTGGAAGTTTTTCCGACTCGTACTCGTGCGTGACGATGATCTGAGTCGCGGCGAGCTCGGGCGTGTGCGGCAGCGCCCGGATCAACTCGAGAACCAAGTGCTCGCCTTCGGCCAGATAAACCCCGAGCTGATCACGGTGTTCCTTGTGACGCAGATTTTTTAGATCGTCGAAGGTCATGATTTTCGCTAGTCTATCCCCATCATGGCCCGATCCAAGAGCAGCGGCAGTTGGTTGCGCCGACACGTGACCGACCCCTACGTCAAACTCGCCCAGAAAGAGGGCTATCGTTCGCGTTCGGCCTACAAGCTGATCGAGCTCAACGAGAAAGATCGCTTGCTGCGCCCTGGCCAATGGGTCATGGATCTGGGATCCGCCCCGGGCGGGTGGTCCCAGGTTGCCGCCCGAGCGGTCGGGTCCAAAGGTCGGGTCTTGGCGACCGACATCCTGCCGATGGACCCCATCGGGGGAGTCGATTTCATCCAGGGCGACTTCACCAGCGACGAAGTCGTGAAGCAGATCCAGGATTGGCTACACGGTGAGAAATTCGATCTCATCATTTCGGATATCGCGCCCAATCTGAGTGGTATCGACTCCGCCGACCAGGCACGTTCGATTTACTTCCTCGAGCTCGCGCTCGATACGGTGCGTCTCGCGCTCAAGCCCGGCGCCGCATTCGTGGCCAAAATGTTCCAGGGCCAAGGCTCGGATGACTACGTCAAAGAGCTTCGAAAGAGTTTTCACAAGGTGTCGATTCGAAAGCCCAAGGCCTCTCGGCCCGAGTCGAGAGAGGTTTACATCGTCGCCAAAGATTTCAAGGGATGACTGACTTCGATGAGTGCTTCCATCACCACCAAAACGCATGACTGCCGAAGAACGGGTGGTTCGGCTTCGGCGTTTGCGCTCGTCGTCGCAAGCACCGCGCTCTTTGTTGGCGGCTGCGCTTCGGTGGACATCGATGGTCGTGTCGCAGCCGTCAATCGCGAATTCCGCGATTTCACCGGCGGAGATCTGCGGCTATCGCGATCGGTCGAGGTCGATGAGGCGGCGCTCAGCGGCCTCCTTGATCAGCCCGTCTCTCAGGAGATGGCGGTGCGCATCGCTCTCATGCACAGCCCCGTCTTCCAGATCATGTTGAACGAGTACTGGGGAAACGCGGCAGGGGCGATGCAGATGGCCCGTGTGCCGAATCCGGTCTTTGCGTTCGAGCGTCTCCGTGGCGGTGACGAGCTCGAGATCGGCAGACTGCTTTCGATCGGCGCACTCGATCTTTTGACGCTGCCGCAGAGACGAAAAATCGCGACCCAACGCCGACTCGCGGAGGAGTGGAAGCTTTCGGGCGAGGTCGTCGAAAAAATCACCACGGTCCGCAAGAGCTGGGTCAGAGCGGTCGCTGCACAGCAGACTGCAGGATATGCGGCGCAGGTGTTCGAGAGTGCCGAAGCCAGCGCAGAGCTCGCGCGTCGCATGGAAGCGGCCGGGAATTTCAATCGCATCACGCGTGCGCGTCAGCAAGCCTTTCATGCCGACGCCACCGCGCAGTTGGCTGTTGCGCGGCAAGAATCGCTCGCCCGTCGAGAGGAATTGATCCGAGAGCTGGGTTTGGACGACGAGGCTGCCAAGAAGCTCATATTGCCGGCGACGTTGCCGTCCTTGCCCGAGGCTGCGTTATCGGCGGCAGAGGTGAGTCAGCTCGCGAAAACAGCTCGACTCGATTTGCAGTGGGCGCGATATCAGTTCGAGTCCGCCCGTGCTGCGCAGGGTTTGACCGGAATCACGAGTTGGATTGACGTGGAGGTCGCTGGTCGACGAGACAGCATTTTCGACGACGACAGCGGCGCACGCGAGACGGTCAGAGGTTACGAAGTCGAACTACGGCTACCGGTGTTCGATGTCGGCGATCTCGAGCGAGCAGCTATGAATGCCGAGACGACGGCGGCCTTCAATCGCTACGAGTCGGTACGCCGAGCCGCAGGATCGCACCTGCGAGAGCACTACGCGGCTTACCAGACGGCTTACGACCTCGCGATCCATCATCGGGACGAAATCGTGCCGCTGCGCAAAACGATCTCTGAGGAAAATCTGCTCCGTTACAACGGCATGCTGATCGGTGTATTCGAGCTTTTGGCTGACTCGCGCGAACAAATTTCTGCGGTGATGTCGTCGATTGCGGCGCAGCAGCAGTTTTGGCTGTCGGATGCGGCGCTGAGGGCCTCGGTGGTCGGTCGGCCGCAGGGCGTCGAAATCATGGCGCCACGCGGCGCGACGGCTTCAGATCGAGGCGGGGGACACTGAGCATGAAATCCAGGCGGGATTTTTTCGCGTTTGCCGGAATCGCCGGCGGGGCGCTTGCAGCGGGCAGTGTGGCACGCGCCGCGATGGTGAAGCTGCCTGAGCCCGTCGTCGAAACCTCCGCGGCGACACGGCCTCCCTTGCAGCCGAGTGCGGGGCGGCCTTATCGACCCGTCGTTACCCTGAACGGCTGGACCTTGCCGTTTCGAATGAATCGCGGCGTCAAAGAATTTCATCTCGTCGCGGAGCCGGTCGTTCGCGAATTTGCGCCGGGCTTCAAAGGCAATCTTTGGGGTTACAACGGGCAAAGCCCCGGCCCCACCATCGAAGTAGTCGAGGGGGACAAGGTGCGGGTCTTCGTCACCAACAACTTGCCCGAGATGACGAGCATCCACTGGCATGGGCAGCGTCTGCCCGCGGGCATGGATGGCGTCACCGGACTGACTCAACCCGGTATCCCGCCCGGCAAGACGTTCGTCTATGAATTCATGGCCCGGCGTCCCGGCACCTTCATGTACCACCCGCATACCGATGAGATGGTACAGATGGCAATGGGGATGATGGGGTTTTGGGTTACTCATCCTCGCGAGAAGCATCCGCTCATCGACGAGGTCGACCGTGACTTTTGCTTTTTGCTGAATGCGTTCGACATCGACCCGGGAAGCTTCACGCCGAAGATCATGACGATGCTCGACTTCAATGTTTGGGCATGGAACAGCCGAGTGTTTCCTGCGATCGATCCGCTGGTCGTACGGCACATGGACAAGGTGCGGATCCGAGTCGGAAACCTGACCATGACCAACCATCCTATTCATTTGCACGGGCACGAGTTCCTGGTGACCGGGGGCGATGGCGGACCGACGCCGATCTCGACGCGAACCTACGAGGTCACGCAGGACATCGCCGTCGGTCAGATGCGGCAAATCGAGTTTTTGGCGGATGAAGAAGGGGACTGGGCATTCCACTGCCACAAGAGCCACCACACCATGAACGCCATGGGACATGACGTACCGCCCATGATTGGCGTGCAGCACGGAGAGTTGGCCGGCAAGATCAACAAACTCATTCCCGACTACATGGTCATGGGCGAACGGGGCATGAAAGAAATGAGCGATATGGAGATGCCGCTCCCCGACAACACCATTCCGATGATGACGGGTTACGGACCTTTCGGTGCGCTCGGGATGGGAGGGATGTTCAGCGTCGTCAAAGTACGGCGCGGTCAAAAGCGCGATGATTACTCAGACCCGGGTTGGTTCAAGCATCCGCCCGGTACCGTAGCGTACGAGTATCCGAGCGAGCCACCATCGCCCGTGAGATCCCACTCGGATCACCGATGAATTGTCTGTTTCGACGAGGAGAGTGACTGATGTTTGCATCCATCTCGAAAGGCAGAGCTCTGATACAAGGGACCTTGATCGCCTTGTTGATCTCGCTTGCCTCGCCCCTGATGGCAGACGAACCCGAGTGGGTCTCGGCCGAGGTTCGAAAAATCGATCTCGAGACCGCCCGCGTGACGCTACGTCACGAGGAGATCAGGAGCATCAACATGTCTGCGATGACCATGCCCTTCTACGTGCGTGATCCCTCGATGCTGCAGGCTATCAAGGTGGGTGATGCCGTGCTGTTTTCAGTCGTGCGAGAGCAGGGACGATTGGTCATCACGCATCTGAAGCCCGCCCCGCAAGAAAAATGATCGCGAGGGTGCTTCAGGATTTTTCTACATCAATCGGAGATCTTCCGGGGCAGGCCTCGTCGGGTTATTCATCGACCTCCGATGAACGCGGCTCGCCATCGATCAGTGCTCGAATTGTTTGGTAGAACGATTCTCGAGCTTTGGGTTCCGGACCCAGCGTCGCTCTCGTCCAATTCGAGTTGCTCGCGATCACGAGCCGACGTTTCGGATCGATGAATATGCCTTGCCCGAAAATGCCTTGTGCCGCGACAGCACCGTCGTCGTAAGTCCACCATTGAAATCCGTAGCCTTTGCCCGCGACCCCGATATCCATTTGCTTTTCAATGGCCTGAGAAAACCAGTCCGCGGGGACAATTTGTCGGCCTCCGACGTTACCGTTGGCGAGAACGAACAGACCGAAGCGCGCGAAGTCTCGCGTGGCGGCTTGCAGACAACATCCAGCAATCTCATGACCGGTCTTGCCTTGTAGCCATGTAGCTGTCGCTGCCATGCCTCCCGGGTGCCAGATTCGGTCTTGGAGATACTCTGCCAACGGTTTTCCGGTAGCCGATGAAACGAGGACACCGATCAGGTTGGTCTCGCCGGTGTTGTAGTGCCATACCGTTCCGGGCGGATGCGCACGAGGCAGCTTGCGCATGTAGCTGACCGTCGCGTCGAGGCCCGGGTCAGCTTTGGCATTGTTGAACTTGGCGACATCCGCCTCGGGGTTTTCATAGTCTTCGTCCCACTTTACGCCCGAGCTCATGGTCAGCAGCTGACTGATCGTGACGTCGTCGTAGGCCGAACCGCGCAAGTCGGGAATATATTGACTGACCTTGTCTTCAAGGCTCTTGATGTAGCCGTCCTGGATGGCTGCCCCGACCAAGGTCGAGGTAAAAGATTTCGCGACCGAGAAGCTCGTCCAACGGCCCTCTGCATCGAAGTCCTGGCCGTAGCGCTCGAATCGAATTTTCCCATCCTGCAGGATCACGAGCCCTGCAGTGTGTTGGTCCGTCATGTAGTCCTCGACCCCCGGAATATCGAGAGGCTCTCCGAGCGGGAGGCCCAACGGCTCGGGCGACGGGGTGATCACCGACGCTTTGGCCAGCAAGGGCAGGCGATCCATCGCGCGGAATGCGGCGTGGCGCTGATCTTGTTCCCAGCTAAGCACGTCGGCGTTGGTGGGTAGTGCAGACAGCAGCCCGCGGGTCTCCTTGTCGAGACTGGAAAACCACAGGGCCCCGCCCAGCGCGAGCAGGCCGAAGAGCGTCAACAAAAGGGTTCTTAAGCGCATGGGATACTCGGAGCCCGAAGGCGCGATAACAAGGTTATCCTACAGCGCCGCCGCTGCCATTCAAAACCGTCGACAGGATGTCATGACATGTCCGGAATTCTGATGTTCGCGCTCGGGATCATCGCTCTCGTCTTGGGCGCCGAAGCCCTGGTCAGGGGGGCCTCCAAGCTTGCGCTGTCTTTTGGAATATCGCCCTTGGTGGTCGGACTCACCGTAGTGGCTTTCGGTACCAGCGCCCCCGAAACCACGGTGTCGGTCTCTGCGGTATTGTCGGGTCAGACCGATATCGCGGTCGGCAATGTCGTCGGCAGCAACATCTTCAACGTGTTGTTCATTCTCGGAATCGCTGCTTTGGTGATTCCCCTGAGCGTCAACGCGCAGGTCATTCGTCAAGAAGTCCCCATGATGATCGGTGCCTCGGCACTGCTGCTCGTATTCATCCTCGATCAGCGCGTTTCGTTTTTCGAGAGCGCATTTCTGTTCATTCTCTTGATCGCTTACACCGTCTTTCTCGTCGTTCAGTCGCGCCGACAATCTGCATTGGTCCAAGACGAGTATGCGAGTGAACTCAAGCCCTCTGCTCAGGTCGCTTGGGACGGAAAGCTGCCCGTTCAGATTGCACTCGTGATCGTTGGCTTGGCGTTGCTCATTCTGGGTTCGCGGTGGCTGGTCGAAGCCGCAACGGGATTTGCCAGAGATCTTGGTATCAGCGAATTGGTGATCGGACTCACCATCGTCGCCGCCGGCACTTCATTGCCCGAAGTCGCGGCCTCGGTCTCTGCTGCCATCAAGGGTGAGCGGGATATCGCGGTCGGCAACGTCATCGGAAGCAACCTCTTCAACATTCTTGGCTGCGTCGGCGCAGCGGGTCTTGCGTCGGGATTCGACGGGCTCGCCATCGGGCCGGCGGTCGTCACCTTCGACATCTGGGTCATGCTTGCCGTCGCTTTGGCATGCCTGCCGATTTTCGTCAGCGGGCGTGAAATCGCGCGCTGGGAGGGGGGACTTTTTCTGGGGTACTACGCCGCGTACGCGGGCTACCTCATCCTCGCTGCGCAGCAACACGATCAACTGCAGGCGTATTCGTCCGTCATGTTGTCATTCGTCGTCCCGATCACCATCGTGACGCTGATCGTGTCATCCATTCGCCCATCGAAGAGTTGAGCGCGCGCTGATCAGCTTTCTGCCATTGCACCATTGAACCGTCTCAGCAGTGGTTGAGTCAGGTAGGCGAGTAGGGAGCGCTCGCCCGTTTTGATCATCACCGTACACGGCATGCCGGGCTGCATCGTGAGTCCATTCAGGCGCTTTCTTTCAGCTGACGGAATGCCGACTCGAATTTTGTAGAACGCCAGGCCCGTTCGCTCATCGTGCATCGCATCCGCCGAGACCACTTTGACATCACCCGTCACTATGGGTTGCTGGGCGGAGGATAGGTAAGCGTCGAATCGGAGATCTGCCGGTAGCCCGACCCGAACACGATCGACATACCTTGGCTCGACGCGGGCTTCGACGATCAGGTCGTCACCGTCCGGAACGAGATCGAGAACCCGATCGCCGGGTTTGATCACACCGCCGACGGTCGTGACGGCTAGAGCGACGACGGTTCCGGAGACGGGTGCTCGAATGACCTGACGCTGATTCACGTCTCGCAGCATGGCTACACGTTCGGCCAAGGCACCGAGTTCGCGACGCACGTCGGCGAGCTCGGCTTCCGTTTCGCGTCGCAGGTTGATGTGAAATTGCGATTCGCGCATCTTGAGCTCAGCAAGACGCGCTTGAATGCCGTTGATGTTCGCCAAGTCTTCGCTTTGACGACTTTGCACTTCGTTGAGTTGGCGTTCGATCTCGAGGGTCTGGTTCTTCGAGACGTAGCCCTGCAGATGTAATGCATTGGCCGAGGCCATCTGATCACTGAACAGCGCGACCTGGCGTTCGCGGCTCGATTTCAGCGTTTGAAGGGAGTCGAGTTGGGTTTCGAGACCGCGCTGCGAGCCTCGGATGAGTCTGATTTCACCGGCTGCCGCGGATCGTCGCGATTGCAGTACGCCTCGCTGAGTTTCGAGAATCGCTTGCACGTCCGGATTGCTGCCTTCCGATCGCAGGATCTCCGGAATTTTGAGCATGGTCTGCTGGTTCATCTCCGCTTCGAGACGAGCTTCGGTCGCCAAGGCAGTCCACCATTGCAACTCGGCCGCCTTGAGTGCCGACGTCGACTGCGTCTCATCGAGTGTCAGCAGGGCTTGTCCCTTCTCGACCCGCTGACCCTCCTTGACGACGATGCGTTCGATGATGCCTCCCGCATGGTGAGCGACCTGCTTTCGACTCGACTCGCTCGCCAGTACTCCGGTTGCGGGAATGCCTTCGTCGAGAGGGACAAAAGAGGCCCAGAGCAGAAAACCAACGACGCCCACCAGCACGATAGACCACCCGGTTTTGATTTCTTGTTCCATGTGTTCGAGTCCGTTGTTCAAGCGCCGACGGCTTTAGAGAGTGCGCGCGCGTCGTGCGCCGCCTTCAATACATGGTCACGGGATCCAATCAGTTTGAGGGCGCCAGCATCGAGAACGATGATTTGATCGACGAGTCGCAGCACATTCACGCGATGAGAGATCACGAAAACGGTCCGCTGCTCGGTTCTCATTTTCCGGAGCGCAGCGAGCAAAGCTTCGTCACCCGCTTCATCCAGACTCGCGTTTGGTTCGTCGAGAACGATGAGTGCGGGGTCGCCGAACAAGGCGCGCGCGAGTCCGATTCGTTGACGCTGCCCACCGGAAAGCACTGCACCGGCGGGACCAATTTGGGTCTCATAGCCCTTGGGCATTCTCAATATCAGATCATGCACACCCGCTCGCTGGGCGGCATCGATGATCTTCGCCGAATCCAACTCACCGAATCGAGCGATGTTCTCGGCAATCGTTCCATCGAAGAGTTCGACATCTTGCGGCAGATAGCCAAGCCATCGACCAATGTCTTCGCGATCGAGTTGATGGACCGCTGCGCCATCGATGCGAACCACGCCGGAGAGCGGCTGCCAGATGCCGAGGAGTGCGCGACCTACCGTGGACTTCCCCGATCCACTCGGACCAACGATACCGACTAGTGCGCCGGGCTCCACTTCGAAAGAGAGATTACGGATCGTGGGGATTCGATAACCCGGGGGCGCCATCACGAGATTCTCGACCGAGACTCGTCCGTTTGGTCGTGGCAAGACGACATGCGGCGTCGTCGGTGCGCGCAGTGTGAGTAGCGTCGAGAGTCGGAACGCAGATTCTTTGGCTTTGGCGATCGAGCTCCAGTGCGAGATCAGCAACTCGAAGGGAGATAACGCACGGCCGAGCAGTATGGAGGCGGCGATCATGCCGCCAGCGGTCAGTTGCCCGTTTAGCACAAGCCACGCGCCGATACCGAGAATGCCAGACTGCAGGACGAGTCGGGCGTATCGGCTCGCGCTGCCCAGCAAGGCCGCACGATTTCCGAGATCGGTGGACACGCGACGGAGGCGATGCTGCTGGGTGATCCAGCGCTCGCGGAAGCGTCCGAGCATGCCAAGCGCCGAGATGATTTCGAGGTTTCGGAGTCGCGAAGTAGCTTCATCCTGCGCCGCGGCAGCCAATCGACCGGCGTCCGACATCATCGATCCGGTACTGCGCTGGTTGTACCAAGCCAGCGCGACCAGAGTCAGCATCGCCATCATCGCGAATATTCCGAGAGTGCCGTCGAGCAGAAAGATGGCGATCAAAAATAGGGGTGCCCACGGGGCATCAAAGATTGCTAGCAGTCCTTTCCCGGCGATGAACTCCCGAAGCTTCGCCAAGTCGTTGAAGGCCTCGGTCGGAGTTCCGGGCTGCCCGCTCAGCGAGCGCTTGAATGCGGCATCGAAAACCTGCCCGTCGAGTCGATCGTCCAACCGTCCGCCCATCGCACCAAGAAGCCTGGAGCGAACCCAATCGAGCAGGGCCTCGACGGCGAGAAGCGCTACCAGCAGAGCCGACAATGCCACTAGCGTCCCCTCGTTTCGACTGGTGAGCACTCGGTCGTAGACCTGCAGCATGTAGAGCGCGGGCATCAGCAGCAGAAGGTTGATACAACCACTGAAGACACCCAGCGCCACCAAGCCACGCCGCAGGTCTGCGACCGCGTCACCGAGTTCGCCTCGAACGATCGGCAAGGGAGCGCCTATCACGGCAGTCCGATCATGCTCGAAGAGAGACTGGATTCCGCGAAGCCGGAGCTTCCCGCAGGGACGAAGAAGTCGTTACGCCCGTCGTCATTGGTATCGCTGGTGTACACCGTATCGACACCGCTATTAAGTACCAGCGTATTGACGGGTATTCCGTTCACTGTGCGCTGCGGAATTGGATCGGCATCGGTGTCGCCATCGAGGGCGTAGAACGATTCATCGGTTCCCGCCTTGATGGCTACGCCGAGAAGCTCCTTGCCTTCGAGGGCCGGGTTCAACTCGAGCAGTCGGTCGTAGATGTCTTCCCAGGCATCGTCGAGATCTTGAATCGACGGATCGTTCTCGAGCCAGTCGATCTTGACCGTGTAGAGTCCATCGGATCCCACTTGGCCGCCCGATGAGGTTCCACCGCGCGTATCACTCGCTTCCAGTCCCGATCCGGTAGCAGCCGAGAAGTACACGGTGATATGCGAGATGTTGTTGCTCAGCGTCGGGAAGTTGTCGTCGCCGAACGGCGGGTCGGTGACTGTGGCGCCGTCCGGAGATATCGTCAAACTTTCGAAGGTCTTGCCGTCGACGCCGGCGCTGGTGATCGAGACCGTCGTGTCGCCCGGCGGCGGATCTTCGACGGTGTAGGTTTGCTCCGTAGCACCCGCTGGAATGGTGACCGAATCACCCGTCGATAAATTGACCACCATCGGACTGTCGAGTGGTTGATCGAGTCGAACAACGAAATACGCCGGGTCTCCGGGGTCGCGGTCGCCGTCGTTGGTGAAGATTCCGACGGTCACCGGATCGACATCATCAAGAATATCGGTGCTGACGATTGAGTCATCGAACGTGAGGCTCTCGAAGGCACCGGGGGAGCCGCTGTTGGCTTCGGCTACACTCGCAATGCTGTTGGTGATGGCATCGGTCTCGACCCACACGTCGTCACGGTTGACGGGCACAGGATCCGAACTCGCGCTGCTCGAGCCCGCCGGAATGACGATCACTTCACCGTTGGTCAGCGTCACCGTGACGTCGTTCGCAGCATTCACCAATGAGTCGTCGGAGACTTTTTCGATCCGCACCGTGTAGGTGATCGAGCCGCCATCTTCACTCGTCGAGGGGGTCGCCGAGAGACGAACGATGACCGGATCGATGGTGTCGGTGATGTTGACGACCGCCGGATCGGTGTCGACGATGACGGCCGCCATGATGGGCGCGGCGGGCACTGCCGAAGTGATCGATACGCTGATGGTGCCCGGGTCGATGTACACATCATCGCCCTGAGTTCCGTTGGTATAGATCACGCTGGACTCGCCTGCAGGAATCGTCACCGTAGCGCCGTTGCTCAGTGTGACGATCATGTCTTCACCGACCGGCATGCTGAGGCTCAAAGTAAACTCGGCGGGCGCGTTCTCGAGCACATCACCATTGGGCGAGATGCTGACGGTGACTTCCGGGAATTCAGCCGTACCGATCAGCTTTACGCTCGAGCCGGTCTCGCCGATGCTCGTCGCGCGGATGCCGAAGGTGGCGCCGTCCAGAAGTTCGGCGAGGTTCATGCCGCCCGTATTCGCGAGGGTGAACGTGGCTTTGGTGAAGTAATCCGCAGTGCCGGGCGAGCCGATTTCGACCCCGTAGTCGAATGAATAGCCTGTGCCATTCATGGTGTTGCTGCTGCTTCCCGCGCGCGTGACCGGGCCGCCGGGGGTTCCGACGTCCAGAAAGAAGCCACGCAAGTCGCCGGTGCCGGATTCGACCTGAATCCAGAATTGCACTCCGCCAGAGACGGCCTCGGCGTACACACCCACGACGAAGGGGGTGCCGTTGCTGCTCGATACCGTTCCAATCTTCACGCCGCCTGGGGTACCCATGTACGGGGACGCCGTTGCGGCGGACTCTGAAAAGTTTTTTCGACCCATGCCCCCGGACTGGGACTCGGACTTGATCTGCTTACTCATGCTGCTACCTCGTTTTCGGCTTTCGCCGGTGAAGGGGTTCCCGTGATCTCGAACCCGACCGCAACAGAATCTCAGGAACGCAGCGATTTCCTGAGTGGGGTAGGACACCGATCCGATCAATTTTTTCTCAATGATTTCATGGAGTTGTGCGACAACAAACCGACATGACGAGAGAAGAGTTATTGGTCTAAACGCGAATGATTGTTATTTGCATAAGCTTCTTGTAGTGTTTGCTCAGGACATTTCTGAGGGGTTAAGGGTGAAAGGTTCGGATTTCATTCGTAGCGGTGCTTGCCTCGGCTTGGCGGTGCTGAGCGCCGCCTCGTTGGCTCAAGGTGGTGCGTTGGAGCGAGAGGCCGAGGCGGGAAGCAGCTCCCTGCCCACGATCGTCGTCATCGGCTCCTCCGGAGAAGACCGCCAGCGCCAACCGGCTGCCAATACGGTGATCACCTCCGAGGAACTGCGCCTTCAGCAACCGCGCTCCTCCGAGGACGCGCTACGCAACGTCCCGGGCGTGTCGATCAAGCCCGAAGAAGAGACCGCCATCGTCGCCAATATCGGCATCCGGGGCCTGAGCTCGGCCGATTACAAAACCCTCATTCTCGAAGACGGCGTGCCCGTGGCGCCGGGCCTCTTCGTGGGCAATGGCCGGTACTACAACCCTCGAATCGAGCGCATGGATAGCATCGAGGTACTGAGGGGCGCCGGGTCTCTCCGATTCGGCCCGAGCACGATCGGCGGTGTCATCAATTACCGGACCAAAACTCCGGAGCCCGGCGTCCGAACCGAGCTACGGGCGGGGTCTTTCAACACCCGAGAATGGAGCATCGAGGCTGGCATGGAATCGGGCTCGGGTGACTCGACCTTCGGACTCGTTGCGAGCCGCGCCGAAAGCGACGGCTTCATGGACAAGGGTTATCGCATGCGCGATGTCATGCTCAAAGCCGGAACCGAGCTCGCTGCGAACCAACGGATCGGCTTCAAATACACGGATTACCGAAACGACGCGAATATCTCCTACCGCGGGATTTTCCTGGCCGAGTATCGGGCAGGGGTCGATCGCAACCCTGCACCAGATGATTGGTTTTTGACCGGTCGACGCTCGGTGGATCTGAGTCACGAGTGGACGATTTCCGATCGTGCGCGACTGCACACCCTCGTGTTCGGTAGCGAAATGCATCGCGACTATTGGCGTTTCGTCACCCACAACAGCGCCTCGGCTGCCGCGAGTCGTTGGATTTATACCGATAACCTGAATGGCAACAATCGAAGCTTCGAGCGCGAAGGCGTGGACAGTCGATTGACCCTCGGACATGAACTTTTCGGCTTCGATAACGACGCCGAGATCGGTCTGCGGTACATGTCTGAACGCATGCGCGACGTGACGGTTGCTGCCAATCGCGCGACTCCTCGAAGTGGGTCCGTCAATCGAGAGGTGATCGACTCTGCCGAGAGCTGGTCACTGCACTTGCAAAATCGTTTTTCTTTGACGGATCGCTTTGCGATCACGGCCGGCCTGCGTGCAGAGCTCTATGAGCAGCGACGGGAAGATCTGCGAAGAGCAGCGTCATTGGGGAACCAGGCGACGGCTTATAACGCCGAATGGCTCCCGGGTTTTGGCCTCACGTGGCAGTTATCCGATGGCGTGCAAGTCTTCGCGAACACCTACAAGGCCTTTTCGCCTGCATTGAACGGCGACGCCTTGAACGGACTCGAAGACCAGGACTTGCAGGCTGAATACTCGGTCAACACCGAAGTGGGCCTACGAGGATCGACAGCTGCCTGGAACTATGAGGCGACGTTCTTCCGGATGGACTTCGATAACCAGATCATTCCGGCCAACAGCAACAGTCAGTTTCAGGTCACGAACGGCGGAAAGACTCTGCATCAAGGTATCGAGTTTGGTGTCGGTTCCGAGCTGAGTCCGGCCATAGCATGGAATGCCAATCTGACTTTTATCGCCGATGCGGAATTCGTCGGGGATCGCTTCACGCGCTCAGGGGCGCTCACGACGCCTAACGCGAATCGTATTCCGTACGCCCCTGAGTGGATCGCGAACATCTCTCTAACGTACGAGCAGGGTCCGATTCGCGGCGCCTTGCACGTGCATCATACGAGCGCTCAGTTCACGGACGTGCTGAACTCTCGTGCCATCAACGAGAGCGTCAGCGGGTTTTTCACCGGCCAGATCGATGGGTATACGCTTGCCGACCTTAGCGTGCTTTATCGGGTGAACGAGAAGTTGGACTTCGGAGCGACGGTGAAGAACGTCGCGGACGAGCGTTATATTGCGAGCCTTCGTCAGGGCATCTACGTGGGGCCGGAGCGCAGCTTTGATATCGGGCTCAGCTATCGATTTTGATCGGCATGCAACCGACCGCCCTCCAGCACGACGTCACGCGTTGCCAAGGCTTCGATACAAAGCGGATCATGGGTTGCAATCAGCATCGGAAGCGAACTCGAGAGCAGGATGTCGAGCAAACGCCTCGCGGTCGACTCGTCGAGCGAGGCCGTTGGCTCATCGAGCAGTAACAGCTTGGGCGACATGGCCAACAGACCGGCGAGTGCGACGAGTCGCTTCTCACCCCCCGAGAGTTCGTGAACCGGACGGTCGGCAAGATCGTCCAGACCCACTTGCTCGAGCGCGAGATCGGCAGCTTGATGAGCACGCTCAGCGGTCCATCCCAGGTTGAGTGGTCCGAACTCTATGTCCTCGAGAACCGTCGGGCCGATGAGCTGATCGTCTGGATCCTGAAACAACAACCCGACTTCACCACGAAACTTCGAAAAATCCGCGTCCCGTCGGCAGCGTTCGTTCATCAGCGAAATCTCACCCGAGTCGTGCTCGATGAGTCCGAGAGCAGCGAGTAGCAGCGTGGTCTTCCCGACACCGATACCCCCGCGCACGACGACGCGCTCTCCAAGCGAAACGTCAAGATCGATTCCGTGAAGCACCGTCCGTCCTCCGCGGCGCACGATTACGTTTTTGAAACACAGCAATGTCGACATGTTCAGGTCCAGAGTTTCGGGAATATCCACGCCGAGAGTATGACGGCGAGCACTCCGATAAATAGCGTCCATTCGGATCGGGGGAGCGAATGCCAATGACTGTGCTGTCGCGTCGGCCATCGCATCGTGGTGTAGCCTCGCGCCGCCAATCCGAGCCTGATGCGTTCGCTTCGAACGAGTGCATGGACAATCAGCCACGCGACCAACTGCGAACTGACTCGTAGTGTTCTGAAACTCGCCGAAGTTCGATACGCCCGTGCGCGCATCGCCTGAGCGAGGCGAGAGCGGGTGCTGTCGAGAAGGGCGATCGAGCGAACAGTCAGTGCGAGCAGGGTGCCGAGCGATTGCGGCATCCCGAGACCGACGACTGCCCTGGCGAAGTCGATGCCATTCATCCGCATAAGGAGAACGCTGACGGACAATGCGATGAGATTGATGCGGAGTGAAATTTTGAGCGCCAGGGTGATCCCGAGATCATCCAATTGAAGCGTGGGCCAATCCACGGGAATGGTCAGCCAGATCCAGAAAACGAAAAAATTGACGACCGCCAGCCGTTTGTACAGTGATCGAAATTTCAGGTTGTCTCTGGCGACGAGGATTGCTGTCGCGAGGGCTGCAACGCCCAACAACACCGCGAGCGTTTCGATCGAATCGATCACCGTCGCCGCCAAGCTGACGATCAAAATTGCGGCGACGCGTAATCGTCCGTCGGGTCGGTGTTCGTGGCTCATCGGAGAAATACGCTCGGCAAGGCTCTACCCAGTGCCGCGACGACGAGTGCGCTGACGAGCCCGTCGATGAGCCAGACCGGCAGCTGCGCGGCGCTGAACAAGACGATCAGGTTGAACAAATCATCTTGCCCCGTGGTCCATAACATGGCGGACGCGATCAAGGTTGCTCCGCCGATCCCGATGGTGGCGGCGAGCGATCCGAGAAGCATCAATCGACGTTGCGAGTGCAAGGATGCGGCAACGAACGGACGTAGTACGAAATGAGCGAGGACGGCGGGTGCGGCGAGCAGCAGCGTATTGGCGCCAAGCACCGAAAAGCCTCCGAAAGAAAAGAGCAGCGCTTGAAGAATGAGCGCGACGAATATCACAGGGAACGCCAGCCATCCGAGCAGCAGGCCGATCAGTCCGTTGAGTATGAGATGTACACTGCCGATCCCGACTGGGATGTGCAGCGTCCCGATAACAAAGAATACGGCGGCGAACAGCGCTGCAGTCGGAAGTGTCGTGGGCGAAAGTATACGCAAGCCCCAAGCGAGGCCTGCCGTCGCGCAGAGGGCAGATCCGACCAGTGTCGGCAGATCGAGTACGCCGTCAGCGAGATGCATCGGATCAGTCTCGGAGGCGCGTGGTATTGCGGCGTGACAGCCACCACGAAATAAATCCGAAGAGTCCGAAGAGATAGCCGAGGCCGCTTACCCATCGAGCCCAGTTTGAGGTGCTCTCCGGGTTCTCGGCGCGGGAGGGAGGCGCGGCGGGCGTGTCGGGTGCGGGACGCGCCGACGAGGTATTTGACGTGCTGCCGGTCACCGTCAAATCGATTGTCCCGCGATGACCCAGCCCATCGTCGACCGTGAGCAGAAATTTGCCTTCGGAACGCGGTGCGGGGAACGCAAAGCGGCCGTCTCGGTCGGAGCGAGTCTGCGCCAACAGCGTATTGCCTGTCGAAGGGTCGGAGCGCATCAACTTGACGGGCGCGTCGACCAACGGGAACTCATCGGCATACGTTGCAACGCCCACTACGGCCTCTTTGCTCGCGGAGGCCGTGACGAGAACTCCGTGGGCCAGGGCGATTTGCGGCAGCCAGGCAACGACGATGGGGACGAAGCGAAACACGGTGATAAAGTTATCACGATTGCCCGTAGTCCTCGTTCCCAACTCGCGGAGATTCCACCCAATGATCAAGCTCCTGGCCGGTTTTCTCGTCGTCGTGCTTGCAATCGGTGGGCGGCCTGCGCTCTCGTCCGAAAAGACGGATATTGCTGCGGTTCAGTTCTTCGATGCGTTGCAGACGTTATGCGGGCGTCGTTTGTCGGGACGGATCATTGCCGATCATCCGCCACCAGCGGCCAACGATCCCTTCACGGGAAAAGCTTTGGAGATGTACGTCCGCGATTGCAGTGACAACGAAATCCGAATTCCTTTTTCGGTGGGCGAAGATCGCAGTCGCACCTGGGTCGTTTCGCGTTTGGCATCAGGCCTTCGACTGAAGCACGACCATCGCCATGCAGACGGCACACCCGACACCATCACTCAGTATGGTGGCGACACGATGACGGAGGGTTCGAAGACTCGTCAGAGTTTTCCGGCTGACGCCGAGAGCCTCGCGTTGTTTCGTGCGAATGGCATGCCGGCTTCACTTACCAACGTCTGGTCGTTGGAGCTCGTCGCCGATCAATATTTCGTTTACGAACTCGCAAGACCAGGCGGTCGACTCTTCAGGGTGCGCTTCGATATCACTCAGTGAGCGGACCGCTTTTTGCTGGCGAGGATCAGCCAAGTACAACCCACCAAGGCTGAGAGCGCTGATCCTGTGAGCACGCCGAGTCTCACGGCGGTGTCGTACTCGCCACTCGTGAAGGCCAGAGAGCCGATGAAGAGCGACATCGTGAACCCTATGCCAGTGATGATGGCGACACCGTGAAGGGTCGTCCATGAACTCCCGGTGGGCAGTTGAGCGATGCCGGAGCGAACGGCAAGCCAGCACGCCAGCGTAACGCCGAGTTGTTTTCCAAAGAAAAGACCGAGCACGATGCCGAGGGCGACGGGCTCGGTGAAGGTGTGGAGTCCGACACCGGCGAGCGAGGCGCCCGCGTTTGCCAGCGCGAAGATCGGCATGATGCCGTAGATCACCCACGGGTGTATGGCATGCTCGAGAGTCGGCATGGATTTTCGCGGGATCATCACGCCGATGACGACACCGGCAAGCGTCGCGTGCACACCTGATTTCAACACCGACGCCCACAGGACGAAGCCGACAATCAGGTAGGGCCAGAGACGCGTCACGCCAGCACGATTGAGGAGCGCCAAGATGCCCGTGCAGACTGCCGCCAGCGTGAGCGCCTGACTGCTGATGTCGGCGGTGAACAAGAGCGCGATGAGGATGATCGCTCCGAGGTCATCGATGATGGCGACACCGAGCAGGAAGACTCTGAGCCCCGGCGCAATGTGATTTTTGACGAGGGCCAAAATCCCCAAGGCGAAGGCGATATCGGTGGCGGCCGGGATCGGCCATCCGGTCAGACTCTCGGGACTGTCTCGATTGATGAAGGCGTAGATGAGGGCGGGTCCGAGCATGCCGCCAAGAGCGCCTGCGACCGGAAGCGCGGCCCGACGACGATCGGAAAGCTCCCCGTCCATGAGTTCGCGCTTGATTTCGAGGCCGACGAGCAGGAAAAAAATGGCCATGAGGCCGTCGTTGATCCAGAGGAGCAGACTTTTTTCCAGTGACCAGTCTGCCAATCCCAACCGGAGGCGAGTGCCCAAGGTATTCGAATACGCGTCGGCCAAAGGCGAGTTGGCGAGCACCATGGCCGTCAGTGCGGCAAGCAGCAACAGCAATCCGGCCCCGACTTCGGAGCGGATCAGGTTCAAAAGTCGAGTCATAAGGCGCTTGGAGTCGGGTCGATTTGCGAGAGTTCCGCCTCGCCCAGTATTTTTTGGAGGTCTCTGAGGGTTGGTGGGATCTGCTAGCCGAGGATGGCGCCCGACCCGGGGAGGGTCGGGCGCCGGCTAGGTTGCTTCGCATGAGCGAAACCGCTCATAACGAACAAACGGTATGGATTTGCCTCGACCCTGCCAATACGGGCTAGCCCTCACCCTTACATTTCGACAATCGCCTATTCTTCGTCGCGCCATGCTCAAGGCCTTACCGACCAGCGATCAACCTGAATCTGCGGGGGTGCTCGTCTGGATACCGTTGGTGTACATCCTCACGCATATCGCGCTGGATGCCGCGAGTTTCGTTCAGCCGGTGCTCAAACTCGGGATCACTCCGATGTCGCCCCAAACGGGGTTGGCTGTTGCGTTCTTGATCTCGAGGCGAAAAGGATTCTGGTGGGTCGTCCTCGCCTTGCTCTTGTCGGAGGTCATCGTTCGCGGGGTGCCGCGCGAGTTATGGTCGCTCCCCTTGCAGGCGTTAGGGCTTGCCGGAATTTATCAATTTGCGGCGGTGGCGAGCCGCAAGTTTGCCGATATCACTGCCCAGGGTCTTTTGAGGCAGACGTTGATCTTCGTCGCGATTGCTGCCGCCACAGCGATCACCGCCGCGCTGTACAGCGTTGGGGTCTATGTCATGACGGGCCTCCTGCCAACGAGCAGCTTTTGGTCGTCGGTCGCTCGCTTCTGGGTTGGAGATCTGAACGGCATCTTGCTGCTGACTCCTCTTCTGATGAGGCTCGGTGAGTTTCCGGATTTCATCAGAGGATTGCTCGATAAAAAATGGCAAGCCACGGGCATCGTGTTTGCCGTGATTGCGGCATTTTCATTGATATTCGCGCTGGGTGATCCGGAAGATCTTCGTTTCTTCTACTTTCTTTTTGTTCCTGCGATTGCTGCGGCGCTGATATGGGGCGTTCCGGGTTTCTTGGTCACGGCAGTCACTCTGCAAATCGGTTTGGTGATCGGTGTGCAGCGACTACCTGAGGTCGCGCCTCTCGTCGATCTGCAATACTTGATGTCCACACTCTTGATCACGGGGCTCGCTTTGGGTGCGGTAGTGAAAGAGCGTGAGATTTCCTCACGCCTCGCACTGCAGCGTGAGCAGCAATTGAGGGATACCGAATCCAGTCTTGCGCGAGCGACCCGAACGGCGATCACTGGCGAACTCGCCGCAACACTGGCGCATGAACTCAATCAGCCCATGACCGCTCTGATGGGCTACCTTCGTGCTGCCGAAATCATGGTTCGCTCCGGGTCGACAGCCGATCCGCGCGTCGGCACGACCTTGCAAAAAGCCGCAGACGAAGCGCTGCGCACAGCCGACATCCTTCGGCCGATACGAAACTTCTATGCAGGAAAAGATCCGCAGATCGAACGCTTGGCGATCGGTCCTGTCGTGCGGAACCTCGTCGAGACGGTCAGAAGTTCGGCCGGGTCCAAGCAATGCGTTCTTCACCCGGGGGACGCCGACGACCTGTTCGTCGCAGCGGATCGCGTATTCATTGAAGTGATTCTGGCCAATCTTCTCGCCAACGCGTTCGATTCAGTCCGTCATGCCGACCATGGAAAAGTGGAGTTGTCCATCGTCTCCGACAAGACGTTCATCATCCTGCGGGTTGACGATAACGGTGGTGGGGTGTCGGACTCGATTGCGCCCAACCTCTTCAAGCCATTCATCACATCGAAGCAGGACGGAATGGGCGTCGGGCTTGCGGTCAGTCGGTCATTGGCGGAAGCATGCGGCGGCGAACTCCGGCAGGGCGCGAGTACCCTCGGCGGGGCCTGCTTCGAACTCCATCTCAAGCGCTCATAACCCAAGGCCCTCACCGATGAAGGAATCGCCCACCGTTTATCTCGTCGACGATGATCCTAGCGTTCGCGACGCACTCATGCTGCTCCTGAGCTTGCGGGACATTGCTGCAAAACCTTTCGAGAATGCCGAAAGTCTGCTCGCCGAACTGACCGCAGAGCATCGAGGATGCGTCCTCAGTGATCTCAAGATGCCGGGAAAATCGGGGCTCGATCTTCTTGAGGAGTTGAGTGCTCAACATATCCGACTGCCGATCGTCATCTTGACTGCGCACGGCGATGTGGCGACGACGCGCGCTGCACTTCGGGGTGGCGCCTTCGACTTTCTCGAAAAACCGGTGGACGAAGACATTCTGGTCGATGTCCTGACCCATGTACTCGCAGAGGATGCCAGATCGTTCTCACGGCAACGCGAAGCCGATGCTCACAAGGCGCGCATCAGCAGTCTGACTCCTCGTGAGCGTGAGGTGTTCCGTTTGCTCGGGCGCGGTTATCAAAATCGTGAGATCGCGGTCGAGCTCGGGATCAGTCCGCGAACCGTCGAAGTTTACAAAGCCCGGATGATGGAAAAACTCGATTGTGAAACCATCGCTGACGTCGTACGCCTCGCACTCATTGTCGACCCTAAAGACTCGACGTCTGGCTAATTGGGGGACACCGGAGAGACGAACCCCTCTGGTTTGAACGCCAAGAGGCTGCAGGTCAATGCATGCAGGATCCCCTCTGCGGTGTTTCCCATGATGAATCCTTTGATGCCGGTTCTCGCGACCGTCCCCATGACGAGCATGTCGATTTTGTTATCCGTGACGAATCGAGGAATGATCGTCGAGGGTTTGCCGCGTTCCCGATGCAATCGAAGTCCTGTGCCGATCCCGGATTCATGGATGACTCGGTCGATCGCCGAACGATGAGTGTTGTCTGCATCGTCGACTGCTTGCGCGATTTCATCCTCGGGTATGGACAGCCAAACGCTGCGCCTCAGATCGTTCTCGTATTCGAAGTCCCAGCATGAGACGACATCCAATCCAACGTCGCCTTGTGCGGCGAGTTCGTGAGCGACTCGGAGCATTCGCAGGTTAAGGGCCTTGGCGGGCGCTGACGTCACGAGAGGATCGATCGCTACTGCAATGCGCCGCGGTCGATGAACGGATTCCTTGCCGCGACACAGCCAAACTGGCACGGGGGATTTTCTCAGCAGGGTGAGATCGAAGCTGGAGAACCCGGGCTCCCCATGAGCCTCGTCGGCTGCTTTGGCGAGAAGGTCAACCGATTCGCGGATGGCCAGAGCGATCGCTCTCACTGCAGGGGTGGCTTCGAACTCGACGTCTACCGTGACCTCGATGGATTTCGCCGGTCGACCGGTTTCTACAAGGGACGCGCGCCATTGGTCGTCGAACTGGTTGCGAAGAGATTTCGCGAGCGTCTCTCGATAAGCGAGGAGCGACTCCGGGACGGGAGGTGCGACCAGGAGCGCGTGAAAACGGCCTCCTGCCGGATCAATGAATTTTATGGTTTGTGTCAGCGCCGCCGTATCGTCGGCAAGCCCTCGACTCACGAACAAAATATTGTCGCCTCGCATCAGAGGACTTTGTCAGCGGGCGGTTATCCCGCCAATACGGATAGACCGCAGTGAGGGCGACACCGCACTAAAGGTACGACCGAGTACAAAGAACCCAGTACAACGAATCAGGGCTGAGAGTCTGGAGCAGGGGTCTCGGCTCGAGGCTCAGGCCTTTTCCATAGCCAGATCGCAATGGCGGCGAGCAGCACGCCCACGCCTGCGGTCCACGGGTTGAGTCCTCGCCAAAAAAGCAGAATCACCCAACTGAGCATCATGCCCACCGCGGCAAGACGTTTGCCGCGACGACTGACTCGTTTGCCGTCGTCCCAGTCACGCAGGGCCCGGCCGAATTTCGGGTGCGCGAGCAACTTGGCACGCCAGGCGGGCGAGCCCTTGCCTAAAGCCCAAGCCCCGACGAGAAGAAATACGGTGGTGGGCATCAGCGGAATGAACGCGTTGATGATGCCGATGCCGACACTGATGAAACCCAGAATTCTCCAGATCACGAGAGGCATGATGGATTGGCTGCGTGCGCGACTAGCGCCGCCGCTCGAGCCACTCGAAAAGGAACATCCCGGCGAGCATCGCCCCGACGAAAACCAGCGCTTTGGGTACACCGGCAGCCATCGAAACCAATGCGGGGCCCGGGCAGAATCCGGCCAGCCCCCAACCCGCACCGAAGAGCAGTGCGCCACCGATGAGTCGAGGATCGATCGACGTGGACGAAGGCCACCGGATGGCCTCTCCGAAAAAATCTTTGGTGCGACGCTTGGCGATAGCGAAGGCAAAAATACCGACGGAAATTGCACCGCCCATGACGAAGGCGAGCGACGGATCCCAATCGCCGGTGAGGTCGAGGAACCCGATCACCTTGGCCGGATCGGTCATGCCGGACACGATGAGCCCCAAGCCAAACAACAAACCGACGCCGAACTCGCTGATGCGGCGGATCATGACACTACGCCGAGTTGCCGCAGCGCATAGACCGTGACAAAGCCGGCACCCATGAATGTCAGCGTGGCGACGAGGGATCTCGGCGACAAACGAGAAAGACCACAGACACCATGCCCGCTCGTGCACCCTGATCCGATTCTGGTCCCGAGGCCGACCAAGAGTCCGGCGAGGATCACCGTGCCCCAGTTCGCTTCGACTCGAGCCTGCGGAAGGTCGGTGAAAACACTGTAGAGCAACGGCGCGAAAATCAATCCCAGCACGAAGGCCAGTCGCCAGGATGCATCGCCCGCACGCGGTCGCAGTAGGCCACCCACGATGCCGCTAATGCCGAGGATGCGCCCATTGACCACGATGAAAAGCGCTGATGCCAGCCCCAGCATCAGTCCGCCCGCAAGGGCGGTCCAGGGAGAAAATGAAGCCCAGTCGATGGTCATGATCGTCATCCGGTGATGGCCACGTCTTCGTGGCCTACGTTTCGAGCGTAAATCTCCTGCGGATCGAAGGCAGGATTTTCGAGTAAAGCGCGTTGCTCGGATAGTATGCGCCGTCGCTCGTCCGTACGTTGACGCATGTTGGCATGCCAGCGACGCTCGGATACCGAAAGCTTCGACGGATCTGCGTAACGCAGCAGTTGATCCATACGCGCGAAGCAGGCGTCGATCTGGTTCGGGAGCCACGACGTGATGGGCGTTCCGCCCGTCGCCGTCGCGTGCCGAGTATGCGCGAGAATATATTTTTGAACGAACTGCCAATGTCCGATTCGGAAAAGCGTGATCTGCTCGACGCAGGCTGCAGCGACCAAGGCTACACCGGGCTCGGAGGCGACGAACTTGTCGAGCTCGACGGCATCGCGATCTTTCCTAACATCATCGAACCACTTTTGAACCACCGGTGGTCGATACTGCCGCAGGTCGCGCAGATAGTCGGTCAGGTCGTTGGTGGGATAGGTGTCGTCGATACCGAGAAGAATATCGCAGGCTGGAACGATGTCATCCTGTGCGCCGGTCTGACCACGGAACTGCATCGGTTTTTCGCCGAATTTTTCGACACCTTGATAAATCACACCAGGTCCGAATATCGCTTCGTTGCCGGTGATGCCCATGATGAAGACGCGGAAGTCGTTGTAGCGTTCGGGGCGACTCGCTCGCCACATCTCCCGACGTGAACGATTGATGTGCTCGAGCGTGCGTAGCAGTCGCTGCCAGGGCCCGGCGGGGTTTTCAGATTCGCCGCGACTCTGTGCATCGCGAAGCACATCCTGGAAAGCACCGAGCAACGCTGCCGTATGCTGGTTGATCTGCACATGCAGCATTATGAAACCCGTCTCGTCGGTAGTGCCGCTGAACCGACACGCCATATCGAGATTTTTCCAGTGCCACAGATCTTCGCCATGCAGCGTGGAGTCGCGGTGCACGAAGTTTCCGAGAGAATAAGCGTGGTGGTAGTCCACCCACGGCGGCATGCCGAGCGCGTCGGCGGTCATGACGAGAGGTCGTGCGAGAACGGCAGGCAGTACGTTACGAGCCTTTCCGTAAGCGCCGCCGGCTCTAGTGCCGTGATGTGCAGACTCGAGCAAATACGCGCTCGTCAGAAAGCCATAACCTCTGAATAAAGCCTGGACGAGTCGCGGCATATCGCGATGTTCGTGTGCGCGATCTTTCGAGGCGGCGACGACTTTCGAAACTTCTTCGATGAGGTCGGGGAGCCCGGCGACGCGCTCGGCGATCAGACCAGGTGTACCGAGCACGCCTTTGCGTCCCGACTCGACGTCGAGCCATACGGGAAGTTCGTCGAGCAGGGCTTGAATGGGGCCGAAGGGTTCGGGCAGCCGAACGAGCGGACTGCGCTGCGGCAAAAAACCGTGTTTTCTTCCGATACGAAAGATACCGTCGTCGTAACGGTCTTCCTGCTCGATGAGGCAGGGCGATCGACTCATTGAGAATTTCTCTTGACGTTATTTCGAGGCGGCAAGCTTACTGCGCAACTCCCCGATGAGCGACTGTTTGTAGAAGTTACTGGTATGCAGGACGAGTACGATGGCTACTGACAGATCGGTATCGCGCTTCCTCACACTCGACAACACCCTTAACAAAAAGGGCCGGCAAATGCCGGCCCTCTTCGTTTCCGTTGGCTGCACGGAATGATCAGAACGAGTAGCTGACCTCGACACCAAAGGTGCGACCTTTGCGCAGCGCGGCGAAGAGTGCGCGCGGCGTACCGAGGTCTGAGCCCGCCGGAGCGATACCGGCCAGACCGCGTGCACCCGACCCGTAGCGCAGATCGAACCAACGCGTGGCGAGCGGGATCGTGTCTTCGTCGGTCAGGTTGCGACCGTAGGCCGTCACCGACCAGTCGTCGCTTTTCACGCCGAAGCGCAAGCCGAGCATGTTGGTATCGCCCGTCTCCGCGAGGTTGTGCACTTGCACGAACTTGCTGCCCTCGTGGGTGAACGTGCCCGAAGCCACGAAGCTCAGGCTATCCGACATCGGACGCTCGTACGTCAGCACGACGTTACCTTGAGTTTCCGGAGCAAGCGGCAGACGTCGACCCGCGATATTGCAGAGCGCTGAGCCGAAGAAGGCCGGTTGGTAGGCGACGCCACCTGAGTTCAGCACGTATTCGAAGTCGTCACAGCCCTGCTTGAACTCCGCATTGGAGTACGCGAGCGCTACGGTACCCGTGAGGTACTGCGTGATCGCCGCCGTGACTTCGACCTCGATACCTGTCGTCTCAGCCTTAGCTTGGTTGACTGCGATCGACGTGACCGCACCCTGACCGCTCGCCGGCGGTAGCGCTTGAGTAACCTGAACATCCTTGGCGTCGATGTAGTACGCCGCGGCATTGAAGCGCACTCGGCCATCCATCAATGTGCTCTTGATTCCGAGCTCGAGATTGTTCGAGGTTTCCTGGTCGTATTGCGGTCGGCCGACCAACGTACCAGCCGAGCCGTTGATACCACCCGGACGTACGCCCTTGGCGACGATGCCGTAGAGCAATACGTCATCCGACAAGCGATAGTCGACCGTGAAACGCGGCGTAGTGTCTTTGAAACCAGCCTCGAGATAGAGGTTGGACACACCTGCTGCGCTGAATTCGCGACGGCTCTTGGTTTCCGTGAAGCGGCGAACTTCGAGCGTGGCCGAGAGCTGCTCGGTCAGGTCGTAGGACACCGATGCGAACGACGCACGGTTCTCGATGCCGGTGATGTTTGCACCGGAGTTGAGGACACCGAACTCAGGGCTCGCATAAGTGAGATCTTTTTCGGCGTCTCGGATGTTGTAGTAGTACGCACCTACTGCGTAGCGGAAACGCGCATCCGCCGCCGAGGATAGCTTGAGTTCCGTCGACCATTCGCGGCGGTCGTTACGATTGGTATTGGCGAAAGCCGGCTCCACAGCGGGATTCGGCGGACCAAAGTAAACAAACGCCTCCGAGTGGTCAGAGTCCGTACCGAAGCGGTCGTGATTGGTGCGGTAGCCCGAAAGCGAACGAACCGTCGACCCGTTGGGCATATTCCACTCGACGCTGAAGCTCGAGAAGGTTTCTTTGGCCTCGACGCCGTCGAAGGCCGTTCCGTCGCGGAAAGTGTTGTTCGGGAACTTGGCGGTCGTGCCAAGGGCGTCCGTGTTCAACCAGATCAGATCGGGGCGAGCCGGGATGGCTCCACAGAAATACTGGTTGGTGTTATTCGCTGGCGCGAACTGGCCGGATGCCGGCGAGGTCGCGACCGCCCCTGTCGTCGCATTGAGGCCGCGATACCCGATGGATCGGAAGCCCGGTTTGCAATTGTTGAGGTTTGCACCCAGCAAGAACAGCGCGAGCGGACCGTCGTCCTGATGTCGGTACTGCACAAAGGCACGAAGCGTGAGATCTTCGGTCGGCGTCAGTACAAACGTGGCGTTGAACGTTTTGTCCTGCTCGTCGCCCACGAGTTTGCCCGTGGCCTGGTTCGTGTACTCGCCGTCGTAACTGTTGATTCGGGCGCCGAAGCGCGCCGTGAGGAGACCCTCGGCGATCGGACCATCAACGTTGATCGATGCACGTCGCTCGCCGAACTTGCCGGCGGTCGCGCGGACCGCGCCGCCCCACTCATCACCACGCGGATCGCGGGTCACGAAGTTGATGGCGCCGGCATAAGTGTTACGGCCATAGAGCGCGCTTTGCGGACCCTTGATGACTTCCACGCGCTGCAGCATGTCGAAATCGAGCGCCTGGATATCGCCGTTGTAGTACACGCCGTCGATGAAGTAGGCCGTGCCCGACTCGACGCCGAACTGAACGTTGGCCAGGACGTTGCCCTGACCGCGAATGACCGGACGATCGTTCTGGCGACCGAAGGCCTGCGAAAAGCTGAGGCCCGGCGAAAACTCGGCGAGCGAATTGAGATCGGTGATGCCGCGTTGAGTGATAGCCTCGTCCGTGAACGCCGTGACGGAGATCGGAGCGTCTTGGAGGGACTCTTCGACCTTGCGGGCGGTGACGACAACTTCTTCGAGCGCGAGCCCGGAGTCTTGAGCCCACGTCGGTCCTGCAAACCCTGCGGCACCGATGGCAGCTCCGACGGCCCAATGAATCAACTTGGAATAATTGGATGACATGCCTGTCCCCTCTGATGAAGTAGAGCCCCATTAGCGTACCGGAACTCAGCTGGGTTTGGACTAGGTATCTGTACCGAAACCCCATTTTTGTTGCGTAAAAGCAACATCTCAAACGAGGGTTAAACTCGACAGATGAGTCGCAAGAAAATCGTCGTCGTCGGCAGCAGCAATACGGACATGGTGGTGCAGCTTGGGCGACTGCCTGCTCCAGGGGAGACCTTGCTCGGCGGTCGGTTCACGATGGCCGCGGGGGGTAAAGGGGCCAACCAAGCGGTGGCGGCGAGTCGCGCGGGAGGTGAGGTCAGTTTCATTGCGCGAGTCGGTCGCGATGATCTCGGCGACCGGGCGCTAGCGGGACTTGTGAAGGAAGGCATCGACGTTCGAGGGGTCGCCCGCGATACCTCGGAATCTTCGGGTGTCGCGTTGATTTGGGTTTCGGCGGACGGTGAGAACAGCATCGCGGTGTCGCCCGGCGCGAATGGACGTTTATCCTCCGCGCAGGTTTTGCGCTCAAAAAAGGCTTTTTTCGGTGCGTCGATCGTGCTTTTGCAGCTCGAGACGCCGCTCGCCTCGGTGCAAACCGCCGCGCGCGTCGCGCGTGAAGCGGGCGCTCGAGTGATCCTCAACCCTGCGCCTGCCCAGCCGCTACCGTCTGCGCTTTTAAGAAACGTATCGATCCTGACGCCGAACGAATCCGAAGCGGAGTTGTTGACCGGAATACGCGTCACCACCGACGCGAGCGCGGCCCGAGCCGCGCGGCGACTACATGAACGGGGTGTGGAGACGGTCATCATTACGCTCGGCTCGCGCGGAGCGTTCGTCTCGGGCGAATCGTTAAATGAGAGAGTCCCCGGATTTCCGGCCGAGGCGATCGACACGACAGGCGCCGGCGACGTGTTCAACGGTGCGCTGGCGGTCGCCCTTGCCGAGGGTCTGGCGCTACGTTCTGCGGTGCAATTTGCGAATGCCGCCGCTGCGCGGTCGGTGACCCGACGTGGCGCCCAAGCCTCAGCCCCGGGTCGATCCGCCATCCTTCGGCTCCTGGCCTCGCGCAAGCGCGGTGCCGCACGGCGATAGAAACCGTCGATCACTAGGATCGACAAAATCGATTTAACCCTTTGCCGCTTAGCGCGCACTCTCGGTTCCATCGAAAAACCCGAGGAGGGTAGTTATGCGTCAATCATTTGTTTCCATGATCGCTTCGGCGGCACTGGTGGCTGCAGCGTCGGTGCACGCGGCACCGTCTGAGATGGCCGGCAACGCGACAGCCAACAAGTTCTGGTGGCCCGAGAAGCTCGATCTTCGTCCGCTGCGTCAGCACGGCGAGGCTTCGAACCCGATGGGCGAGAACTTCAACTACGCCGAAGAGTTCAAGAAGCTCGATCTCAACGCCGTCAAAAAAGACATCGAGTCGTTGATGACGAAGTCGCAGCCTTGGTGGCCTGCCGATTACGGTCACTATGGTCCGTTCTTCATCCGCATGGCGTGGCACAGCGCCGGCACCTATCGTCTGGGTGACGGACGTGGCGGCTCCGATGGCGGACAGATCCGCTTCAACCCGCTCAATAGTTGGCCCGACAACGTGAACCTCGACAAGGCGCGTCGACTGCTGTGGCCGATCAAACAGAAGTACGGCCGTTCGCTGTCCTGGGCTGACCTCATGGTGCTCACCGGAAACGTGGCGCTCGAGTCGATGGGGTTCAAGACCTTCGGATTCGCGGGTGGTCGCGCGGACGATTGGGAAGCCGATCTCACTTATTGGGGACCTGAGGGGAAGTTCCTCGCCGACGAGCGTCACAGCGGAGACCGCAAGTTGCAGAACCCGCTCGCAGCCGTTCAGATGGGTCTCATTTATGTGAACCCGGAAGGTCCGAACGGCAAGCCGGATCCGCTCGCCGCGGCGCGTGACATTCGCGAAACTTTTGGCCGTATGGCGATGAACGACGAGGAGACCGTTGCCCTGATCGCGGGTGGTCATACCTTCGGCAAGGCGCACGGCGCTCATGATCCGTCGAAGTGTGTGGGCGCGGAGCCCGCGGCGAACGACGTGACGGCACAGGGTTTTGGTTGGAAGAACAAGTGTGGCACCGGCAAGGGCGTCGACACGGTGACGAGCGGTCTCGAGGGTGCTTGGTCGGCCAATCCGATCGCGTGGACCACGCAGTACCTCGACAACCTCTTCACCTTCGAGTGGGAGCAGACCCGCAGCCCCGGCGGTGCCATTCAGTGGGTACCGACGGACAAGGGAGCCTGGAACCTCGTTCCGGATGCCCACGATCCGACAAAGCGTCATCCGCCGATCATGTTCACGACCGATCTTTCTTTGAAGTTCGATCCTGAATATAGAAAGATCTCCGAGCGTTTCCGCAAGAACCCGGATCAGTACGCTGATGCCTTCGCGCGCGCCTGGTTCAAGCTGACGCATCGTGATCTCGGTCCTCGTACCCGTTACTTGGGCTCTCAGGCACCCGCCGAAGTGCTCGTGTGGCAGGACCCGATTCCGGCGGTCAATCATCCGTTGGTCGATGCCAACGACATTGCTCAGTTGAAGTCGCGTATCGCGGCCTCGGGTCTCGGCACCGCCGAGCTCGTTCGCACGGCGTGGGCCTCTGCCTCGACGTTCCGCGGAACCGACATGCGCGGTGGTGCCAACGGTGCTCGCGTTCGTCTCGATCCGCAGAACACCTGGGCGGTGAATGATCCGGCTGAACTTTCGAAGGTGCTGAAGCAACTCGAGGGTATTCAGCAAGAGTTCAACCGCGCACAGAAGGGCGGCAAGAAGATTTCGACGGCCGACCTGATCGTGTTGGGTGGTGTAGTGGCTGTGGAGCAGGCTGCGAAGAGTGCCGGTGTCAACGTCTCGGTGCCGTTCACTCCGGGTCGCATGGACGCCTCGCAAGCGCAGACGGACGTCGCATCGTTCCGTCCGCTCGAGCCGACGGCTGATGGATTCCGCAACTTCTACACGCCAGCGAGTTATCTCTCGCCAGCCGAAGCCTTGGTCGATCGCGCAAACCTGTTGACGCTGACGGTGCCGGAGATGACGGCGCTGATCGGCGGTATGCGTGCGCTCGGCGCCAACCATGGCAAGTCGACTCACGGTGTACTGACCGCGCGTCCCGGCGCGCTTTCCAACGACTTCTTCGTGAACTTGCTCGACATGCAGACGGCATGGCGGAAGTCGGCGACCGAAGGCGTCTATGAAGGCTTCGATCGTGATTCGGGCAAGACCAAGTGGACCGCGACCCCGGTGGATCTCGTGTTCGGCTCGAACTCCGAGTTGCGCGCGGTAGCCGAGGTCTATGCCGCGAACGACGGCAAAGAGAAGTTCGTCAAAGACTTCGTCAAGGCTTGGGACAAAGTGATGACCCTCGACCGGCTCTGATCTCTCCAGTTCGGTAATGCCGGAAAAAGACGGCGGCGCGAAAGCGTCGCCGTTTTTTTTGCATCAAGCGTATTGATGCGGTTGTAATAGGGCCATGCGCACGGCATCAATCATGGTGGGTGTCGATTTCGGAGGTACCAAGATCGAAGCCGCGGCTCTCGATGCCGCAGGTACGCCGATCATTCGCAAGCGGCTGCCCACACCGGGCGATTACGCGTCGGCGCTGGTTGCGGTGCGCGACCTCGTACAGGCCATAGAGACTGAAACGGTCGTCGTCGATCGTGTCGGTGTGGGTGCGCCCGGATCCATCTCTCCGAAAACCGGGTTACTGAGAAATTCCAATACGATTTATTTGAACGGCAAGCCATTCGCCCAAGATCTCGAGCGCTCGCTTGGAAAGCGGATCCGTCTCGGAAACGACGCAAATTGCCTGGCGCTCTCCGAAGCGGCGGATGGTGCGGCAGCCGGAGCCCAGATCGTTTTCGCCGCGATCCTTGGCACGGGTTGCGGAGGAGGTCTCGTCGTCGATGGAAAATTGATCCATGGTGCCAACGGCATCGCCGGCGAATGGGGGCATAACCCCTTGCCTTGGCCGTCCGCGGACGAGGTGAAGCACGCACCACGGTGCTGGTGTGGCCAGCTCGGCTGTCAGGAAACCTGGATTTCCGGATCCGGTCTGCGACGCGATTACTTTGAAGCGGCCGGATTGCAGGCAACGGGCGAGGAGATCGTCGCGGCATCTCGTCGCGGAGAGCCTCGGGCAGTCGCCGCATTTGGCCGCTATGCCGATCGTCTTGCCCGTTCGCTTGCCGCCGTGGCCAATCTCGTCGATCCCGATGCCATAGTCTTGGGCGGTGGCATGGCCAATGTCCATGAATTGTATGAGGTGCTACCCGCGCTGATTCGACGTCACGTCTTTTCGGACGCTTGGGCCACGAGGATCGTACCCGCTCGATGGGGGGACTCTTCGGGCGTGCGCGGTGCAGCTCGCTTGTGGACGTAAGGTCAACGCAATCGATCGACGAGTCCCGAGTGTCGCTTTACCTTGAGTGAACACGCCTCTCGAATCGTCTGTGGGTCGCTCCAGATTTCGACGTCGCGACGAGCGCGACTCACTGCCGTGTAAAGCAACTCTCGAGTCACGATGGGGTTTTGCCCGCTCGGCAAGATAAGCAGTATGCGATCGAATTCCGATCCCTGACTTCGGTGAACGGTCATCGCATAAGCGGTTTCGCTCGGGGGTGATCTGCCCGCCGGAAATTGGCGAAGCGTCTCCCCTGCGCCCTTGAACCACGCCCAAGATTCGCCTCCTCGCACATCCTCGATAATCAACCCGCTGTCACCATTGAACAGTTGTAGTGCATGATCGTTTCGGGTGAGTACGATCGGCCGGATTCGACGAGAGGTATCGAGACGGGACTCGATCAGTGCATTGATCGAGTCCAATCCGTAGGGACCTCGTCGCGTCGGGCACAGCACTCGACTGCGGCCGAGTGCCAACAAAACTTCTCGAGCATCATCGAGCGTGAGGGCTTTGCGAAGATCCGACACGACAGGCGAGTCTTGGAGCGCCGTTTCGAGTGCGTCCCGCGACGGCAGGGCGCGCAGTCGTACATCCGGAAATCCTGGCTCGGCCAGCAATTCGATGACGTGGTCTCCGTCGCCCACGCGTATGGCTTCACACAGTTGACCGATGCCACTGCGAGAATCGTATCGATATTGTGTTTTGAGCGTAATGAGAGAAGCGCCGAGAGGAGTCGCAGTTTCCCGGTCGGAGAGCGCGGCTTCGGCAATGTCTGCGAGGACCGCACCGGCTTCCACCGACGCCAATTGATCCGGATCGCCGACGAGCACAAGTTGTGCAGACGGTTTCAGCGCGTCGAGCAGCTTGGCCATGAGTGGTAGATCGACCATCGAGGCCTCGTCCACGATCACGACATCCTCGATCAAAGGATTATCGGCATGATGCTTGAAAAACGCCGAGTCTCTGCGCGCTCCGAGTAGCCGATGCAGGGTCGACGCGGCCTTTGGAAGGCTCGCCTCACCCGAGCGAACGCTGTCCTCCATCCGCTTGGCCGCCTTGCCGGTCGGCGCGGCGAGCGCAATGCGCGGGGGCGGTGATCTGGTTTGCAGCGCTGTGAGCTCTTGGAGGATGCGAGTGGTTTTTCCGGTGCCCGGCCCACCGAGGATGACTTTGAGTCGTCCGCTCGAGACGCGCTCCAGCAATGAATTCGCGAGACTTTGCTCATACTCGAAGTACCGGTGCAGATACAGTCGCCCCTTCGAATCGAGAACCAATGGGAGAAAGGGCGTGCCATCGCTCGCAACGAGCCCGCTTGCTTCGAGATCGGTTAGCCACTCTTCGGCGCTCGGCCAGGTCTCCATGAGAGGTGGAAGCTCATCTCCAAAATCGGGCGGCTCATCAAGTCGCGCACAGAGGTGTCCGCGTCGGAGCATTGCACTCGCGATCGCGGCTGCATGACCCGAGAGTGTCGACTCCGGCTTGGATCGCCGTCCGATTCGCCGCGCGAAATGTCGATCGAGCGCGTTGAATGCGTCGTGCTCGAGGAAGGCGTCTAGCGTGATGTGCTTCATTGCGCCGTGCCTCGACGCAGGAGGCTCTCGCCCAGCAACCTGATGAAAGCGGCGTCCGGTTTCGAAAAATGCACCCCATGTTCGGGACTCGTTGGATTGAGTCCGCGAACGAAGATATAAAAAATGCCACCGAAATCGGTTTCGAATCGATATCCAGAAACTCGTTGGGCCAGAAAGCGATCCAACGCAAGCGCATAAAGCCAAGACTGCAACGAGTAAAAACTCTGACTCATCGTGTGCTCGAGACGAGTTCGCGAATAGTCGCTGCTCCGCGGTCCCAGCCAGTTCGACTTCCAGTCGAGCAAGTAATACCGGCCATCGTGACGAAACACGAGATCCATGAATCCGCGAAGGTAACCGTCCACAGGATTGAACTGCAGACGACTTGACGTGATTGAAGTCACGGCGGAGAGCGTCCTGGAATCGAATCGGGTGATCGGGTAGTAGAACTCCACTTCGTTCAGTCGGTCGGACGGTGCGATGTTATTGAGGCGTACTTCATGGGTGCCCGCATGCAGCGGGTGCGACATCATCGAGCTCAGATGCTGCGTGATCGCGTCGAGCACTCCGTTGTCCAGATTCATCGTGCCGAAGTGCTGCGCCACGAGAGGGGCGAGAGTTTCCTCGCGCCGAAAATCCGCGTGCTCCAACACCGCATGCAGTGCGATACCCGTTGCAGCGCCACGCGGCAAGCGAGAGAGGGGTGTCGTATCGATCAGCGTAGTGTCTCGTGAATCGTACGGAACACCGATCTCGTCATGATCTTTGGGGGCTTCGTCTACTGCACCCGCAATCAACTGGCTAAAGCTGCCGATCATCCGCTCGCTGCTCGGCCGCCGGTGCAGCTCGCGCACACGCAGCGCCGGAGGAGTTGCCGGTGTCGTGTCATCCGCAAGTGCCGGCGCGGCGTGCAAGGTGCGAATCGTGAAACGAGACGGCGCTGCTTCGGCAAGAGTGCGGCAGGCCTCGCGCAGATCGTTTCCCAGTACGACGCCGAGCGCCGTTTTGCTTGGGTCCTTGCGATAAGGGGTGTAGAGATAGCAACGCTGTACCGCACGGGTGACAGCCACGTAGAAGAGGCGCACTTCCTCGGCGAGCAATTCTCTGAAGGCCGCGGCATGGTGCAGATCCTCGGTCGATTCGGATAAATCGAGGGTCAGTCGCCAGTCGTGGTCCGGATCGTGGAAAAGAACATCCTTGAGTTTTTTGTCGGCCCAGTGCGAGGGGCAGAAGACGATCGGATACTCGAGTCCTTTCGAATTGTGGATCGTCACGATTTTGACGGCGTCGTCGTCCTTCTCGAGGCGCTGTACGTGCTCGTCGGATGTCGCTTTGTCACTGCGCATCTGCTCGCGGATCCATTCCACAATGCCGATCGGCGACAGCCTGAGCTGTTGTTCGGCTTGTTGCGCGAGCTCTCCGAGCTGGAGCAGGTTGGTGAGTTTACGCTCGCCGCCGATCTGCGCCGCCAAACCCCGTCGACCGTTCTCGGCAATCAGCAAGTACCGGAACATGGTGGAGAAGCCGCGAGAGAACCAACGCTCACGCAACTCCGAAAACAGATTGAACCAATGCGCCCAATGCGTCGTATCCTTTTCGAGTCGAGCGATGTCCGATGCCGAAAGGGCGAGCCACGAGGTCGCGAGTGCCGCACGAAGGGCGCGGTCGTTCCCGGGCTCCAGCACTGCGCTCAAGACTCGCAAGAGCTCTTCCGCCTGCACCGAATGGAACACACTCGCATCGGTATGCCGTACGGCCGGAATCTGCGCGTCGCGAAGCACGTCTTCGATCAAGGCGGCTTCACGGTGGGATCGCACGAGGATCGCGATATCCGCAGCCGTCACCGACCGACTCCCGAGCCGATAGCTTTTGAGCAGTCTCGAGATCTCGGCGGCAATGTCCGTGGCGATCCGCTGCTGAAGCTCGGTGACTTGGTCGTCGCGCCCCTCGATCTCGGCGCTGATCAGCACCATGGGGGGTTCCGTGACGTGATCGTCCCTTCGCAAGGGAGCTTCGTTAGCAACCTTGCCGTCGGCGTTGGCAGGCGTGAACGTCATGCCATGCTGCAGGAAGCAGTCGTGTCTCGCGCTGAAAATGTCATTGACTGCTGCGACGAGCGCGGTGGACGAGCGGTAGTTGTTCTCGAGTGTATGAATGCGCGGCGGCGATGCGCATTCGGCATCTTGGCGTGCCTTCAAATAGGTGAATAGATCGGCCCCGCGGAATCCGTAGATGGATTGCTTCGGATCGCCGATCAGCATCAGGCGGTGTGGTGCACTCGAAAATACCTGCCTGAAGATTTCGTACTGAAGCGGATCAGTATCCTGAAACTCGTCGATGAGTGCCGCGCGAAACTGTTTGCGTACCGCGGCCACCAGCGAATGCCCTTGAGGGCTGTTCAACGCCCTGTGGGTCAGGGTCAGCATGTCGTCAAAGGTCATCACGCGACGTGCGGCCTTCACCTTCGGCAGCTCGGCACGGGCAAACGTTAACCACGATTCTCGAAAAGACGCGATCCAGTCTTGCTTCGCCGCAAAGAACCGGCTGCACAATTCGAAAAATTCATCGTGAGGAAAGGGGTCCTTCAGAGCGGCTTTGCTCGAGAGTCGCTGCGCTTCGATCGATTGTTCGGTGAAGGCATCGATGGCGGTGATCGTCGCCTCCGTCACGACCCCGCCGCATGCCGCACGGTCGAGAGCGTTTCGGAAGGTGTCGAGGCGATCTTCCGAGAATCCCTTGGCTTTGCTCTTGCCAATCGATTTGTGAGAAGCGATCGTGGCGCACAAGCGCGAGCCTTCCCTTTTCCACGAGGTCAAGACAGCGCCATAAGCATGCTCAACCAGTCCGCTGGCTTGATCGAAGTGTTTGGCCTCGGAGGGCAGTACCGTCAGCGAGGGATGACGCGAAAGGCGCAGGAGCAACGCAGCCAGATTTTCCGGTTGCAACTTTTTCTGTTCGACGATCGCCGCCAGAAGTGTGGAGGCGGGACGCAGTTGGTGGTGCCAGAACTCGTGAGCGAGGTCGAGGAACAGGTCCGCCGCATCGGTAACGATCTCGGCTTCGAACGGCGCATCTCCCTCGAATGCATGGTCGCGAAGAATACGTTGACAGAAACCGTGGATCGTCGAGATCGACGCTTCGTCGAACGAGGCGAGGGCAAGCTCGAGGCGTCGTAACAGCACGTCGGTTTCGACCCCGGAGTCCTTGAGCGCTTCGGTGACAGGATCGGTTATGGCGCTATCGCGGAGCTCTTTTGCGACTCGTACCAGCCGTTTCCGAATTCGCTCACGGAGTTCGCGGGTCGCAGCCTCGGTGAAGGTGACAACCAGAATCTCGTTGATCGGCAAATCATCGAGCGCCACAAGCCGTGTGACGATGCCGGCAATCGTGAAGGTCTTTCCCGTGCCGGCGCTGGCTTCGAGAAGCGTGACGCCCGAATCAAGCGGTGTCGATTTCAAACTGAAGGCGGAGGCAGGGGTCATGGGATATCCCCGTCCAGGTGCGCGAGCAGCGGCTCGAAAAATACGATGGCCACCTCTCTAAACTGATCGTCGAACGGCGGGCGATCACCATGGACCAAACTATTCCATGGGTCCTCGCTTTCTTTGAATGAGCGCGAGAACTCGTTTGGATACCAGGCTCGCGAGGCTGCACGAAGTCCATCTAAGCGCAGGTTGTCGCGTTCTCCGGCCTTGATTGCAGCGACGGCATAGGCCAGCGAAGATTGGGGAAAAAAATGCAAGGGTAGTACGAGTCCCGACCCGTAACGATCGAGCAAGGTCTCGACGATACCTTCCGTGGTTTCGATACTTGCCGGCGCATGGAATGCTCGCACGGTACCTTCACGATCGATGAGTCGCGTCGTGGTTCCGGGCGAGACGAGATTGATCAGCAGGTGATCGACCCACCCCGCGACCAGATCCTTGGCTTTGAGCGTGGCGCACCGAGCGCGGAGCAATTGCCCGCCATAGACGCCGTCGATTTGACCTTCGATCGTCCATGGAGCGCGCGCCCAGCGGACAATCCGTTGTTCGCGTCGAGACTCGCCGATTTGCGAACGTACGGAGTTCACGAATCGTGCCACCTTCTGCTCGATCACCTCCTGCGAGATATCGCCGAACGGCCCGGTCGGCAGTCGTCCTCGAGCACGCGCGGCATCCCAGACGGGTCGATGGTCGTCGCGAAGTTTCGATTCGACGAGTTCTTGCTGGAGTTGGAAACTCGTCAAGGCATCGAGCTCGACAGGTTCGTGGGTGCGCAGGCCATCCTCTGCGCGCTCCAATCGAATACTCAGCCTGTTTTCGCAAAGTTGGCGCGCAGGGTTGACGAAAAAATCGCAAATGAGTTTCGGAGTCAGACGGCGGCTGTCGAGATCAGGTTCCTCGAGGGGTGCCGAGAACAGTTGGTGGGTGGACGGAGCCGCGCGAGCGAGTATCTCAGCGGCCTGCGCGTTGGCTCGAGAGAAGCTTCTCGGATCTTCAGGCGAGAAGTAGTGCCGACTGAACGCTTGCAACCGGTGTCGGACATCGAGGCGCTCTGCAACCGGCTTTGGTAACGAGAAACCTTCAGAGAGATAGGCGGTCAACTCCGTCACCACGCTCGACGGCGGAGACGTACGGGGATCGTGGTAGGACTGACCGATATGGCTGATGAAGAGATGGTCTCTTGCGCTGAGCAGGCTCTCTAGAAAGAGATAGCGATCGTCGTCGCGCAAAGACCGATCACCGCGTGCAGGATGCATTGCAATGAAATCGAAGGACGGGCGGATGGTTTGACGAGGAAAATCCGACTCGTTCATGCCGAGCAACGCGATCACCCTTGCTGGAATCGCCCGCATCGGCTTCATCGAGCAAAACGTCACGCGTCCGTCGAGAAAGCCGCCGAGGGCGGGGGTTTCTCTTAGCCGCAGGTCGAGAAATTCGACGATCACCTCGGCCGATAACTCGGCGGGGATCTCGGATGTATCGCTCTCGTCAAGCTCGCTCAAGACGTCTCGTATCGAGCGCACCTCGGCAGCCGGCAGATGATCATCGACCTTCAGTCGCAGCAGTATCCGCCTGAGGGTATCTGCCCATCCTTTACGTGTTCGATCCACGCGGAGTTGTTGTGCCGCATGACGAATCAATTCGAAGGCCGACAAGAACCGTGCGAGCGTATCGAGATGATCACCCTCGAGATCGGAGTAAGGCAGTACGCCATCGAGCAGCTTCGAGTCCCCGCCGTCGAGGGCATAGCCATCGAGGAGAGTCGCCTCCAGTCGCGCCCAAGTGAACTCGTCAGTGTCACCGAACCCGCATCGCGCCCGATGTTCGGCATCGATTCCCCAGACCGTGCCGCATTCTTTGACCCAATCCCGGACGCGTTCGAGATCTCGCCTATCGAGCTTGAAGCAGCGTCGGAACACATCGGTTTCGAGAAGGCCGAGAACTTTGGTCGATTCGAAGCGCGATAGTCCGACTTCCAGAAGTTTGATGAAGGCGTCGGCCGTGCCGAAGCCCGAGCGCGCGGACTGATCCGCCAGCGAATAGGGGATTTGCGAGAGTTCGCTCTCTGATGCACCGAAGACGGCCGAGATGTAGGGTGCGTACGCGTCGATATTCGGCGCCATGACGATGACGTCACGGGTCTTCAGCGTGGGGTCGTCCTGGAAGAGACCGAGAAGGTAGTCGTGCAACACTTCCACTTCACGCATGGGTCCATGGCAGGAGTGAACCTGGATGGATGAGTCGATCTCCGGAATAGCGTCTTTTGACTGCTCGGAGCTCCGGTCTCGCAGTGTTCTCAGATCATCTTGAAGTTTCCCCAACAAGCTGGGGCGCATCGGATGATCGAAGTGTTCGCTCGCTTGCTGCGCTTCGCGGCCGACCAATTGATCGAGCAGATCACGGCCAAGCTTTCCGAGCGAGTTTCCGAGAGGATTGCCACGTACTTCATCGGCTTCGGCCCCCGCTCTCAGTTGCTGCTTCCTCGTGAGAAGATCGCTCCAGTATTCATCGGTGGGAGTCAGAAGATAGAGATCGATCTTGAGATGACCCGAGGCCTTGCGCAGCACGTCGAGGAAGGCGGGCGGAATGGTGTTCAGACTGAAGATCGCAAGGGACTCGGGCAGACGAGATCGGTCTATCGATGAGTCCTCTTGGTCGATCAATGCGTGATAGAGGTCGACGAACGAGTCTTGCCCGGAAAGATCACGACGCAACGCGCGCCATAACGCACCTTGCCAGCCGCCCTCTGTATCGGCGGAATCCCAGCGCCTCAGCATTTGAGGTCGGTACACCTGATATTGATCAAATAAATCGGCGATTCGTCGTGCGAGCTCGAAACGCCGGAGTGCGGCACCCTCGCGCAGGTAGTGACGAACGAGATCGAATTCGTCGAGGTTGACGAAAGCGGGCAGCCTGTCGAAAAACCACCAAGCCATCGCCTCGCGCCCGAAAAGAGGCGAGTGCCGGCGCTGGCCTCCGAGCATTGCCGTGGTGAGCTCGTCGACCACGCGACGCAAAAAGGGATATCGCACGCCCATCGCAAGGCCCTGTCGTTCGGCCAGCTGCATCGACAGCCATCGGCTGGTCTCCGGACTCGGCACGACCACCGTACGAATGGCCATCGGATCGTCCGTCGTTTCGGCCAGAGCGCTCGCGAGCTGATCCGCCAGAACTTCAAGGCGGTTCGAAAGATGCAGAAAGAAACGAGGGTTGCTGGGCGGGGTCATGCCGTGGGGCATGATATCCCGCGTCGGCGCAAGACGGAGCGATGCGTTACGGGAAATCCGTGCGCGTCGTCGATCCCGTCAAGATGCGCGCGTTCTTGCGAAGGAACCGCATGGCCGGGAGCGTGCCAGGCGGAACGGTGGCCGTGGGGTCATACTCGCTGCGCGAGGGGTCAGCGTCGATATCGAACTGGCAGGTGGCTGCGACGGTGTAGTCGCCAGCTTCCAAGAAATGCACGGTGTAATTGACGGCGGCGCCGGGTGGGGATGCCGTCAGCGGCTGGTAGGTGACCGGATCGACGCCGTCCGCCGGTTCGCCATCCATATCGTCCGGCGTAATGTCGCTACCTCGAAAAACATAGAGACCCGCACGGCATTGCGATGAGGCCAGTTGCTGGGTCGCGGCGAGGCTCGCGACATCCACGGTGCCGGTCAAGTTTCCGATTTCGAGTTGATCGACGAGTCGCAGCGCGGGTCGCAGGATCCAATTTTGACCCTGCCCGGGTGGTGCGACGATCGATTTGCGCAGGTCGAAGTCGATGAGCAGACGCGTCGTTGCGCCCTGGGCCACGACGAACGGACGATTGAGTTTCAGGCCGGACTCCAACCCGCTCGGAATATAAAGAGGAAACTGACGACCATCGCGCAACCGTATCCGTGATCCATCCTGAATATTTTGCTCAGCGCGTATCTTCAGGCGAATCCATTCGTAGTTTCCAGGCAGCACTTGGGTTCCCTCAACCAGATTGGTGGTCCGACCTTCCCGGAACGACAAGAGATCGATGGAGCGAGGCGTGTCGAAATCGATGTTGATGGTGCTCGCAGGACCACGCTGCAACTCGATGCCAGTGAAGACGACGATCACTTCTGCCGCGTCGTCGACCGGAGCATCGGTCAGGGCGACCGTCAAGAACCCGCTGTTCGGAGCGATGGGAGTCGAGGAATCGTCATCACTGCCGCTGCTGCAGGCGGCCACGACAAGGAGGGTGAGGGTCGTCAACAAGACGTTCCGAAAACGAAGGGGCGAATCCATGATGCGAATCGTAGGTGCGGCTCGCCGATTCGACGGTGTGTTGTGACACAATCCCGCGTTATGTACCCGAATTTGCTCGCGCCGCTGAATCTCGGTTTCACCACCTTGCCAAACCGTGTGCTCATGGGATCCATGCACACGGGCCTCGAAGATCGCGCCGAGTATTTCCCTCGCCTCGCGGAATATTTTGCAGCCCGGGCTCGCGGCGGGGTGGGCCTGATGGTGACTGGAGGGTTTGCGCCGAATATCGAGGGGTGGCTAGCGCCATTCGCCTCTCGTCTGACGACGCGTCGTGCCGCAGACCGACACCGGCTCATCACTCAAGCCGTACATGCCGAAGGCGGACGTATCGCATTGCAGATACTGCATGCGGGTCGGTACGGTTATCACCCGCTGACGGTCGCGCCGTCTCGGATCAAGTCGCCCATCACGCCTTTTACGCCTCGGGCACTGAGCTCGGCGGGTGTCGAGCGACAGATTCGTGCTTTCGTGCGTTGTGCGGTGCTCGCGCGAGAGGCGGGCTATGACGGCGTCGAAGTCATGGGCTCGGAAGGCTATTTCATCAACCAGTTTCTCGTGCGCGCGACCAATCGGCGGGACGACAAGTGGGGAGGCGATTACGAAAATCGCATGCAGCTGCCCGTCGAGATCGTGCGACGGATACGAGAAGCGGTCGGACCCGATTTCATCCTCATCTATCGTTTGTCACTCATCGATCTGATCCCGGATGGGCAAAGTTGGGACGAGGTGGTGATGCTCGCCAAATCGATCGAGCGGGCGGGCGCCACCCTCATCAACTCCGGCATCGGCTGGCACGAAGCGCGAATCCCGACTATTGCCACGTCGGTGCCGCGCGGTGCGTTCACGTGGCTTGCCAAAAAGCTGAAGGCCGAGATTTCGATTCCCGTTTGTACCAGCAACCGCATCAACGATCCGCAAACCGCCGAGCAGATTCTTGCGCAGGGCGATGCGGATCTCGTATCGATGGCCAGGCCGTTGCTCGCAGATCCCGACTTCGTCCGCAAGGTGACCGAGGGTCGCGCCGCGAGCATCAACACGTGTATTGCCTGTAATCAAGCCTGTCTCGACCATACGTTTTCGAAACAGATCGCCAGCTGCCTCGTCAATCCGCGGGCCGCTTACGAAACGGAAATCGTCATCCGTCCCGCGAGGGTTGCCAGACGAATCGCGGTGATTGGTGCGGGGCCGGCGGGACTCTCGGCGTCGACGACGCTCGCCGAGCGGGGACATCACGTCACGCTTTTCGAGGCGGACTCGCACATCGGCGGTCAATTCAATCTTGCCAAGCGCGTACCCGGCAAAGAAGAGTTCGAACAGACCTTGCGATATTTTGGCGAGCGATTGCGTGAGACGGGTGTCGAGCTCAGGTTGGGTCATGCGGCAACCGCATCCGAAATCATTGACGGCAAGTTCGACGAGGTGCTCATCGCGACGGGTGTCGTGCCGCGCGATCCGGGAATCTCGGGACAGACACATCCATCTGTCATGAGCTATCTCGATGTGCTGGCGGGCCGCCGTGAGGTGGGTCGTCGAGTGGCGATCCTCGGAGCAGGCGGAATAGGGTTCGACGTCGCCACCTTTCTGACCCATGACGGGCCGTCTCCGGCGCTCGACCGTGATCTTTGGATGAAAGAGTGGGGCGTGACTGACCCGGCCGTCGCCCGGGGCGGACTCGCGGCGCCTGTTCCGGCGCGGCCGTCACGCGAGGTCTTTTTGCTGCAGCGCAAGACGAGCAAGCCTGGTGCAGGCCTTGGCAAGACGACCGGTTGGATCCACCGCTCTGCGCTCAAAATGAAGCGGGTTCAGATGATCGCGGGCGTTCAATATCTCGGCGTGGATGATCGCGGCTTGCACATCCTCGAAGCCGGCCAACCCCGCACCCTCGAGGTCGACAGCGTCATCCTTTGCACGGGCCAAGAGCCCCGTCGGGAGCTCGAGGTGCCTTTGCGCGCTGCCGGAATTCCGGTGCATTTGATCGGGGGCGCAGACGTCGCCGCAGAACTCGATGCCAAGCGGGCCATCCGGCAGGCAACCCTCGTCGCTGCGACCTTATAGAGTCTGGTCTTTCGAGTATCATTCCGCACCCGGGCGCACTCGCCCTGCTGATACTAATGATGAGGTTGCCATGTCCCTGACCATAGGCGTTCCACGGGAGACCTTTGCGGGCGAAAAGCGAGTCGCTGCTGCGCCTGAGGTGGTCGAGAAACTCATCAAGCTCGGATTCTCGGTTCGCATCGAGTCGGGCGCGGGTGATGCCGCGAATTTCAGCGACTCGGCCTTCGTCGCAGCCGGTGCAACGATCGCGCCGAATGCCGCAGACCTCTTCGCGAGTTCGGAAATTGTCTTCAAGGTTCGCGCGCCCTCGGCTGCTGAAGTGGCGAGCATGCGGCCGGGCACCACGCTCATCAGCTTCATCTGGCCCGCTCAAAATCCGGAGCTCATGAAGCAGATGGCGGAGCGTCAGCTGACGGTTCTTGCCATGGACAGCGTCCCGCGTATCTCGCGAGCCCAAAAAATGGACGCGCTCTCCTCGATGGCGAACATTGCCGGATATCGCGCTGTCATCGAGGCGGCTCATCACTTCGGCCGGTTCTTCACCGGCCAGATTACCGCTGCAGGCAAAGTGCCGCCCGCCAAAGTTTTCGTCATTGGCGCCGGTGTTGCGGGACTCGCGGCCTTGGGTGCTGCGGTCGGTCTCGGTGCAATCGTTCGTGCCAACGACACCCGACCTGAAGTTGGCGATCAAGTGAAGTCGATGGGCGCTGAGTTCGTGCCGGTCGAATATCAGGAAGAAGGCACCGGTGTCGGTGGCTACGCCAAGGTGATGAGCGAAGGGTTCCAAAAAGCCCAGCGCGAGGTCTTCGCGAAGCAAGCAAAAGATGTCGACATCATCATCACGACTGCACTGATTCCAGGGAAACCTGCGCCCAAGCTCATCACCGCCGAGATGGTTCGGTCCATGCGTCCGGGCAGCGTGATTGTCGATCTCGCGGCGGAGCAGGGCGGAAACTGTGAGTTCACTGTTCCGGGTGAAGTCGTGGTGCGAGAGGGCGTCACCATCATCGGTTACACCGACTTGCCGAGCCGACTCTCCAAGCAGGCGTCGACGCTTTATGCGACCAATTTACTGCGCCTGACCGAGGAGCTCTGCAAGACGAAGGATGGCGTGATCAACGTCAACTTCGAAGACGAAGCCATTCGAGGGGCGACCGTCATCAAGGAAGGCGCAGTCACCTGGCCGCCTCCGGCTCCTCGTCTGTCGGCGGCGCCGCAACAAGCGAAGCCCGCCGCGGCAGCGCCGGCAGTCTCGGCCACTCCAAAGAAATCTTCACATGGTCATGGTGGTGGCGGAGAACCAATGTCCGCCAAGTCGCTCGCCATCACGTTCGCGGTCGCCGGCGCCTTGTTCTGGCTGATCGGAGCCTATGCCCCTGCGTCGTTCCTCGGGCATTTCACGGTCTTCGTGCTCGCATGTTTCATAGGCTACATGGTCGTCTGGAACGTGACACCTTCCTTGCACACGCCACTCATGAGCGTCACCAACGCAATATCCAGCATCATCGCCGTGGGGGCGATCGTGCAGGTCGCGCCGCCTCTGACGGGTTCGGCCGTCGATAGGCCCGATACGCTGATTCTCGGTTTGGCCGTCGCAGCGCTCGCGCTGACGGCGATCAACATGTTCGGCGGATTCGCCGTCACTCGTCGCATGCTCGCGATGTTCCGCAAATAAGAGGCCGCCGACATGTCAGAAAATATCGCGACTGTTGCTTATCTCGGCGCTGCCATTCTCTTCATCATGAGTCTCGGCGGATTGTCGAATCCCGAGACCTCGCGCCGCGGAAATTTCTACGGCATGGTCGGCATGACCATCGCCGTGCTTGCCACGGTGTTCGGGCCGCGTGTCGATCCTGTCGTCGGGCTACCGTGGATCATCGGCGCGCTGGTCGCCGGTGGTGCCATCGGCTTGTACGCTGCGCGCAAAGTGCAGATGACTCAAATGCCCGAACTGGTTGCGCTCATGCACAGCCTCGTCGGTCTTGCCGCATGCTTCGTCGGCTTTGCCAGTTACGTCGACACCTCGATCGTTTATACGGGCGCCGAAAAAGCCATTCACGAAGTCGAGATCTACATCGGTATCTTGATCGGCGCCATCACGTTCTCCGGTTCGGTGATCGCCTTCGGAAAATTGTCCGGAAAAATCGGTGGCAAGCCCTTGCTGCTACCCGGACGCCATTGGCTCAACCTGGTCGCGCTCGTCGTCGTCATTTGGTACGGAGCCCAATTCGTGGCAGCTCCCGACGTCAATGCGGGCATGGTGCCTCTTGCGATCATGACGGTGATCGCATTGCTCTTTGGCATCCATATGGTCATGGCGATCGGCGGCGCCGACATGCCAGTCGTGGTGTCGATGCTCAACAGCTACTCGGGATGGGCCGCCGCCGCGACCGGATTCATGTTGTCCAACGATCTGCTGATCGTGACGGGCGCGTTGGTCGGATCCTCGGGCGCCATCCTGTCGTACATCATGTGCCGCGCGATGAATCGCAATTTCATCAGCGTCATCGCCGGAGGCTTCGGTACTGGTGGGGGTGCCGCGCCGGCTGCAGCGCCGGGCGAACAACCCGCGGGCGAGGTCGTTGCGGTCAGCGCCATCGAGACGGCGGAGATGCTTCGTTCCGCCAAGAGTGTAGTGATCATTCCGGGATACGGCATGGCCGTCGCCCAGGCGCAGCACACCGTCTATGAAATCACCAAGTTCCTGCGTGAGAAGGGCGTGAATGTTCGCTTCGCGATCCATCCGGTCGCGGGCCGCATGCCAGGGCACATGAATGTGCTGCTCGCCGAGGCGAAAGTACCCTACGACATCGTCCTCGAAATGGACGAGATCAACGATGATTTCCCCGACACCGACGTATCCATCGTCATCGGCGCCAACGACATCGTCAATCCGGCTGCCGAGGATGATCCGACGAGCCCGATCGCCGGGATGCCGGTTCTGCAAGTCTGGAAGTCGAAGACCTCCATCGTCATGAAGCGCTCGATGGCTTCAGGCTATGCAGGAGTCGACAATCCGCTCTTCTTCAAAGAAAACAATCGCATGCTGTTCGGCGATGCGAAGAAGATGCTCGACGAGGTTCTGGGCGCGCTGAAAGCCTGAGTCGGGAGTTCCGGCGCTTTTCGTGCGACGGCGCGCGGACCTAGCGGCGTAACTGCGAGAGACTGTCTCCCGTCGAGATCGCGAACGTTCCGCCCCTTGGGGACAATCGCGAATCGCCGAGCCCGAAGCGGTGGGCGGTTCTCGTCCACTACTCTGATGGTGAAGGGATCATCAGAGCTGGTACTTGAAACACTGGCTTCGGGCTCTTTTCTCTGCGCGCTCAGTCGTAAATCAATGCGCGTTGGCGTGCGGCGGCGAAATCGGCATTTCCTTCGCGCCACGAATCGATGATGGCGTCTGCGCCGAGTCCGGATTCGAGTTGTCGCCGGAGCTCCGTATTCCCCCAATGAATACCGACCGGGCGCTCCTCTTTGAACAGGAACTTCTCGGGATACATCGTACGCAGGGTCGTGAGGATGGCGATTGACGTCCGGATGGGGCGATAGGTTCCAGGGTCGGTGAGTTTCAGGCGTACCCCGCGCAGCGGTTTATCTTTGAACGAGGCGTAGAAGGGCTTGTAGTAAATCGCCTGGAAGCGGACGCCAGGCAGGCCTATCGCCTGCAAGGACTCCTCGAACTTCGACGCGTCGATGAACTCCGCGCCGATCACTTCGAACGGCATGGTCGAACCGACACCGTCATTTACGCCTTGCAGCGTCGCCGAGACCATTCCCGTCGTGGCGTACAAATAGGCTTGCGTCACCGATGGAATGTGCGGAGAGGTGATGGTCCACGTCAGGCCCGTATCGTCCCAGATCATCGAGCGCTTCCACCCGCGCATCGGCACGACATGAAGCTCACAGCCGATCTTCAGTCGATCATTGAAGAACCGCGCCGCTTCGCCAAGTGTCATGCCGTGCGTCACCGGCATGGGTCCCCAGCCGATGAAGCTTCGGAATCGATCCTCGATCATCGGCCCTTCGAAATGCAGGCCACTCAGCGGATTGGGACGATCGAGCACGACGAGCGGGATATTGGTCTCCGCGCAGGCGCGCATGACTTCGCCGAGAGTCGAGATGTAGGTATAAGTTCTCGAGCCCACATCCTGGATGTCGAACATCAGCATGTCGACACCCTCTAGAGCAGCCTTGGAAGGTTTACGATCCTTCCCGTAGAGACTGACAACGGGCACGCCCGTTTGCGGATCGCGCCCATCGTCGACTTTTTCTCCGGCGGGGACCTCTCCGCGAATGCCGTGTTCGGGACCGAAGAGACGAACGAGCGATACCCGAGGATCATCGGCGAGACGATCGACCGTGGGGACGAGCGCAGCATCGACACCGGACTGATTGGTGACGAGGCCGATACGCTTTCCCTGCACCAGAGAGATGTACGTGCTGTCCTGCTCGAGCAACACGTCGATACCGAGTTGAACGGTCGGTGCGGTCACGGTCGGAGCCGCCAAAGCCGGGTGTAAAGCGATGAATGAGGCAAGCAGGACCAAGGCAAATTTCATACTTTGATGTACCAGTTATGACGTTGCATGAAGGCGGCGATCGCCCAGTACGCGAGGAGAGTGGTGATTGCATAGAGAAGAGATCCAAACCGCGGATCGTCGGCGAGCCGCGCAAAAAACTCTCGATGAATGAAGGACAAAAGATTGATATAGGTCAGCGTGCCGTCCTCGTTGGAGCCGTCTTCGAATCTTATCAATGAAAGCATTCGCGGAACGAGACCACTCAGGGCGAAGATGAACAGAGCATTCCGCCCGAAGGCTTCGCAGGCACGCCAGCCGGTTTCGAGGGGACGGGAAATCTGGCGACGTCGCTCGATGATTTCGACGAGCAGCGCAAGCACCGCAAGGGCGAGGCCCGAGGTCAGCAGTACATACGTCGAGGTCCAGAGTTTTTTGTTGATCGGCATCGAGGTGCCCAGAAGAAGGCCCGCGGCCGTCAAGAGGGCGGCGGCACCGATCAGCGTCGTCACGAGCGACGGGCTGCTCTTGTTCGTGAGCATCCAATGTCCTGCGATATATCCGAGCAGTACCTGCGCGATCGCCGGTAGCGTACTGGCGAGTCCCTCGGGATCGAATGGAACCCCCTCGCCTTTGTAAAGGTGCGCAGGCCCGAGGATATTTCGATCCAGGGTCGTCCCGAAGAATCCCTCGAGCGAATAGGGATCAGGTCCTTGTGCGAAAGCAAGGCAGGCAAGCCAGTAGACGATCAAAAGCACGATGCTCGCGATCCAGGCGGCGCGCACTCCACCGGCGCGAATCACGAGTGCTGCTACCGCCCAACACAGGGCGATGCGCTGCAGCACCCCCATGATCCGCAGCGTATCGAGGTTCCGCACTTCGAGTGAACCGGAAGGCGTCCAAGCAACGAATGGCGCAGCATTCAGAAACAGGCCTATGCCGAAAATGATCGATGTTCGTCGAAGCCACTTTGACCAAAATCGTCTCGCATCGATCGTTTTCTCGAGCGACATCGTCAAAGCGAGAGCATTCCCTACCGCGAAGAGAAAAAACGGAAATACGAGATCGGTGAGGGTCCAGCCATGCCAAGAGGCATGGGCAAGGGGAGCGTAAAGGTGGCTCCAACTGCCTGGGTTATTGACGAGAATCATCAGTGCGACGGTGGCACCACGAAACACGTCGAGTGAACGATCGCGATCGGAAATCACGCGCAACTCGCATGGACGGTTGGGCAGATATTGGCAGCATCCGTTTCGCTCGTCGACCGTCAGATCGGCTACAGTGTCGCTTCGGGGATGGGAATGTGGGCAGGGTCAATCAGATGATGTTGTCGTCGGAGCAGATCCGCGAGTTCTACGAGCAAGGTTGGACGGTCGTGCCGGGACTCTTCTCGGCCGAGGAGATGACCTTGGCCCGGCGGGCGTTCGAGCGCCTCTACGACAAAGCCCAGCAATTACGCACTACCCAAGATCACGACGGAGCTTACTTCGTTCTCGATGCTCCGCCGAAGGGAGACGTGATCGTCAAGCGTGTCGTGTGGGCGGGTGGGGCTGAACCGGACTTACTGTCACTGAGTGCTGATCCGCGTCTGGTTGAGCCTGCGCTTCAGTTGCTCGACAGCGATCGGTGCGAGCAGTTGCTTTGTCAGGCGCACTTCAAGATGCCCGGGGACGGCGTGTCGTTCGATTGGCATCAAGATGTTCAGCATCGCGACAAGGGGCCGGGAACCTGGCGCGACCTCAATGGTCGCGGGTCCTATGTTCAGACCATCATGCTGGTCGATGACATGAGCGAACACAATGGTCCACTCAAGTTCATCCCTCGCAGTGCGGTAAAGGGCGAAGGACACGTTCGTCTCTCGAGTGAGTCGTACGATTACAGCAAGCCCATGACTCCCGGCACTGCGCCACAGCTTTTCGATGAGTCGCAAGCGATGACCGTGACGGGTTCGGCAGGCTCTGTGCTCTTTTTCGGACCGTATGCGATCCATGGAAGCACCTCGAATGATTCGTTCGTTCCGCGTCGCGTGCTGATCAACGGGTATGCCTATCCCGGTGCCAATGGTCGTGTTTACCCGGGACGCGGGTCTTGTCGAACGCTGCAGCGGCTTGTTCATGGGTAACGTTTATTTTCACGCCCTCGACTGGGCGATCGTCGTGGCCTATTTCGCGCTCGTCACGTGGATCGGTCATCGCGTAAAAGACCTGCAAGGCAGTACCCGCGAATATTTTTTAGGATCGAGATCGCTGCCGTGGTACGCCGTGGCGATGTCGATCGTCGCGACGGCCGTCAGTGGCGTCACCTTCATCGGAGTGCCCTCGCTTGTCTTTGCGCAAGAGGGCGATTTCCGATACCTGCAGTTTTGTCTCGCCGGTTTGATCTCCAAAGCCATTCTGGGTCAGTGGATTCTTCCCAGGCTCTATGAAAAAAACTATGCGAGTCCCTACGATTTCATCCGGGACAAGCTTGGTCCGGTGTTCGGAAAGATCTCGGCGTTCATGTTCTTTGTCGGTGCCGTGCTCGGACAGGGTGTCCGGGTATTTGCTGTGGCGCTGGTTCTGGAGTTGCTTACGGGGCTCGACTTCGTCGGTTGCGTGTTTCTGAGCGTCGGCGTCTCGGCGCTGAGTACGATGCTCGGTGGTATCCGTGCCGTCGTCTGGTCGGATGTCGTGCAGTTCATGATGTTCGTCGCCGGCGGTGTGATCGCCATCCTCTACGTGACGAACGGTTACCCGGACGGCTTCTCGGGTCTTTGGACCGCGGCTGACTCCGAGGGCAAGACTCGAATCCTCGAGTGGAGCACTGATCCGAGAGTGAACTTCACTCTTTGGGCGGGTGTCTTCGCGATGCCTTTCCAGAACCTCGCCGCTTACGGTACCGATCAGCTCAACACCCAGCGCATGTTGTGTTGCAAGTCGGTACGCGAGGCGCGCCTGGCGCTGTACGTCAGCAATTTCGGCGAGCTCGTCGTCGTACTGTTTTTGCTGGTGGGGGTAGCGCTGTGGGGTTTCTACCAGTTCAACCCCATCGATCCCGCTTTCGCACCTTTGGTGGCGGACAACATCGATCGGATTTTCCCCGCGTTCATCCTCTCCGAAATGCCGACCGGGTTACGCGGCTTCATGGTCGCGGCTTTGTTTGCAGCCGCCATGTCGAGTCCCGTGCTGTCGGCGTTGTCCGAGACGACGATCACGATGTTTCACGAAGGGCATCGTCGCGGCGAGCTGTCCGAAACCCGAGCCGTCGCACTTTCGCGCATGTTGGTCATCGCGTGGGCGGTGGTGCTAGGCGGATTCGCACTCGCGCTCTCCGGCTCAGACGAGCGGTTGATTCCCTTGGCCTTCGCGATGACTGCCTATACCTACGGGCCGATGCTGGGCTTGTTCCTGTTGGCTTTGTTCGTCCCCAAAGAGCGCATCACGAGTGCGCCGCTAGGCGTGGCCGTCGCGCTGGTTGGAGTGCTGGTCGTTCACAACGCGCAATTCTTTGGCCTGACGACGCAGCGGGAAATCGTGGCGTTCCCATGGCTCTTCCCGCTTGGGGTTCTCCTTTGCCTGACCTTCTCGGTCTTGCCCTGGGGCGACCGCCGTCCGCTAGCCAGCAGTTGACGCGAGTTGCTTCAGGAGACGGCCCAGCCGAGTGAGCGTTCGACCGCTCGAGACCATTCGTGCATTCGAGCTGCCACAGTCTCGCGGGACATGCTCGGCTCAAATCGTCTTTCGACCCGCCAACGCGCCGAGATTTCCTCGGTCGATTTCCAGAAACCGACGGCGATTCCAGCGAGATACGCCGCACCGAGTGCAGTCGTTTCCGTGACGGCGGGGCGAATGACGGGCACTCCGAGCAAGTCTGACTGGAACTGCATCAGAAAATTGTTTCTTGATGCGCCACCGTCGACCCGCAGTTCGCGTAGCGGCGCTGCGGCGTCTTTCTGCATCGCTTGTAGCAGCTCGGCGCTTTGAAACGCGATGGACTCGAGCGCGGCGCGGGCAATGTGACCGCGTGTCGTGCCACGCGTGATACCGACGATCGATCCGCGTGCAAACGGATCCCAGTGGGGGCTGCCGAGGCCCGTGAAAGCGGGCACGACATATACGCCGCCATGATCGGGGACGGAGGACGCAAGCGCTTCGATTTCCTCGGCACGTGTCACGAAACCGAGTCCGTCACGGAGCCATTGCACCACGGCACCGCCCACGAAGACGCTCCCTTCGAGGGCATAGTTGAGTTGCGGACGGCCCTCGGTCGTCGAAGGGGAGCACGCGAGAGTGGTCAGCAGTCGATGCGTTGACGCGAGAGGTCGGTCGCCGGTGTGCATCAGCATGAAGCACCCGGTGCCATAGGTATTCTTTGCCATGCCTGGCTGCAGACATGCCTGCCCAAATAGTGCGGATTGCTGATCGCCTGCGAGACCGGTCAGAGGAATCTCGGCGTCGCCGAGCTTGATACGGATGCCGATATCGAAAGAAGAGGGCAGCACCTGAGGCAGTACCTCTTTCGGGATCCGCAATAGATCGAGCATCCACTCGTCCCATTCACCCGCCAAGTTGAGCAGCAACGTTCGACTTGCATTGGTGACGTCGGTCACATGGTGTGAGCCGCCCGAGAGTTTCCAGGTGAGCCAAGTGTCGATGGTGCCGAAACAGAGTTCGCCTCGGATCGCACGATCGCGAGCACCGGGTACGTGATCGAGCAGCCACGCGAGCTTGGTGCCCGAGAAATACGGATCGAGCAACAGGCCCGTTCGACGGGTGACTTCCGGCTCATGACCTGCTGCGCGTAACGTGGCGCACACATCGGCGGTTCGTCGATCTTGCCAGACGATGGCCGGGGCCACGGGCTCCCCGGTCTTTCGGTCCCAAAGCACGGTGGTCTCACGCTGATTCGTGATACCCACGGCAGCCACGTCACCCGATCGAGCGCCCGATTTCCGAAGCACTTCATCGATGGTCGTGCGCTGGGTGCTCCAGATTTCATTGGCATCGTGTTCGACCCAACCTGTTTGCGGAAAAAACTGGGTGAACTCGCGCTGCGCGCTTTCCACGATGTTGCCGTCGTGATCGAAGAGTATCGATCTGGAGCTGGTCGTGCCTTGATCGAGGGCGAGAATCCATCGGCTCATTGCGGTCTCCCATGGGTCTTCAACCAGTCCGCGACTCGTTGTGTCGACTGCGCGTCGAGATGGAGACCGAGTTTACTGCGTCGCCACAGTACATCGTCGGCTGTTCGTGCCCATTCGTTCTGGCACAGGTAGTGCAACTCCGACTCGTAGAGCCCGGGCACGATTTCAGCGCCCAGGTCGTTCGAGCGCGAAAAAATATCCAGCGCGCGAGATCCGTAGGCCCGCGCCCATCGCCGAATCGTATTGCGCGACACCTCAGGGTGAACATCCGAGAGACGTTGCTCAATTGGCTCGACTCCCTCAGGGAGGTCTCCCCCGGGCAGCGGGCGGGAATCCGTCCAGCGGCGAGCCGTCTCGCCGAGGCTAGAGCTGACGAGATCGACGGCCTCCTCAGCAAGCACTCGATACGTGGTGATCTTTCCACCAAACACGCTCAACAGCGGTGCGGGTGCCTTTTCGAGTTCCAGTGCATAGTCTCTCGTCACCGCCCGAGCATCGGCCGACTCATCTTCGAGCAAGGGACGTACGCCAGACCAACTCGACAAGACGTCGCTCGGAGTGAGCGTGGTTTTGAAATATCGATTGCTCTGAGCGCAGAGGTAAGCCGTCTCCTCCGGATCGATGGCGACCACTCGCGGATCGCCGTGATACTCGATATCCGTCGTGCCGATCATCGTGAAATCACGTTCATACGGAATGGCAAAAACGATGCGTCGATCCGCCGCTTGCAGAATATAGGCGTAGGGATGATCGAAGAGTTTGCGAACGACGATATGGCTGCCTTTGATCAATCTCAGCCCGTGCTTTGATCGACCCGGCGTTGCGGCATCATGAAAGCCCGCGGCCCAGGGGCCTGTCGCATTGACGACGGCTCGCGCGCGGACGACATGCTCTTTACCCGCCTCATCGCGCAGCGATGCGGTCCAGAATGCCTGTTCGGCACTGCCGGTGGTCGCGGTCGGCGTGATCTTGATGCAGCGGGTGCGCGTGAGAACCGTCGCCCCGTGCTCCTGTGCATCGAGCGCGTTGAGCACGACGAGTCGTGCATCGTCGACCCATCCGTCTGAATACTCGAATCCTCGATCGAATCCGTCACGAAGCGGGATGCCTGAGGGATGGCGGCGCAGATCGATCCCGCGCGATCCTTCGAGTTTCCGGCGGCGCGCCAGATGATCGTACAGAAACAGCCCGATCCTGATCATCCAGGCCGGGCGCAAGGATGGCTCATGAGGCATCACGAAGCGCAGCGGGCTGATGATATGTGGTGCGATACCGAGGAGTACTTCGCGCTCGATCAGTGCCTTGCGCACGAGCCCGAATTCCATGAACTCGAGATAGCGTAGTCCGCCATGGATCAGTTTCGTGCTGGCCGAGGACGTGTGCGAGGCGAGATCATCTTGTTCGACTAGCATGACGCGAAGACCGCGTCCGGCGGCATCACGAGCGATGCCGGCACCATTGACGCCGCCACCGACGACAAGCAAATCAAAGATATTGGAGTACGTAACTGCGGTCATCGTCCGCCGCTGCGAGTCAGGTGAGCAAGAACTGTTCTCGCTGTGACCTCGCTGACGCGGACATTAGATTCTTCGGTGACGCCTGCGATGTGCGGAGTCAAAATCAAGTTGGGTACATCGGCAAAAAGCGTCCCAGCAGCGACATCGAGTGGTTCGGTTTCGAATACATCGAGTGCTGCGCCGCCCAGTTGCCCCGAGCGCAGCGCATCGACGACTGCCGCCTCGTCGATGACTCCGCCTCGCGCGGCATTGATGATGACACTCCCGCGTTTCATGGCGGCGACCTGCGACGGGCCGATCATCCGCTTCGTCGATGCGATGAGAGGCACGTGCAGACTGATGACATCGCTGCGAGCGATGAGCTCGTCGAGGGAGGCGCTGCTGGCCAATTGCCAGGCGGCATGGTCTTTCGGAAGTAGTGGATCAAAGGCCGAGACATTCATGCCGAGGGCGCGAGCACGAGAGGCGGTCTCTCGAGCAATACCGCCGAGGCCGATCAGACCCAATGTTTTTCCTTGAACCTCGCGACCGATGGTCGACATGCGAGGCCACTTTCCGGAAGCCACCTCATCGCTTGCGAACCACGCCCTGCGCAACAAGACCAGCATTGCCGTGATGACGTATTCGGCGACCGATACGTCGTTGGCGCCCGTCGCTGGATAGACCGCAATGCCGCGAGTCTTGCAGGCTTCGACATCGATATTGTCGAGACCGACACCGAGCCGACCGACGACCTCGAGTTTTTCAGCCGCCTCGAGCAGGGCGCCACGTACCTGGGTGCGGTTACGAACGATGAGTGCCCGGGCGTCTTTGACGAGACGCGCCAGATTGTCTGGCTGATCGACGAGTTTGGGGTCATACATCACATCGCGACCAGCCAACACGCTCGAGATCGCTGCCTCGTCCATGAATTCGGTGATCACGATCTCGGCCATCTCACTCTCTCCCAGACGGATGTAGTGCGTGTATTTCGTTGTACAGCGCGTTGCTCACGGTGATGCCCTCGCGCTCGGCCTTCGCGCGCGCATCGAGTCGGCGCGAACCCGGCAAGCGGACCTCTGGCTCCGACTCGAGCGCAGTGATGAGGGTTTGCATGCGATCGGCGAACGCGTTGCCGGAAGCCGGGCCTGGATTGATCGCGACGAACAAGTGACCCATGTCCGGCGGGCGGCCCTCCGCGTCGAAGAACGACGACGCTTCCCAACCGAAAGCCCCCGCCGTCAGTGCTGCACCCAAAATCTCGACCATGAGTGCGAGCGCGCCACCTTTGGCGCCGCCAATCGGAGATAGCGTGCCCGCAAGCGCGGCCGTGGGGTCAGTCGTCGATTGACCGTTGGCATCCACGGCCCAGCCTTCGGGAATGGATTTTCCCGCTTTTTGAGCCGCGACGATCTTGCCTCGCGCCGCAACCGACAATGCGAGATCGATGACGAGTGGCGCTCGTGCGCCGGGAAGCGGCGCCGCGAAGGCGAGCGGATTGGTGCCGAGCATCGCGCGTTTTCCACCATGAAACGCCATAGCTTTTGGGGTATTCCCGAAGACGAGAGCGATCAGCCCGGCGTTAGCCAAACGTTCCGCATGCGAACCGACTTGGCCAAAATGATGAGAGTGATGAATGGCGGCCAGCGCAATGCCCTGATCTTTGGCAATCGACTTCAAAGTTTCGAGTGCAAGATCGATGGCGGGATAAGCGAAGCCGAGCCCCGCATCGACGCGTACGACTCCTGGTGCGGCGCGAGTCAGCGTCGGGACCGCTTGCCCGTTTACCTTACCGGAGCGTGCCTGCAGCGCGTAGGCGGGAACACGACTCAGTCCGTGCGCAGCTTGTCCATCAGCTTCGGCTGCAACGAGTGCGCGCGCTGTGGCTCGCGCACCTAAGTCTGAAGTGCGGTTGGCACGTAATGCCTCTGCAGCCAGTGATTCGGCTTCCGCCAGCGTCAGGCGGATCGATGCGTCCACGATGATCTCCCCAAGGCGGAGTGGTTGAGCGGCGCCGGGCGCCGCGACCACTCAGGCGCTACGGTAAAGTTTGGTCATGACGAACTCGACGTGGCCGAGCGCCTCGGCGGCGGTGAGCCGGCCGTTCGCCGTGTGAGCGATGCAGTCGATGAGTGCATCCCCTGCCTGGTCGATCGTCATTTCGCGTCTGACGACACCTGAGACATCGACATCGATGTGTTCAGGCATGAGTCGAACGGTACGCGGATTACCCGTCACTTTGATGACCGGCATGATCGGATTTCCGATCACGTTGCCTTGTCCGGTCGGGAAGATATGGATGACGTAGCCCGCCGCAGCTTGGAGTGTGCAGCACTCGGCGGCTGCCGATGAGGTATCCATGAAGTAGAGGCCAGGTCCGCGAGCCGGAGCTTCGGCCGGCTCGAGCACGTCGATGAACTTGACCTTCTTGCCGATTTTTTCGAGGTTGCCGAGCGCTTTTTCTTCGATGGTAGTGAGGCCACCTGCGATGTTGCCTTTGGTGGGCTGACTCTCGGACAAGTCGGACGTCTTGTGTGCTTCGATGACATCGTCCTGATAGGACTGCCAAGTCTTCATGAACTTGTCGCGAATCTCGGGCGACACCGCACGAGCCGCCGCAAGATGTTCGGCGCCCGTCAGTTCGGACGTTTCGCCGAAGCAGCCATAAAGCCCGGCGGGAACGAGTTTGTCGTACATGTTGCCGACGGTGGGGCATGAGGCGAGACCCGTGGTGGTGTCACTCTCGCCGCACTTCGCAGCGACCCACAGTTCACTGATGTCGCATTCGACGCGCACCTGACCCGAGGTCGCGTGCACGAATTCTTTGGCTTTGCGCGATGCGGCGGCGATGGTGGCGATGTCTCCGTTGCCTTCGATCCAGAACCCCGCGACCGGCTTGCCGGTCTTGGAAATTCCTTCGACGATGCGCTGCGTCCAGCCTGGCTCGATGCCGATGACGATGCAGGCGGCGACGTTCGGATTTGCGCCCGTGCCGATCATGGTGCGGAAGTGCAATTCGAGATCTTCGCCGAACTGCAGGCGACCATAAGCATGGGGCAGGGCGATGGTGCCCTTGATGTTGTTCGCGACGGCTTCGCAGGCCGCATTCGAGATGTCGTCGACGGGAAGAATGGCGACGTAATTGCGCACGCCGACTCGACCGTTCTCGCGACGATAGGCCCAGATTTTTCGGTTGGTGTTGCTCATCGGTGGGTTCCTACCAGCGCTTGGTCTTGAGGTTATGGACATGAACGTGCTCGCCACGCGCGATGGGCGCAACGACTTTGCCGATGTCCTGGCCGTACTTGATGACGGTGTCGCCGACTTTCAGGTCGACCAGCGCGACTTTGTGCCCGATCGGCACGTCATGTTTCGACGTGAGGCGGAAATCGGAGTTGTCCTCCGTGATGACGCAAAGCATGTCGGTGCCGGCTTTCAGTCCCTCGATCACGACAACGCCCACGTTGTCCTGGTGATCGTGCACGAGCAGTTGTGGAACGCTCACTCATGTACTCCTGAGATAGCTTGAGATGCGCTTGCGGCTGCAAGTCTTATATAAGATACTAAATGCATGACCCCTGTGTCCACAAGCGGCGCGATCCCTTCGGCTTCTTCTGGCGATCTCTCGTCAAAGATGGACAGCCCCCAGTACCGCCCTCTTTATAGTCAGGTTTACGAGACCCTCGTTCGACGCATCGCAGACGGCGAGTGGAAGCCAGGCCAAGTATTGCCGAGCGAGCAGGCCCTGGCGATGCAGCTTGGCGTCAGCCAAGGAACCGTTCGTAAAGCCCTCGATGCGCTCGCCCTCGACAAAGTCATCGATCGACGTCAAGGCAAAGGCACTTATGTCGCGGAGCTCACGCAGGAGCGCTCGCTATTCCGGTTTTTCAGGTTGACGCGTCCCGACGGACAGCGCGCTGTGCCGACGAGCGGCGACGAATCGGTCAAGCGACGACGAATCCGACCCCCTGAAGCCAAAGCGCTCGAGCTGCCCGACACGGCAGACGTCTTCGAGATCATCCGAACGCGATTCGTCGATGAGCGACCGGTTGCGATCGAGCGCATCATCTTGCCCGAGGCTTTTTTCCCGGGACTCGATCAGCATTCTCCGCTCCCGAACGCGTTGTACGCGCTTTATCAGCGCGAATATCGCATCAACATCGTTTCAGCCAACGAAAAGCTCAAGGCGGATGTGGCACGCCGCGACGATACTCGTCGACTCGGAGTCGAGTTGGGCGCGCCGCTCTTGCAGGTCGAACGGGTCGCGTTGGCGGTGGACGGCCGCCGCGTGGAGTGGCGTCTCAGCCGTTGTGATACGAGCACGCTTTCTTACGACGTCACCTTCACATGAAGCGGGCGCTGTGCGTCGGCCACGCGGTGCAGGACTTCGTCTTCAGCACCCCGCAAATCCCGCAACGTGCCGAAAAGCATCGCGCAACGGGTTTCTCGATCGTCGGCGGTGGCCCCGCTGCTACGGCCGCGGTGGCGATCAGCAAACTTGGCGGTCACGCGCAGTTGGTGGCGCGCGTCGGTGATGACGTCATCGCCGATGCGATCCAACGTGATCTCGAAGGTTATGGGGTCGATTGCCGTCATCTAAATCGGTTTCCAGGATTCCAGTCCTCTGTCTCGGCGGTTTTCGTCGACGCCTGCGGCGAGCGACTGATCGTCAATCACACCGACGCTTCACTGCCAACCGACCCATCGTGGCTCGAATCATCGGTCTCGCTCGAGGGTGTCGACGTCGTACTCGCCGATACACGATGGCCGGAGGGCGCGATCGTCATGCTCAAACGCGCCCGCGAGGCCGGGTTGCCCGCCGTACTCGATGCCGATGTGCCCGTGCCGAAAACGGTACCTTTGCTCCAATCCGCCACCCACGTCGCGTTCTCCATGGCGGGACTCAAAGATTACGCAGAGTGCTCTGATGCAATACTGGATATCGAGCAGGCGTTACGGCAAACGGCGATTCGCCTGAAGGTCTGGTGTTGCGTCACGATGGGCGGGGACGGAGTACTCATCGCCGATGGGCGCGATCATCAGCACAACCTTGCAGCCCGAACTATCCCGGCGTTTCCGGTCAAACCTGTCGATACATTGGGTGCCGGCGACGTCTGGCACGGCGCGTTCGCTCTGGCGCTCGCCGAGGGAGCGGACGAGATTGCTGCGGTCAAGGCGGCCTCCGCCGCTGCGGCCATCAAGGTGACTCGACCCGGCGGTCGCGCCGGCGCGCCGACCCGAGTTGAACGAGATTCTTTGTTGGAGTCCACATGATTCTTTCGGCTGGAAAATACTGGGGTATGCGCCGAATGGCCGATGCCCAGGGACGATTCAAGATGACGGCGGTCGATCAGCGTCCCCCGATCAAAAACCCGATCAAGGCCAAGCGTGGCACGACAGAGGCGCCTTGGGAGGACGTCGCAGGATTCAAAGAAATGCTGATCGAAGAGCTGCAGGGCGAATCCTCCGCCATGTTGCTCGATCCGCATTTTGCCTATCCCCGCGGTGTCACGAAGCTACTCGCGTCGCGAGGCCTGATCGTCACGCTGGAAGACTCCATATTCCGCGAGACACCTTCCGGACGTCTCTCATCCGAAATCGACGACTGGTCGGTGGAAAAGATCAAGCGTATCGGCGGCGATGCCGTCAAAGTATTAACCTGGTATCGGCCCGATGCCGATGCGGCGGTGTGCCGTGCGCAGCAGGACTTCACGCAGCGCATCGGCGATGCGTGTCGCAAGTACGACATACCCTTCGTGTTCGAGCTGCTCGTTTATCCGTTGCCGAGCGATACCGAGCAAACTCGCGATTACGTTGAGATGAAGAGCAAACATCCGCAGTTGGTACTCGATAGCGTTCGCACTTTTGCCGATCCGAAATTCGGTGTTGACCTCTTCAAGCTCGAAAGCCCTCTCGCGGCTTCAGATGTGCCAGGCGTCGGTGCGCTCGGTTGGGAGTCCGCCCAAAAGTGGTTCGATGCAATCGGTGCCGCAGCGGGACGACCCTGGGTCATGCTTTCGGCAGGCGCCGGCATGGATGAGTTCCGCCGAATCTTGACGCATGCGTATCGTGCGGGCGCATCGGGGTACCTGGCGGGTCGAGCGATTTGGTCGAAGGCTTTCACCCGGTTTCCCGATTGGGATGCTATTCGCGGCGGCTTGAGGGGAGAGGCCGTCGACTACATGCGCTCGCTCAACGCGCTCACCGACACGGACGCTGCGCCGTGGAATCGTCACCCGGTGTACGGCGAGGCCGGCGCGCGAGTCGAGCCGGCGAATGCCAGTTTCAGACACGTCTATCCAGGATTCGGAGATTGAAGCCATGCTGACTTTTGGTGTCGCGGCGCTTGCGCGGCCGACGTTCGATGTGCCCTTTGCTGAAGAAACGAAGAACCGCGCGTTTGCGGCGCTCGAGGCTGCGGGTATCCGCACGGTCGGAACTCGCGAATTATTGTTCGATCGTGATGCAGCCGAGCGGGCGATTGCGAACATCGCTGCATCGGGGCCGATTGATCTACTCCTCATTTTGCAGGTGACGTTCACCGACGCCACGATGACGGTGAAGCTCGCCAAAGAAGCGACGACACCGCTTGCCATTTGGGCGCTGCCTGAGCCGCGCATCGGCGGACGGTTGCGTCTCAACGCTTACTGCGGGCTCAATCTCGCAGCGCATGCATTGGGTCGTGCCGGAGTCGCGCACGGTTCGTTGTATGCCGATCCGTCGGCGCCCGGCCTCGCAGAGAGCTTGCGCGCGCTTTCGCGATCGCATGCGCTACCAAAGAGCACCGCTGCCGATGCGAAATTCTCGGCTAGCGTTCGTGGCGAGGCAGAGCGTGCGGCAGACCGAGTGCTGGGCGCGCTCGCGGATTCGCGTATCACGGTGGTAGGAAAGCACCCCGACGGCTTCGACACCTGCGAGTTCGACCCAGATCTTCTGGCTCGCCTCGCCAACATTAAGGTAGATCACGTCACGCTCGGCAACCTATTCGATCGCGCTCGATCGACCGACGCCAATCGTGTGGCGGCGGTCAAAGATCGAGCCGAGGCGCAGGTCGCGGGCTTGGGGGAAGTGGACGCCGAGCAACTCGACCGTTCGTTCCGTGTGTTCTGCGCGCTTGAGGATTTGCAGCGAGACACCGGTGCGCGGGGTCTTGCAGTGCGCTGTTGGCCCGAGATGTTCACCGAGTACGGTTGTGCCGCGTGTGGACCGATGGCCATGATGAACCAGAAGAAGGTGCCCTCCGCCTGCGAGGCCGACGTCAACGGCTCGGTGACGCAGCTCATTCTGCAGGAACTCGCCGGCGAGCCCGCGTGGATGGCCGACTTGGTCGATATCACCTCCTCGGACGACACCGCCGTGTTGTGGCACTGCGGACTTGCGCCCATTTCCATGTGTGACCCCGAGGTCAAGCCCGAGGCGACGATCCACACCAACCGACGCATGCCATTGCTGCATCAGTTCCCGATCAAGCCAGGCCGAATCACGCTTGCACGTCTCTCGCGCTCGCGCAATTCATTGAAGCTCGTGCTGGCGGGTGCCGAAGTGATCCGGGCACCGATGGCATTTACCGGCTGTTCGGGCACAGTGCGTTTCGACAAGCCTGCGGAGGAGGTCAGTTCGCGCATTCTCGATGAAGCGCTCGAGCATCACTTTGCCTTGGCGTACGGTGATCATCGAGATGCCTTGCGCGCCTTGGCGCTTCGCTGGGGCATCCCTGTGCTGGAGCTGGCCTAAGCGCTTCTTTTCCGAGAGGTGTCCATGCAAACGGTTTTTGATCCCGTCGCGCCTCACTGGGGCCGAATGGCACCCGCGCGAATCGAGGGTGAGCCGACACTCTCGGCCAATGTACTGACTATTCCGACGTCTCTGGGCGTGTTGCGCATCACGCTGCATGAGGACGGCATGCGCTTGCGCAGCCAACAGGAAGTACGCGACTACGGCATTCTTTGTGGAGATGTTCGCCCGCTCCCGGCAGCACTGAGCCATCAGGGAGAAGGGGATACCAAGGCCAGTCACCTCGAAGCTGTCACGCCGGATGGGTCGCGTCTCGTCGTCACGATCGGTCATGCGCCTTTCAGTTTTGCTTTTCACCGTGGCGAGCGATTTGTTCAAGGTTCACCGAGCGACGGGCACTTCGTGCGACGTTTCAGGTTGCCGCCGCTCGCGCGCCACGACGATCGCTGGTTGCTAACTTTGGAACTCGGGCCTTCGACACCCGTCTATGGTCTTGGCGAGAAGTCCGGACGGCTCGATAAGCGAGGGCAGTTGATTCGCTCCTACAACCGGGATGCTCTCGGTCTCAATGCAGAGTGGAGCTACAAGAACGCGCCGTTCGCCTGGAGCCCCGAAGGTTGGGGTGTTTTCGTGCATACGCCAGCGCCGGTGACGCACGGCGTGGGTTTCGGTCCGTGGTCGCAACGCGCGTACGTACTCGACATCGAAGATGCTGCGCTCGACGTATTTATCTTTTCGGGGGTCACGGGCGCAGACCAACTTGCGCAGTACACCTCGCTGACCGGTCGAGCGCCAGTACCGCCGGAATGGAGCCTCGGCGTCATTCTTTCCAAAGCGTATTACAAGGATTCCGAAGAGATCTTGTCGGTCGCGCGAGAGGTGCGTCGTCGTGGCATGCCTTGCGAGGTCATCACTTTCGATGGTCGCGCTTGGCAAGACACCGATACGCGGTTTGCCTTCGAGTGGTGTCCGAAGCGCTATGCCGATCCGAAACCGACCGTTGATGCATTGCGGGACATGGGTTTCCGGATCTGCGTGTGGGAGTACCCGCTGATTTCGGTGCGCAACCCGCTCTTCAAGACCCTGGCCGACAAAGGGTGGCTGATTCGAGATGCGCGCTCCGGTGAGGCGTATCGATACGCCTGGGATCCTGAGCCTTTTGGTGCCGTGCTCACCCAACTTCCGGAGTCGGGACTGCTCGATTTCACTCACCCCGAGGCGTACGCGTGGTGGCGCGATCAGCATAAAGCGCTCTTCGATCTCGGCATCGACATGATCAAGGCCGACTTCGGCGAGCAAATCGAAGAGCACATGGTTGCGAGCGATGGCTCGCGAGGTGATGCGCTGCACAACATCTACGCATTGCTTTACAACCGCTGTGTCTACGAAGCGGCCGAGAGATATTCCCGAAATGGCCCGTTCCTGTTCAGTCGTGCCGGGTGGTCGAGTTCGCAGCGCTATCCCTCGCAGTGGGGTGGGGACCCTCAAGCCGACTGGGGTGGGCTTGCAGGCAATTTGCGCAGTGGCCTGTCCTGGGGTCTGACGGGCGCGCCCTTTTATGCCACTGACGTTGGGGGTTTCTACGGCGATCAGCGAGACCCGATCCTCTATGTGCGATGGCTGCAGGCAGCGGTTTTTTCGGCTCACCTCCGGCTGCACGGCATCGGCGCCCGCGAGCCTTGGAGTTACGGATCTGAAGCCGAGACACTCGCAAGAAACGCGCTCGATTTGCGTGAGCGCTTGCGACCCTATCTCCAGACCGTCGTGGCTCAGGCCTCCATCACCGGTCTGCCGGTTCAGAGGCCGATGGTGCTGGCTTGTCCGCAAGATAGGGTCGCTTGGGGCTTCGAGGATCAGTTTTTCTTCGGGGACGATATCTTGGTCGCGCCTTGCCTCAATCCGCAGGGACGCGTCTCGGTTTACCTGCCACAGGGTCGATGGGTCTGGCTCGATTCGGGCGAGGCCATTGTGGGCGGCCAAGTCCATGACCTCGTCCTGCCGCTTGCGCGTATCGCTGCATTCCGACGCGCTTAGTCCGCTGTCTTATATAAGGGTTGTATGACATAAAAATCTTTGTTAGCGTCATCATGACTGAACGCGCCGGGGCATCTGTGGCGCTAAAGCAACAACGAAGGGGACAACTCATGCTGAAGTCGAATAGCAAGAAGATCATCGCGAGAGCCGTGGCGGTCGCCACGTGTGCCGCTGTTTTTCCGTTGGCGTCACTGGCTCAGGACGAAGGTCGTCTCGATGAAATCGTCGTCACCGCGCAGAAGCGCGAGCAGCGACTTCAAGACGTGCCCATCGCGGTCTCGGTCGTGACTGGCGATCTCGCCGAATCTTCGGGCAACTTCAATATCGAAGCCCTGCGCACGCTTGTCCCTTCCTTGAATATCCGAAAGACCAACACCTCGCTGAACCAGTCGTTGTTCCTGCGTGGTGTCGGCACCATCAACTTCGCGATTGCCGCGCAGCCCAGCGTCGCAACTGTCCTCGATGGCGTCGTGCTCTCATCGGCCGGCGAGGCCTTCGGTGATCTCTACGACCTCGAGCGCATCGAAGTGCTGCGTGGCCCTCAGGGCACGCTGTTCGGTAAGAATGCTTCGGCCGGTGTCGTGAACATCGTCACCAAGCGTCCCGGAAAAACGATGGGCGGGTACCTCGACGTCAGTTGGTTCGAGGGCAATGAAATGCGGATCAAAGCCGCGTACGACTCGCCCATCAGCGACTCCATTCGTTCGCGTACTGTGATCATGCGTAGCGAGTTCGATGGCTACATCGACAACGTCACCTCGACAGCCGCTCGCGGCGACCTCAACGGTTACAAGCGCCAAGGCGTTCGCACCGTTTGGGAGTTCGATGGCGATAACAGCAACTGGGTTTTCTCGGGTGACTTCCGCAGCTCCGATGACAACTGCTGCGTCGAGGTCATTGGCACCGCTCCGACCGGCGCTACTGCGCTCGCGTATGGCACCTTGTATAGCGGTGTGACGTTTGCCGGCGACGAGACTCGCCAGGTCAAGCAAGATCTGCAAATGCGTTCGACCGAAGAGGCTTGGGGCATGTCGCTCTCCGGCGACATCGATGTCGGGTCGGGCACGATCACGACGATCACGGCCTATCGAACCTGGGATGCCACCGAGTTCCGCGAAGGCGACTGGATCGACACACCAGCACCTTATGTCGGCAACGGCTTCGCGCAGCTGCACGACTACGGTCCGCAGACGACCAAAACCTTCTCTCAAGAAATGCGTTACGCCTCGAAGGGCGGCGAGACCGTCGACTATGTCCTCGGCATGTATTTCTCGAAGACGGACTCCGAGCGTTTCTTCCAGCGCAATATCTTCAATTGCACCGCGAGTACGCTCGCTGTCGATTCCACCGGTCAGCGTCCCTGCCGCTCGGGCTCCTCGACCTACGTGAGCACGTTCTCCAACGCAAAATTCGGAGCGGATTTCAAAAATCTGGCTGTTTTCGCTGACGGGACGTTCAACGCCTCCGATCGCCTGCGTCTGATTGGTGGTGTCCGATGGACCTCGGACGAACTCAGCTATTTCCACAATCGCACGCCTACGACGTTCTCCGGGCAGCCTGGTATACGTACAGACCGTTCGGATTTCACAGGCAGAAACTCCTCGGATAACGCGTCGGGTCGCGCGGGATTGCAATACGACGTCTCCGACGATGTCATGGTGTACGCGTCTTACGCGCGTGGCTACAAGGGCCCGGCATACAACGTGTTCTTCAACATGACGGTGAACAACACGCCGCTCATCGAAGCCGAAACCGCCAACTCCTATGAAGCAGGCATCAAGAGCACGCTGTTCGATGGACGCGTACTCGTCAACGCCGCGATCTACGATGCGAAGTACGATGACTTCCAAGCCAACAACTTCACGTTCTTGAACGGCACGCTCATCACGACGCTGACGAATGCCGGTGAAGTCTCCTCGAGCGGTTGGGAAGTGGACATCCAAGCGCGTCCGAACAGCATGCTGACGCTCGGCGCCGGCATCGCTTACAACGACGCGAAGGTCGACAATTTCTTCACACCGCCCGGTTCGACCCCTTCGGTTCGTTCGGGAACCAAGCTGCCGCTTGCTCCGGAGTGGAAGGCCTCGCTCGTGGGTGAGCTCAACATCCCGATGGGCACGTTCACGCTCACCCCGAATGTGGTTTGGGCGTATCAAGACGATAGCTTCTCGGATCTCAACGAGCCCACTGCGCTGAAGATTCCGTCGTACAGTACCGTCGACGTCTCGATCGCACTCACCGATGCTGACGATCGCTTCCGGATCGCTCTGATCGGCCGCAACATGACGGATGAGGCTTACACCGTGCTCAAGACGAGTGGCGGCCCGGGTGGTGCGGTGCGTTTGCAGATTCCGCGCGATGCCGATCGTTACTTTGGTCTTCAGGCGCGCTACAACTTCGGGACCAAATAAGATCCTGAGGTCGTGTTGAAGATCATCGACCTCGCGCTGCGAGGTCTCGAAAAACTGAACGCCCCCATCGCAAGATGGGGGCTTTCTTTTTCTGCGATCTTGCTTGGGTTGATGCTGTTCGTCGCGCTCGCTCAAATTCTTTCGCGGGCGATCTTCAACCATACGCTCGACTGGGCCGAGGAGGCCGCGCGGATGGCGCTCGTGTGGTCTGCCTTGCTTGCTGCGCCGATGGGCTACCGAGCTGCCGGGCATGTCGCCATCACGGCTTTCATAGAAGGGCTGCCTCCCAAGGCGCTGCAGCTCACTGGCGTCATCGTGAACCTTCTCGTCGGCTGGATCTGCGTGATGTTTCTTTTGGAGAGCGTCGATTTCGTCGCGCGAGGATCGACGATCTTGTCGACCGGGCTCGGTATCCCGATGTCGTATGTCTACCTCATCGTGCCGGTCGCGCTGAGTGCGTTGCTACTCGTCTCGATCGAAGCGACGCTGCGTTTGGGCCGGGCGCTCATGATTGGAAAAACGGATGACTTACTGGTCGGTGTCGTTCCCATGATGCAGAAAGACGGCGAGGGCTAGACCATGTCCGCCGCGTTTTTCTGGTTTCTCGTGCTACTCATGGCATTTGGCACTCCGGTCGTCTTCGCCTTGCTGCTCGGCCCGGGGCTGAGTCTTTTGATCGATGGTGAGACGCAGTACTTTCCCGCGCTGCTGGCTCGGTTCTACAACGGTATCGATAGCTTCCCGCTGCTCGCCGTTCCGTTCTTCATCCTTGCTGGCGAGATCATGAACGCCGGTGGAATCACTTCATCGATCGTGCGCTTTGCGCAGTCCCTCGTCGGTCATGTGCGAGGTGGGCTTGCCCAGGTTAACGTCCTGTCTTCGATGATTTTCGCAGGGATCTCGGGCTCCGCCGTGGCGGACGCGTCGGCGATCGGCAAGATGATGATTCCGGCGATGGAGCGTGAGGGCTATCCGCGCCCCTTCGCCGCCGCGGTCACCGCGGCTGCGGCGGTGGTCGGTCCCATCATTCCGCCCTCGGGAATCATGGTGCTGTACGGTTTCGTGATGAATGTGTCCGTCGGCGCGTTGTTCGCCGCCGGCGTGGTCCCCGGCATCTTGATAGGGCTCGCGCTCATGGGGACCATCAGGTTGCTGGCCAAGCGCTACAACCTCCCGCTTGCCCGGCCACGAGCCAGTTGGACGGAGCGGGGCGCGGCATTCAAAAGCGCTTGGCTCGCCATGCTGCTGCCGGTCGTTTTGCTTGGCGGGATGTTGAGCGGCGTTTTCACGGCGACCGAAGCGGCCTGTGTAGCCGTTGCCTATGCGCTTTTCGTCACGATTTTCGTGACGCGAAACGTCGGCAAGTCGGAGCTTGCCGCGATCTTCAAAGCGACCGCGCTGCAATCGGGCGTGATTCTGCTGCTGGTGGGTGCCGCCGTGACGCTCGGCTGGCTCGTTACCGTATCGGGGCTTGCCAAAGAAATCGCCGATGCGATGCTGATGATCACCGATGACGTGTATTTGCTGATGTTTTTGCTGAATCTTCTTTTGTTCGTCGTCGGCATGTTTCTCGATGCCGGTCCTGCCATCCTGATCCTGGGTCCCGTGCTCTCGCCGGTGTTCATCGGTCTGGGTGTCGATCCGGTGCATTTCGCGCTCATTATGTGCGTGAACCTGACGATTGGTCTTGCCACCCCTCCGATGGGGTTGCTGCTCTTCGTGACGGCGTCGGTGGCGAAAGAGAAAGTCGAAAATATCGTGAGAGCGCTCATCCCGTTCCTGGCGGTCGAGGTTCTGGTGATTTTCTTGATCACCTACTTCCCGTCACTCGTCCTGACGCTGCCACGCATGCTCGATCTGATGTGAGCGATCGACCATGACATCAAACTTGAGAAATATTTTGCTGTTGTTGATCACCATTGGATGCGTGATCGGGATTTTCAATTCCAGAGCCGAGCAGGCGGAGTTCACCATTCGGGTCGCCTTCCTCGCATCTCAGGATGACGAAGACTATATCGGTGCCGTGGCATTCAGGGAGTCACTCAAGCGACAACTCGGAAATCGGGTCGAGGTGCAGATCTATCCTTCAGGACAATTTTGTGGGAACGAACGCGAGTGCATGGAGGCGCTGCAAAGCGGAATCCTCGAGGTGCACCAAACCACCATAGGCGGTCTCGCTGGGCTTTATGGCCCGGCGCAGGTGCTCGATCTGCCTTATCTATTTGCCAATGACGAAATCGCGGAATGCGTGATGGATGGCCCTGTGCCGAAAGCGATGGGTGAGGCGATCATGAAGGATGGGTTAGGCCTGCGCCTGATGGCGGTGGGCAACACGGGGGGATGGCGCAGTTTCGCAATGACCGATCGACGTATTCAGTCGGCGAACGATCTCGCGGGTCTGCGTATCCGCACGTTACCGTCGGCGCTCGAACAGGAGATGGTTCGAGAGCTTGGCGGCAGTCCCATGGCCTTGCCTTTCTCCGAAATCTATTCGGCGCTCGGTGCCGGGATGCTTGCGGGGACCAAGAACAGCATCCAGGACGTGATGGGCATGAAGTTCGACGACCATATCAAGCATGTGTTCGTTGATCGTCACAGCTACATGTCGGCGATTTGGTGGTATTCGGCGAAAGCGTGGGAGCGCCTGCCGCCCGACGTTCAGGCCGCAGTCACGATCGCTTATGGAGAACTCGCCGTAGCGACGCGGCAAGCCGCCAAAGATCGTGAGCGCCCGGCAATCGAAAAATTCGTTACAGGCGGCGGTACCATCGATTACGCCACCGACGCTCAGCGCGCCGAGTTCCGCGCTGCGACGGCGCCGCTACGCGATTGGTATCGAGATAAATATCCGGGTGATTGGCTCGATCGGGTCGATCGTGCCGTCAATGAGTGTGAATCCGAGTCCAAGTCCAAGTAGGAGTTTGTTCGTGAAAGTGCTCTTCGTCGATGCTGGGAATTATTGCCGGTCACCCGCTGCCGAGATCGTCGCGAAGACGATCGCTGCCCGAGGCGGAACAGCGGGTTGGCAATTCAGCTCCGCGGGACTGAAGGACAAGCATGTCGGCGATACCGCAGACCCCAGATCAGTCGAAGCCTGTGCGGTTCGAGGTTACGACCTGTCCGCGTTCAGATGTCGCGAGATCACCGATGACGATTACCGAGGACACGATGTGATCTTGGCGATGGATCGTGACAACGCCTCGCAGCTCGAGTCTCGCCGACCTGCTGGCAACTCCACGCCCATCCGTCTTTTCCTGGGAGATCGCGAAGTCCCTGATCCGTACTACGGGGAGTCGGACGGATTTTCTTTGATGATGACGCAGATCGAGGAGGGCGTCCGAACGCTCCTCTCGGGAGATCAAGACTAGAAACTCCCAAAATAGAATCATTTCCCGGGGGTGACGGGGCGGAATATCGATGTAACTCTTTCGGTAATCCGCGAAGACGGTTACTAATCTTTCCGTGACACCCTCAGAAAACTCAGCCGATTGGTCTGATTTGCAGCGGCTGCTCGAGGCTGGGCTGAAGTTGCCTTTGGACGAGCGGCCGGCCTGGCTGGCGGGACTTCCGCCGCAACACGATTTGTTCCGCGAGCCGTTGCGACGACTGCTCGAGGTCCAGGCGGGGATACAAACACGTCCCTTCATCGACGCGTTCACGAACGGTATCGAGTGTCTCACGCCGCCGGCCACCGTCATTGTCGGCGATGTCGTCGGTCCGTATCGGCTACTGCAACAGCTCGGCGACGGCGGCATGGGATCCGTTTGGCTCGCTGAGCGAGCCGACGGCACTCTCAAACGCCGCGTTGCCCTGAAGCTGCCGCGGATGGTGTGGGCGCGCGACCTTTCGGCGCGTATGGCTCGAGAGCGTGACATCCTCGGCTCCCTCGAGCATCCGAACATCGCTCGCCTGTACGACGCCGGAGTCGACCAGTTTGGCAGGCCCTTCCTTGCACTCGAGAACGTAGAGGGTGAGCGGATCGACCAGTATTGCGATGACCAGAAACTTTCGGTCGACTCTCGGATTCGCCTTTTTCTTCAAGTGCTCGATGCGGTGGATTACGCCCACGTCAATCTTGTCCTGCACCGAGACCTCAAACCTGGCAACGTGCTCGTCAACCAGCGTGGTGAAGTTCGTCTGCTCGACTTCGGTATCGCCAAGCTCATGGGCGAGGATGAGAGTCCGCTCCCGGTCGATCAAAACTCCCGTACGTTGGCGAGAGCAATGACGCCGCGCTATGCGAGCCCGGAGCAGGTGCAGCATCTGCGTCTTACGCTCGCCTCCGACGTCTACTCCCTCGGCGTGATGCTTTACGAGTTACTGGTAGGGAGCTCACCGCTCATCACCCAGAAAGGGTCGCGAGCCGAAATCGAAACCGCGATTCTCGAGGGCTACCTCAAAACGCCAAGTCGTGCCCGCATCGATGAGTCGATCGCGGTAAAGCGCTCGACCACCCCTTCGCGACTGTCGCGCTCCCTCCGTGGGGATCTCGACGCCGTACTCCTGAAGGCGCTTGCCCGAAATGTGGCCGATCGTTACCCGTCGGTCGACGCATTCAGGGCTGATCTGATTCGCTGGTTGGACGAACGTCCAGTGTTGGCGAAGCCGCCCTCCAGGATCTCCGCTATCCGCAAGTTCGTGGTGCGCAATGCAGTCGCGGTTTCGATCGGCAGCGTCGCAACGTGTGCGGTGATCGCTGCAACCGTCATCGCGATATTTCAGGCACAGGAGGCTCGACTCGAATCGCGTCGCGCCACTGCAACCCGCGACTTCCTAATCGGATTATTCGAGAACGCTAATCCCGAGCTGCATGGGGGTAGGGATGTTTCAGTAAGGCAAATTTTGCTCATCGGCAGCGACGGGTTATCTAAAGGTCTTGAAAAAGACCCGGAAACTGCTGCCGAGATTGCCTTAGCGATAGGAAACGTCTGGGCCCAACTGGGCGATTACGACGAGCAGATGAAACTAGCCTCGCGCCGCTCACAAATTCTGTCAAAGCAGGGCGATTTCGCCCTATACGCTTCCGCCCTGTTGGCCGACGCGCAAGTCGCAAGCCGCTTTGATGATCTTCCATCTGTGCTTAATGTGCTTGAGCGGTTGAAAACACCAGAGTCCGTGGCGTCGCTGCCGGCATCACTACAATCCGATTATCACTGGCTACGGGCGTGGGTTGCTCAGTCTTTCGGGAGATTCGATGAATCAGAAAAGTCATTTGCAGTTGCTCAGAATTACGCGCGACGCGAAAAAGACTTAGCTCGTGAGATCAGCGCTCTGTACGGGCGAACCTCCGTAAAACTCGCTAACGGCGATTGGGCGCAGGCGATGATATTTTTTAAAGAGGCGATCCAAATACTTGATAGTGGGGAGATTTCGGATGGTGAAAGCATTAGGCGTTCCTTGGAGTTACACGGCGCGCTCTTTGATGCCGGTGCTTATGAGGCTGGATGGCCGACACTGAAGAAGCTCTTGAAGATGGTCGAAACAACCCTTGGGGGAGTTTCCCGGATCACCTCTGACGTCTACATACTCGGTGTGAACTGGGCAATAAGAGTTGACGAGTTAGATGTTGCAAGGGAGTTATTGGTCGCTCTACAAAAATACGACTTCAATAAAGATTCGATAAAATCTACTGCATTCAAGCCAGAGTTTATTTTGGCAAACGCAAGATTTGCGCTTGCAAATGGTGATCCGTCGGCCGCGATAAAATTGATTTCGCAGGCAAAAAAGAATAGCGAGTATAAAAACTACTTCTTTTCTTTGGATCTCATACTGGTAGAGGCTTTGATACGGTCTGGCAAACCGAGAGAGGCGATCGAATTTCTGTCAAGCGAGAGCTGGGGTAATCCCCCCATTTCTGGTGGGGCTGAGAAGTAGACGTTACGCAGCCATGGCCAGCCGCTGTTTTGGGGTGATCCCGCCCAAGGCCATGTTTGGGCGTTCGTGATTGTAGTTCCAGATCCA
>JBILWC010000028.1:0-27854 GCA_044370105.1 Steroidobacteraceae bacterium | reverse complement strand
CCGCCAGCCTCAGGGATGCGGCTGTCGGGGGGGGGTGGGGGGGGACAATTCAGCGCATCAAAAAAAGGTGGCTCGGCTAGCGTCTTCGGAACCGGCCGAGCCACCTCTCCGTCCCCTTTGCGGGGCGGACACAGTCATGGTTTGCCCGTGAGAACCCGTCGAGATGATCCCTTCGTCGCCTCGCCGTCGGCCTGTCGGTGACCGAACCACTCTGTCATCGAGCGCCCTTCCTCACCGAGGGGGATAAGGTACCTTCGCTCGACGAGCCCATCCTATGAGGCTTCATTCGTCCGTTTCGGTTTGGAATCACACACTCGACTCGTTTTTTGATCTTGTGGGAGAATTATTTCGTTAATTCTTTGACATTCATCGCGATACGACGAGTCAATCCGCGTATTCCTCCTCAATCCATGTGAGCCTGACCAACGAGTCAAAGTGGGCGATTCCGTACAGTTCGGAATAATCAACAATAGCCGACCACTCACTTTGAGGGGATAATTCAAAGATAAGGGGAGTTCGAAGTGGAGGCTAAATGAAACCCGTGTTGTCCCAGAACCGATTCCTCTCGCGGCTTCCGAGGGCTATTCAGGAAGTGTTTGACACACACTCCGAAATCACCGAGGTCCGCAAAGGCCAGCTCGGTGACTTTACGGATGGCGACGAAGAATTGGTCTTTTTTCCTTTGACTTGTCTTTACTCGGTCGACATTCGCATGACCGACGGATTCCAGGCGCATCTCGCCCTGCTTGGTTATCGGCACGCGCTCGGCATGCGTTATCGTTCGGAACCACCGTTGCCCGGCGCCGCACGCGTCATCGTATCGGGTTACGCGCTACGCCTGCCGATGGATATTTTCGTTGCGGAGTGGTCCAAGAATGTCGAGCTCCAGCGGGCGCTTCATGATCAGTTATTTCAAATGACTCGAATGCTCGGAATCGCGACGGCCTGCAACATGCACCATCCTCTTCAAAGGCGACTTGCGAAATGGCTGCTATCGGCCGCAGATGCATCGTCCGTCAATACCTTCGAACTTACGCATGAGGAATTGGCGAGCTTGCTTGGAGTTCGACGCGAGGCGGTCACCGAAAGCCTCTCGAGACTGTCGTTGGCTGGTGCGATAGAAACCACCCGCGGCCGCGTTGCTATCACCGATCGTCGGTTGCTGCGCGAAGCGTCCTGCGAATGTCATGACCTCGCTCTCGGTCATGAGAACCACACGAACTTGCGGACGGAGCCGAGACGGGTACTCGCGATGGCCTGACCCCCTGTCGGCAGAAAACTCCGCGTCGACGGCTCACGTGTTTTGACTGGGGTACACTATGCCGCATGAAAATCGGCGTACCCAAGGAAATCAAGAATCACGAATATCGTGTCGGCCTGGTGCCAGGCTCGGTCAGCGAGCTGGTACGCTCCGGCCACGAGATTTTCGTGGAGACCCTCGCAGGCGCGGGCATAGGTTGCAGCGACGACGAGTATCGCGCAGCCGGTGCAGTCATTCTCCCGACGTCACATGCTGTATTCGAGACGGCGGATTGCGTCGTCAAAGTTAAAGAGCCCCAGCTTTCGGAGTGCGCCCTGCTTCGCCCAGGGCAAATTTTATTCACCTACCTGCATCTTGCAGCCGACCGGCCGCAGACTGAGGCACTCATGAAATCGGGGGCGCATGCCATTGCGTACGAGACCGTCACGGCGCGCGACGGTAGCCTGCCGCTGCTCACACCCATGAGTGAGGTCGCAGGACGCATGTCGGTGCAGGTGGGCGCCACGCTGTTGCAAAAAGCAGCAGGTGGTAGCGGTGTGCTCATTGGAGGGGTTCCGGGGACCGCCCCCGCGCGCGTGCTGGTCATCGGCGGAGGAGTCGCCGGAGCCGCCGCCGCAGAGATTGCGGTCGGAATGCGAGCAGCGGTCACCATCATCGACAAATCTTTGGCTCGACTTCGCGAACTCGACGTCCGTTTCGGCGGGCAGGTGCGTACGCTCGCCTCGACCTCCGATGTCATCGGACACGAGGTAGCCGCGTCGGATCTCGTCATTGGTTCCGTGCTCGTGCCGGGCGCCGCCGCGCCGAAACTCGTCTCCGAAAAAATGATCTCCGCCATGCGCCCCGGATCGGTGGTCGTCGATATCGCCATCGATCAAGGCGGCTGCTTCGCAACCAGTCGACCGACGACCCATGCGGAGCCCACCTATGTCGTACACGGCGTAACCCATTATTGCGTGACCAACATGCCGGGTGCGGTGCCACGTACCTCCACATTCGCGCTCAACGCGGCGACGTTGCCCTACCTCAAAGCCCTCGCCGATCACGGCCTCGACGCCGCGCTCTCCCGTGACCCCGGCTTTGCGGCAGGTCTCAACGTCAGCACCGGCACGGTCACCTGTCCGGCGGTCGCTGTAGCGCTCGGGCTCTAGAGTCCTACCGCGCTACAGGTTCGCTCCGGGTAACGCCTTGCGGATTCCTGCCCGATCGTCGTTCCGGTCGGTCTGACGGGCGGCGCTTGGCGATCGACCCCGACCGGGGCTACCCTGACCCCTGCTGCGCTCTGTCTTCGGGGGATAGGCATGAAGGTTTCTCGTCGCTCGGCTCTTTTAGGTTCGGCCGCTTTGGGAAGCGCCGGACTTGCAGCGCTGCACAGTTCGTCTGCCCAAGCGGCGGTCGAACGACCCCTCCCCGTTTTCTCCGACCCCATCACCGCACTGCGCACGCACGTAAAGATGGTCGGAAGCTTGGGTCAGGCTACCGTCTATTCGTTCATGCGACTCAACATCTATGCCGATCTCGGCGAGGGCAACTTCGTTCCGTTCTTCACGATGAACAACGTCCTCGTCGACTACTGGCAGCCCAAGGGCGACGACCAGCACGAGATGCGCAAGTACGAGGTGGGCTTCTACACTCGATACGACAGCCAAGAGCCACTCGAAGAATTCGTCAATCCCGTCACAGGCAGAACCTCGGCTATCCATCACTTTCGGTTGGGACCAGTTCCGCGGCTTTATACGCCGACCGGCGTCATCGCGATGGGCTACACCCCTAAGCTCTTGCCGATCGAAGTGATCGGCGATCGGGTTTTCCTCGCGACGCAGTCGATCGAAAGTCGACCTGACATGCTCGATTCGACTCGGACGAGTTACACCAACTCGTTCATGACGATGTCGGCGTCACTCGCCGACATTGCCGACCCCGCAGTGCTCTCTGCGCCGGTTCATCTGCAGCTTCAAAACAAGAACCGTTGGGCACCATGGATGGGAATGGAGGATCGCCCCGGCGGCACCGTAGCTCGCGGCTTCGGTGGCAAAGTCGAAAGCCTGGACGCCTTACCCAAGTCCGTCATCGACGGAGCTCGCCGCTTCGTTCCAGAAATCTTTGACACCGCAAACTGGCACGAATTCGTCTTCGAAGACTCGGAATACCTCAAGGGTCAATCCAAGTCATGAGCGGCTCCGAATACACCCATCACCGCTCCTGCCATCTCTGCGAGGCGATGTGTGGCGTCGAGGTGCGCGTGCGCGGAACGGAGATCCTTTCCATTCGTGGTGACGAGAACGATCCTTTCAGTCGAGGTCATATCTGCCCGAAAGCACTCGGCATCAAAGATGTGCACGAAGACCCGGATCGGATTCGTCACCCTCTGCGTCGTACGGCGACCGGCTGGGAGGAGGTGTCCTGGGATGACGCGCTGGATGAGGTCGCGCGACGATTGGTATCGATTCAGCGCGAACACGGAACAGACTCGGTGGCGAGCTATTTTGGTAACCCTCAAGTCCACAGCTACTCCGGACTACTCGGCGGTGCGAAGTTTCTGCGTACCTTGCGTAGTCGGAATCGGTACTCCGCCACCTCCGTCGATCAGCTCCCTCATCATTTCGTGGCGTACTTCTTGTACGGCCACCAATTGATGATTCCGGTACCCGATCTCGATCGAACGAAGTTCTTTTTGGTGCTCGGCGGCAACCCCGTAGTCTCCAACGGCAGCCTGATGACCGCACCGGATGTCTCTCGACGCCTGAAAGATTTACGTGCGCGCGGCGGTCGCCTCGTCGTAGTCGATCCTCGAAAAACGGAAACTGCCGAGCTGGCCGATACTCATCTTTTCATCACGCCCGGCACGGATGCCCTGTTTCTCCTCTCCGTGCTGCATGTACTCTTCAAGGAAAACCTCGTCTCCACCGCGGCGCTTGGCCATTCGCTCGATGGCCTCGACGTCATTCGTGACCTGACCTTGCCTTTCGCTCCTTCGATCACGGCATCATCGACAGGCATCGCGCCAGAGGTAGCCACCCAACTCGCGCGCGATTTCGCAAACGCGGACTCGGCCGTGTGCTATGGCCGCATGGGTGTCTCGACCCAGCAGTTCGGCGCGCTCTGCCAGTGGCTGATCCAGTTGATCAATATTTGCACCGGAAACCTCGATCGCGTCGGCGGGGCAATGTTCACAAAACCTGCTTTCGACGTCCTCGATCTGGCTGCCGGCTTCGGTCAGCGCGGCTCTTTCGAGAAACGACGAACTCGTGTCAGGGGACTGCCCGAGTTTGGCAGCGAGTTTCCGGTCGCAGCGCTCGCTGAGGAAATCCTGACTCCCGGCGAGGGCCAGATCCGGGCGCTGGTGACCGCCGCGGGAAACCCGGTGATTTCGACACCCAACGGACGACAGCTCGAACGCGCGCTCGAGAGTCTCGACTTCATGGTGTCCGTCGATTTCTATCTCAACGAGACAACGCGACACGCCCACCTCATCCTGCCGCCGACCTCGGCGCTGGAACGCGATCACTTCGATCTCATCTTCCATGTGCTGGCGATCCGAAATACGGTGAAGTACTCGAAGCCGCTCTTCGAAAAGCCCCGTGGTGCGATGCATGATTTCGAAATCTTCGACCGGCTGGGGGCGCGACTCGAGGCGATCGATCCTTCGCGTAGGCCCAGGGGACTCGCCCGCTGGATATCGAGAGCACTGACCCCCAAGCGTAGCGTTGCGCTGGGCATTCGCTTCGGCAGTCGTGGGGCGGGTTGGAACCCGCTATCACGGGGGCTCACGCTTTCGAAGGTCGCCGCGAATCCGCACGGCATCGATCTTGGCGCACTGGAGCCATGCATGCCTGGCCGTCTGCAGACCAAAGATAAACGGATCGACCTCGCCCCAAAGCCTCTGGTCGCGGACCTGCGACGTCTCGCCAAGACGCTGGTGAAAGAGCCCGCGCGTTCACCGGATTCTTTGCGACTCATCGGTCGTCGCGATCCCCGCACCAACAACTCTTGGCTCCATAATTCGCGGCGCTTCGTCAAAGGCCCGAAGCGGTGCACGTTACTCATCAACCCGAACGATGCCGCCACGCGGGGTCTCTCTGCCGGGGATCTCGCAACCGTCCGCTCGCGCTCAGGTAGCTTAGAAATCACCGTCGAACCGAGCAGCGAGATGATGCAGGGCGTCGTGAGCATTCCGCATGGCTGGGGTCATCATCGACCGGGCATGCGTTTGCGAGTGGCGCAGGAACATGCGGGGGTGAGCGTCAACGATCTAACCGATGAGACCTTTATCGACGAGCTCTGCGGCAATTCGGCGCTGAATGGGGTCGAGGTATCTGTGCAGCGGGCAGTGGTCGTTTCCGCTACCCCATCGTCGCCCGTACTGGATATTTCGGCTTGAGCGCGCTCACCATACCGAACGCGCTGTCTTTCTTCAGGCTCTTCGGCAGTCCGCTCTTGTTACCTTTGAGCCAGACGGCAAACCAGCTCTGGGTCGTCAGTTGGTTCGTACTACTCGGTTTATCGGATGCCTTGGACGGCGCACTCGCGCGCCGCTGGAATCAGACGAGCGATTATGGTTCGAAGCTCGATGCGGTGGCCGATCTCGTTTTCTACCCCTGCTCCGCCGTAGTACTGGCCATCCTTTTTCCCGCATTTCTCAGTCCCAACCTGCCCTACATCTACGTCACCCTCACGACGCTGGCAGGAGCGCTACTGGTCTCTAGAGTTCGTTGCGGGCGCGTCATCATGTTGCATACGCACCTGAGTCGGTTTTCTGGAGTGCTGCTCTTCGTGGTGATGCTGGCATCCTTCTTTGTCGATACGACACTGCTGATTCGTCTTGTCGCACTGACTTACGCCGTAGGCTTTCTCGAGGCCTCATTGATTTTTATCGTCAAAGGTACGGTGTCACCGGACACTCGTAGCCTCTTTTCTCGTCCATAGGGTCTCACCATGAGCACTGCAGCCCTACCTGTCATTCACTTCGATCGTGTCCTACGCACGCCAGAGGAGTGCTTCGCCTCTTTGCCGGACTTCCCTTATTCGCCACACTATTGCGAGGTCGGCGCGCTGCGTATTGCGTGTATCGACGAAGGACCCCGTGACGCTGCGCCAATACTGCTCATGCACGGTGAGCCGACTTGGTCTTTTCTCTATCGCAAGATGATTCCGCCCCTGCTTGCGGCGGGCCATCGCGTCATCGCACCCGATCTCGTCGGCTTCGGGCGATCGGACAAACCCTCACATCCGTCCGACTACTCTTACCGGAACCACGTCTTGTGGATGAACGCGTGGCTCGAAGCCATGGATCTTCGAGACATCACGCTCTTCTGTCAGGACTGGGGGTCGTTGATCGGCTTGCGTATGCTCACCGCGAACCCGGACCGCTTCGCTCGGGCCGTACTCTCTAACGGGGGGCTGCCCACCGGAGCGGGACGGAGCGTACCGCCTGCGTTCAAGATCTGGCGCGCCTTTGCACGTTGGAGCCCATGGTTTCCCATCGGTCGTATCGTCGCGAGCGGCTGTGTGTCACCCCTCAGCGCCGAGGAAATCGCAGCTTACAATGCACCATTCCCGACGCGACTTCACCGCGTCGCCGCGCGGATGTTTCCTCGCTTCGTCCCTGCGGAGCCGAATAATCCTGAGCGCGAAGCCAACGAAGCGGCGTGGCGAGTTCTGGAGTCGTGGCAAAAGCCCTTCTTGACGCTCTTTAGTACTCGAGACCCGATCACGCGCGGCGGGGAGCGTCTCTTCGAGGCTCGTGTACCCGGCGCGGCCAACCAACCCCACACACGAATCCGTGGTGCCGGACATTTCGTCCAAGAAGACAAACCGCTCGAGCTCGTCGAGCACATCAACCGCTTCATGGCACAGCGATGATCACCGCATTACTGATTCCTCTGGTCATCTACGCACTTTTCCTGGTTTGGTACGGGGGGCGCGCGCGTCCGCTCGTCGATGAAGAGGTCAAGGATTTTCTCGCCTTGATGACATCTCGCGGCATCGATCGTGACGACCCAGAGCTTTTCGAGTCTTTGAAGAGGCTGCTCTCGCGCGACGACGGACGCGAGTTCGTCATGGTCAACCTCATTGAATATCGTGAGAAAGCCGCTTACCCCGCCGGCTCCCCTTACGGCGACAGCGCGGTCGAAGCCGATAAGCGATATGCACGAGCGTTTTTTCCCTATCTGCTGCGCTACGGGAACGTGCCAGTCTTCATTTCGTGGCGCAGTGGTTCGTTCATCGAGCCCCCAGGCGCCGAGCCTTGGCAGGTCGTGGCGATGATCCGCTACCGGAGTCGCCGCGATTTCATCCGTAGCGTCCGGGCCGTCGTCGGTAAGGACGTGATGGTCCACAAGTGGGCCGCCATCGACACGACGCATGTCTTCCCGGTGCGTCCGCTTTTCTCTTTCATCGCCGTGCGCTGGGCCGTCGCCCTGCTGATCGCGGTCGTCGCGTCCCTCGTTTATTCGTTCGCACTCGCCGGATAAACGAGCGGCGAGTCGGGCCCTATCGGCAATCCGAGCGTGAGCCAAATCGCGAACACGATCGACCAACCGATGAGAAAGGTGAAGGAGTACGGCAGCATGACTGCCACGATGGTGCCGAGTCCGGTCTTCGGCTCGTACTTCTGGAAGAAGGCGATGATCAGCGCAAAGTAGCTCATCATGGGCGAAATGATGTTCGTGACGCTGTCGCCCACGCGGTAGGCCGTCTGGGTGAGCTCGGGCGAGTAGCCGAGCAGCATGAACATCGGCACGAAAACGGGGGCCATCAACGCCCACTTCGCCGAAGCGGAACCCATCAAAAGATTGATGGTGGCCGTCAGCAAAATGAACATGGCGAATAGCGGAATGGCCGGCAGGCCAAGCGCTTTCAAGCTCTCAGCACCGTTCACGGCGAAAATCAGTCCTAGCTGTGTCCAATTGAAGAAGGCCACGAACTGCGCAGCAAAGAAAACGAGCACGAGATAGCCGCCGAGCGTCGCCATGCTCGCGCTCATCCCCTTGATCACGTCGTTGTCGTTTTTGATCGTCCGCGCACCGACGCCATAAGCGATACCGCTCACCACGCCAAACAAAAAAATGATGGCGACAACACCCGACAGCAAGGGTGATTTGAGCAGGTCTCCGTCCTCCGGATTACGCAGGAATCCTGCTCCGGGCAACGAGCCCAGAGGGAGCATCGACCACACGAGCAAAATCGTAAGCAGCAGACTGGCATATCCGGCGAAGCGCAGACCCCGACGCTCCTCGTTGGAGAGCGCTCCAGCGAGATCGGAATCATCCGTTGCGGTGATCGGACGATCGTCGGGAAAACGAGGCGCCGTAAATCGCTCTGCCACGAACCACCCAAGGACGGTGATCAAAGGCGTCGAGAGCGCCATGAAGTACCAGTTGGCGAGGGGGCTGACGGTGTACTCCGGATCAACGATTCGTGCGGCCTCTTGGGAGAGCCCCGACAGCAGCGGATCGATAGTGCCAATCAAAAGATTGGCAGAGTATCCGCCCGAGACACCTGCGAATGCTGCAGCCATGCCGACGATGGGATGTCGCCCTGCCGACTTGAAGATGAGTCCTGCGAGCGGAATCAGAAGCACGTAGCCGATTTCACTGGCCATGTTGGACATCACGCCGGCGAAGACCACGATCGGTGTCAGCAAGGATCGCGGTGCCGCGAGTACCAATTTACGCAGTGCAGCACCGATGAGTCCCGAATGCTCGGCCACGCCGATGCCGATCAGGGCGACGAGCACCGTGCCAAGTGGCGCGAAGCTCGTGAAGTTGGTCACGAGACTCGTGAGGATGCGATGCAATCCCTCGAGGCTTAGGAGATTGACCGCCGACACGGTAGCGCCGGTAGTGGGGTGTTGCACCGCAAGGCCCGCCAAAGAGGCAAGCCAGGATGCAATCACCACGATGAGCGCCAACAAGGCAAAAAGCGTAGCCGGGTGAGGAAGGGCGTTACCCCCTCTTTCGACGACATCGAGAAAACGATCGAGCGCAGATTTACGGGTCATGGTTCCGATTTGAGCCGATCGGACCCATAGATTCAACTGCGACCGATTCGCATCGCCCGCGGCGGCATGTTCAATCGAGCCCGAGATAACCTCTGGTCAATACCTTCCCGATCATCGACAATGCCCACTCAGGGGGACTTTAGGATTTTGAGGGGCGTTCAAGGTGCTCTCTCTCAGTGAAATGATTTTCGGCATGGTCGGCCTTCTCATCCTCCTAATCGGCGGAGTCGGGGTATTCGGGTTGCGCATGCTTTCGAAAATGAGATCAGCGTCCCGTAAACTCGAGCCCGATTCGGGCGATCAACCAAGGTCAAACTCATGATTCGCGTCACCTACCTCAGTCAAGCTTCCGAACCCCTGTCGGCCGATGGTCTGCTCGGTCTGCTCAACCAATGCCATCGCAACAACACCGCAAAGGGCCTGACGGGCATGCTGCTCTTCGGCAACGGAACCTTTTTGCAGTCGATCGAGGGTGAGGCAAAGGTGGTCGACCCGCTCATCGAGCGAATCTCCAAAGACCCCCGTCATCGAGACATCAAGATTGTGCGTCGCGACGAGATCACCGAGCGCCAATACTCAGATTGGAGCATGGGCTTCGAGCGCGTCACCGAATCGACGCTCGCTGCCATTCCGAGCTTGCGTAATTTCGGCCTTCCCAATTTCAACGCCGATTACCTCAGCACCCACGACGAAGTCGTCGACACGCTGCTCGACCGGCACCGCGCTCCCCATTGGGATCCGCTGATCCGCGAGCTCGACGCTCGGGACAAACTCATCAAAGATTTGCGCGTGGAACTCACCGGCGCGAGAAACCACGTCGAGATGGCTGCGCTTGTTCTGGAAACCGTCATCGAGGTTGCTAAAGATGGTCGACTCGACGACGCGCACCTCGATATCTGCCGATCGACCCTTAGTTCCTTGAGGTAATCCGTCGCGAGTGTCATGAAGGAATCGACCAAGGAGCTTCTGGTCTTTTTACTGACGGGCATCGCAGCGGTTCTTGTTTTTTCGGGCTATAAAATCTTGCATGCGCTCGGGTGGACGTCATGATCGATCCCATCCCCGAGAGCGCGTCCTCTCGCCGACTGCTGATCGTCGAAGATGATCGTCTGCTGCGCGATCATCTCCTCCGCGCGACAGCCGGTTCACCGGATTGGTTGGTACTCGCCGCAGGTAATCTCGCCGCGGCGCGCGCACAGCTCGCCAAGCACCCGTTGGACGCCGTATTTCTCGATCTAGGTTTGCCCGACGGCGACGGTCTCGCGCTGATTTCGGAGTTCCGCCAAGCCAATCCTGCCTGTGAAATCTTGGTAATCACGGTTTTCGCCGACGAGAGACGCGTGATTCGCAGCCTCGAAGCTGGCGCATCCGGGTATATCTTGAAGTCCGATCTTGCCGACTTCGCCGGACGTCTCGTCTCGATCATCGAGTCCGGGGGATCGCCGATCAGTCCCGCAATCGCTCGATCCCTCATCAATCGACTCAGACCGCCTAAAGAGACGACCGAATCTCAAGGCCTGCTCTCGCAGCGCGAATCAGAGGTGCTTGTGCTCTGCGCCAAAGGCCTGCGCTACGCCGAGATCGCCGAGGTGCTCGGGGTCTCGAGCCACACGGTCAACACTCACCTCAAGAGTGTCTATCGAAAGCTCATGGTGCATTCGCGGGCGGAGGCCGTCTTCGAAGCGAGGCGATACGGCCTGCTCAATGATTAGTCGCAGAGGGTCCGGCGTCTTTCTCGCCCTGGCGATCTGCATACTCCTCTTCGCGCCCGTCCATCCAAGCAGCGCTGCGCCCGTGCAAATCACCCGCGCAAGTTTTTGCGAGGCTGCATCGGTGCCCGATACACGGGGCTCGACCACCCCGTGCGAGTTCGAGCCCGTCACGCTGCCCCATAGCTGGATACCGGCTCGCAAAGGGCTATCCGTAGGCATTTATCGCATCGAGCTTCCGCGACCTGAGCCCGGCGTCTATGGGCTGATCCTCAACCGCCTCGCATTGGACGGACGGGTGCGTGTCGATGGGCAAACCATCATCGACGCGCTCGAGGCCGAGCGACCCAAGCGATGGCGTTACTGGCCCGTGATGGGTTACTTCAATGTCGATGAGCGAAAACCGGAGCCTCTGGTCATCGAAGTCATTGCTCGCGCGCACCCGGAACTGAAAAGCGGACTCGGAGGCATGAGGATCGGCTCGTTACCCACTATCGAAGATGAGTACCGAACCAAGTTGCAGTCGGAAGTCCTTCTGATGGGGGCGTTTGCGTTCGCAGCGATTTTCGCCGGCATCATCGGCCTGACCGTTGGTGATCAACGCAACACCACGTCTCGTATCCTGATGACGACCTCATGGCTTTCGATCGTCGGTGGGCTACGTTGTCTGCACAATCTTGTGACCGACGTGCCCGGGCCTATCCTGGTCTGGCAAAGACTCGGACTGTGGTTACTTGCTCTGGCAGGAATCCTCGCCGTACAGGTGGTTGCGACCTATCTCGCAAGCGACCGCCCCACTCGAAAACCTCTTTTAGTGGCCATTGCATTCGTCACGGTATCGTTCGCCATTCCCGCATCGATTCTGGATAGTCAATTCGTCATCAACGTGATTTTCTCGACGATCACGCTCGTTGCTGCTGTATTTCTGGTACGCCTCATCATTCGGTTACGGAGCGCTGCGGACGCTGTCGGCATCACGATCGCCTCGGCATTCGCCATTTCGCTGGCAACGGGCGCCTACGATCTTTTCATCCACTTGGGCAGTTCGACGCTTTCCGATCAATATTTGCAAGCGTGGACGCTCCCAGCGGTCTTGGCGCTCTCCGTCGCAGCGCTTGTCAAACGCGCCTCAGATCAGCGCGAAATCGAACGGCAACTTCAGCAGGCAACGATCCGCCGCGAAGAAATGCTCCGAGATCTCCACGACCGAATCGGCAGTCGGCTGGTCGCCCTGTCCTTTCATGCTCAACAGGTCAGTCAGGACGCCACGCTCGTCGATGAAATCAATTCTCTGATCCATGAGGTGAGGTTGATCCATGGCGCCGTCGCATCCGAGGCAACGTCTCTCGATGCGTTGCTGGCCGATCTTCGACACCTCTACTCGCGGATCGGCGGCGGGCGCCTGCCCATAAAGTGGGAGATCGCCGATCTGGAGGTGCCGCTTCGACTCGATGCAGACCAGTCGATCGCCGTGCTGCGGATCGCCGAGGAAGCGGTTGCCAACATCATCAAGCATGCGAACGCCGGGCAAATCATCTTTCGGCTCACGGGATCAGACACCCATTCGCTGGCTACGCTCGAAATCATCGATGACGGCTCGGGAGATTTTCGACCGGGCGAGTCGGGCGGCCTCGAAAACATGCGCTTGCGGGCGGCGCAGGCAGGGCTGTCGCTTGATTTGATACGACTCGCAGAAGAAAAGACGGTGCGTATCCGATTTCCGAGGGCCGGTTTCAGCTCTTGAAGTAAGGATCGTCCAGGTGACCCGCCCGGATGTTCGCACGCAAGGACGGTTCGAGAAGTTTCGGCGCCTTGAGCGTGGCATCACGCGTCTCGCGCATTTCCACGAACTGCTCCAGCGTCACGCCACCTTTCAGGTGGATGTTGTTGTCGCGCAGATCTGCGGGGCTCGTAAGATATTGCGGCACCAGTCCCTCACCCGGGTAATCGTGACAAAGAAATATCCGGGTCGATTCCGGCAACGAAAGCAGCGTTTGCATCGAGCCGTAAAGTGCTCTGGCATCGCCACCCGGGAAGTCACAACGCGCGGTACCGTAACGCGGTGCAAAGATCGTGTCACCGACGAATACTGCATCGCCGATCAAATAGCTGACACTGTCGGGGGTGTGGCCCGGTGTCGCGACGACTTCGACCTGTGCCCCACCTAGCGAGAATCGATCGCCCGGCCGGAACAACACGTCGAACTGTCGTCCGTCAGCAGGAAAATCCGGCTCGAGGCCGAGGCGGGCTTTGAAGGTCTGCTGAACTTGGCGGATCCCCTCGCCGATGCCGACACGGGCTCCGGGTAGTCTCGTCTTCAACCACTGCGCCGACGTGAGGTGGTCAGCATGCGCATGAGTCTCGAGAATCCAGTCGACTTGCAAATGCTCGCGCGTCACATGGTCGAGTAACGCCTCCGCTGAGGTGGTTGCAGTCGTTCGAGTTGCCGCATCGAAGTCGAGTACGGGGTCGATTATCGCGGCGATCCGACTCTCCGGATCCGAGACCACGTGACTAAATGTTCCGGTCGGAGGGTCGAAAAAAGTTTGGACGACAGGCGAACCGGCGGTATGAGCGAGGATGTTCATCCGCGGATTGTAGGTCGGTCGCTGCAGGAGACCCAATCCGTATCTTCCGACCCCGCAGAACGGCCAGGGAAACTTGTGGTCGACGGCATCGTGCGGTGCCGAGGGTAGGATAGGCAAAGTCGCCAGGCAGGCGACTCGAGTTCACGATTTTCAGGGGGTCGATCATGATTCTGTTGACAGGTATCACGGGAAATATCGGCGGCGCGACGGCGCGTGCACTGCTTGCGCAGGGTGAGCGATTCCGCGCTCTGGTGCGCGACCTCGCCAAGGCGGCTGCTTGGGCTGATCAAGGCGTCGAACTCGTGCAGGGTGATCTCGATGATGCGCAGTCCGTCCGCCGCGCGCTCTCGGGAGTCGATCGCGCCTTGCTGGTCCTGCCGAATGGAGAGACACAAGAACGCCTCGAGCTCTCGTTCGTTCGTACGGCTCAAGAAGCGGGTCTTCCCTGGATCATCAAGCTTTCTTCGCCCGAGGCGGTTCGCGGCACCACGAGCCCGATTCCGCTCGCCCACATCGCCGCCGAGGATGCCATCATGGCCTCGGGCATGAAGTGGACCTTCGTCCGCCCAAGTTTCTACATGCAAAACTTTCGTGGTTCCGTAAAGGCCGCGAAAGCCACCGGAAAACTCTCCATGCCCATGGGCAATGGCACGATCGCCGTGACCGACAACAACGATGCCGGGCAATTCATCGCTCATGTGCTCACCGATGCCGATACGGCGCGGCATCACGGACAATGCTACGACATCACCGGCCCCGACCCGGTCATGACCTTCCATGATGTCGCGAAACTCATCGGAGAAGTGATCGGCCAGCCTGTCGTGTATGACGATTGCGACCCCAAAGCCTTCCAGGAAGCGATCCGTCCCTTCCACCGTAACCAATGGCATTCCGATGCTGTCGCGACGCTCTTCGCGGAAATCGCAAGCGGCCGCACGCCTGGGCACAAAACCGAGACCTTCCAAAAGATCATGGGACGTCCGGGCCGTTCGCTGCGCGAGTACCTGCAAACGCTGGTATGAAATTCAGTGAGTGCGGTCTGCTGACTCGAGGATCAAATACTCCAGCGCCCAGTAGTGCCCATTTTCTTTGAAGTTTGCGCGACGGAGGTCGAGGGTAACGTCGGTGTTTCGGGCTCTGACGAGCGGACGATTGGTGGCCGGAGCCGGATCGTCGGTGTTGATGATCGCCTCGGCGCGGTCGGCACAGCGTCCATGCTCACGGGCGCCATGTGTCCAGTCGACGAACCCGTGGATCTGGAACGGATCCACGAAAAGCATGTCGATATTCGGCGGCGTCGCCATCCGTTCACGCAATCGCTCGCATAGCGCGTCGAGCACATAGGCTCCGGAACTGTGTGCGATGAGCTTGAGATCGCGCAGACGCCTGGTCTTCTCCCATTGCGCGATCAACTGATCGGCAACCTGCTCTCCAGCTCGCTGCGCACTCGCCGCCGCCCGAAGGCGAGTATCGGACCAGGGATCCCAACGCACGAATCTGACAACCTTCCCCTCTTGCCCCAAGACCTCGATGAGTCTTGGAAACTGAGGGTTGTCGGCATCGACGCTACCGTGAAAAACCAGCGTCAAGGTCTCTTCGTCCGGCAACTGGAGCGGTGGCAGCCGAACGTCGAGCGGTGTGCGGCAGTAGAGTTCCATCAGTCCGGTCGCAGAAAGCAGGCCAATCGCTGCGGTCAAGAAGATGCTCGAGCGTCTGCTCATCTGCGTCTGAACTGATAACTGCCTTCAGCAGGAACCTTGAACACGATACTGCCGTCTTGCCGAACGCCCGACTCGTCATACCAAAGCTCATCTCTAGCGATGACGATCTTGGCGTTGATCGTCATGTCGGTCCGGGTTTGCTGGGAAACGATTCGGCAATCACCCCTTGGAATTTCTCCGATGAACACGTCGATGTGTCGCCTGAAAGTCAATCGGCATGCAGCCGGGTACGGAACCACATCCGCGCGGGTGATCCCGAGGAGCGCAGTCTTTGGAAGAAGATGGGCATCGCGCCAACGGCCCGCATCACGCAAGATGAAGAAATTCATCAACACCGCATTGCGCTGCTGATCGACCTCGAAGGTCCAGATGCGCTGACGTTGCAACGCGCCTTGAGGGCTGCCGAGGGGCCACTGCAGGTAAATCACATGGCGACCGAGTGCAGGCGCCTCGACCCGAGCGAACACGGGAAAAAGAAGGTCGGGAGCCTTTGAGGGATCAGGCTTCGACTCGAGCAACACATTTTCGCCGCGCGAACGTTGCAGCTGGTTGTCGAACTCGCCGACCACCCAACCGAGCAGGAGCTCGAGCTCTTTATCCAGGATCGTCTGCGCCTGAGAGGACGGCGAGCCCGCGAGGACCACTGCAGCAGCAAACAAAAGAAAAAGTCGTCTCATCACTCCACCCATACGGCAACATCTGCAGGCGCAAGCTCGACACTGCCGAGCAACATCAGCGTCCCCTGCGGCAGCACTTCGCCGATCGATCGCGTGTCGGTGGAATAATTGAACGCGAAGCGTGAAGAACCGAAACGACGCATTCGTACGCCCTCTGGAAGCTCGCAGACCCGCACGCCCACCTCCTCCGAAATGATCTTGAATAGTCGCCGCATCGAAGCAGGATCGAGCGACGCGGCAAGGTATCGCACCTGCTGATGCCGGTAAAGCACGCCTCGCCCATTATCCAGGGTCCATTCGGATGGCAGCGACGAGTCGACATGCTCGAGCCAGCGATGAACGGCGAAGTTTGAGCCGTACTCGATCATCCCCTCTCGCAACGACTCGACGCGCGTGACCTTGAGCGGAAGAAGCCTTTGCAAGGAACCCGGCGGTAACTCGACGGGGATCGAAAAACGACTTGTCTTACTGCCCGAGCGTGGGCCGATCAAAACCTGTGCCGTGCTGCGCTGCAGCTGCTCGACGAACGACTCGGCGATGATCGGCAAGCACGGCACGACCACCACCTTGTAGCTCGAGATGTCCGCAGTCGACGGGACGATGTCGACATCGAGTCCGAGATCACGCAGAGCGGTATACCACTCGAAGGCCGTACGCAGCGACGAGCAACCGGCACCCTGCGGTTGAATCTGCGTCACCCACTCGGCCTCGTAGTCGAACACCAAAGCGACATCGGCATGGACTGTGGTTGTCCCGGTAAGCGCACCACCCTGATCGAGATGGCGAATCTCGGCGACGACACGACGCACTTCATCGCTTGCGACGTCATCTTGCCGATCAGGCCTGAGCAGCCCCGCATGCATTTGTTCCTGGGCGAACGGCGCCTGCCGCCAACGAAAATAGGACACCACCTCGGCCCCGTGAGCGATCGCCTCGAGAGTCCAGAGTCGAACCATTCCCGACAGAGGCGCGGGGTTGAAGCGAGCCCAATTCACGGGACCCGGCTGCTGCTCCATCACCCACCAGCGCCCTCGCCCCACTCCCCGATACAGATCGTGATGAAACGCTGCGATATCCGGATGCCCCTGCCTCGCATAGCGTGATTTCTCTTCGTCCGTAAACCAGAATTGTTCCAGGAACCCAAGCGGATAGCTGTCCCAAGCGGCGATGTCGAGATCATTAGCGACTTCGTGGTGATCGAAGTCCGTGACGAACCCCATGAAGTTGTGTGTCAGGTCGCGCCCCGGCGAGCACGCTCTCAGTATCCGACACTGCTCCTGATTGAAGGTCGCCACCTGATGCGACGAAAAGCGGCGAAAGTCGAGGACATGGGCAGGATTCGGCTCGGTCACCGTCAGGTTGGGCAGATCGATCTCGTCGAACGACCGATACTCCATGCTCCAGAACACATTGCCCCATGCAGCATTGAGCGCTCCGATATCTTTGTATCGATCGATGAGCCACTGACGAAAAGACTTGAGGGCCGCTGCAGACCAGCTGAGCGTCGTATCGTGACAACCGAACTCATTGTCGGTTTGCCATGCGATGACGGCAGGGTGTGCTCCGTACCGCTCGGCTACGGCTCGAGTGATACGCCGAGACTCTGCGCGATAGCCCTCATGCGAAAAACAGTAATGACGCCGTGAACCGAACCGGCGCGGACGACCCATCGCATCGACGGCCAGCATCTCGGGCATCGCATCGACGAGCCATTTGGGCGGCGTGGCGGTCGGCGTGCACATCACGACCGACAGGCCCGCGTCCTGCAAAACATGGATGGCCTCGTCGAGCCAGGCCCACTCGAAGCGCCCACGCTCAGGCTCGATGCCACTCCAGGCGAACTCGCCGATACGGACCTGCGAGAGGCCCATCTCGCGCATCCGTCGCGCATCGTCGCCCCACCACGCGTGTGGCCAGTGCTCCGGGTAGTAGCACACGCCGAGTCGAGGGATCTTCGATTTGCCGCTCATTCGGCCTCCACCGCAACAAGCCACGCCGTCTCCGGATGACGCAACGGCAAAGAAATACCGGAAAAGGCAAGCGCCGCGCCCGTGATCGACTGCCCTTCCCGCCAAAGATGCGGATCGGCCAGATATCGAGCGGGCAACTCGGGCCAAGGCTCGAGAAGCCGTACTCGATACCGTCTCTGCGCCTGAAGTCCATGCAAACGAATCGATGCCGTCTCGAAATGCCGTGCAAAAAGCGTCTGCGTAACGAGCGCCAGTCCTCGATCACCCTCGACGACGAACCACCCACCGATGCCGTCCTCGAAAGAGTTCAACTCGTACAAGGCTCCGTCATGGATCACTTCACGCCACGCTTTGTAGTGCGCGATGTGCGCCTTCAGCGTGGAGCGATCGGCCTCGCTCATGGTCGATGGGTCCGCCTCGACACCCATGTGACCGAACATCGCCACCTTGGCCCGAAAATCCATCGGCAATATTCGCCCGGTGATGGGATTGGGACTGGGTCCTACATGGTGACCCAAGGTGCGAAGCGGCAGGAATTGGAGCCAAGATCGATTGATACGCAGCCGCTCGATAGGGTCATTGTTGTCACTGGCCCAAAATCGCGTACATCGCGACAACACTGCGTAGTCGACGCGGCCGCCGCCGCTGGCGCAGGTTTCGATTTCCACGGCAGGATGCGCCTGACGCAGTCTATCGAGCAAACGATAAAGCGCTTGCGTCTGTCTAACGCTTCCTGAAGGCATCGGAAACAGTTCGCGATTGTGATCCCACTTGATCGCAGCGATCGGATAACGCCGCAGCAAGGTGTCGATCATCGAGTAGACGTGATCGACCACGGCAGGCTGAGTGAGATCGAGTACCAGTTGATGGCGCTGAGTGGCTCGAGGAATTCCCTCGATGGCAAGACACCACTCGGGATGAAGGCGATGAAGTTCAGACTCCGGACTCACCATCTCCGGCTCGACCCACAAGCCGAAATCCATCCCCAGCGCCTCGACATGACGAATGAGCGGATCGAGCCCATCCGGGAAGATCTCGGTCGAGACCGTCCAGTCTCCGAGACTCGTTCGATCGTTACGCCGACCTGCAAACCATCCATCGTCCAAAATAAACCGTTCGACACCAAGCGCTGCGGCCTGCTCGGCGAGCGTCTTCAGCTTCGGCAAGGACAAATCGAAGCCACAGGCCTCCCAAGTATTGAGATGGACTTTCCGAGACGCACGCGAAAACATTTTTGGCAGGCGCTCGTCGATGACATGACGATGGAGCATCTGTCTGAGCGCGGCACGACCTGCGGCGCTGACGGCCAAGACAGCCGATGGCGAAACGAAAGGATGATCTCGCGATACCGTGATCTCGCCGGGACGGACTCTCCCCCCAATCGATAGCACCGCAACACCATCGCAATCGACATCGAGTGCCCAGATGTGATCGCCACTCCAAGCAAGGTGCACCGCCAACGCGAGTCCGTGATGCTCGGTCGTCTCCGATGACTCGAAAATCAACCATTGACCGCCTGAGAAACCCGATCGGCCTCCTCGAGTCTCGCCGTGCAACCTCGACGATCGGGAAATCGCCGTCCGTGTCGCCTGCATCTCCGCCGCCCATCGTCCGGTGTACTGGATCACGTGGGTCGCCCAAGTCGGCAGCGGCAATACGAGCGAGGCGCAGCTCGATAACTGCAGAGGGTGGTCGCCCTCATGAATCACGCGGGTGTCGACCTCGATTACGCCACTCGATCGAGCGCACCACCGGCTGCGGATCGACAGCCCGAGTCTCGTGTCGTCGAGGCGAAACCTCACCTCGGCATCGTCGCCTTCGACCTGCAGCGGATCGGTTCGAAGAGCAACTCGATGCCCCGACCGAGCCATCTCGACCAGCGGCGCCCCTGGATACCCGGTTTCGCTGCAAGGCAGGACCGAGGGCGGAATGCGCTCATCGGGCTCGGACTCGTGAGCCCCCCGTTGCAGCGCTCCGCAAAGCACCCCGTCGTCCTGCTCGATCGGCAGGCGTGGACCGAGGTAAGCGAGCTCGGCGATTCCCCGACCAAGGTCGAAAATCAGCGTGGTCGTCGGGGCATCGAGCCGCCATGTCGACGGGGTCGTTGGCACACGTCCTCCTAATGTCCCTATTATTGCCGACCAAGGCCTCTGCCGGGGGGAGAACATGCCGACCAACCTGATGACCGACGGGATCGTCCAGATCCTGATCTTCGTCGCACTGACCCTGTTGATCGCCGTAGCAACCTGGTGGAAGGTCCGCGCCTCACGAGCGACCCACGATGGGTCGGGCAAAGATGTATTCCTCGCGGGCGGCGGTCTCAGTTGGCTTTTTGTCGCAGGCTCGATCACGCTAACCAACCTCTCGACCGACCAGCTCGTCGGCATGAACGGCAATCAAATGCTGCTGCTCGCTTGGTGGGAGATCGCCGGATTCTTTGGCCTGCTGATCCTCGCCTACGTTTTCGTCCCGCTTTATTACCGAAATCGATGCACGACGGTCACCGAGTTGCTCGAGCGTCGTTATGGAGGCACGAGCATTCGAACGCTCATCTCCGGACTCTTTCTCTTCGGGAATGTCGTGATCTACCTTCCCGCAGCCCTCTACAGCGGCGGACTCTTCATGCAATCGCTCTTCGGAGGCAACACGTCGGTGATGTTCTTCGCCACGGTGCTCGCCCTGATCAGCGCGGCCTACACCATGCTTGGTGGACTCCGAGCCGTCGCCATCATGGACACCTTCTCCGGGATCGGCGTTCTCGGGCTTGCTCTGCTCATCGTTTTTCTTTCTTTGGCAGCGGTCGACTTCGATATCGTCACGGGCGTTCCTGTCGAGCGCCTGACGATGATCGGCGGTGACGACTCGCCGATCCCGTGGCATACCTTGCTGACAGGCATGTTGTTCATCCAAATCTTTTACTGGTCGACGAATCAGAACATCACGCAGAAAGCGATGGCCGCCCCCACGGTCGCCGAGGCGCGGAAGGGCGTACTTGCCGCGGCCGCAATTCGCGTACTCATCGTGCCGCCTATCGTCGTCATCCCCGGTGTCGTGGCGTACAAACTATTCGGCGACGTGGGCGATGCGGCATATGGGAAGCTCGTTGCCGAAGTACTGCCCGGATGGCTCTCTGGCGCCTTCGCCGCCATGGTTGCGGCTGCCGTGATCACCACCTTCAGCGCGGTCCTCAACAGCACCGTCGCGCTCTACTCGGTCGATTTCCACGACAAGTTCATCGGCAAGGTGAACAATCACTGGCGCCTCGGAGCGATGGTCTCGACGATCGTGACGGTCGTCGCGATAGTTCTCGTACCCGTATTCCAGAACGCCGACAGCATCATCAATCTGCTGCAACAACTGAACGGGTTGTTCTCGATGCCGATCCTCTCAGCGTTCATCGTCGGACTTCTGTTCCGAAACGTCGGCGCATGGGCGGCTATATTCGGCGTTTCCTGGGGGTTCGGCGTCTACGCGCTCTATACCTTCTTGTGGCAACCCGCCGGCCTCATCACGCAGCACTACATTCACTTCATGGTCATCGTGCTCGCAAGCTCCGTACTCGCCGCGCTCGTCTTCAATCGACTTGCGTTGTCGCGTCGCGCCGAATACATCGGGTTCCGTGATCTCCGCGCCTCTGCATCATGAATTCTGAGGCGCCCGACAACGTTCATCGCCGGCGGAACCCGCTCAACGGCCGTTGGGTGCTCGTGTCGCCGCATCGCAATGCCCGTCCTTGGCGCGGAGAGATCGCAGCGTCGACTCCTCGATCGACGGTCGCCCACGACCCCGAGTGTCATCTGTGTCCGGGTAATCCGCGTGTCGGAGGTGCGACGAACCCGCGGTACGACGGTCCCTACGTTTTCGACAACGACTTCCCCGCTCTCTTCGTGGTCGATCCGATCGAGCGCCCTGCCTCCATCTTGCGCCATGACCCACTCTTCGTGAGCGAAGGAGCCGAGGGCCGTTGCCGGGTCATCTGTTACTCGCCGGATCATGATCGGAGCATGGCCAGACTCTCCACCGCCGAGCGGCGGCAGGTCGTCGATTGCTGGGCGGCCGAATCTGCAGAGCTCGGCGCTCGACACTCGTGGGTCCAGATCTTCGAGAACAAAGGCGAGATGATGGGGTGCTCCAACCCTCATCCGCACGGACAGATCTGGGCATCCGATCATCTTCCGGAAGAGCCTCAACTCGAGGATATTCATCAAAGAAACTACCTGGAGTCGCACGGACGCCCTTTGCTCGCCGACCTCGTGGGGCAGGAGATTGGCGGCGAGCGCGAAGTGTCGTCGAACGAGCACTGGCTCGTCATCGTGCCCTGGTGGGCCACATGGCCATTCGAGACCCTGCTGCTGCCGCGCTTCGATGTGAAGCGCATGGAAGATCTCGGCAGCGATGCGCGTCATTCTTTGGCTTTGATGCTCGGCGATCTGACTCGTCGTTACGACGCCCTGTTCGGCTGCGATTTCCCCTATTCCATGGGATGGCATGGAGCTCCGCACCGAAGCCACTCGATCAGCCACTGGACCTTGCATGCGCACTTTTATCCACCGCTGCTTCGATCAGCGACTGTTCGCAAGTTCATGGTCGGCTACGAAATGCTGGCCGAGGCCCAACGCGACCTGACACCCGAGCAGGCCGCCGGACAATTACGCGTACTACAGCCGACCTGATTACGCCATCGTCATGACATCACACGCCCTTTTGCGAGACGCGCGAGAGCTGCTGCATCGGCAGTTCGGAAAGACACCCCGGCACGAAGTCTTTGCGCCGGGGCGTGTCAACCTGATTGGCGAGCATACGGACTACAACGAGGGGCTCGCGCTGCCTCTGGCGTTGGATCTTGGCACCGCGATCGCCGTGTCTCCGAGAGCCGATGGCGAAGTGGTCGCGACCAGCCTCAGCGACGGCCGACTCCATCACGAGCAATTCTCGATCCGAGCGCCTCCCGAGCCAGGACCCCGAGGATGGTGGGGCAACTATCTGCGCGGAATGTGTTCGGAGATGATCGGACACGGCATCCAAGTTCGCGGAGCCGATCTTGCGATCGTCGGCGATATTCCGTCAGGCGCCGGTCTGTCATCGTCCGCCTCGTTGTCGATCGCTGTCGGCAGAGCACTGCTCGAAAATTCGATGCCGACAGCCGCGATCGATGCGTCGACCCTCGCCCATTGGGGTCAATCCACGGAGCATCGCTACGCCGGATGCCTCTGCGGAATCATGGACCAAATGACGGTCGCCCATGCCTCCCCTGGAGAAGTGGTTTTTTTGGACTTCAAAGATCTCAGTATCGAGCGGTATCGACTGCCATCATCCTGGACGATCCTCATCGCCCAATCCGGAATTCGTCGTGAGCTCGCCGCCGGCGAGTACAACGTCCGACGGCGGCAATGCCGCGAGGCTGCCGATTTCTACGGGGTCGACTCGTTGCGCGATCTCGATATGCAGAGGCTCGACACCCTTCCCCCGCCGCAAGATGCAAGCTTGATCCGACGGTCGCGACACGTCGTTACCGAAAACAGCCGTGTCGAGCGCGCTGCCGAGTCGATGAATCGTGGGGATTTGAAGACTTTCGGCCGGCTGCTACGACAATCTCACGCCTCGCTTCGCCATGATTTCGAGGTCACGATTCCGGAGGTCGATGAGCTCGCGGACAAAATCAACGCGCTGATCGATCAACAGGCCGGTGGTGAAGGCGGCGCGCGGATGACGGGGGGTGGCTTCGGTGGCTGCCTCGTCGCAGCCGTACCCAGCGATGCGGCGGACCAATTCCAACGTTTGATCACGGAAGAGTCGGGTCGGCCAGTGTGGCGGCAGCAGGGCCGTTCTTACTCCTCGACGTAGTGCGTCGCGACGGAGGTGGCCGCGACTTGAGACTCGACTACTCCAGACGCGACAAAATACCTTTGAGCTCCGACAGTGTGGCTACACCTCGTTCGGTCAATACGACGGCTTTCTCACGTCGATCGTCGCGGGTGCCGGTCCGAATACCCAGTAATCCGAGACTTTCGAGGCGGTAGATGAGTTTGCGGCACGCTCGATAGCCGCCGAGCCCTTCCTCCCGAAAGACGCCGATGAGACTGGAGATCGAGCCGCCTTGGTGGATGGCCACCACGAGCAGCGCAGGGACCAAATTGAGATGCTTCATCACAACCTTGAATGCAACAAAATTGCTCCAAGAATTGTACTTAATCAACCGCTAAGCGGGTAGCGGTTTTCTCATTTTCCGACCTCGCGTATCAACGAAGCGTAGGCCGCAAAATATTCGAGGGCCTTTGGGGTCGGAACGACCAATTTGACGCGGGCATCGTCCTCGACGCCTTCGAAATCGACGAAGCCGGCATCCTTCAGTTGGTGGATGCGCTTGCGAACCGTATTGATATGCCCAAGATCGCGCCGGATCAGCAACTTGTACATGGGGTAAGGCTCCCCCCGCTTCCAGGCCTGCGCGATCTCGACGAGCAGCGCCTCGGTATTGGGGGTCGAGAATAGCTCTGCCGACGGAAGGTCTTTGAGCGCCCCGAGAAGCCATCGGAAACGCAGATAAAGCTCAACCAACTCTTTCTTCGGTTTCGGCATGGTCAGAGGGGCCTTGTACGCTCTTTGCGGTTCTCAATAAATACGATCAGTCTTTTCACAGCGTACAGCAAAAGCAGCGCCCCGAAGAAGTCGCCGATGAACATGATCAAGAAATCATCGTCGATCGGCTGTTGCTCTATGCCGTAAATCGCATGTACCGCCGTATGGCCCGCAGAATTGAGGATCGCGGAGACAAAAGCCAGAAGAATGAGACGGCGCCCATCGATCGCGGGGATACCCTGCCCGATCCGCGGGAGTAACCCTTTTCCGGGCCACTCACGAAGCGTCAATAACGCGGCGCCATACGCCGCGATCGCCGGAACAAACATCACGGGCAAATCGATCAGGGGATTCGCCGTGATGCCATCGAGATCCACCCATCGCAGCAGTTGAGCACCGATCGTGAATCCGAATGCGCCGGCGACACCGAAGAGCAATACCAGCATCATCCGTAGACCGTGCGGCAGGTAAAGCCAATTGATGCCGGACACGTATTCGGTCCAGGAGAACAACAGCACGAACATTGGCACGACGACGCACCAAGAAATGGCAGAGATGGCCACGAACAAAAGAAACAACTTCGCCCGATTCATGGCGGCAGCCTAAGTAATCGGCCCAAACCGTTCAATACCGAAACGATTTCTATCCCTAAGCGGAGTCATCTCTTTGAACGCATTCCGCGTTAAAGTGCTGGCCATCGCCGGTAAGGTTCCGGCACTTCGCGGAACGGTGGACGCCATGATCAGTTTTTCGACTCCTCTGCGGTCGGGCTTTGCGATGCTGGCATCGATCACGCTCTTGCTCGCCGGAGCCTCTTCGGAGAGCCGCGCCGACATCGACGATATCGACTCCCTGACTCAGGCGCAGTTCAAGCCCTTCGCCCGAGATCTCGTTTCGGCCCTGAGCTACAAGGCGATCAGTCCGACCGAGCCGCTCGGTATCACGGGGTTCGATGTGGGACTTGGACTCTCGGTCATCGAGACCAATACCGATCTCCCTTGGGGAATCGCACTCGGATCCGAAAAGAGTTACCTCACCGTACCGCGGATTTCCCTCCAAAAGGGCTTGCCATTCGGCATCGATGTCGGCGGGCTCTACGCCACGATACCGGGGACGGGTATCCAATTTTTTGGTGCAGAAGTGAAGTACGCCCTGGTGGAAGGAAACGTGGCGCTACCCGCCATCGCCATCCGCGCTGCAGCGACACAACTTGCGGGGCTCGAGCAGCTCGATCTCGAGACTCGGACGGTGGAACTCACGATCAGCAAGGGGCTTTTGAACTTCACGCCCTACGCAGGAGTCGGCAAGATTTGGGGAGACGTCACGCCCGAAAACTCGGCTCTCAAGGGCCTCGTCAAACTATCTCCTGAATCGCCCGACATGGTGCGCGTGTTCGCGGGGCTCAATTTCAGCATCTTCCTCGGAAGTCTCGCAATCGAGGTCGAGAAGACCGGCGACAACTTCGGCGCCTCGACCAAGGTGGGTATCCGCTTCTGATTCAGCGCTCGACGCCAGCAGGCGTACCGATGATTCGATTCAGCTCGATGAAATTACCGTCAGCATCCCATACGGCGCTGAACAGCACGCGAATCGCGCCACCGTTCGGTGCGGGATAATCAATCAAGCGAGGCGTATCGGCCACCGTGACGTGCGGCGTCGCCCGAATGCGCTCGAATCGGCTCTCGAGATCCTGAATGTTGAAAACCAAAATCGGATCTCCCGCCTGCGCCCGACGAAACTCGGGCGGCGAGAGGAGTGCAGTCTGATTCAAGCGCTGCATCAGCCCAAGCACTCCAATGAAATCGTCATTGGCGCGCAACAGCACAAGCCGGGTCGTGCCTCCGATCACCTGGTCGTAAATGACATTGAGTCCGAGGGTGTCGCGGTAAAGCGGCAGCGACTTGTCGATGTCTCGAACGACCAGAGTCGTTCGCCGAAGATCGACGGGGATACGCTCCGATTCCGGCACCGGCGCCGCCGATACCGCGGCGGACATGAAAAAACACAGAAAAACGGCCGAAATAATGCGGAAAAACGACATGATGATCATTCCTGTTTCGAGCCACCAGACGCGATCGCCGCAAGCGCTGCGGCTTCTCTCTCGGGCGTAAGTCCAGCCTTCAGCTTCGCCCGCTCGGATTCGGGACGCGCGAGATGCCACGCAAGGGTGTCGCGAACCGTCTCACGCATTGGCCGGACCGAGAGCCCTGCTTTGACTGCGCGATCCGCCGAGGTGGCGGCGAAACCCGCGTTGTCCCCTTCGGATGGCGCCCAAGCCGGCATATCCGCCCATGGGGTGATTTTTTGTTCATCGAGCGTCTTGGTGTCGATCCACCGCGCCTTCGGTGCCACGGCAGGCTTCGCTATTTCATTGGCAGCGGAGATCGACTCGGCGACCACATCTCCGATCGTGAATCGGCCCGTCGGCGACAGCGCATTGAATGTACCGCCGGTCCCATCCTCGATAAGGCGCAACGTGAAGGCCGCCAGATCACGCGCATCGATCAACTGAATCGGATCACGCGGAGAATTCGGCGCAATCATCTCTCCACCGCGTGCAGCGCGAGCGGGCCAGTAGGTGAATCGATCAGTGTTGTCATCGGGTCCGACAATCAGCCCTGGACGGATGATCGATGTTCGTCGCTCGCCGAACGCTGAATACGCGGCGGTTTCGCAAAGCGCTTTGAGCGGACCGTAGGTCGCCCCGTCCACGGTCTCGACGGTTTCATCGGCAAGCTTGCCGACCGGGGAGCTCTCGTCGTTCGCTCTCGCAAACGTTTCGTAAACCGAAATCGTGGAAATGAAGACGTAGCGCGCGACTTTCGGCTCGAGCAAGCTCGCGGCATCTCGTACTTGCCTTGGCACATAGCCCGAGTTGTCGATGACGGCATCCCACTCGCGACCCACGAGAGATTTCAGATCGCCGTTTCGATCGCCGCGAAGACGTTCAACGTCCGGGAAGCGGTCAGTGTTGGTCCGCCCACGATTGAAGAACGTCAGGGTATGACCACGCGCTAGGGCGAGTTCGGTCATGTGTAGCCCGATAAATCGAGTACCACCCAGGATGAGCAATCGAAGAGGACGTTTGGATTTCTCGAGAGCGAGGCCCTCGAATGAAGCGAGCGCAAGGCTCGCTCCCGCTACCGAAAGGAAGTTTCTGCGTTTCATGACGCGCAGAGTAGCAAAAGAAAAACCCCGTGAACCTTGCGGCTCACGGGGTCTTCTTTGATAAGGACCCTGACGGTGACCTACTCTAGCGTCGCAACAGGCGAAACTACCATCGGCGCAGAGCGTTTTCACTTCCGAGTTCGAAAAGGGATCGGGTGGTTCCCGCTCGCTATTGCCAT
>JBILWC010000008.1:0-78534 GCA_044370105.1 Steroidobacteraceae bacterium | reverse complement strand
AAGTACGTCTGCTCCGTCACCCCGATCTGCTTGGTCACCTGCGCGATTGTCTGTCCCTGGCCGATCAGCACATCCGCCTCCCGAAGCTTATGGATGATCTCCTCGGTCGTGTATCTCTGCTTCGCCATCGTCCACGTCTCCTGCCCCTTTTATGAACATTAAACATGGACCAAAATACCGGGTCAGGTCAGAGCAATCCTCCCTCAAAGGAGACGCACATGGAACTGCAACAACTGCTCATCATCGCCGTGGTCAGCTTCGTGGGCGTCGCGCTGTTGTCTGTCTTCGCGCGCCGTCACGTCAAGGATCAGCCCGACACGGACGACGACGCGGTTCTTGAACGTAATGCCACCGCATACAAGGTCGTCTCGGGGCTTCTCCTCGGGAGCCTGATCATCCCGACCCCCTTCTACTACCTATTCGGAGTCGATGACAACGAAGCGTGGCCAGCGCTAACGGGCTTTCTTCTGTCAGCCATCCTTCCAATCGGCTACCTTAGTTTGCGAAAGATTCGCGGTGGCCCCGACTTCAACGAATTCCTGCGCTATGGCGAATTAAAAGATGGCTGGCCCAGGAAGTGGCAGATTGCGATTTTTTACTTATGGCTCGCTTTTGTTGCGGGAGCGGTCGTGGTTGTGGCGTTGATGGATTAGCCAACAACACCGGCACCCTCTATCTCGCGGACCACCCCCTCGGCCTCGCGGCGCAAGATGGACGCCACCTCCCCCGAATCTTTGATCACTACGCCCTCGTGAACGAGCGGATGCCCAAGACGCGCCAGCGTCGCAGCCACACTCGCTGCGATTGACGTAGCATCACGCGCGCCGGCTCGTCGCGCGCCGAGCGCGAGCAGCGTGCGCCAACCGAGCTCGACACCCCCGCCCGTTGCAGGCGAGGCAAGCGTACTGAGGTACGGCTCATCAAGGGCGCGTTGCAGCAAACGCGCATTGAGCTCGTCGATCGATGCGCGCTCGACGATCACATGATTCTCTGCGGAGCCCTCTGCCACAGGCGCTCGCGGCGCACGCAGCGCGCGCGATCGAACCCAAAGGTCTCGTCGAAAGCCGGAATCTTTGGATCCCGCGTTAGCCTGCGCACCATATTCCAGCCCGAGCGGCTCGAGGGTGGCGGCCATGTCGGTCTCGTCGAACAACGCCCAGTCCCGATTGAAGTATTCGTGAGCAAGGTACGCCTTAGCTTGATGACGAATCTTGCGCAAATGTCTCTCGAAAGCAGGATCGTCTCGAGCGGGCGGCAGGTCTTGAGCCACCACCTGCTGCGCCGCGACCAGCGCCGCTTCGATGCGTTCGGCCAAAGGCAGCGATGCCCGCTCCGACCTCCCGGCCTCGGCGACGAGGAACTCTCGCAGCGACAATGCCGACTCCCATCCTCTGCGGGTGTTGTACGAGAGGTAAAGCACTCCGCGAGCCGCCAGCTTCCGGTCGATGAACGCTTTGATGATTTGCCGATTACCCTCGGAGATCCAGCTCCAAACACCGTGCATGGCGATAAAATCGAAGTCGGGTAAATCCTCGCGGGTACAGAACTCCGCAAAGGTCTCTGCGGACACATGAAGGCGGTTCGTGAGTCCGCAAGTGAGCGTCTGCACTTCCTCAACATGCCGCGGCAGCACATCGTTACCCCACCACTCGGCATCGCCGGCGACGGCGTGGATGGCGAGACTCAAGCCTCGACCGAAGCCGAGCTCACACGCGCGAAGAATGGGCGCGATCTCGACACCCGCGCACGCGAGCGTCTCGCGAACCCGACGCGGATCGAGTTCGGGGTAATAACCGAGCGTATACGGAAGCTCGGTGACATAACCCTCTGCGCGATCACGCATCGACGGCGTCAACGCCACATTCTCACCGCCACGCAATTCGGTCTCCCGCGAAGGTACCGAGATACAGCCGGCCTTTGAAAGGCAGTGCGACGGTCACCGCTCCGATGGGCGAACCTTGCTGATCGAGGATCACTCGCGAGGTCAGCGTTTCTGGATCGACTTCGACGATCTGGAATCGGAAGCCGCAATTACCGCGCTCGATGCCAAGACACTTGAGCAAATCGAAGGTGCTCGCATGGTGCGAGGCGACGAGCAGCATTCCATCATCGGACCAGGTGACGTTATCCGGCCCCATCACCGAAACCTCGCCCACGCGCTGGCCGGTGGAGGTGTCGACCTTGATGAGGGCATTTTCGAAATAGCCGTTGAGGTAGACGAAGCGCCCGTCCGGTGACGACTCGATGCCGTTGGCATAGGCGGTCTCGCTGCCCGCAACGCGCGAGTACCCTCGACCCGGCCGCCACTCCCAGGCAAAACCCGGTCGATGCGACCCATAGCGCATGCGCAATCCCGAAACGATGGTGTTCTCGCTGCGACGAAAACTGTCGGAGACTCGGAACCCGCCATCGCCGAGCACGACCACATCGTTCGTCGTGGAATCGGGCGGCGCCAGCACGCAACCTCGCGGCTCGAGGGCGACCTCTCGACCATCATCAAAGATTTCGAAGATCTCGATCGATTCGCGCGCGCCATGGTTGACGACGTACAGCACGTATCGACCATCATCGAGACGCCGGGCGTTGATACCGTGCGGGACAAATCGCCCCGCCTCGAGCGCGGGACAGTCGGGATCGCCGAGCCGCTCCGCCCCTGCAGCGGCGGTTATCGTGACGGACGAGCCCGAGACCCGCGGCCACAGTGATCGGATAGCACCCGCGCTCCCAGCAGCGCCGGGCACGTAGGCCACGAGACGACCGGAGCGCGACTCGAGACTGCCCTGCCCCATTTCACTCACGATGAGCGCCGTGTCGCGGGGGCTTTTGGCGAAGTCCTCGGGATTTTGAAAACGGCAATCGGGGGTCAGGCCCTTCGCCGCGCGGCATTCGAGAATATCGGGCGTCGTGCAGGCTCCGAGCGACAACAGGAATATCCAAAGTACCGATCGAATCAGCATCGGAAAATCTCCACTGGGAATCCGTCCGGTGTGGCGATCACCATCGAGCGTCGACGCCCGGCACCTGGCAGATCGAGTTCGATCGGCGAACTCAGCACAGTCGTACCGTGGCGCATCACGCGATCTTCCACCTCCTCGAACTTGGAGGTCGGAAAGGACCACAGGCCGATCCCGCAGTTCTTCAAGCCAAGACCGTTGGGCGCGCGAAGACTGCCGGAGAGCAACTGCATGATAACGAGATAGCCCGTTCGGGAACCTGGTGCAAACCATTGCTGGAAGCGAATACGAATTCCTTTCGCGAGCTTCATGCCGCCCTGCGGCCCTTCGCTCTCGAACGTGAACTCTCGACGCAGTTCGTAGCCGAGCACTCCGTCCAGGAATTCACCGTGCCGATCAGCATCGCTGACGAGCGCGCTCGAGTAACTCGGTCCACCGATCGCGAGCGCAGGGTCGATCGGCCCGACCGGCTGCAGATGCGCGCGATCGACGCCGGGCACCATGACATCGTCCGGTGCGACCCAATGCGTCTCGCCGATGTCGTAGGTCGTGCCGTCGGCACGCGGGAAGGTCATGGTCGTGACACCCGCGTTGGCTCTGAAGCCGTGGGCCTCGACGATGGCGTGCCGAGCCGCGAGACCCCTCACGGGCACACCGAGGCCGAGCGGCCCATCGAAGCGACAGTCGAGCCCCGGGCGTGAAGTCGGGCGTTCGGCGACCCCCACAATGCGCAGCTGAATGGCTTCAGGGAGACCCGGCCGACTCAGGAGCAAGACATCGAGATCGTCGCGAGACGCGATCCCCCAGTGCCGCGCGAGCTGCTGCGCGGCCTCGCCCGACCAACGTACCGTATCGGCGCGAAGATCCAGGGCGTCGCCGTAAAACCTTCGACATTGAGCAAGATCGTCCGAGGCCAACGTGATGCCGGCGAGCGGCTCGCACAACACCGGCCGGCCATCCTGCCGTGGGGTCATGGGATCGCGAGGCGCAGCCGGCTGAGTCATCGACACACTCCCGTGAACTCGACATCAAAACTAGCATGCTGACGACTACACTAGTCAGTCATGCCAGCCCGTCGTGATTTTCTCTCCGCTACGCTGCTCTCGGCAGCGTTCGCCGGCTCCTCATTCGCAATACCCGCCTGGGGCGCCACACAGCAGTCAGTGCGGCGTCCGCAGTTCAAGAGTGATCCGTTCGTGCTCGGTGTCGCGTCCGGATATCCGGTAAGTGATGGCATGGTGCTCTGGACTCGACTTGCCACGGCGCCAACCCATTCCGAAGCACATCTCGGCGACCACGATTACGCCGTGCACTATGACATTGCGGCGGACGCCCATTTCGCGAAGATCGTGCAGTCAGGCGTCACGAGAGCCGAGGCGCGCCATGCGCATTCAGTTCATCTCGAAGTTCAGGGTCTCACACCCGGCCGCGAGTATTTTTATCGGTTCAGGGCGGGTGACTACGTGAGCCCCGCCGGTCGAACTTGGACGTCACCGCTCGGCGAGCGACAGACACCTCTGCAGATTGCCGTGGCCAGCTGCCAGCACTACGAGCAAGGCTATTTCCACGCCTACTCCCACATGATGGAGCGCGGCACCGATCTCATCGTGCACGTCGGCGATTACATCTACGAGGGCAATACTGGCTCTCCCGTACGCCGACACGACACCGGTGAATGCAAGACGCTCGATGATTATCGACTCCGTTACGCTTGGTATCGCAGCGATCCCGTGCTGCGCGCAGCGCACGCCCACTGCCCTTGGCTCGTCACCCACGACGACCATGAAGTCGATAACGACTACGCCGGACTGCAAGCCGAAGATCCGGATCAGCAAGACGGTTTCGTCGCGAGGCGCGCGGCCGCCTACCAGGCGTATTGGGAACACATGCCGCTGCCACGCTCGGCTCTGCCGCGTGGCAATGACATGCAGCTCTACATGACGCGCACCCTCGGCGATCTCTTGGCGATCCACATGCTCGATGAGCGGCAATACCGATCACCTCAGGTCTGCCCCACCCCTCCGCGACGTGGTGGAGGATCGCGTGTTCATGTCGATACCTGTCCCGCTTGGAACGACGAGTCACGCAGCATCCTTGGCGCCACTCAGGAGCGCTGGATCGACGGGCAGCTGCGCGCGTCGAAGGCGCGCTGGAACTTCGTTGCGCAAGGTGTCGTGATGACCTTGGTCGATGAAGACCCGGGTCCGCGGCAGCAACACTGGAGCGATAGTTGGGCGGGCTATCCGGCTGCGCGTCGTCGCCTGCTCGAATCGGTCGCCGCAAGCCGCTGCAGAAACCCGGTGATGTTGGGCGGCGATATCCACGCATTCATCGTCGCGGATCAACGCATCGTTTCGCACGACCCGAGCTCACCGCTCATTGCGAGTGAAATCGTCACCACCTCAGTCACCTCCGGGCCCCCGCCTCAGAAAGTGATGGAGGTCTACAACCGTCCCGATGCCTCGGACGTTTTCTTTGCCAGCGGCGCTTATCGGGGTTACGCGCGTCTGACCCTCACGCCCGCGAGGCTAGAGGCGGAACTCATCGGTTACGCCTCGGTGCGCGAACCTGAGGCGACGGCACAATCGCTCGCGCGTTTTGTCATCGAGGACGGGCAGCCAGGAATGCAACGCGCCTGATCCGACCGATCACGATCGCGCACGGTCAGGTGCGAAGAAATCCGACGATCTCTCGAACCCAATTTTCCGGCTGCTCGTCGATGATGTCGTGGGAGCCGCCCTGCAGTTCGGCGTAGGCAAAGAAATCGGGCTGCACGGCTTGTGCACGCTTCGTGGCGGCATACAAGTCCTCGCCGGTATTCGTGAACATCAGCGTCGGCACCACGATACGCTTCAAAACAGCCTCGAGATCGGCGGAGATCACGAGCGGGAATGCCCGCCAGTTGCTGCCGTCACGATGCAGTGCCTCGACGGTGTATCGATGCATCAGTCGGATATCACTCCAACCTGGCGTCGAGCGCAGGCGGTTTTCCCAGGCGATGAGCAGATGAGACCCGTCGGGTTTGGGATCTTTTGGCCCGAAATAAAAAGTCGCGAAGTGATCACGCTCGGCTTTGCCGAGCAGAGGGAACCCATTGAGCACGAGCTTTCGCACGACTTGCGGATTCGCCGCTGCAAACACGGCACCGAGTACGGCACCGGTGTGATGACCGACGAGATTCGCGCTTTTCCAACCCATCGCGCGCAGACCCGCAGAGATGATGCTCGCGAAATCTTCGAGGGTCGCACCCTCGGCCGCCACATCCGACATCCCGAACCCTGGCATGTCGAGCGCCAGCGCATCGAAACCCGCCGCCGCGAGCGACGGCATCACCGACTCGAACTGAGTCGAGGACAGGGGCGATTGGTGGAGCAGCACGAGCGGCTCACCCACCTCGCCACCCGCAGCACGACCCATGCACCGACGGTAATGGACTTGTCCCGTGGGCCCGTCGAGATAGCCGCGCCGGATCGGTGAGCTCGTGGTGGTCATGAGTTCGAGTGTATCCGGACCATGCTGAATTAAGCCTACAATCGTGCCGCGTCGCCTCTGCATGAACATGAGTACCTCCCACCGCACACCAATGACTAGAATCGTGGTCGCCTCCTCGACGGACACGGTGTTCGGGTTCCGCGACCTCGTCTTATTGGGGACAGTCTTCGTACTCGCACTCTGGATCGTCCCTGAGACGCGCGGGCGCCCGCTGTGACCACCAACACCCAGTGGGTGCTCGCCGCAAGACCCGTCGGCGCGGTGAAAGAAAGCGACTTCAGACTGATCGAGTCGCCGTTGCGTCTTCTGGCAGAGGGTGAGTTCCGGATCGAGGTGCTCTACCTCGGCGTGGCGGCAGTGATGCGTGGTTACATGTTGAATACCGAAAAATTCGAGCGGCCGCTCGAACTCGGCGACGTCATGCATGGACGCGGCGTCGGACGGATCATCGAATCGCGAAATCCGGATTGGCGTGTTGGCGAGATTGTGCACGGCAAGATGGGCTGGCAGCGCTATGCCATCGCCGACGGCTCGCCCTATTACCTGATGTTCAAAGTTCGGCAACGCGTGGTTCCGGTCTCCACGGCACTCGGTGTACTCGGTCTGACAGGTTTCACGTCCTACCTCGGTCTCGTCGATGTCGGCGGAGTGAAAGCCGGCGACCAAGTGCTGGTGTCCGGCGCTGCGGGAGGTGTCGGCTCCAACGTCGGACAAATCGCGCGCAACCTCGGCGCCGAAGCCGTGGGTATTGCAGGCTCAGCGGAGAAATGCGCGCTGCTGACGAGCTCGCTCGGCTATCGCGCAGCCATCGACTACAAATCGGAGAACGTCGAGCAGCGTATCGGCGAACTCTTTCCGGCCGGCCTCGATGTGTTCTTCGATAACGTGGGAGGAGAAACGCTCGATGCCGGACTCGCGCATCTTCGCCGGCATGCTCGGGTCGTACTCTGCGGGGCAATTTCGCAATACATCGATGGCATCGAACGACCTTACGCGCTCAAAAATGCCTTCGCCATCTTCAAAAAAATGGCGCGCATGGAAGCCTTTTTCATTTATGAAATGAGCGAGCGATTCGAGCGTGCCGAAGCGCAGCTCGCCGACTGGATTGCGGCGGGCAAACTGACCTATCGGGAAGATATTCTCGAGGGACTCGAACAGATGCCCTCTGCGCTGATCCGGCTCTTCGAGGGTCGCAATGTCGGCAAACAGCTCGTGCGCGTGACGCCCGACCTCGGATAACCTGCCCATCGCGCTGCGAAACGGCCCCACGCAAAAAGCACTTCATGCAAAAAGAAAAAGGCCCGGTAATTAACCGGGCCTTTTTGTTCGACCGCGTTGCGGTGAACGTCAGCGCGCTTTACCAGCGACCACCGCCGCCACCACCGCCACCGCCGCGATAGCCACCGCCACCGCCGCCGCCGCCGCGGAAGCCGCCACCCGGACGACCGCCACCGCCACCGGTGCGGGGACGATCCTGCGCTTCATTGACGCGCAGCGGGCGACCGCCCATGGAGTAGCCGTTGAGGGCCTGAATGGCGCGAGCCGCGTCATCCTGACCCATTTCAACAAAGCCGAAACCGCGCGGACGACCGGTATCACGATCGACCGGAAGGGCGACCGAAGTTACCTCGCCGTGCTGTGCAAACAGCGCGCGGACTGCCGCTTCATCAGCGGTAAAAGGCAAGTTGCCTACGTAAATTTTTGCCATCTCTGGAAACACTCTCTAACTTAACGGAACACTAACGCCTCGAATACAGCGCCGCCTTGCGACGACGACAGCCTTCTCGGCCTCCTGATCGATGTCGATTCAGCAATGCAGACCGGCGTTAGGACGCCCAGAGATGCAGACAGAAAGGCAACGATCGTCCGGGAGTCTAACACCGAACTTCGACTGCAACACTACAATTTCGCGCGCTATAGTGTTGATCCTGCTCCAAAATGAGTGTTGCGACCCCGCAACGGATTGACCCTAGCGCCCCAAGACCCCATGGCTTCCCCCTCCTCCCATCCCCCGACCTCCCACGACCCCTCTGCCTTGTCCTCCCAGCTTCCGGGCCTGCTGCTCGCCGCCGGGGTGGCAGCCGCCGCCTTCGGCGTTCGCGCCCTCGAGCTACCCGGGCTCTCCAAGATCAGCCCACTGATGCTCGCCATCGTCATCGGCATGGCGCTTCGCAACACGGTCGGTCGTCCGGAACGTGCGCGTGCCGGAATCGCCATGTGCCTGCGGCGACCCCTGCGCACAGGAATCGTGCTGCTCGGCCTGCAGGTCACCCTCGCCGAAATCCTGGGGATCGGCGTCGCGGGTCTCGCCATCCTGGCCTTCGCGCTGATCGGTACGTTCTTTCTGACTCAGTGGCTTGGCGCCCGTCTCGGGGTCCGCGCGGGCCTCGCGACGCTGATCGCCACGGGCACGGGTATCTGCGGCGCCTCTGCGATCGTGGCCGCCAATACGGTCGTGCGAGACGATGAGGAGGCCGTCGCCTACGCCCTCGCGACGGTTACCCTGTTCGGCACGATCGCCATGTTCGCGTATCCCGTGATCGGCACGATGCTGGACCTCGATGCGCGCAGCTACGGCCTCTGGACCGGCGCCTCGGTGCACGAAGTCGCACAGGTCGTGGCCGCCGGCTTCGCTCGAGGCGAGGCGGCCGGAGAATTCGCGACCGTCGCCAAGCTTGCCCGTGTCCTGATGCTCGCCCCACTCATCATTGGAATGGGGCTTTGGGCGCAACGTCAACTCGAACGTCGGACCGATGCCAACCCGGCAGAGGTTCGAGGCCGCGCACCGATGCCCTGGTTCGTCTTCGGCTTTCTCGGCATGGTCCTGCTGTCAGGTAGCGGCTGGTTGCCGATGGAAGCGAAGCAGATTGCAGCGCCCATCGCGCAAGCGCTGTTGGCGCTCGCGCTGGCCGCTGTTGGACTCGAAACCGACGTCCGCAAACTGATCGCTCAGGGCTGGCAACCCCTCGCTCTCGGCGCACTCGCAACCTTGTTCATCGCCTCGAGCACGCTCGCGCTCGCCCTGATCTGGCAGGGCTGAGTTGTCTCAAGCCGCCCGGGTCTCCCCGGAGGTCAATAATTTCGCGAACCGCGGCGCCAACCAGCGCTCGAGGTCGTCGATCACCGAGAACATCGAGGGGACGATGACGAGCGTGAGCGCGGTCGAGGTGATGAGTCCGCCGATGACGGCGATGCCCATGGGCGCACGAAAACCGCCGGCGGCCAAACTCACGGCGATCGGCAGCATGCCCGCCACCATCGCCACGGTGGTCATGACGATCGGTCGCGCCCGCTTGTGACCCGCTTCGATCAGCGCCTCGAGTTTCGGTGTACCCGCACGCATCTCCTCGATGGCGAAGTCGACGAGCAAAATGGAGTTCTTGCCGACGATGCCCATCAGCATGAGAAAGCCGATGACGACGGGCATCGAGAACGGCTTGCCCGTGAGCATGAGCGCGATGATCGCACCCCCGACCGAAAGGGGTAACGCCGACAAAATCGTGATCGGCTGAAAGACGCGCGCAAAGAGCAGCACCAGCACCGCAAAAACCAGCAACACGCCGGCGACGATGGCGAGCGTGAAGTTGGAGGCAAGCTCCTTCAAGAACTCGGCCTGCCCGACTTCGACGAGTCGCACGCCCTCAGGCAAATTTTTGATCTCGGGCAGCGCATAAACTTTGGCGAGTGCAGGACCGATTTCGACGCCCTTGGCGAGATCCGACTCGACCACGACACGCCGAGTCTGGTTGTAGCGACGAATCACCGACGGACCCTCGCCGAATGAAATCTCGGCGACCGCCTTCAACGGCACCGTCGAGCCCGATGCGGTACGCACCGGCAAATTTTCGAGCGTCGAAAGATCTCGTCGGGATTCCTCGAGCAGACTTACGCGAATCGGAATTTGGCGATCGCTCAAGGAAAACTTCGCCGCGTTCTGGGGAAGGTCGCCGAGCGTCGCAATGCGAATGGTCTGACTGATCGCCGCGACCGAAACGCCGAGTTCGGAAGCAAGATCGAGGCGTGGACGCACCAACACCTCGGGCCGCTGCATATCACCGTTCACTCGCGGATCGCGCAATTCGGGCAACGCTCGCATCGCCGTCACTGCGCGCTGAGCCGCCGCTTCGATCTTCACCGGATCCTCACCCGTCAGGAACAAAGTGATGGGGCGACCACCCGGACCCGCATCGTCACCGCTGAAGGCAACACGCGCGTCGGGGATGTCGGTGAATAGCGGCGTGACTCGGTCTTGCCACTCCTTCTGACTGACCGAGCGCTCCTTGCGCGGCACCAGAGTCACGTAGAGCGACGCCGTACGAACGTCACCGTCTCCGATGGACTCGATGATGTCCGTCACCTCGGGCTGTTTTGCGATGAGCGCGGTGACCTGCTCTGAAATCTTTGCGGTCTGCTCGAGCTGCACACCAGGTGGCAACTCGATGTTGATCTGCGCCGAGGAGAAATCCTGCGGTGGGATCAAGGCCTTGGGTATGGCGACCAACAGTCCGATCGAGAACAGGAAAAATACCAAACCACCGAGCAAAGTGACGCGGCGATGCTGCAGCGTCCAGCGCAGCGCATCGAGATAGGCGGACATCATCGGTCCGTCGGCTGAACGGATTTCATCGTGCGGCTTGAGTGTGTGGGCCGCGATCAGCGGCGTGATGAGGCGCGCCACCAGCAGCGAGAAAAACACCGCCGCCGCGACGGTCAATCCAAACTGCTTGAAATACTGACCGGTGAAACCGCCCATGAAGCTCACCGGCACGAATACCGCAATGATGGTCGCAGAGGTGGCTACCACCGCGAGACCGATTTCGTCGGCAGCATCGAGTGCCGCTTGGTAGCCGCTCTTGCCCATTCGCATGTGGCGGACGATGTTCTCGATCTCGACGATGGCGTCATCGACGAGCACCCCCGCCACGAGCGACAGCGCCAAGAGACTGATGCTATTCAGGGTGAACTCTTGCCAGTACATGAACGCAAAGGTCGGGATCGCCGAGAGCGGAATGGCGAGAGCCGATATCACGGTCGCCCTCCAGTCGCGCAAAAAGACGAATACGACGAGCACGGCCAGAATCGATCCCTCGATCATTGCCATGAGCGCCGAGCGATAGGTCTCGCGCGTGTGCTCGACCGTCGTGAAGACACGCTTGATACCGATATCCGGATTTTCTTTGAGGATGGTTTCGATCTCGGCTTCGACGAGATCGAGCGCTGCAACATCCGAAGCACCGCGCGCCTTGAATACCCCGAAATTGGTCGCCTGACGACCATTCAGCCGCGAGATCGAGCGCTGCTCACCGACGGCATCGCGGACCTCGGCCACATCTTGCAGCCGAACGCTCGCGCCGTTGGCGAGCCGAATCTGAGTTGCGCCGAGCTCCAGAGCCGTGGTTGCCGCTCCGAGTACGCGGATCGACTGCTCGCCGCCGCCCACCTGGGCACGTCCTCCCGGCGCATTGAGGTTGAGCACACGAAGTTGCTGGTTGACCTCAGCCGCCGTGATCCCGAGCGCCTGCATGCGCGCGGGATCGAGCTCGACGCGGATCTCGCGCGAGACTCCACCGCCGCGCGCTACTTGCGCGACGCCCGGTACCGCAAGCAACCGCTTGCTGATGGCATTGTCGACGAACCAACTGAGCTGCTCGGGGGAGCGCTCGGTGGTCGCGACGGCATACCAGGCGATCGCCCCACCCTCGACATCGATGCGGTTGACCTGCGGCTCATCGACACCTTCAGGCAAGTCCGAGCGGATCTTGCTGACAACGTCGCGGATATCGTTGAGCGCACGATCGATGGGAGTGCCGATCTGGAATTCGATCGTCGTGCTCGAAAACCCCTCCGAGGCGCGCGAGCTGATGCTGCGGACATCCGCGACGCTGCGGACCGCGCCCTCCACCTTCTGCGTGATCTGGGTTTCGATTTCGGACGGCGCTGCGCCCGGTTGCGACACCTGCACCGACACCAGCGGAAAACTGACGTCCGGGTTCAAGTTGATCGGCAGTCGCTGAAAGCTCACAAGGCCGACGAAGGTCAGCACCATGAAAAGCACGATGGGAAACGTCGGGTGACGAATCGCCCATGCAGACATGTTCTTCATCGAGCGATCCTCACCGCCTCACCCGGCCGCAGATAAGGACCCGCCGTCGTGACGACTTTTTCTCCCCCCTGAAGCCCGCCGCCAATCACCACACCCTCGGCGCGCGAGCCCTCGACACGAATGTCACGACGCTCGACTTTGCTCGCGGCATCGACGATGAAGACGTAGTTACCCGTGGTATCGCTCATCACCGCCGTCTGCGGCAGCAGCGGACGACGACCCGAACCCACGGAGATCTCGCCTCGTGCGAAAGCGCCCGGGCGTAGATCCCGGTTCGCGGGAAGATCGATGCGCACACTGCCAAGCCGCGTCTGCGGATCGATGACCGCGCCGATCAAACGGACTTTGCCCTCGAAAGCTTGTTCCACACCCGTAACCCGAACACGCGCGGGCTGCCCTGCCGCAAGTCGCGGCAAATCGCGCTCTGCGACGTTGCCGCGCATCTCGATCCCGCCGGCACGTCCGAGCCGGAAGAGTGGCGCGCCACCGGGCCCCGCGAGTTGGCCGACCTCCGCAGAACGCGTCAGCACGATACCGTCGAAGGGCGCTCGTACTTCGGTTCGACGAAGACGTGCTCGTGCCTCGGAGAGCTGAGCCGAGACGACTTTGACCTTGGCTCCCGCAGCGATCGCCGCTGCACCCCGACGCTCGATTTCCTGAGCCGACAGCGCGCCTGTGGTAGCAACAGCTTGTGCACGTCGATAGTCGGCCTCGGCCACGGCCGCATTCGCCTTGGATTCCTCGAGCGAGGCCTCGAGGCTCGCCACCTGCGGCGCCACCAAGGAAGTGTCGAGACGCGCCAAGACTTGCCCGGCCTTCACGCGATCGCCCACTTCGGCGTTGAGCGCCGACACACGTCCACCCTCGCCCTCGGCGCTGATCGCCGCCTCATCGCGCGCGGCGATCGCCCCTGAGAACGTCACGACATCCGCAAGCTCGATGGCCTCGACCGTCGTGACCGACACCAGCGGAGCCGGATTGACCGCGCCGTCATCACGGCCCGAAAACAGGAACGTGCGGATGAGCCCGAGAGCGGCGAGCAGCAGAAGCGCCGCAATGGTCCAAAGAATACTGCGCGGGACGGTGGTCAAAGAAAACTTGGAGGTCGGGAACGGGGACATGATCACTTCCAATGGGTACGAGAATCCAAAGTGTTATATTCAGCTACAACAGTATAACGCAGATCGATTTTCGAGGGACCTGCGGGGGGGCACAGTTTATGCTTTCGCGACCATGCGTATCGCGAAACCCATCCTGCTCGTAAGCACCCCGGTCGGGGTGGTGTTCGGACTGATCGAAGCCTGGCGAGTCGGGGCTTGGCTCGGCACCCTGATGCTCGCGCTGCTTGGCGTGCTCAGTGGATTTTCATGGCTGACGGTGCGACGGATTCGAGCGGAACGCGAAGGAGAACCGCGCGACGAGGTCTGCGTATCGTCCGCCAGAATTTGCGATGGGCGGCGTTCTACAACATCGCGGCGATCCCGATCGCCGCCCTCGGATTCATGCCGCCCTGGGTCGCTGCACTCGGCATGTCGTTGTCGTCGATGCTCGTCGTGTTCAACGCGCAACGCATCCTTTACATCGCCGAAGGAGAGCGCTGATGGAAAGCGTCTACTTGCTGATCCCGCTGTCGATTCTGATCGGCGGGATCGCCGTCTGGGCATTTTTTTGGGCGGTGGATCGGGGCCAGTTCGACGATTTCGAGCAGGCCGAGAGGCTCGCTTTGGAAGAAGACCGACCGCCACCCCAAGTCAGCGAGGCTGCCAGCGAATCGAGACCCCCGCGCTCATGAACCGGGCGAAAGCATAGACTTCGTCGTTGTCTGCACCGCCGTCGAGGAACCGCACACTGGCGCCGACGGACCACTCGTCGTCGATCGCTTTCATGACTTTGACGCCTGCATCGACGGCATATCCGGGCCCGCCAGCCAGCGCATCGATGTCGCCTTCAACTCGCCAACCTCGCCCCAACGGACGCTCGAATGCGCCATGGATCAAGGGTACGAAACCGGTGTTGTTTTTCTCGGCCGAGCGCGCACCCTGACGAAGTCGAATGCTGGCGTCACGGATCTTCGCCGTGAATCCGACTTTGACCACGAGATCCTTGCGATCGATCCACCGCCATCGCACCGTGCCGCGCCACGAGTTGAACTGGTAACGGGCATCGACCCCATCGGCAGAAAAATTTTCGCCCTGAAAACGGATGGGATCGACGCTCACACCCGCGTCTGAGAGCGACAGCGGAGCGAGCAGCACTCGCCATTCCCTTCGCCCACTCGAGGGCCAGGACACCTGCAGACGCGGCGCCATGTAGGGCCCGTCACCGGTCAATCGATCAAGGGAGAAACGCGATCCGCTCACATTGTTCGGCACCTGCACGTCGTTGCGACCCTGCCATGCCGCGTACAAGTCGGTATCGATGACCCAGCCTGAAGGTGAGGTCTCGGCCCGCGCCAAGTCAGCCGAGAGGAAGGCGCTCAAAGAAACCAGCGCCATCCCGACGGCGACCTGTCGCATGACAGAACTGCGGTTTCGAATGCGATCAGCCGGTGTCCTGAAGGCCTTGGGCAATACCATTGACACTCGCCAGCAAGGCTTCGAGTAGATCGCGGTCATTTCGTCCTCCTTCTCGCCAGCGGCGCAGCAGATCGACCTGCATAAGATTCATCGGGTCGACATAGGGGTTGCGCAGAGCGAGGGCCCTCTGCTGCGTTCGATCGCCGTCGAGCAGGTTCTGTTGGTCTTTGACGAGCAGCAGAAGTTCACGAGTCAGGCGATATTCGCGGCGTACTTCGCCGAAGAACCGGTCATCGGATCCGGGTCGCAACGCATTGTATTTCTCTGCGATGTGCAAATCGGAACGAGCCAGCATGATCTCGACGTCATCGATCAAGTTGCGCAGGAAAGTCCACTCGGTGAGCACCTGTCGTATCGCGGGGAGCCCGAAGGTATCTACGGCAACACGTAGCCCGGTGCCTGCTCCGTACCAACCGGGCAGCAGCATCCGATTCTGAGTCCAGGCAAACACCCACGGCACCGCACGCAAACCTGCGAGACCGCCGATACCTTCGCGCGCGATCGGACGACCACCGATTTGCATGCGCTCGATGACATCGATCGGCGTCACGCAGCGAAACCACTCGTGGAACTCGGGGGAGTCATCGACGAGGGCGCCATAGCGTGCCGCGCTGGCGCGCGACAACTCCCTGGCGATCTTGAGTCGCTCTGCCTCGGATCCAGTTGCGCCGACGCCCCGCGCGGTGGCATTTGCCAAAGACAAGGCACTGAACGCGCGCTCCAAGGTGCGCAGTGCAATAGGGCCGAGCCCGTAATGCTGGATGATGCTCTCGCCCTGCTCGGTCAAACGTAGCCAGCCGTTGATCGTGGATGGGGGCGATGCACTGACCACCGCGTCGATCCGTCCACCCCCTCGGGGAATACTGCCGCCTCGGGCGTGAACGATGCGGTGCTCCTCGCCGGCAGCCGCCAACGATGCGGCGATCGCCGCTTGCGCCTCGTAAACCGAAAGACGCGAGGCGAGGATCCCCTCGCGCTTGTTGCCTTCGGAATAACCGACGAGCACGGTTTGTTGACGGCCCCGAGCATCGAGGTGCTTGCGGTACAGAGGCTCGGCGAGCAACTCGCCCATGAGCTCACCGGCGCGATTAAGCGCATCGGGGGTCGTGAACATCGGCGATACGTCGACGGCGAGCTCATCCGTCGTCTTGTCGAACGCTTCAGCCCATCTCGCGAGCAACATGGCGGCCAGAACGTCATCGGCCCCCTCGACACCGTTGACGATGTACGACCCGATCGCCTCGGGACCATGACGTCGACGACACTGCAACATCGCCTCGAACACGGCGAGCGCGCGCTTGCCCTCCGCGTCGAGTTCGACGCGCGGACCGATATCGCGGCTGATCCAATCCACGAGACGCTGCTGGCGCGTCGAGCGATCGAGAGTGGTCCAACTCGGCTCATCGAGCGCCCGAGCCAGCACGCCGTGATGGACTCCCGAGTGCTGACGTACATCGAGGGTCGCGAGGTGAAAACCGAAAGTCGCGATGCGTCGCTGCAGTCGTCGCACCGCGAAAAGCCCGGCATGCTGACCGCGATGCGCAAGCAAACTGTCGACGACGAGATCGATGTCACGTTGCAACGGCGCGGGTCCCTCGTATCCCGAGGGCCTGCCGTCGTAGGTAGCCCGCAAACGCTCGGCCACCTGAGTGAGAAATACTCGATAAGGCATGCGGTCGTGGCGTGCGGGAGCCGACGAGCGCGCACCGGGAATCAAGGTTGCATATTCATCGCTGCGTTTTTGCAACGCTGCGCTGATACCGACTCGACTCGCGCTCTGCGACAACAACTGAGCGAGCGACTGCACTTCGAGAAAGTAAGCGTTGACGATGGTCTGCTGCTGCCGCGCGAGCGTGTCACGCAGACTCTTGGCGTGCACGTCGGGGTTGCCGTCCATATCACCGCCGACCCAGGTACCGAAGCGCAGCAGTGTGGGCAATTCGACTTGTTGCGGATCGACGCCGTAGTGCTTGCCGAGAGCCTCCGCGATTTCCTCATAAAAATTGGGGACGATGCGATAGAGGACTTCGGCGAGGAAAAACAGCACGTGCTCGCGCTCATCCGACACCGTCAGGCGCTGACGCGGATGGTCCTCAGTCTGCCAATGGGTCGTCAGCTCGACGCGGATCTGTCCGATCGACGCACGCCGCTCGTTTGGTGCGAGGGTAGGATTCAGTCGGTCGTACAAGAGTTCTGCGAGCTTCAGTTGTTTGCGCAAGATGGTCCGACGCTTGGACTCCGTCGGGTGCGCCATGAAGACGGGCATGATGTGCAGCGATCTGAGCAGCTGCATCAACTCATCGAGCGAGAGTCCCTGAGCTTTCAGTCGACCGATCGCATCGTCCACACCACCCGGCTGCGGACGCTCCGCATCATCTTGGAAATACGCGCGACGCCGACGGATGCGATGAACCTGCTCGGCGAGATTGACGGCCTGAAACCAACTCGAGAAGGCTCGCTCGAGATCCCGAGCGAGCGCGGGTGCGCGGCCGGCGACGCGTGCTTCGAGTTCGGCATCGGCCGCCACGTCACCGCGACGTCTCGCGATGGCGAGCGTGCGGTCGCGCTCAACGGTCTCGAAAAGCTCGACCCCACCTTGATCGCGCAGCACCTCGCCGACCAGTGCTCCGAGCATGTGGACATCGTCACGCAACGCCGCGTGCTTGGGCGGGAACTCGATGTCGGTGCGGCTCACGGCGGAATGTTACACCGGCAACGGATCCTGAAACGAAAAGGCCGGAAGGGAAACCCTTCCGGCCTTGTTCGTCTCCACGCCGTGAACGGCGTCGAATGAGATCAACGGAACGAGTAGGTGAAATCCACACCGTAGCTCTGGCCCGCCGAGTCGTGGATGAACGACCCGCCGAATTCCGGCGCCGGGATGATTTCCTGGAGATACTCCTCGTCGGTCACGTTGCGTCCCCAAGCCGTGAGGCTGAAGGTGCCGTTGGAAACCCCGAGGCGAGCATTGATCGACTTGTACGGATCACGCTTCATCTTCGAGAACTCACCCTGTCCGAAACCGAAGTAGGTGAACAGGTTCGGCAGACGCTGCTTTTGCACCGGGTGGAACCAGGTCTCGCCGACGAACGAACCGTCGATGCGCGCATTCACCGTCCAGTTGGTGGTGATCGGGAACTTGATGTCGATGCCCGCATTGCCCGTGTACTTTGGCGCATACGGCACTTCACCACCCTTGGTGTACGGACGACCGACGTACTTGTCGATCTCGCCGTCCGTCGAGGCGTATCCCGCGAAGAGCGAGACGTTCTCGTTGACGTTCCAGCGCGCGTCGAGTTCGTAACCCTTGATCGACACTTCGTCGATGTTGGTCACGACTCGCAGCAGACCGAAGGGACCGGCGAAGAAGTTGAAGAACTGCATGTCCTCCACCTTCGTCTGGAAGGCGGCGAAGTTCACGCTGATCGTGCGATCGGCAAAGAACGACTTGAAGCCCACCTCAGCCGCCTTCGAAACTTCCTTGCGGTAGAGATCGTTGACGTCCGTGATGTTGAGCGTCGCGTTGGCACCGCAAGTCGGCGGCGCGAAGTCGGCGCCGAGACACAGCGTGGTGCCACCCGCACGGCCGTAAGCCGAAGCGATGGTCGCCGCGCTACCCGACGAGTTGAAGCCACCGCTACGGAAACCGTAACCGTAAGAGGCGTACACCGCGAAGTCCTCAGAGGTCTTCCAATTGGCCGACAGTTTCGGCTGCAACTGGCTGAAGCTCTTGGAACGGCTCGGGATCCCCGCTGCGGCGAACGCGGGGTTCGCCGTGTAGGCCGGGTTGATATACGGGTTCGAGAAGAAGCTGAACCCGACGGTTTGAGCGCGGCACGGACCCGACGCTGCACCGGCGCTCGAGCAGCGCGGCACGTTGTTGTCGACCGAGCGATCCTCAACGTCGTAACGCAACGCGAGCGCGAGCTCGAGGGCGTCCGTCACGTCGTAGGCGACCTGACCGAACGCGGCATAGACCTTGCTCGAGAAGTCGTCATCGTAGAGAAGGTCGGTCGGGTTCTTGCCGGAGGTCGGCACGAAACCGGCAGCCGTCACGCCATGAGCGAGATCGGAACCCTGCGACACGACCACACGACGCTCGATGTCGGCGGCGTAGAGGCCGGCGACCCAACGCGGCGACTGATCACCCGCCGAGGTCAGACGAACTTCGAGGCTCGTGTCCTGCTGATCACGCTGCTGGTACTGATAACCGTCGCAGGTGGTCGGACCGTACGGCGGCAAGAAGCCCGCGCCGTTGTTGCCCGCCGGGGTCAACCAAATGTTCGACGGAATGCCGAAGAACGGCGGGATGTAGCCCGGGTTCGAGAGCTTCGCATCGTTCGACGAGCGGCAGGTGGCATCGAGCGAATAGAGCAGGAACGCGCCGCTCGTGCCGTCGGTGAGGAAGTAGTTAGTCTGATCATTGAACGCCAGGTAGCTCGAGAGCGTGCCAAGCGAAGTCTCCCACTCTCCTTTGACGGAGAAGTTAAGGTTTTCCTGCTCGTTCTGCGGCGCAATGTTGTTGATGTATCGGAACGTGTGCTCGTTCGGGTTGGCGTAGAACGCCGGTCCGACGAACGGCGCCACGTCGGCGAGCGCAATGGACGCGTTGAAGTTGATCGCGCCCGCATCGATCGTCGAGTACTTGGCCTTCACATCGACGTCGCCACCCGCAACCGGGAACAACAATCGCGCTTGGAAACCGGTTTCCTCGTAGAAATCGACGCAATCGTCACAACGAAGGTCAAGGTTGTTCCACTGACCGTCGGTCGTGCGGGTGTAGGCCGAGATCGAACCACGAGCCGAATCGCCCACGGGGCCGCCGAGGTAGAAGTTGCCCTTGAAGCTGCCGTACTCGCCGCCACCCAAGCCGATGTCGAACTCGACCGTGTCGCTCGGCTTGCGAGTCGAAATGATCATCGCACCAGCCAGGGCGTTGCGGCCGTAGAGCGCGCCTTGCGGACCTTTCAAGATTTCGATCTGCGAAACACCCGAGAGCTCCTGGTTGAGCGCGTTCGGGTTGGTCTGCAACACGCCGTCGATGACGAGCGCAAAGTTGGTCTCCGCATCGCGCGCGGTGTTGATGCCGCGGATGTTGACCTGCAGGTCACCGGCTTCCGCCGTCTGTACTTGCGATACACCCGCCGTCAGCGCGATGAAATCTTGAGGACGCTCGATACCCGCGTTCTTGATTTCGGTCTGCGTGAAAGCGGTGATCGTGACCGGGACGTCTTCGATGCGCTCTGCGCGCTGACGAGCCGTGACGACGATTTCTTCGAGCTGAGCCTCTTGAGCGCCCGACTGAGCGGCCGCCAATACGGCCATGACGCTCGCCCCGACTAGGGAAAGCTTGCGATTGCGGTAAGACATTGATCCTCCGTTTCGGTCCCTGAATGGAGTAGGGAAAAATCCACGCGAGTCTAGGGCCGCGGACGACTGTCAGGCAACGGAAAAAACCCGTTCCCCGCGATTTTTCCGTTGTTAAAAAACAACACCAAAAGATCTCAGAACGGCCGCTCCGTCGCGCGCGCGGGCATACCCCGGAGCCGTTGCGGCATCATGGCCCTGGTAAAACCCGACTGGAACCGATCGACAGAGGAAATCGCCCGTGACACGCACCCCGCCCGTTCCTGCCATCGATATCGTCAGCGGAATCTGGACCGAGGAGGCGATCTCCCACCGGCCCGGCTGGCAAGACCAATTCTTTGCCGGGAAGATGAAATCGAAGACGAACATGAAGGGCGTCCCGCTCGAGGATCAGCTCGCCCAAATGGCCGAGGCCGGCATCGAGCGCGCATTTTTGTTTGCCCCGAAGGCTGGTCGCAAGGGATTACCGGGGTCCTTCCACCTCCCCTACGAGATCATCGCCCGAGCCATCGAGAAGTATCCCGGACGTTTTTACGGGATGGCCGGAGTCGATCCTTACGAGGGCATGAATGGCGTGCGTGCACTCGAAGATGCCGTGAGGAACATGGGATTCATCGGAGCCCATCTCTACCCGCATTGGTTCGATCTGCCGCCGGACCACGCCAAGTACTACCCGTTCTACGCCAAGTGCTGCGAACTCGGCGTGCCGATCCAGATGCAGGTGGGCCAATCGATGGTCTATTCAAAAGACCAGCCGATGCGCAGCGTAGGACGACCCATTCTGCTCGACGGCATCGCCTGTGATTTTCCGGAGCTCAAACTCATCGGCATCCACGTGGGCATTCCCTGGACCGACGAAATGATCGCTATGGCCTGGAAGCACGAGAACGTGTTCATCGGTTCCGATGCGCATAGTCCGAAATATTGGCCGCAAGCCTTCGTGAACTACATCAATAGTTACGGACAGGACAAAGTATTGTTCGGCACGGATTTCCCCGTGCTGGGTTTCAAGCGCACCATGGACGAAGTACTCGCGCTCGAGCTTCGCCCCGATCCGCTGCGGAAATTCCTGCGCGATAACGCGATGCGTGTCTACGGACTGAACTGACGGTTATTGCGCAGCGTGACGGGTTGAGTCGTCGTCGGGTCAATCACCGCCGACGCCAACCGACTTCGCCGCTTGCTCGGCGTTAAGTGCAGCGCCGCTCTGTTCCAGAGCATCGATCGTGGCGTGATCGAGGCCCGCTTCACGCAGCACCTCTTCCGTATGTTCGCCAAGACGCGGCGCCGGCGTGCGAATGGAGGCCGGTGTCGCGCTGAAGTTGATTGGGAACGACGGCATGCGCAGCCGACCTTCGGTCGGATGGTCGTAGGATTTCCAGAATCCCGTCGCATTCAGGTGCGGGTCTTCGGCAAGCCCCTCCAAAGTATTCACCACGATGTGCGGAATTCCGGAGTTCGCGAGCACCTCGAGCCACTCGGCCGTGGTGCGAGTCGCCATGATCTTGGCGGTGGTCTGATTGGTGGCGTCGATGTTGCGCACCCGATCGGCCAAGGTCTTGAAGCGCTCATCCTCGATCAATTCTGGATGCCCCGTGACACCGCAGAACTTGACCCAGTGCGCATCGAGGTAAGGCAGTACCGCGATGTAACCGTCCCTGGTTTTGTAGGGCTTTCGGTCCTTGCTCATGAGGCGCGTGTAGCCGGGCTTTCCTTTGGGCGGATCGAACGTCATACCCCACAAGTGCTCAGCCATCACCCAATTGACCATGGTCTCGAACATCGGGACCTCGAGCTCCTGGCCCTCGCCCGTCCGCTCGCGATGAAAGAGTGCAGCCAGTACTCCGTACACCACCGTGATGGCGGTGGTCTTGTCGGCTACGACTGTCGGCAGGTAACGAGGCTCGCCGAGCACGGCATCGTTGAGCATCGCGATACCGCTGGCGGCCTGGATCGAATCGTCGAGCGCGCCGAGTCGCCCGTAGGGTCCTTTCTTTGAGTAGCCGTAGGCGCCGCAGTAGATGATGCGGGGATTGATCTTGCGAAGGTCGGCGTAGTCGAGGCCGAGCTTGGTCATCACTTGGGGTCGATTGTTGTGGACGAAAACGTCGGCATCTTTGATGAGTGCGAGCAGCGCATCCCGGGCGCCCTCGATCCGCAGGTCGAGCACGATGCTGCGCTTGTTCCGGTTGCAGGTGAGATACAGCGCGGCCATGCCCGGGTTGTTGGCCGCCCCGAGCGAGCGGTTGCTATCGCCGCGCGGCTGCTCGATCTTGATGACGTCGGCACCCATGTCGGCCAGCATTTGGCAGGCCCAAGGTCCAAGCACCACGCTCGTCATCTCGACCACTTTGATTCCGTGCAACGGTCCACTCATCGGCCATCTCCCTGAAACAACCCCGTACCGTCAATGATACGCTTGGCCCATGTACTCGGAGCTCTTCCTCTTTCAAGCTCTCCTGCAGGCGGTCTTGGTCGTCTGGTTGTGGCGAGTCTGGAAATCGACAGGTCTCTTGATGGCGGGGCTGCTGCTCATTCCGCAGTTCGGCCTCGTCTACGACAACCTCATCGTCGGGGCGGGTCGATTCATCGGCTTCTCTCCACTGCTCGAGGCCATCTCCTGGCCGCGCTTCTGGATCCACTGGCTCTTCGGCACCTGGCTCATCGTCGCCGCGGCGGTCGCGCTACGGCTCGCAGGATTCGAGTTCATGCGCAGCACCCGCGCCATGCTGCTCTTCTGCTCGCTGACCCTCGCCCTGATGTTCTACGACCTGCCACATTTCTGGAACGAACAGCTCTACCCCGTCTGCGAGTTCGATCTCATCCGTTACTCCACCGCAGTATCGGCCGACACACTGTGCTTCGAAGGTCAGGAAGTCGTGCGTAGCAGTCCACCCCTCCCATCGATCATCACCTGCTTCGTCGTGATCGGCAGCGGTGCCGCACTCATGATCAAGCGCAAATTCCCGTGGATGTTTTTGGGTGGTGTCTTGATGTTGGCCTCGGCGATGCCACCGCTCCGAAATTTCAAGCTCGACAATTTCGGCGAGATTCTCATCGCCGGCGGCTGCATTTGGGCGCTCGCGCATTTCTCGCGAGGCCGCAAGGCCGGTCGTCTCGCGCTCTCCTCCGACGCGACCTCGTGAGCACAACCTCTTCGAACAGAACGGGTCTCATCGACCCTTGGGGCGCGCTCGCCTGCGCGGCTGCCGCGATGTTGTTCGCCGCCAAAGGCATCTTCGCCAAAAAACTTTATGCCCAAGGCTTGAGCTTCGAGGGCGTCGTCGCCATTCGCGCCATGATTTCGTTACCGCTCTTCTGGTGGTTTGCGCTGCGACGCGAATCTTTGAGCGTGATCGTAACGACGCCACCGCGGGCGATTGCCGTCGCAGCCTTCGCCGGGGCGCTGTGCTATTACGCCGGTGCCTTGCTCGACTTTCTGGCACTCACCATGATCGAGGCGAGCATCGAGCGAGTGCTCATTTTCAGCTACCCGGCGATGGTCGTGATCTTCACCTCGGTACGCGACCGACGTTGGCCGGCACCTCGAGTGCTCGCGGCGACGCTGCTCACTTATCTCGGAATCTTTTTCACGATGGGCGGATTCGATCTCGAAGAGCTGCGAGCCAACCTGCTCGGTGCACTGCTCGTCATCGGTTCCGCACTGTCTTATGCCATCTACTTCATGGTGAGCGAGACCTACACACGATCGGTCGGTAGCGCACGTTTCACGCTCATCGCCATGACAGCGGCGACTGCCTGTCTCGTACCCCATTATTTTTTAATCAGCGGAACACAAGAGCTCACTGCCATCGACTCTTCCGGTTGGTGGCTACTGATCGGTATCGCGGTATTCTGCATGTTCCTGCCCGCGTCGTTCCAAGCCGAGGGCGTGCGGCGCATCGGCGCAGAGCGCGGCGCAGTGCTCTCCACAGTGGGCCCACCGACCACCGTCTTGCTCGCGTTCACACTGCTCGAAGAACGATTGTCGGCCTGGCAGTGGACCGGGATGGCGCTGATCGTGCTCGGGATTCTGGTGCTCGATCTCGCTCGAACGCGAAAATCCTGAGGCGCAGCACCCGCTCGGCGATGGCATACTTTCGGGTAGCCAACGGAGACCTGACGTGAGCCACACCCCGGTAAAAATCGCCCCGAACCGTTACAGAGAATCCTTCGGTCGTTACTACGAGGACTTCGTCGTCGGCGATGTCTACGAACATCGTCCCGGACGCACCATCAGCGAAACCGACAACACGTGGTTCACGCTGCTCACCATGAACACGCACCCGCTGCACTTCGACGTCGAGTACGGCAAGGCATCGGAATTCGGCCGCTGCCTCGTCGCCTCTCCGCTCACGCTCGCCATTCTCGTCGGCATGAGCGTGACCGATGTCAGCCAGAAAGCCATCGCCAACCTCGGCTGGAAAGACATTCGCATGACGGCGCCGGTATTTCCCGGTGACACGCTCTACGCCGAGTCCGAAGTGCTCGAGAAGCGAGAATCCAATTCGAGACCTACCGCAGGCGTCGTCACCGTGCGCACCACCGGAAAGAACCAGGACGGAAAAGTGATCTGCACCTTCGAGCGCAGCATCCTCGTGGCGAAAACCGGCCATGCCGTCGAAGACCGGATGGGCTACTGAGACATTTTTCGGAGTTCAAAGAATGAGCGACAACGTCGATCAGGACATCATCGACAGCATCGAGCGCTGGGCCGTACGCGAGCTCAAACCGGTCGCCAAAAAGTTCGACCATGCCGACGAGTATCCCGAAGAGATCGTCGAGCAAATGAAGGCGCTCGGACTCTTTGGCGCGACCATCCTCCCCGAATACGGCGGCCTCGGACTCTCGGCCTCCACCTATGCCCGAATCGTGATGAGCATCGCCTCCGTTTGGATGGCGCCCGTCGGCATTTTCAATTCACATCTCATCATGGCGGCTTGCGTGCAGCGCCACGGCACCGACGCACAAAAGGCGAAATGGTTGCCCCGCTTTGCAAGCGGAGAGATCCGCGGCGGCATCGGACTCACCGAACCCAACGCGGGTACTGATCTTCAGGCCATCCGCGCCGTTGCACGTCGCGACGGCGACCACTACATCATCAACGGCACGAAGACCTGGATCACCAACGGCGTGTATGGAAGCTGCTTCGGCGTACTCGTGAAGACAGACCCCGACGCCCAGCCGCGTCACAAGGGCATGACCATGTTCTTGTGCGAGAAGGGCGACGGATTCGTCGCAGCCAAAAAAATCCGCAAGCTCGGTTACAAGTCGATCGACAGCGCCGAGCTCGTGTTCACCGATTTCAAGGTGCCGGCCGACAATCTCATCGGCGGCATTGAAGGCCGCGGTTTCCAGCAAGCCGTCGGTGGTCTCGAGCTGGGCCGCATCAACGTGGCGGCGCGCGGAGCGGGTATTGCGGCGGGCGCCCTGCGTGATGCACTGCGTTACGCACAAGAGCGACAAACCTTCGGAAAACCCATTGCCCAACATCAGGCGATCCAGCTCAAGCTCGCAGACATGGCCACGCGCGTCGAGGCCGCGCGGCTGCTCATCGAGCAAGCCGCACGCAAATACGACACGGGCGAACGCTGCGATCTCGAATCGAGCATGGCGAAACTCTTCGCCTCGGAAGCGGGCGTCGAGAACAGCCTCGAGGCCATGCGCATCTTCGGTGGCTACAGCTATTCCACCGATTTCGACGTCGAGCGCTATTACCGCGACGCACCACTCATGTGCATCGGCGAAGGCACCAATGAAATGCAGCGCATCATCATCGCAAGACAACTGATCGAGAGGAACCCGATTTGACCGACGCGGCACAATCGAAAGGCCCGCCCCTCCCGCTCGAGGGGCTACGTGTCCTGACCTTCGAGGCCTTCGGCGCAGGACCGTTCGGCTCGATGTATCTCGCCGATCTCGGCGCAGAGGTCATCAAGATCGAAAACCGCGCGCAAGGGGGCGACGCCACGCGAGGAATGGGCCCCTACTTCCTCGGCGAACACGACTCGCATTTTTTCCAGACCTTCAATCTGAACAAGCGCAGTGTCTGTCTCGACCTGAAAACTCCGGAAGGACAAGAGGCGTTTCAAAAGCTCGTCGCCAAGTCCGATGCCGTACTCAACAATCTCCGCGGCGATCAACCCGACAAACTCGGACTGACGTACGCGGCGCTCAAGGGGGCAAACCCGCGCATCGTCTGCGCCCATCTGTCGGCCTATGGTCGCGACAACGAGCGGCGCGGATGGCCAGGCTACGATTATTTGATGCAGGCCGAGGCCGGTTACCTGCATGTCACCGGGGAGCCAGGCTCGCCGCCCGCGCGAATGGGCCTCTCGATCGTCGACTACATGACGGGTATCACCACCGCGCTGGCGTTGCTTGCTGCGCTCTTCGGTGCCGCACGGAGCGGCACGGGACGCGATGTGGACGTGAGCCTGTTCGACGTTGCGCTGCATCAGCTTTCTTATCCAGGCACCTGGTATCTCAACGACGGGCTCGTGACCGGACGCATGCCCCGAAGCGCACATCCCACCGCTACGCCGGTTCAACTCTTCAAGACGGCAGACGGCTGGATTTTCGTCATGTGCATGACCGAAAAGTTCTGGCAGGAACTGATGCGAGTGATCGACGCGCCGCAGATCTCGAGCGATGCGCGCTTTGCCTCGATGCCGCTGCGACGGGAGCATCGAGAACTTTTGACGCCGCTCCTCGATGCCGTGTTCGAGCGTGAGACCACGACTCACTGGCTCGCAAAGTTGCAAGGCGTGCTGCCTGCAGCGCCGGTCAACGATATGGCGCAAGCTCTGCAGAACCCCTTCCCCATCGCCACCGGCATGATCCGATCGACGCCACATCCGATGCGAGCGGACTTTCGAAGCTTTGCCAATCCCATCAAGCTCGATGGGAAACGACTTCCTGCTCAGTCTGCGCCCGGCCTCGGCGCCGATACCGACGCGGTGCTCGCCGATCTCGGCTATTCGTCATCCGACATCGAGTCGCTGCGCCAGCGAGGCATCACGTGAAACTCGAGGGCCTGCGCGTCGTCGATTTGTCGCAGTTCCTTCCGGGGCCGCAACTCACCTTGATGATGGCGGACCATGGAGCCGAGGTCATCAAGATCGAGCCACCGGGCGATGGCGAACCCGGCCGTTACATCGGACCGCGTGAGGGCGGGCACACCGTTTTCTTTCGTAACACGCAACGAGGCAAGAAAAGCTTTTGCGTCAATCTCAAGTCCGATCCGGGACGCGAAGCGGTTTTACGTCTTGCTGAAACAGCCGATGTCTTCATCGAAGCCTTCAGACCGGGCGTCGTCGATCGACTCGGCGTCGGCTATGCCGCCGTCGCGGCGCGCAACCCGCGCATCGTTTATTGCTCCATCTCCGCGTTCGGACAGAACGGCCCTTATCGTGAACAACCGGCGCATGACCTCGCGACCGAGGCCTTGAGCGGCATCGTCAGCCTGAATCAGGGCAACGATGGTGAACCCGTGATGCCGCACGTGCCCGTAGCCGACATCACCGCATCGCTGCACGCACTCTCGGGCGTGCTGATGGCGCTGCTGCGGCGCGAAAAAACAGGTCGAGGCGATTACATCGACGTCGCGATGCTCGACTCCGCCCTCGCCTGGACACCCAACATCACCGGATCGACTTTCGCGAACAAGACACCACCGACGCCGCGCGAGGAGCGCAGCCTCGGCGGCTCGGCGTTCTACAACATCTATCGGACGAAAGACGGACGCCACGTCGTGCTTGGGGCTCAGGAGCTCAAGTTCGTGCGTAAACTTTTGGGCGAACTCGGCCGCCTCGACTTCGTCGCGCTCTGCGAACGCGGACCCGGCACTCATCAAGCGCCGCTCATTGCGTATCTGCGCGAACTCTTCGCCACCCGTACTCGGGCGGAGTGGATCGACTGGTTCCGCGACAAAGAGGTCGGTTTCGCCTGGGTCAACGACCTTCGAGAAGCCTTCGACGATCCCCAAGTTCGCGCGCGCGGCATGCGATTGCTCGACGAAAACGGGCACGAACACATCGGCCCGCCCGTGAAGTTCCTGGACGAACCCGCCGCGCCGCGGCTACGGCTGCCCGCCATTGGCGAGCACAATGCCGAAATCCTCCGCGAACTCGGCTACGATGATGAGGCGATCGAGGCGTTTGCGAAGACCCTTGAATCCGGCGGTCCGAGCCACCGGTAACCCCGGCAGCCCTTGCCTTCGATCGCGAAGGAGATGGCATGCACTTCGATTACAGCGACCACGTCAAGGCACTCCGCGGGCAGTTGCTCGCGTTCATGGATACGCACGTTTACCCGAACGAGCGACGGTTCTTCGAAGAAATTGCGGCAAATCGCGCGGCGGGCAATGCCTGGGTGCCGACCCAAATCGTCGAGGAATTGAAAACCAAAGCACGCGCAGCGGGGCTGTGGAATCTTTTCCTGCCACGCAGCTCGCGAGCACCCGAGGGCCTCAGCAATCTCGAATACGCCCCACTCTGCGAAATCATGGGTCGAGTGCCTTTCGCCGCCGAGGTATTCAATTGCTCGGCCCCGGACACGGGCAACATGGAAGTGTTCGAGCGCTACGCCAGCGAGGAACTGAAAGATCGTTGGCTCGAGCCCTTGCTCAAAGGCGAGATCCGATCCGCCTTTCTCATGACTGAGCCGGATGTCGCCTCGTCCGACGCCACCAACATCGCCTGTCGCATCGAGCGCGATGGCGATCACTACGTCATCAATGGTCGCAAATGGTGGAGCTCGGGCGCGGGCGACCCGCGCTGCAAGGTGTACATCATCATGGGTCGGAGTAATCCCGACGCACCCGCCCACTCGCAACAGAGCATGGTCGTCGTCCCGGCAGACGCACCCGGCATCAAAGTGCTGCGCGCATTGCCCGTATTCGGTTACGACGATGCGCCGCACGGCCACATGGAAGTGTCGCTCACCGACGTGCGCGTGCCGGTCGGCAATATGCTGCTCGGCGAAGGACGTGGCTTCGAAATCGCCCAAGGACGTCTCGGGCCGGGACGCATCCACCACTGCATGCGTTCCATCGGCATCGCCGAGCGCGCCCTGGAACTCATGTGCCATCGACTGGCCAGCCGAGTTGCTTTCGGCAAGCCGCTCGCAACGCAGGGCGTTTGGCGAGAGCGCATCGCCGAATCGCGCATCGCCATCGAGCAAGCGCGCCTGCTCACGCTCAAAGCCGCATGGATGATGGACGTCGCCGGCAACAAGGTCGCGCGCAACGAAATCGCGATGATCAAAGTCGTCGCACCGAACGTCGCGCTGCGAGTACTCGACTTTGCGATCCAGGCATTCGGCGGCGCAGGCGTCAGCGACGATTTCCCGCTCGCCTACGCCTATGCCTCGCAGCGCACGCTGCGTCTCGCCGACGGCCCGGATGAAGTGCATCGCGACGCCATCGCGAAAGGCGAGTTTCGAAAATTCATTCCGAAAACCTGAGCATCTTCCACCATGAACACCATGAAAAATCTGTTTTCCGTCTCGGGCAAAGTGGTGCTGGTCACCGGCGGCTCACGCGGCATCGGCGAGATGATCGCTGCAGGCTTCCTGGCCAATGGGGCGAAGGTGTACATCAGCGCCCGCAAAGCCGACGCCTGCAAAGAAACCGCGGCGCGGCTTGCGCGCGAATATGGCGGCGAGTGCGAGGCGCTCCCCGCCGACCTGTCGAAAATCGAAGGTGTTACCGCGCTCGCCCAAGCGCTTGCCGAGCGCGAAGCCCGACTCGATGTGCTCGTGAACAATGCCGGCGCATCGTGGGGCGCACCACTTGGCAGCTTTCCGGAGACCGGTTGGGACAAAGTCATGGACACCAACGTCAAGGGTGTCTTCTTTCTGACCCAGGCCCTGTTGCCGCTGCTGCGCGCTGCCGCCACACCCGAGACATCCGCGCGAGTCATCAACATCGGCTCCATCGACGGCCTCGGCAAACCGCTCTTCGAGACCTACTCCTACGGGCCGTCCAAAGCCGCGCTGCATCACCTCACTCGCATGCTCGCGGCGCGCCTCGCTCCCGAACATATTTTGGTGAATGCCATCGCGCCGGGTCCGTTCCCCACCTGGATGCTGAGCACCGGCGTCGGATTCGGCGGAAAAATCGAGGGTGACGGCGTCGACTGGGACGCCGTGGGCCGCACTAATCCGAGTGGCCGAGTTGGCACGCCCGAGGACATCGCGGGGCTTGCCCTCTTCCTCGCCTCGCGCGCGAGCGCCTACACCGTGGGCGAAGTCATCACCTGCGACGGCGGGTTACTCGTCTCGCGCTGATGCATCTTTCTTTGATGTGCCTCTCGATGATGCGTCTCTCGCCGATGCGTCTTTCGCTGATGCCTGTCGCCCTCTTGTCGGGTCTCGCCGTATTCTCTCTCGCAGCCCTCCAGGAGGCGCGTGCGATGGAGCCGCAAAAAACGCCGCGTCCGAATATCGTCGTAATCGTCGCCGACGATTTTGGCTACAGCGATATCGGCTCTTTCGGAAGCGAAATCTCGACGCCCAACCTCGACGCCCTCGCTGCCGAGGGCACTCGCTTCTCGAGCTTCCATGTTTCGGGAGAATGCTCACCCACCCGAGCGATGCTGCTGACCGGGATTCGCAGCCACCGAACCGGCGTCGGCGCGATGCGCGAATCGGTACCGCCGTCACTCGAGGGCCAGCGCGGCTATCTCACGGTACTCGATCGCAACGTGGTCACCGTGAGCTCGCTCTTGCAGCGCAGCGGCTATCGCACGTATGCCGTCGGGAAGTGGCACGTCGGCAAGGAAACTCACAACCTGCCGCCCGCACGGGGGTTCGATCGCTCGCTGATTCAGGGTGATAGCGGTTCGGACAACTGGGAAACCGACCAACGTTATCTCGCGCTGACCGACCGCGTGTATTGGTTCGAAGACGGCAAGCCGGCGAAGATGCCCAAGGAGTTTTACTCCTCGCGTTTTTTTGCGGACAAAGCCATCGACTATTTGCGCAACGACTGGGCGACGACCGGGCCCACCGAACGAGCGCCGTTCTTTCTCTACCTCGCCTTCCAGGCCAATCACATTCCGTTGCAAGCGCCGCCGGAATTCATCGAGCGGCAGCGCGGTCGATACGACTCAGGCTGGACGGCGCTACGCGAGCGGCGTCACGCCAGATCGATTGAACTCGGATTGATCCCCGAGGGTACGCCACTCGGAACCTGGCCCGGACTCGAGGACTGGAACGCCCTCGACTCGAAGCGTCGCAACTACGAAGCGCGCCGCATGGAAGTTTACGCGGGCATGGCAGAGGCTATGGACCACGAAGTCGGAAGGCTGCGGGAGACGATCCGGGCACTCGGTGCAGATGACAACACGATCTTCGTGTTTCTCTCCGACAACGGCGCGGAACCCTCCGATCCGTACGAATATTTGAGCGGTCGTCTCTGGCTGGCGACGCAATACACCCGCGATATCGACCGCCTCGGCCAAAAAGGCGCCTACGCGACGATCGGACGCAACTGGGTGAGCGCCGCTGTGTCCCCACTCTCGACGCACAAGTTTTATGCCGGTGAAGGCGGCTTGCGTGTACCGCTCATCTTTCGCCCGGCCGCCTCACTCGGAGAATCTCCGACACGCGGCCGGGTCGCACCGAGTTTCACGCACGTCACGGATATCACGCCGACCTTGCTCGAACTCGCCGGCGTCTCGCACCCGGGTGCAGCCGGTGGCCCGGAACCGATGACAGGCAGAAGTCTCGTGCCCATGTTGCGCGACATGTCCGCACAAATCCGCGAACCTCGCGAGACGCTCGGCTACGAGCTCGCGGGAAACGCCGCTCTCTTCGAGGGCGATCTGAAGCTCGTGCGCAACCTGCCTCCCGTCGGTGACGGCCGATGGCAACTGTTCGATATCGCACGCGATCCGGGCGAGACACGCGACCTCAGCGTGACCAGGCCCGAGGATTTTCGACGACTGCTCGCCGCGTATCAAAGATTTGAAATCCAGGACGGGGTGCAGGCGCTTCCGGAGGGCTACACGCCGCAGCGGCAGGTGTCCCTCAACGCTGCACGCCGCGTCATCTTGCCGCAACTCGCGTGGCCCGCCGCCATCACCGTCGGCTTGGCATTACTTTGGCTGATCATCCGCAGACGTCGCAGACCGACATGACTTACAATGCGGCCTTCACGCAAGGATGCCGCATGAAATTCCTAGTTCGCTCAGAGACCGCTCCCCTCGTCCTGCTTGCGCTTTGTGCCGGTGCTCTCGCGGCACCCACCGCGAGCGCCCAGCAAAACACGGGGCCGCAGAGCATGGACGAGATGGGCCTCGAAGAGGTGGTCGTGACGAGTCGTCGCGAACCGGGTGCCGTCATCGGCGACATCGCGCCCGAGTTTCAGCTGTCGGCGCAAGAAATTCGTGCGCTCGGCGTCGGTTCGGTCGCAGAGCTGCTCGTGGCGCTCGGTCCCCAGCTCGGCAGCAACCGCGGCCGAGGCGGCGGACGCCCGATCGTGCTCATCAACGGGGTACGCGCCTCGGGCTTCGCCGAGATTCGCGATATCCCGACCGAAGCGATTCTGCGGACCGATATCCTTCCCGAGGAGGTCGCACTCAAATACGGCTATCGCGCCGACCAGCGCGTCATCAACTTCGTGTTGCGGTCACGGTTTCAGGCCTTCACGACCGAAGTGGGCGCCCGGGGCACGACCGACGGCGGTCGCGAAGGTGCCGATCTCGGCGGTAATTGGCTGCGCATCCGACGAGACGACCGACTTCAATTCGATTTGAAGGCGCGGCGTGAAGAGGGCCTTCTCGAAAGCGAACGTCGCATCGTGGGCAACAGTGGCGAGCCCAATGCGGACGCCGCCTTCCGCTCGCTGGCCCCCACCGTCGATCAGTTGACGGCCAATGCGGTACTCGCGAAGCCCTTTTCCGAAGGATCATCGTTCACGATCAACGGAACCTTCGATGACACGCGTCAACAGTCGCTGCTCGGACTTCGACCCTCGCCCGCGGGCGCCGTTCCGCTCCGCCGCGACATCGACTCTCGCGAAGCGCGACTGAGTGGGCTCCTTCAAGGAACGAGTTCGGGCTGGAGATGGTCGTCCAACCTCACGGCCGAGCGCAGCGATTCGACGACCGAGACGAGCGGTGAAACCTTTGCAGGGCGCTCCCGCAACGACTCCCTCGACATCGATCTTGTTGCCAACGGCACGCCGCTCGATCTTCCGGCCGGGCCGTTGAGCGTCACCCTGAAGGCGGGCGCAAGCACCCGCAGCATCGACAGCGTCTCTCGGCGAGTCGGCACCGACCTCATCACCGATCTCTCGCGTAGCAGCCAAGACGCGCAACTCAACTTCGACTTGCCACTCTGGCGAGGCGAAGCCGAACAAGCCGCTCTCGGCGCACTCGGCGCGAACTTCAACTACGCGATCGAAGATGTTTCCGATGTGGGCGCGCTGCGCACGCTCGGCTACGGACTCAACTGGTCGAAGGCGCGCACGCTCCGAGTGATCTTTTCATTGACCGACGAAGAAGGTGCGCCCTCCATGCAGCAACTGGGTGGCGCCGTCATTTCGACCCCGTTCTCGCGGGTGTTCGATACCACTCGCAACGAAACCGTCGACGTCACGCGCATCACGGGTGGAAATCCAGCGCTCACACCCGATCGACGAAAAGTCTTCAAGATCGGCGTCGGTTCTCGCCCCTTCGAGGAAGTCGACTTCGACGTCAACGCCGATTACGTCCGAACGCGCTCGCGCAACATCATCTCCGGACTCCCTCTCGCCACACCCGACCTCGAGCGCGCGTTCCCCACACGCTTCCAGCGTGATGTCTCGGGCCGACTCACCACGCTCGATGCACGCGCGGTCAACCTCGCGGGGCGAGATCGAGAAGAACTGCGTGTCACGCTGAATCTCAGCCGGCCTTGGGGTCCGCAGCCTGAGGCGCCGTTCCCCCAACGAGGCAACGGAGGCGGTCCGCGAAACACGGAGGGACGCCCTGCGTCGCTACCGGGAGCAATGCCGGGATCGGCGTCGGGATCGGCGTCGGGCGCGCCGCCGGCCGCGGCCGAAGACGAAGCGGCTCGACGTGCCCGAATGGCGCAGATTGGCGAACGCTTTCTCGCGTTCGCGCGTCGCGGTAGCGCGCAGTTCTCGCTCACCTACACCAAGCGCTTGGAGGACGAGATCGCGCTTGCGCCCGGGTTGCCGGTGCTCGATCTGCTCGATGGCGACTCGCTTTTCGATACCGCAGCCGCCGCGCGTCATGAGCTCGAAGCGGCCGTCGGCGCGAATCGTGACGGCTTCGGTGGACGCCTTACGACCACCTGGCGCAGCAGCAGTCACGTTGCAGGGTCCGCGGCCTCGCAGCGGGGCGATCTCGAGTTCGCCTCGCTCACCACCGTCAACCTGCGGGTATTCGCCGATCTCGGCCTGCAGCCATGGGCAAGGGACTACCCCTTCCTGCGCGGGGCTCGCGTCAGTTTGGTCGTCGGCAATCTGTTCAACGAGCGACAGTCCGTCAAGGCGCGGGAAGGTAACGTGCCCGTAATCTACCAGCCCGATCTGCTCGATCCGCAAGGCCGCACGCTCCGTCTGACATTCCGCAAACTTTTCTTCCCGACCTTTCAACCACCCGGAGGTCGCGCGGGCTGACGCGGGCTGCGATAATGCGGCGGTACCCACGCTGCGCAGGCCCGTCATGCTCGAGACTCTCACTCGCGTCCCGCCCGATCCGATCCTCGGCGTCTCCGCCGCCTTCCAGAAAGACGACTCACCGGAAAAAGTGGACCTTGGCGTAGGGGTCTACAAAGACGAATCAGGCAAGACGCCGATTCCGCGCGCCGTGAAGCGTGCCGAGCAGGAGATGCTCGCCGCTCAAACCACCAAGACCTACCTCTCGCCGATCGGCAACCCGGGCTTCAACAGCCAAGTGGCCACCCTCACCTTCGGAAGTGACCTCGTCGGTCGCAAGGGTGATCTCTCGCTCGCGCAAGCGCCGGGCGGCAGTGGCGCGCTTCGACTCGGCGCCGAACTACTGCTCGCCGCTCGACCCGGCTCGAGCATCCACGTCAGCGATCCGACTTGGGCGAACCACGTACCGCTGCTCGGCAATGCAGGGCTACGCCTCGAGCGATATCCGTATTACGACGCGACGCATAACACGCTCGCATTCGATCGGATGATCGACTACTTCGACGCACTGCCTGCAGGATCCATCGTGCTGCTGCACGCCTGCTGTCACAACCCGACCGGTCAGGATCTCGATGCCTCACAGTGGGCTGTCGTGGCCGATGTGCTCGCACGACGTCGGCTCGTTCCCTTTATCGACATGGCGTATCACGGCCTCGGGGAAGACCTCGACCGTGACGCGGCATCGATTCGGCTCGTCGCCAAAGCCGTCCCCGAGTTGCTCGTCGCCGTTTCCTGCTCAAAGAATTTCGGACTCTATCGTGAGCGGACGGGCATGTTGGCCGTGCTTTCGGCGGGTAGCGAGCCCGCCTCCATCGTCTCGGGCCAGCTCGGTCGCCTCGCCCGCACGCTTTGGTCGATGCCGCCCGATCACGGCGCCGCGATCGTCGATCGCGTGTTGTCGCAACCCGAACTGCGACAGGACTGGATGACCGAACTGCGTCACATGGCAAATCGCATCAATTCTTTGCGCACCTTGCTCGCCGACCGGCTCACCGAGGCGACCCAACGCGACTTCGGCTGGATCAAAACGCAGCGCGGCATGTTTTCGCGTCTGCCGCTGACCGCCGAGCAGGTCGTGACGGCGCGTGAAGCCTTGCACATCTACATGGCGCCCGACGGTCGCATCAACATCGCGGGCGTGAGTCCGGCGAACGTCGAGCATGTCGCCACGGGCCTCGCGGCCGTGATGCGCGGATGACGCACGATCCGACAGCGGGCCTCGGCGAGCCCGCGCTGCGCGCGTGGTGGATGCCCTTCACACACAACCGCCACTTCAAGGCTCATCCGCGACTCATCGCCTCGGGCAAGGGCGCCTACTACACACTGACCGACGGCAGACGCGTATTCGATGGCCTGTCGGGCCTCTGGTGTTGTCCGCTCGGGCATTCACCCGATCGCGTCGTCGAGGCCGTGCAGCGCCAAGTCGCGACGCTCGACTTCAGCCCGAGTTTTCAGATGGGGCATCCGGCGGCCTTCTCGCTCGCCGAACGCATCGCCCGTTTCGCAGGTCGCCCGAACGATCGCGTGTTCTTCGTGAACTCGGGCTCGGAAGCAGTCGACACGGCACTCAAGATCGCCGTCGCCTATCACCGCGCTCGTGGTGAAAGCTCGCGAACCCGCATCATCGGGCGCGAGCGTGGCTATCACGGCGTCGGAATGGGTGGCATCTCCGTCGGTGGCATCGCTGCCAACCGGAAGATGTTCGCCCCGCTCATGATCCCGGGCGTCGATCATCTCCCCCACACGTTCGATCCGACGCATATGGGTTATTCGCGCGGTCAACCCGAGTGGGGCACTCACCTCGCCGACGAACTCGAACGCCTCGTGGTTCTGCACGATGCCAGCAACATCGCTGCGGTCATCGTCGAGCCCATGCAAGGCTCGACTGGCGTCATCGTCCCGCCGCGAGGCTATCTGCAACGACTGCGCGAGATCTGCACACGCCACGGCATTCTTCTCATATTCGACGAAGTGATCACGGGCTTCGGTCGACTCGGCACGCCCTTCGCAGCGGATTTCTTTGGCGTCAAACCCGATCTCATCACCTTCGCCAAAGCCGTCAACAACGCCGCCGTGCCGCTGGGTGGCGTGATCGCCTCAGAGGCGATTTACGACGCGTTCATGAGCGGGCCCGAGCATTTGATCGAGTTCTTCCACGGCTATACGTATTCGGCGCATCCGCTCGGCGTAGCCGCCGCTCACGCCACGCTCGATGAACTGCTGGAAAGCAAATTGATCGATCGTGCTGCGACACTCGCGCCCGTGCTCGAAGAGGCGATCCACTCTTTGCGCGGTGAGCCGCTCGTCGCCGATATCCGCAATCTCGGTCTTGCCGCTGCGGTCGACGTGACGCCGATCCCCGGAAAACCCGCCTTGCGGGCGTTTCAGGTATTCGAACAGGCCTTGTCTCGCGGTTTGCTGCCTCGCTTCACGGGCGAGACGATTGCGCTGGCGCCACCTTTCATCTCGACGCAAGACGAGGTGCGCCACGCGGTGGAGATCTTGCGACTGTCGCTGCGCGCAGCAGCCCAGATCACGAACGGCTAGATCACGCAGGACACGCCGGTCCCGCCAAGACCGCAATAACCGTCCGGATTTTTCGCGAGGTACTGCTGATGGTAGTCCTCGGCATAAAAGAATTCGGGCGCAGCAACGATTTCAGTGGTGATGCCCCCATAGCCACCGCCAGCGAGACTCGCCTGATAACGATCGCGGCTCGCCTTGGCCTCCGCGAGCTGGGCGTCGCTCGTGCAGTAGATCGCCGAACGGTATTGCGTGCCGATGTCGTTACCTTGGCGCATGCCTTGCGTCGGATCGTGCCGCTCCCAGAACGCACGCAACAACTCCCCGTAGGACACTTTGGCCGGGTCGAAAATCACCCGCACCACTTCGGTGTGTCCGGTGAGGCCACTGCAAACCTCTTCGTAGGTGGGATTCGGGGTATAGCCGCCCGCGTAGCCGACCGAGGTCGACACGACACCCGGAATTTTCCAGAAGAGCCGCTCGGCACCCCAGAAGCAGCCCATCCCGAACACCGCTTCGGCGGTGCCGGTCGGAAACGGCGGCTTCAGCGGCGCGCCATTCACGAAATGCTTCGCGGGTACGGACAAGGGCGCAGTGCGCCCGGGCAGCGCTTCGGCGGCGCTGATGACTTCGGTTTTGCGACGGAACAGTGACATGAGTGTAATTCTGGGGGTCGACCGCCGCCTCTTCAAGCGGCGGGTTGTTCTCGGGCGAGCCGCTGCGTAACCTTTGCACTCATGACTGCCTGCCACCCGCACAATCTTCGACGAGACCCGAACGAGACACCCAAAGCCTACGGGTTACGCGTGTCCCTCAAACCGGGCGACCCCTTCCGAGCGCTACTCGGTGCAGACTGGAGCCGCACCCACTGGTTCACCACCGCCGAAGAACGTGACGCCGCACTCGCCGAGATGAGTCGCAAGCACGAGTACTCGCGACCGGGCGATCGTCCTGCACACGTCTACGAAAAAGTCGTGAGCTTCGCCCATCAGCGACGCCCCTAGTTCAGCGCGACCGTCACTCAGAACGTTCGGCCAAGGAACAGGTAGAAGGTGTTCTCGCCACCCTCGCCGAAACCGGTGCCGAGGTAGACGGGGCCGAGCAGCGTGTCGAGCCCCACGAAGACGCTGCCGTGGGTGAGCGAAGAGCCGAAGCTGATATCGCTGCGGCGGTCCCATATGTTACCGGCCTCCAAAGATAAGCCCGCGTAGGCCGGTACGTTCAAAAACCCCTCCCCTCCACGCCCGATCTGCCGGTAATACAACAGACGGGCCAGGGCATAGTGTCGGCCGCTCAAAGAATCGGGCGCCAAGCCCGAAAGATTGAGAAATCCGCCCACGGGAAAGAGGGACCGAACGGTGTCGGGATTGGAATTGATGTTGGTGCCGAAAGACGTCCACAACACGCCCGTGTGCCGTCCACTCGAGCGCGCCGCGAGCCAGTCGACCGACACGAGATCGGCCCTGCGATCCGAGCCCAGGCTCGGCGTCTCGGCGCGCCACTCCGCCACTAAATATTGTCCACGGCGCGGGAAATTCCGGTTGTCGAGCACGTCGTAGGAAAACCGTCCGTAAAACTCTCGCAAATCGAAATCTTCGACAGCCGGCGCATCATCGTCCCCGATACGCAGCCGAGCCTGACCCGAGGCACGTCGGACACCGGCACGAATCTCGCCCCAATTCGACAACTCGCGGCCGATGTCGATTCCGTACTCGGTCGTACGCAGACGATATTCGGCTCGTCGAACGCCCTCCTCGATGAGCGGCACGTTGCGAAGATCGAACCTCGCCTGCGGCATCACGAACCATCGGACCGAATCGCCAAGCGGGATATGGAATTCCGTGGTGACCTTCGGCTCCGAACCGACCTGAAAGTCCCATACCCACTCGGCTGCGAGCGGGCCGATGTCGGCGAGCACGATACGTGCGGCGGCGTTGTAGCTGGAGTTGCCGTTGAAGTCGTCTTCGAGGTTGAGCCCGAAGCGCATGTAGTTCGGACCCCATGAATTTCGACGGGCACTGAGCTCGAGCAGATCACCTTGAGCTCCGTCGCGCAGTCGATAATCGACACTTTCGAAATTACCGCGGCCGAACAAGGTGGTAAGACCCTCATCGAGCGCCTCTGCGCTCGACAGATCGACGACACCCGCACGCAGCAACCGTTCGTAGCGGAGCGAGTCCGCCGCTACCCGAACATCCTGCACGCGCGGCGCACCGCCCCTGACGGCATCACGTGTCGCGAGGTAGCGCGAGTAATCGTCTTCGCTGAGTCGCAACCCGGCCAGCCGATCGCTCGCGGCACGCGCCGAGGCTTCACCGAGCTCGACTGCCCGCGAAAGAATGTCGAAATCGAAACTCGAGGCCTCGCCGAGCTCAGGGGTCAACAAAATATCCGTCGGCTGCAGCAACTGCCGTTGGGCATCGCTCCCGCGTCGGATGAGGATCGACAGCATCTGATTGGAGATGGTCGCCACGGAATCGAGCGTGTCGCGCTTGCGCAGCGGAAACCCCACATCGACGACGATGAGCACGTCGACGTCCATGCGACGCGCGAGCTCCACGGGCAAATTATTGGCGAGTCCACCGTCGACGAGCAGGCGACCGTCCAGTTCCACCGGGGCAAAGACACCCGGCGCGGCGAGACTCGCCCGCATGGCCGTGACGATATCGCCTTGCTTGAGGTCGATCGCCTCGCCTGTCTCGAGATCGGTGGCGACCGCCCTGAACCGTGTCGGCAGTGCATCGAACTGCTCGATTCTCGCCACCGGCAGGGTGATGCGACGCAGCGCTTGGGAGAGACGCTGACCCGAAACCAGCCCTTTCGGCAGTCGGAACGTTCCGCCTTTCAGGCCGAGCGGAAAATCGACCAGAAAATTTTGATCCTCACTCTTGCGTCGGAAGCTGAGTCGATCACGGGGACCCGGTTCCTGGAAGGCCTGACGCCACTCTGGAGACTCGACGAAGGCGGCAATTTCGGCTGCGCTGAGACCGCTCGCGTAGAGACCGCCCACGACAGCCCCCATGCTGGTACCTGCCACGGCATCGATGGGGATGCGCTCGGCCTCCAGGACTTTGAGTACCCCGACATGGGCTGCCCCACGCGCTCCACCCCCCGAGAGCACCAGCCCGACACGCGGACGCTCGCCCGCCGCCTCGGCCGTGGAGGCCAGGAGCGTGAACGCCAGCAGCAGTACGGAGGTCAAACGCACGACCGCAAGGATACCAAGCGATAATGCACCCATGCTCGAACTTGCCTTGATGGCCCTGCTACCCGCGTCCGCCGCCTCGCTCGAGGAGGTGGTGGTCACTGCGCGGCGCCGCGAGGAGCGCCTCGTCGATGTCGCGGCCAGCGTCTCGCGTCTCACGCCCGGTGAACTCGGGCGGCTCGATCTCGCCCATCACGCCGAGAGCCTCAACCGCGTCCCCGGAGTCTTTTTGCAACGCGGTAGCGGCCAAGAGAGTCTGCTGGCGATCCGCTCTCCCGTGCTCACGGGCGCAGGCGCCTGCGGGGCCTTCCTCTTCCTCGAGGATGGTTTTCCGCTACGACCTACCGGCTTTTGCAACGTCAACGAACTGTTCGAAACCAACACGGCCCAAGCTGCGGCGGTCGAAGTCCTGCGCGGGCCCGGTAGCGTCGTGCACGGCGCCAACGCCGTCCATGGCGTGATCAACGTGCTGACGCCCTCGGCGGCAGATCTCTCGGGCCTGCGACTCACCACCGTTCTGGGTGCCGACGATTTCAGATCGCTCGGCGTTGCACTCGGCGATGGGCGCCAAGCGCTGCAGGGGCTCATCCGTCACGACGGCGGGTTTCGGGAAGACTCCGAAGTCACCGAACTGAAGCTCAATCTCTTTCACGATCGAGAGTTCGCGGGGGGCGATCTGCGATGGCGCGCCGCCGCGACACGGCTCGACCAAGACACCGCAGGGTTCATCAGAGGACTCGATGCGTATCGAGATTCCGTCCTCCGCCGCTCGAACCCCAACCCCGAGGCCTTCCGAGACGCCGATAGTCTTCGAATGTCGACGGTCTGGATGCGCAGCGACTGCGCGGGCTGCGACGATGAAGCGCGACTGATCCTTCGGCACTCGTCCATGACCTTCCTGCAGCATTTCTTGCTCGGCAAGCCTCTCGAGAAAAACTCGCAAACGAGTGCCGCGATCGGTTTCGCGCGGAGCCGCCCCCTCGCACTCGAAGGCTGGTCGTGGCGCGCGGGTCTCGATGCCGAGTGGGCCGATACCTCACTGCTCGAGATCCAGGACGGACCGACTCTCGAGGGCAGCGCCTTCGCGCGCTCGATACGACCCGCAGGGCGGCATTACGACTACGGGGTCGAGGTGGCCTCGGTCGGCGGCAATGCCTCCATCGAACATCGCAGCACCGACTGGCTCTGGCGCGCGGCAGTCCGGGCGGACTACATCGCGTACTCGTATGACAACCTTATGCGCGACGGCAACACCGCCGAAGACGGCACGCCGTGCCCTGGCGGATGCCTCTACAGTCGCCCGGCGGATCGCAACGACCGATTCTCGCGACTGACGCCGCGCATCGAGGTCATCCGCCACCTGAGCGAGACGCAGCACGTCTACGCCGTCCTCGGGGAAGGCTTTCGTCCGCCAGAAATCACCGAGCTTTATCGACTTCAACGAAATCAATCCGTCGCCGATCTCGATGCCGAGCGCATGCGCAGTGCCGAGCTCGGTTGGCGTTTCGCATTCGGCGGGGGCGCGGCACCTGCGCTGCGCGGCAATCTCGCGCTCTTCCGCGCGCGAAAGAGCGACGTCATCCTCCGTGATGCGAACGGCTTCAACGTCATCGGCGGTCGGACACGTCACGAGGGAGTCGAATACGAACTCGGCTGGCGAGCACTGCCCGGTTTGCGCGTCGATCTCGGCGGAACCTTCGCGCGCCATCGTTACGATTTTTCTCGGGCCATCGAGGGCGGCGAAACGATCACTGCCGGCCTCGACATCGACACGGCGCCGCGACACATCCATCGTCTTGCGCTGAGCGCGCAGCCGTACACTCGTTTAGGTGTCGAGGTCGACCTGCGCCGCATGGGCGCGTACTTCGCCGATGCAGCCAATGCTCGAAAGCATCCCGCACAGACGGTACTCGGCCTTCGGGGAAAGTGGCAGTGGACACCGGAGTTCGCGCTGACGCTCGAAGTCGACAACCTCGCCGATCGCTTGCTCGCCGATCGAGCCGATTTCGCTCAAGGGGATTGGCGTTACTTCCCGGCGAGACGACGCAGCGTTTATCTCGGGGCAGACTGGCGTTCGCGCTGACGCCCACGTGGAATCTGCTGGGTGATGCAATGAATATTGCCACCCCCCAATAAAATCTCTCGCGCAGCAACTCCGACGACGCGGCGAGCCGGAAAAACACCCTGAATCTGTGCGATCACCTTCGCATCGAGTCGTCGATCGAGCATCGGCACGATCACGCCGCCGTTGGCGATATAAAAATTGACGTAGCTCGCCGCGAGACGCTCACCTCCCCTGCGAGATTTGGTGCCCGGCCGAGGCATGAGGCCCGAGGCCTCGACGTCGGTCATCTCGAGCGGCCCCGGCATCGGAATTTTGTGGATCTTCAATCGTCGACCCCGAGCATCGCGTGCATCGCTCAGCCGCGCGAACGCGTCGCGCGAAATTGCGGTTTGCGGATCGCGACGATCGTCGCTCCATAGCAGCGCCACCTCACCCGGCGCGACAAAGCAGGCCAGGTTGTCGACGTGTCCGTCCGTCTCGTCGTTGAACACTCCGCGACCGAGCCAAATGATCTGCGTGGTTCCCGTATAGGCCTGCAGCAAAGTTTCGATTTGACGACGACCCAGACTCGGGTTGCGATTACGATTGAGCAGACACTCTTCCGTCACGAGCAGCGTGCCCTCGCCGTCGGAGTGGATCGCACCGCCTTCGCACACGATGGGTGCGCGATAACGATCCAAGCCCTCGAAGGTCAAAACCCGACGCGCCACGAGCTCGTCGCGATCCCACGGGAAATACAGACCACCATCGAGCCCACCCCAGGCGTTGAAGTGCCAGTCGACACCTCGAACCTCGCCTTCGGGTCCAACGAGGCAGGTCGGCCCCACATCCCGCATCCAGGCGTCATCGCTCTCGAGTCGAACGATCCGAATACGCGGCTCGAGCAAACGCCGCGCCTCATCGAAATGCGCATTCGAGACGCCCACCGAGACCGGCTCGAATCGAGCGATGGCGTGTGCCACCGCCGCGAAAGCGCGTTGTGCCGGAGCGGCGTGATCGCGCCAGTTGTCCGGCCGAGTTGGCCAGAGCATCCAGCAGCCCCGATGCGGCTCGAATTCCGCAGGCATGCGAAAACCGTCCGCCAGCGGCGTTGATGTCAAGGGGTCGCTCATCTGCCGGATTCTATCGGAGCCGCCGCATGGACGGGCCGGCCCCGAGCCCCATGGTAGAATTCGCGCTCGCAACGGCGGGGGTTTCGAAAAATCGCCGGGCGTTTCAGAAGGAGTTCACAGCACATGACCACGGCTTCCAAAGTCACCCTCACGCCACCGGCCGGGGGCGCGAAGATCACCATCCAGGACGGCAAGCTCGTCGTCCCGAACAACCCGATCATCCCGTTCATCGAGGGTGACGGTACGGGGCCCGATATCTGGCGCGCCAGCGTCCGAGTCATCGACGCCGCCGTCGCCAAGGCTTACGGCGGACAGCGCAAGATCCACTGGCTCGAGGTCTATGCCGGCGAGAAGTCGAACAAGCTGTTCAACACCTGGTTGCCCGACGAAACCGTCGCGGCGTGTCGCGAGTACCTCGTGTCGATCAAGGGCCCGCTCACCACGCCCGTCGGCGGCGGTATCCGCTCGCTCAACGTGGCGCTGCGTCAGCTGCTCGACCTTTACGTTTGTCTGCGCCCCGTTCGTTGGTTCAAGGGTGTGCCCTCGCCTGTGAAGGCGCCCGAGAAAGTCGACATGGTGATCTTCCGCGAGAACACGGAGGACATCTACGCCGGCATCGAGTTCGAACTCGGCTCCGAAGAGAACAAAAAATTCAAGGAACTCTTCAAGGCGAACTTCCCGAAGGCCTACGCGAAGATCCGCTTCCCGGAGACCTCGGGCATCGGCATCAAGCCCGTGTCGCTCGAAGGTACCGAGCGCCTCTTCCGTGCGGCCGTCGAGTACGCCATCGTCAACAAGCGCAAGAGCGTGACCATCGTCCACAAGGGCAACATCCAGAAGTTCACCGAAGGCGCGTTCCGCAACTGGTCCTATGCACTCGCCGAGCGCGAGTTCCCGGGCCAGACCTACGGTTGGGAACAATGGGAGCGCACCAAAGCCGAGAAAGGCGAGAAGGCGGCGAACGCGGAGATGGATGCCGCGAAGAAAGACGGCAAGGTCATCATCAAAGATGCCATCGCCGACATCACGCTGCAGCAGGTGCTCACGCGTCCCGACGAGTTCGACGTGCTCTCAACCTGCAACCTCAACGGTGACTATCTCTCCGACGCCCTTGCCGCACAGGTCGGAGGCATCGGCATTGCACCGGGTGCGAACATCAACTACGTCACGGGTCACGCCGTGTTCGAGGCCACGCACGGCACCGCGCCGAAGTACGCCAACCTCGACAAGGTCAACCCGGGCTCGGTACTGCTCTCGGGCGAGATGATGCTGCGCTACATGGGCTGGACCGAGGCGGCCGATGCCGTCATCACCGCCATGGACCGCACCATCGGCCAGAAAACCGTGACCTATGACTTCGCACGCCTCATGGATGGCGCGAAGGAAGTCAAATGCAGCGAGTTCGCGGACGCAATGATCTCGAATCTTTGAGGTCGGCGCGGTGACCGCCGAGAACCTGATCGAAGAAGGATCTCGGCGGATCGCCGCGGCCTTCGCGGCCTACAACCGTGAGTTCCGCGACATCACGCGGCGAGCGCCCACGCGGTTCGACGAGCGCGATTGGCAGGGAAGCCAGCAAGATGCCGTCGAACGCATCGAGCTCTACGATCGGTGGGTGAATCTCACCGTCGCAAACGCCAGACAAGAACTCGGCGATGTCGCGCTCGATCGTCAGCTGTGGTCGGCGATGCGCGATCGATTTCATGCGCGCACGGCAGGACTGCCCGATGCCGCGTTCGCGCGAACCTTTTTCAGTTCGGTCTCTCGTCGCGTGTTTGGTACAGTGGGCGTCGCGACGGACATAGAGTTCGTGGGTGTCGATCTCGACCCTCTCGAGGGCGCCGGCGATAACGCCGAAACCGAGCTCTACCGGAACCGTGGCAGCCTCGAGCTCGTCATCGAGGATCTGCTCGGCGATATCCGACTTCGCAGTCCGTGGATCGATTTCGAAAAAAGCGTGCGTACCGTCACGCTCGAAATCGGCAAGCAAGTGCGGCGCCACCTTCCAGCAGGCGTCGATATCGATGACGCGCTGCAGCATATCGAGATCCTGAAGCCGCTTTTCTTCCAGAGCACTCGAGCTTATATCGTGGGCCAGCTTGTGGCGGACGGACTGCGGCTGCCACTTTCGCTCGCACTCAACAACACCGACCGCGGTCTCTTCATCGATGCCGTGATGCTCGATGAAGACGAACTCAGTATCGTCTTCGGATTCACACGCTCCTACTTCCATGCCGATCTCGAGCGCGTGGTCGAAGCCGTCGTCTTCTTGCGTCATCTGCTGCCGAAAAAACCGTTGTCGGAGCTGTTCACGGTTCTCGGACGTGCGCGCCAAGGCAAAGCAGAGCGCTATCGGGAGCTCGCTCGACACCTGCAGCAGTCCGACGATTTGTTCGCGCATGCGGCGGGTGAACGGGGCCTCGTGATGATTTGCTTCACCCTGCCCTCGCTCGATGTCGTGTTCAAACTGATTCGCGACCGTTTCCCGCCCGTGAAAACCGTGCTGCGGCAAGACGTGATCGACAAGTACAAGTTCGTCTTTCGTCATGACCGCGCGGGCCGCCTCGTCGACGCTCAGGAGTTCAAGCGTGTACGACTGCCGAAGGCGCGCTTCACGGCGGAGCTGATCGAGGAGCTGCTCGCCGAAACCGGGGAGACCGTGCATGTCGAGGGCGACGATCTCGTTTTCGACCACATGTACATCGAGCGACGCATGGTGCCGCTCAATCTCTACCTACGAGAGGCCCCGTCGGAAGAAGCCGACAAGGCGGTGGTCGACTACGGTCAGGCGATCCGAGATCTCGCCCTCTCGAACATCTTTGCCGGCGATCTGCTGCTCAAAAATTTCGGCGTGACTCGCCACGGTCGGGTGATCTTCTACGACTATGACGAACTTTGTCAGGTCACCGACTGCCGGTTCCGCGAAATGCCTCAAGCCGACAACGACGAGGACGAGATGCGCGGTGAGACCTGGTTCTATGTCGCCGACAACGACGTGTTCCCCGAGACGTTCCTGAACTTCCTCGCGTTCAGCGACGCGCAGCGCGAACTTTTCCGACGCACCCACGGCGATCTGCTCGAGGCGGATTTCTGGCGCGGCATCCAGCAACGCGTTAAAGAAGGGGTCATCCTAGAGATCCTGCCCTACCGGCCACGGCGCCTCGGGCAGTCGGTCAGCGCACCAAGTTCGTCCTGATTCATTGGCAGGCCGACCCACACAGCGTTAGGATCAGGCCATGCCGGCCTTGGATCACGTCGAAGTCAAACCTCGGGACATCCATTTTTCGATGGAGTCGGCCCGTGGCCGTTACTGGCTCGGAGGCGATCCGGTCGGGACCGCCGTCCTCAATGCGCTGTCGCTCACGTTTCCCGATGGCGAGAAGCTGTTCATGGATGCCGTCAGACATTTTCGCGGCAAAGTGACCGGTGCACTCGCAGACGATGTCCGGCAGTTTCTCGCTCAGGAGGCCATGCACTCGCGCGAGCACCACGCCATGAACTCCATCATCGATCGCGAGAAGTATCCGGTGGACGAAATCCTCGGACGTATTCGATCCCGCATCGCGTTCAACCGATCGAAGGGTCCTTATGCGATGCTGCTGTCGACCATCGCGCTCGAGCATTTCACGGCCATGATGGCCGACATGCACATGCAGAACCGGGGCTTGTTCGCGAACGCCGATCCCGAGATCGCGCGCCTTTGGCGCTGGCATGCGCTCGAAGAGACCGAACACAAGGCCGTAGCCTTCGACGTCTTTCTCGAGGCGACTCGGCATTGGTCGCCGCTCAAGCGTTATCTGCTGCGTTGCTGGTCCATGGTGTACATCACCTTCAATTTCACCCGGAACATCGCCAGCCACGCCACCTGCCTGCTGCAAGCCGACGGTTATAGCGAAGCCGAGGCCCGCCAGGCCGTGTCACGATTTCTTTGGCGCGACCCGGGTATCTTCCGGCAGGGCTGGCGCAGTTATTTCGCTTGGTACCGACCGGGCTTTCACCCCTGGGATCTCGACAACCGGGCTGCGCTCGCCGAGTGGCGCGCCGAGTTCGACGTCACCTGATCACAGCCGCGGGCGTCCGGCCATTCGGCGATCCAGCGCCGAATCAACTCCACCCCTTCCTCATGCGCCAGGGCTCGCCCAAGCTCGGGCATCATGGCGCCCGGATCGGTCGAGGCCATGCGATAGACCGTGATCGACTCGTCGGGCGCTCCTGGCACGAGACCGAATCGACGATTCCCGGTCCCCCGCCCGGCGGCAATCGGCGATTTGCAGACCCCGAGCGCGACCGGCGAGGTCTCGGCAGCGTCCAAGGACAAGCCTGAGGTGTCTGCAGGCCCCAAGCGGTTGTGGCAGTGCCCACAGTTGATGTCGAGGTAAGCCCGCGCACGCGCCTCGAGCGGCGCCTGGGTGTCATCCCAGACCGCGGCCCGCGGAAGCGCAAGCGCGCTGCCCGTGCGCTCTCCTGGCGCCGAAAGACGTCCGGTACTCACCCAGTGCTCGAGTTGATTCGCGCGTCCTATCGCCTCGCCGTAATCATGCTCGCGATTGAGATGACGGGCCTTGAGACCGATCGGCGACAAGCTGCCGCGCTTGACGTCGGTGGCATGACACCCGGCGCATTGGTTGACGTCCGGCACGACGTAATCGAAATCGACTCGACTGCGGCCTGACTCGCCCTCGCTCACGAGCGTGAGCTCGCGCACCGTACCCGCCCGCTCGAGTCGCGCCTCGCGTTGCGCGGCGTCCCAGACATATGTCGAGGCCGCCCACCCCGAGGCACGACGCACCATCACCCGCGTCTCGATCAGACGAACCTGATCGAGCACGAGTCGACCGCCACGCTCGAGCCCCCGCGCCTCCGCCGTTCGAAGCACTTGCGAGGAATCGCCCTCCGACGCGAGCGGGTAGTAAAAAGTCTTGGTGACGATGGTTCCCACCGGGAACTCGAAGGCCCCCTCGGACACATGGCTCGCCCGAGTACCCTCAGGCATCCAAACCGTACGGAGCTTGTGTGCGTAGTCGCTGAAGAGCGGCGTGTTGAGTTCGTAATCGATGACCGACTCGTGAGGCACGAGTCGCCCGGATTCGATGCCGAGCACTCCCCACTCGACCAGCGTCTCGGGGTCGGTCGTCTCGTGAAACACGGGACCCGCCGGGCCTCGCGAACAGCCGGCGCTCACTGCGAGCACGATCATGAGCACGATCGATCTCGTCGCACTCAAGACCGCTACGCGTGTCACAACGCGAGCTCCACCGCCGGCAGCGGCGCGAGTGCACAGTCGTACTCGGCCGACGAGACGCGAGGATTACGGTACTTTCCGGGTCCGTCAGCATTCAGCACCGGCCCCGCATCTCGCACGCAAATCGCAAGGTCCGCGGGCAGCGTGCCGCCTCGTGTTTTCTTTGAGTCGACATAGCCATCCCACACTACCGGCGGGAATCGGCCACCGAGACCGAAGACTGCGAGTTTCAACGCCTTCAGGTCGAGCCCATCGGGGGTGTCGCCGCCGCCGGAGTAACGGTTACCGTGGACATGGATGGCCTCGGGGTACGGATCGAAGATCTCGGCCACCCCTTTTTCAGTCATGTAGCCCGTCGAGAAATAGCTCGAGATGATCACGTGCGCCGTGGCGTTGTCGGCGAAATCATTGTCGAAGATCTCGACTCGATCGTTGGAGTTGATGACGACGCCAGAGCCCGCCGGGACACTGGCGACCGGCGTGCCCTCGGCACCGAAGTTGGCCGTGTTATTGCCGTGGATCTTGTTGCGGAACACACGCGTCCCCTCGCCGCGTTTCGGCAGATTCGGCATGTTGAATACCAGTACGCCACCGGTATTTTCGGTCGCGGTGTTGTCGTAGACATCCGCGCGCTGCGAGTTTTCGATTTCGATTCCGGCGACGTTGAGCCGCGCGGTGTTGCGGCGCACGACGATATCCTCCGACTGCCCCACGTAAATGCCCGCATCGGACGCGCCGATGACCAGACAGTCTTCGATGAGTACGTGTCGCGTGCGGACCGGATAGAGTCCATAGGCCCCGTTCGACGTGCTCGGACCCCCGGTCCACTCGATGCGCAACCCGCGCAAGGTGATCCGCTCTCCCTCATTCACCTTGACGGCATCACCGCGAGTATCTTCGATCGCCAGATTCTCGAGCGTGAAGTCGCTGGCGTTCACGAGCAGGCCTTCCGCGCCGACTGTTTGGCCTTTGAACGACAGCACAGTTTCGTTCATGCCCGCGCCACGAATCGTGACGCCGCTCACCCGCAGACTGAGGCTGCGATCGAGCGCGTAGCGTCCCGCCGGGATCTCGATAACCTCGCCCGGCTTGGCATCGAGGAGCCGTGTTTGCAGTTCGCGCTGAAAATCATCATCGACCGTGGCCTCCTCTTTCGAACCGCATGCGGCAAGCACGAGCGGCAATACGAAGAGAACCCACAGACCCCGTCGAAAAAACGTGTCGACCTGTTTCATATACCCGCCTTCTCCAACGCCTGGAGGAGATCCGCTTTCAGATCCTCGATGTCCTCGAGTCCGATCGACAATCGAACCGTGCCCGGTCCGATTCCCGACACGGCGAGGTCTTCCGGTGAAAAATCTTTCGGCTGCATCATCTGCGGCGGCATGGCCAGAGACTCTGTGGAGCCAAAGCTCGGAGTGCGCGCAAAGAGATGCAGCGCCTCGGTGAAGCGCCGACCCGCTTCATAACCCGCCACGAGATCGAAACAAATCACCGAGCCGAAATCACGCATTTGTCGTCGAGCCAAATCCGCCTTCGGATGCGAGTCGAGCCCCGGATATCGAACACTCATGCATGCCGGATGCTGCGCCAAGAGCTCGGCGACGGCTTGCGCGTTCGCAGCTTGCTGTCGGTAACGGACGAAGTAGGTCTTCAAACCTCTGACCATGATCGAGGCCGACAAGGCATCGAGGTGCGCACCGAACAAACGGAAATCGCTGCGAAGCCGATCGATGAGTTCGCGCCTGGCGATGACCGCACCGCCCATGACGTCGCCCGCTCCGGTCGCAAACTTGGTCAGGCTGTGCACGAACAGATCGATGTCGAACTCCCCGTGCTGATGAAATCCTGCGGCGGTGTTGTCGATGACCGTCAGCGCGCCGTGCGCGCGCGAAAGACGCGTGATCGAATCGATATCGGCGATTTTGTTGATCGGATTGGTCGGACTCTCGAACCAGACGAGCCGGGTTTTGCGGCTCGAGAGTTCTCGCTCGAGTCCGTCCAGATCGTCGATGGAGAGCATGCGGTGGGTGACTCCGAAACGCGCCAGCATTCCGCGGATGATCTGACGCGTGGGCCCGTAGCCCTCCGTGAAGAACACCACGTGATCGCCCGCACGCGTGAGCCCGACGAGCGTCTGGGCTACGGCATTGACGCCCGAGGCCGTGACCAGGCACTCGTCTCGACGCTGTAACTGCGCCAGCATGAGCTCGAGTTGCCGGACCGAGGGATTCGATAGACGAGAGTAAAAGAAACCGGGTCGCTCTCCTCGCGCGATCCGCTCGCCCTCGAGCACGGTCTCGGTCTCCCATTTGACGTTCTGGAAGATCGGCAGATTGAGCGGATGATTATCCTCCGGCAGTTCGATCGCCGGCGGGTGGTTGACCCGGGTTTCGTCTTTCATTCGTTGAGTCAGTTGCCGCTGCGGGCCATCTGTTCCTCGCGTAACCGACGTTTTTCCTCGTGCCGCATGTACAGCGTCGAGAGCACCACGCCGGTCGCGACGATCAGCACCAAGATGGTCGCGAGCGCATTGATGTCGGGACTGACGCCACGACGTACTCGAGAGAAAATTTCCATGGGTAGCGTCGAGGAACCCGGGCCGGAAACGAACTGCGAGATCACCACGTCGTCCCACGACAGCGTGAAGGCGAGCAGCCAGCCCGAGACGAGTGCCGGCACGATGAGTGGCAACGTGATTCGAAAGAACACCGTTGCCGGCTTCGCGCCAAGATCGAGCGCCGCCTCTTCAAGCGCGTCGTCGAATCCCGCCAGACGCGACTGAACGATCACCGTCACGTAGGCCATGGCAAACGTGATGTGTGCAATGGTGATGGTGAGCATCCCCCGACCCTCGGGCCAGCCGATGAGTTGTTCGAGGGAAACGAAGAGCAAGAGCATCGCAATACCCGTGATGACTTCAGGCATCACGAGCGGCGCAGTGGTCATGGCAGAGAGCAACGCCCGACCGCGAAACGGCCCGAAACGCGCAAGCACCAAACCCGCAATGGTGCCGAGAATCATGGCACCGGTTGCCGTCATGGCGGCGATCTGCACGCTGATCCAAGCGGCGCCGAGAAGTTGGTCGTTCTCGAGAAGTCTCACGTACCAGCGCAGCGTCGGCGAGTTCTCCGCATCCCACACCGTGACGAGGCGCGAATTGTTGAACGAGAAGACCATCATCGAAAGGATCGGGATGTAAAGGAACGCGAGGCCGAGCCCCAGCATCCCGTTGCGGAACCAGCCCCGATTATTCATCGCCGGTCCTCATCGCTTGGCCGCCTCGAGCTCACGTCGCTGGTAGCGCTGGAACAGCAAGATGGGCAATAACAGCATCAGCAAGAGAACGATGGCCACTGCACTGGCCACCGGCCAGTTTCTTGCGCTGAAAAATTGCGCTGAAAGCACGGTGCCGATCATGAGCTGGTCGGTCCTGCCGAGCAGCGAGGGAATGACGAACTCGCCCACCGCCGGAATGAAGACGAGCAAGCAGCCGGCCACGATTCCGGGCATGGAGAGCGGCAGCGTCACCTTGAAAAATGCCTTCATCGGAGACGCCCCAAGATCAGACGCCGCCTCGAGCAGCGTGAGATCGTGCTTCTCGAGATTGGAGAACAGCGGAAGAATCATGAACGGCAAATAGGAATAGACGATACCGATGTATACCGCGAAGTCGGTATAGAGCAGGGTCAGCGGTTCATCGATGACGCCGAGCGCAAGCAAGGCGTTGTTGATCACGCCGTTGGTCTTCAGCAGACCCACCCAGGCGTAGACGCGCAGCAGGAACGACGTCCAGAACGGCAGGATGATCAGCATCAGGAAGAGATTCCGGGTGCTTGGCCCGCACCGTGCGATGGCATAGGCCATCGGATAACCCACGAGAAGACAAAACACCGTCGAAATCGCCGCGACCTTGACCGAGTAAAGAAACGTACTGAGGTAAAGCGAGTCCTGCCATAGCACCTGGTAATTGGACAGGTTCAGCGTCGCCACGAAGCGCTGAGTCTCTTCGACCCAAGCGAACAACGGCGCGTAGCCGGGCTGGATCGGCTGCATCCAAGAGAACGAGATCTTGAAGACGATCAGGAACGGTACGACGAAGAAAAGCAGCAGCCACACGGAGGGCACGCCGATCACGAGTCGCTTTCCGAACAACGAATGCAGCGTGGAGAGGGCCTTGTCCACGGGCTTAGATCGTCAACACCACAGGGCTAGAGGGATGCCAGCTGAGATGTACCGTCTCTTCCCAGACGATACGCTCGTCGGCATGTCGCTCGACGTTGGGAATGGTCACGCGCACCATCCGCCCAGACTCGAGACGCACGAGGTAAACGGACAAATCACCCATATAGGCGATTTCCTTGACCACGCCCTTGGCGCAGTTCTCGAGACCCGAGGGCGCCGAGCGCGACATCTCAATTTTTTCAGGCCGAATCGCCACCGAGACTTTGGCCTCGGGCGGCGCACTGATCCCGTGACTCACGAACACCGTCGCCTCGAGATCATTGCAGCGGATACGAACATGTCCCGGCTCGTCCTCGACGAGTTGCCCATCGAACATGTTGACCGAACCGATGAAGTCCGCGACAAAACGAGAATTCGGAAATTCGTAGATGTCCGTCGGCGTCCCCACTTGAACGATCTGGCCCTTGTTCATCACGCCGATCCGCGTGGCGAGGGTCATCGCTTCTTCCTGATCGTGCGTCACCACGACGAAGGTGACTCCGAGCTGCTCTTGAAGGTTGATCAACTCGAATTGGGTATGCTCGCGCAGCTTTTTGTCGAGCGCACCGAGCGGCTCGTCGAGAAGGAGCAGCTTGGGTCGCTTCACGAGCGCACGAGCCAAGGCCACTCGCTGACGCTGACCACCCGAAAGCTGGTGGGGTTTCCTGCGGCCAAAATCGCCAAGCTTCACAATGTCGAGCATTTCGCCGACACGCTTGTCGATCTCGCTCCTCGACAAGCCCTCTTGCTCGAGACCGAAAGCCACATTCTTCTCGACCGTCATATGCGGAAAGAGCGCATATGACTGGAACATCATGTTGACCGGGCGGTCGTAGGGCGGGATGCCCGCCATGTCCTGTCCGTCGATGAGAAGACGACCCGAGGTTGGAGACTCGAAACCGGCGAGCATGCGGAGCAAGGTCGTCTTGCCGCAGCCTGAGCCGCCGAGCAGACAAAAAATCTCGCCTTTGAAGATGCTGAGAGAGACGTTATCGACCGCGACGAAGTCACCAAAACGTTTGGTGACACCCTCGATCCGAACGTACTCGTGACTCCGGTCGATCGTTTTTTGCGACACGTCCCGCCCCCACCCCGAGAATGCCGTGGCCGCGCGGAGACCCCTCTCCGCGCGGCCTGCGGGTTATTGTCCGGCCTTGAAGCGAGTCCAGGTCGCCGTCAGCGACTGCGTGAACGCATCGCTCTCGGCGAGATCGACCTGAAGACGCGACTTCACCTCGTCGGTCGGATAGATCGCCGAATTTCCGAGAATCTCGGCCTTGATCAATTTTTGCGCGGGCACATTGAAGCTCGCGTAATTGACGAGGTCCGTGTTCTTGGCAGCGACTTCAGGTCGCATCAGGTAGTTGATGAACGCGTGGGCGTTGTCGACGTTCTTGGCGTCCTTCGGGATCGCCAACATGTCGAAGAACATCATGGTGCCTTCACGCGGGATCTTGTAGTCGATCTTGATGCCGTTCGAAGCCTCCGCCGCACGATCACGCGCCTGGAAAATATCTCCCGACCACGCCATCGTCAGGCAGATTTCACCGTTCGCGAGATCGTCGATGAACTTCGACGAGTGCACGTACTTGATGAACGGCCGAACCGCCATCAAAACCTTCTCGGCCGCAGCCAGGTCTTCCGGCGATTCGCTGTTCGGGTCTTTGCCGAGATAGATGAGTACCGTACCGGTGATCTCGGTCGGAGAATCGAGGATCGCGACGCCGCAATCTTTGAACTTCGAAACGATCTTCGGATCGTAAAACATCGCGAGGCTGTCGGTCGGCGCATCCTTCATGCGCTCGGCAATCTTGTCCTGGTTGAAGCCGATGCCCGTCGTGCCCCAAAGATAATTGATCGAGTGGGCATTGTCGGCATCGTGCCGCGCCACCTTCGCCATCAGTTCCGGATCCATGTTCACGAGGTTCGGCAGCTTGCTCTTGTCGAGCGTCTGGAAGATCCCCGCCTTGATCTGACGCTCGAGGAAGTTCGCCGAAGGAACGACGATGTCGTAGCCCGTGGCGCCTGCGAGCAATTTCGACTCGAGCACTTCGTTCGAATCGAATACGTCGTAGGTGACGTCGATGCCCGTCTCTTTCTCGAAGTCGGCGATGACGCTTTCGTCGATGTAGTCGGACCAGTTGTAGACGTTGAGCACCTTGGACTCAGCTGCCTCCTCGGGCTTGCCACCGCAAGCGGCAAGCAGCGCGGCAACGGACAGGGCAACGAGGGCCAGTCTGAAAACCTGTTTCATTTAAGTCGGACTCCTTCGGGAGAGGAAACCTCCCGCACCACGCGGGAGGAAGCGAAGTTATAGCGCAGACCCCCGCCCCGCGAAAGCCCGTCCGAGGACGGGAGGTCGTTCGAAGTCAGCGAGTGATCCACCCATCTCGGCGCAGCTCGGCCTCGAGTTGATCCAGCGTCGCACCGGCTTTGGTGATGAGCTCGTCGATCTCGCTGCGGGTGATGACGAGCGGCGGCGCGACGATCAGGGTGTCCCAAACCGCCCTCATCACCAGGCCATTTCGGATGGAAATATCCCGCGCGCGGGTACCGACCGTCCCCCGCTCGGGAAAAAACTCACGCGACGGCTTGCGGGGAACAAGTTCGAGCGCGCCGAAGAGTCCCAGACTTCGCGCCTCACCCACGAGCGGATGCGCCGCAAGCTCGCGCCAGCGCGTTGTCCAATAGGGAATCAGCTCGTCACGGACACGATCGATCACCCGCTCTTTTTGCATGATTTCGAGGTTCGCGAGCGCGACTGCCGCAGCAACCGGGTGGCCGGAATAGGTATAGCCGTGGGCGAACTCCCCGCCCTTTTCAATGAAAACCTCGGCCACGCGATCGGACACCATGAGTGCCCCGAGGGGTTGGTATCCCGAGGTGATGGCCTTGGCCAGCGTCAGGAAATCCGGTCGGGTGCCGAAGTACTCACAGCCGAACCACCGACCGGTCCGGCCAAATCCGCAGATGACCTCGTCGGACCCGAAAAGAATGCCGTAGCGATCGAGGATGCGCTGAACCTCAGGCCAATACGTCTCGGGCGGAATGATGACGCCCCCAGCGCCCTGCACCGGTTCGGCGATGAAGGCCGCCACGCGCTCGGGACCGATCTCGATGATTTTGGACTCGAGCTCTCGTGCCGCCTGTAGGCCGAACTCGGCGGGATCGAGATCACCCCCACGCTCGAACCAGTACGGCTGGTTGATGTGCACGACACCGGGAATGGGCAGTCCGCCCTGGGCGTGCATCGCTTTCATGCCGCCGAGGGAAGCGCCGGCCATGGTGCTGCCGTGATACCCGTTCCAGCGGCTGATGATCACCTGACGCTCCGGTTCGCCGCGCAGCGCCCAGTAACGCCGCGCGAGTCGCACGAAGGTGTCGTTCGCCTCGCTGCCGGATCCCGTGAAGAACACGTGCTTGAACTGCGGTGGCGTGACCTCGGCAAGCTTGGCGGCCAGCTCGATCGCAGGCTTGTTCGCGCACTGGAAAAAGCTGTTGTAGTACGGCAGCTCCTGCATCTGCCGATACGCCGCCTCAGCCAATTCCCGCCGTCCGTAACCGAGCGCCACGCACCAAAGCCCCGACATCCCGTCGAGGATGCGATGGCCTTCACTGTCGTAGAGATAGACGCCCTCGGACCGCGTGATCACACGGGTGCCGCGTGCGGCGAGCGCCCGCGAATCGGTGAAAGGATGCAAGTAGTGGGCGGCATCCAACGCCTGCCACTCTGCCGTGCTGCGCTCTGGAATCGGGCTCATGCCGACATCTTACGACGGCAAACCCTCAAACGTTCAGCAGCAGGTGCTCCCGCTCCCAGGAGCTGATCACCTGCAGAAACACCTCGTGCTCGGCTTGCTTGACGAGCGAGAACGCCGACACAAAGCTCTCGCCGAGAATCTCGATGAGCGGATCGCACTCGCGCAGCAGGCGAATGGCTTCATCGAGATTGCGCGGCAGCGAGAACGGAAGATCGTGGGCGCTGCCCGTGATGGGCTCGGTGGGCGTGAGTCCCTGGACCATGCCGAGATAGCCGCAAGCGAGCGAGGCGGCGCTCGCGAGGTACGGGTTGGCATCGGCACCCGAGAGTCGATTTTCGACTCGGCGCGATTGCGGATCGGAACCCGGCACGCGCAACCCGGCCGTACGGTTGTCGTAACCCCATTGCACGTTGATGGGCGCAACCTGAAATCGGGTGATCCGGCGATAGGAATTCACGTTGGGTGCGAGCAGCGCCATGGCGGCAGGCAGATACCGCTGCATCCCCGCGATGTGCGAGAAAAAGAGCGGCGTTGGCGAACCATCGGCATTCGAGAACACGTTCTTGCGGGTCTTGGTATCCACGATGCTTTGGTGGATGTGCATGGCGCTGCCCGGCTCCTTGGCGTGGGGCTTCGCCATGAAGGTGGCGTACATCTTGTGCCGCAACGCCGCTTCACGCGCCGTCCGTTTGAACATGAACGCCTGATCGGCGAGATCGAGGGCGTTGCCGTGCAGAAGATTGATCTCCATCTGCGCGGGACCATCCTCGTGGATCAGCGTGTCGATGGCGATGTCCTGATCCTCGCAGAACTGGTACACGTCATCGAAGAGCGGATCGAATTCATTGACCGCCGCGATGCTGTAGGACTGACGCCCGGGCTCCGCGCGGCCCGAACGACCGATCGGCGGCTTGAGCGGATAGTCCGCATCGATGTTGGGCTCGACGAGATAGAACTCGAGCTCGGGCGCCACCACCGGCTCCCAGCCCTTCTGCGCATAGAGATCGAGTACGTGACGCAGCACTTCGCGCGGCGCCATCTTCACTCGACGACCATCCGCGTAGAAACAATCGTGAATCACCTGCGCCGTCGGCTCGGGCGCCCACGGCACGCGACGTACCGTTCGCGGGTCGGGCTTGAGAAGGATGTCGATTTCCGCCGGACTCATCGCTTCAGCGGTCTCTTCGGGGTAATCCCCCGTGACCGTCTGCAAGAAGATGCTCTCGGGCAGTCGCATGCCCTGATCACCCTGGAATTTTTGGGCAGGCATGACTTTGCCGCGGGCAATACCGGCCATGTCGGGGACGATGGCTTCGACTTCCTGGATGTTGTGGTCGCGAAAAAAATTGGATATCGGATCTGTCATGACTCGTACCTCTATCGCGCGCCGCCGCTTCGTCGAGTTGCGCGGACTCGCGCGGCCTCCCCGAAAGCAGCGAACAGCGCCACCGAAAAATTGTTGGCCATCACCCGCCACTCGGGATGCCACTGCACCGCCCAAGTGAACGCGGGGGCACGGGGCATCCAAAACGCCTCGATCAAACCATCGGGGGCGCGAGCCGCCACCGTCAGATCGGGCGCCAGTTGTTTGACCCCTTGACCATGCAAAGAATTCACCTTCACGCGATCGGCGCCGCCCGCCCACTCGCGCATCGGCCCCGGCTCGAGCACGACCTCGTGCGCCGGGCCGTACTGGATCTCGAGGGAGGCCGATTTGGCCTCACGATGATCAAATAAATTCGGCACCTCGTGGACCTTCTGCCAAAGCTTGCCACCGAGCGCGACGTTCATCTCCTGGAACCCCCGACAAATACCGAGGATCGGTACGCCCTGCTCGATGGCCGAGCGGATGAGCGGCAGGGTCGTCGCGTCCCGCTCCGGGTCGTGCAACGTGCCGGGCTCACTCGGACCCTCGTCGTAGTGATGGGGCTCGACGTTCGACGGACTGCCTGGAAACAGCAGACCATCGAGGCGAGACAACAATTCCTGTGACTCGAGCGGCTCGGGCAACACCGGAATCAGCAACGGAAGTCCGCCAACCGCTCTTGAAACGGCGTGTGCGTACTTCTCACCGACCATGTGAAAAGCATGGTCGCCAACCATGCGACGGTCGGCAGGAATTCCGATTAGAGGGCGAAGGGACATGCGAAGCGCAATTCCGGGATTGGGCCGGAAAGCAGTTGGATTAGATCACAAGGGCTGCTGTATAACCGTCCAGCTCTTGAAGATTTTGTTGTAAGTTACTGTTTTTATTGAATCTATATTGCTAGGCTCTGTTCGGACCCGTATGCTCAGCGGCCCACTCGCGAGTTCCCATGAGCGCCTATCCCGAGCTCGACCGCTTTCTCGAGCGCCACCCCGACACCCGGCACGTCGATGTCTTCCTCAACGATCTGAACGGCGTCGAGCGGGGCAAGCGCATCGAGCGCGAGGCCCTCGAGCGACTCTATTCGGAGGGGATGCCCCTGCCGGGATCCATGTTCGCCCTCGACGTGCTCGGCGGAACCATTCAAGAGAGCGGCTTGGGGTTCGACGAGGGCGATGCCGATCGGCCCTGCAAACCCCTGCCCGGCTCTTTGGTGCCCGTGCCCTGGCAAACGGGTGGGGTTGCGCAGGTGCAGGTCGCGATGTTCGAACCCGATGGACGCCCTTTCTTCGCGGACCCGCGACACGTGCTGACCCGGGTACTCGATAAATTCCATCGACTCAACCTCACACCGGTGATCGCGCTCGAGTACGAGTTCTATTTCATCGACCGCGAGCGCCTCGAAGGCGGCATGCCGCAACCACCGCCCCTGCCCATCGCAGGACGTCGTGAGTTCCGCACTCAGATCAATTCGATGACCGATCTCAACGAATTCTCGAAGGTGCTCTCGCGCATCGACGAAGTGGCACGACTGCAGGGTCTGCCCTCGACGAGCGCGCTGGCGGAATATGGTCCGGGACAATTCGAGGTGAACCTCGAGCATCGACCCGATGCGCTGCTCGCCTGCGACGAAGCCATGCGCTTCAAGCGCGTGGTACGTAGTGTCGCGCGCGAGCAAGGTTGGGACGCCACCTTCCTGCCGAAACCCTATCGCGATATGGCCGGCTCCGGCCTGCACGTGCACGTGAGCTTGCTCGATGCCGCGGGTCACAACATCTTCGCTTGTCCGGACCCGGCCGCCGCGGCCGACGATGCAGCCGATCACGGCATCGAGAGCCCGGCCTTGCGCCACGCCATCGGCGGCATGCTCGCCACGCTCGCCGACGGCATGGCAATCTGCGCCCCGGGGCCGAACTCCTACCGACGCTTCAGAGCCGAAGCCTACGTCCCCCTCATCCCGTCGTGGTCGATCAACAACCGTGGGACGGGCGTGCGCATTCCTTTGAGCGACGAGAGAAACCGGCGCGTCGAGCACCGACTCGCAGGGGCCGATGCAAACCCGTATCTCGTCACGGCCTGGGTACTCGCTGGAATCCATCATGGCATCGCCGAGGGGATCGAGTCCGGCGCTCCGATCCGCGGCAATGCCTATCGGGAATCCGGCGAGCGTCTGCCACTGCATTGGGCGAGCGCCATCGAACGCTTTGCGCACAGCGACTTCGCAGCAAGCTATCTCGGTCGTCCGTTCCGCGATCACTACGCGAAGGTCAAGCAAGGCGAACTCGACGAATTCAACTCTTACCTGACACCACTCGAGATGCAGTGGTATCTCGGCGCGATCTGACCGACCGATGAGCGCGCACGTCGCCTCGTGGTACGCATCGAGTACGGCGACCACTGCCTCCAGACCCGAACTCACCGAAGACCTCGATTCCGATGTGTGCATCATCGGCGGCGGTATCGCAGGTTGCTCGGCAGCCCTGCACCTCGCGGAACGCGGGTACCGAGTCGTCCTGCTTGAAGCCGAACTCATCGGCTGGGGCGCTTCGGGACGCAGCGGAGCGCAAGCGATCACGGGCGTCGCCTGCGGGCAAACCAAACTCGAATCTTTGGTCGGCGCTGGCGATGCACGTCGCATCTGGGACATGACGGTCGAGGCGCTGCAGCTTCAGCGCGCCCTCATCGATCGGCACCAGATCGACTGCGATTACGTGGCCGGGCAGATGCATGTCGCGCTCAAACCGCGCCAGGAAAACGAGTTGCGAGAGGATGTCGAGACCGCTCATGCGCGTTACGGATACCACTCCTTGCGCATGGTCGAGCGCGCCGAAGTACAGAGTCTGATCGCCTCCGATCGATACATCGCCGGCACCTTCGACTCGGCCTGCGGTCACCTTCATCCGCTCAAGTACACCTTGGGCCTCGCCGCTACGGCCGAGCGCGCCGGAGCAAAGATTTTCGAGCGCTCGCGGGCGCTCGGTTATCAACGCACCGCATCGATCTCATCGACGAACTCCCTCTCGAGCGCTCCCCTGCTCGTTCGCACGGAGCGCGGCGCCGTCCGCTGCCGATCGATCGCGCTTTGCGGGAACGCGTGGCTCGGCCCGCTCGCACCTGCGCTAGCCCGCAAGATCATCGGCGTCGGCACCTACATCGTCGCCACCGAGCCACTCGGCGCCGAGCGCGCCGCAGCCCTCATCACCAACAACGCCGCGGTCACCGATATCAATTGGGTCATCGATTATTTTCGCCGATCATCCGATCATCGCCTGCTCTTCGGCGGACGCGTGAGCTATTCAGGACTCGACCCCCTCGGCACGCGCCGGGCGACGCGCGCCCGAATGCTCAAAGTATTTCCCCAATTGGCGGACACCCAGATCGACTTTGCCTGGGGTGGACTTGTCGACATCACCCTCAACCGAGCCCCGCATTTCGGTCGCCTCGAACCTGACGTCTACTTCGTGCAGGGATTCAGCGGGCATGGCATCGCCCTGACCGGCATCGCCGGCAAACTGCTGGCCGAGGCCATCGGGGGAACTCACGATCGATTCGATGTTTTCGCACGCATCAAACACCGGGATTTCCCGGGCGGCACGGCCCTGCGCCGACCGGCGCTGGTGCTCGCGATGCTCTGGTACCGACTGCGCGATCTGCTTTGATCAGCCGCCGGCGGCGTGGGACATCAGACGCGAGAAGAACGGCCTCAACCGTTTCTCCGTGATTTCCGCGACGGCCGAATAGGCGGCCGGCACCACGACGAGCGATAACAGCGTCGAGGTGATGAGCCCTCCGATCACCGAAACACCGAGCGGAGTGCGGAAATTGCCGTCTGCACCAAGGCCGAGCGCGATGGGCAGCATCCCCGCGCCCATGGCAAGGGTCGTCATGATCACGGGTCGGGCACGTTTGCGACAGGCGTCGATCAAGGCTTCGTCACGCGACATGCCGGCGCGCTCACCGAGAATGGCGTAGTCGACGATCAGGATCGAATTTTTGACCGCAATGCCGTTGAGTAGCAGCAGACCGATGAGAGACGGCAACGACAGCGAGTTGCCCGTCAGCAGCAGCAAGCCGAACGCGCCTCCGCCGCACAGCGGGACGGCAGCGAGGATCACGAGCGGCTGCGTGCCGCTGTGGAACAACAGCACCAGCACGATGTAGACCGACGCGATGCCGGCGAGCAACGCGAGCGCAAACCCGACGAAGAGCTCGACGAACGCCTCGGAGTCTCCGGCCGGCAAGATACGCACGCCCGCGGGTAGATTCTGCATCGCCGGCATATTACGAACTTTGGCCATGACATCGCCGAGCGGAAGCCCATTGAGCTCGGCAGACACCGTCACCGTGCGCTCGCGATTGAGTCGATCGATACGCGCAGGACCACTGCCCTCGGTGATATCGGCGACGGCCGACAAGGGCACCGGCCCGCCCTTTCCGGGAACACGAAGCTGACTCAGGACCGCCGGATCCGTGAGCGACGAGCCTGCCAGCTGCACGCGGATCGGCACCTGGCGCTCCGCCAAATTCAGTTTGGCGAGGCGCTGCGTCACATCCCCGCTCGTCGCGATTCGTGCCGCATCGGCGATATCGATCGTGGACACGCCAAGATCGGCTGCGCGCGCCGGGTCCGGGCGGATGACGATCTCGGGTCGCAGCAAGGCCGCGGTCGTCGACACCGAACCCACCCCCGGGACGGTGCGAATCGCGGCCGCGATTTCTTGGGCGGCGATCGACAACTGCTCCGAATCTTTGCCCCCGATGGCCATGGTGAGCCGATCGCCTGGACCCCCTGCGACGAAACTCGCCCGAACACCCGGCAACGGCATCAGGGCCTTGCGGACGTCGTTCTCGATCTCGGCGCTGTTTCGGTCACGATCCTCCGCGAATTCCAGAGTCATCGAGATCTTGCGCACCTCGGGAAAACTGAGCCCGCCGCCCATGGTCTCGCCACGCTCGCCACCGACAGTCGTAAACGTCCGCACCACCTCCGGTACTTCGGCACGCAGCCGAGCACGAACCTCGGCCGCGACTTCGAGTGAATCGGACAGTCGCGCGCCGGGTGGCAACTCGACCTGCAGCTGCGCTCGAGAGGTATCCGAGGTGGGAACGAAGGTCTTGGGAATGAGCGGCACGAGCGCGAGGGAGAACACAAACGTCCCCATCGCGAGCACGATCACCCGACGTCGATGATGGATGGCGTACTCGACCCAGCGCAGATAACGAATCATCAACGGCGAATCCGTCACGGTCTTCGGCTCGCCGCGCATGAAATGTCCCGCCAGCATGGGCGTGAGCAGTCGGGCGACGAGCAAAGAGAAGAGCACGGCCGCCGCCGCAGTCCAACCGAACTCGCGGAAGAACTTGCCGGTCACGCCTGGCATGAAGGCAACCGGAATGAACACGGCCGCGAGCGTGACCGACGTCGCGATCACGGCGATGCCGATTTCATCGGCGGCATCGAGGGCAGCTTGCATGGGCGGTTTGCCAATCGCGCGATGCCGCGCCACGTTTTCGACTTCGACGATCGCATCGTCCACCAACACGCCGATCACGACCGCCAGTGCGAGCAAGGTGAGCAGATTGAGCGAGAAACCGAGCCAACTCATGACCGCGAAGGTCGGGATCACCGACAGCGGCAGTGCCAGAGCCGAAATGGCCGTCGCGCGCCACTCTCGCAAGAAAAACCAGACGACGATCACGGCGAGCAGCGCACCCTCGATGAGCATCGCCATCGAGGCGTTATACGAATCTTTGGCGGTCTCGACCGTGGACTGAACTTCGGTAAAACGAACTTCGGGGTGCTCGGCCTGCAATTTTTTGATGCTCTTTCGAACACCCTCACCCACCGCCACTTCGCTCGAGCCCGCTGTTCGCCGAACAGAAAATCCGACGACTGGTTTGTCGTCGAGCAACGCGGCCGCACGCGCTTCCGCAGCACCGTCCGACACGGTTGCGATCGCCGAGAGGCGCACGGTGCGGCCATCGGGCAGATAGATCGGGTAATCGGCAAGGTCCTGCGCACTTCGCACGACGGCGACCGTGCGGACCGATTGCTCGGCGCCCCCGGTCTCGGTGCGTCCACCAGGCCGCTCCACCTGCAAGCGCGCCAACTGATTCGATACCGATCCGGCCGTGACACCGAGCGCCTGCAACGCCTCGGGTCGCAGATCGACCCTCACTTCGCGCTCGACGCCACCCACGCGCGATACCGAGCCCACGCCCGACACCCCGTAGAGCGCTTTTGCGACCTTGTCATCGACGAACCAGGACAACTCGTCGGGCGCGAGACGGTCTGATTCGACGGCAAATCCGATCAGCGTCCCACCGACGAGATTGATGCGCTGGATGACCGGCTCGTTGATGTCTTGCGGCATGTCGCGACGAACCCGCGACACGGCATCTTTGACCTCATCGAGCGCCTGGTCGATGTTTCGCCCCAACTCGAATTCGATGCGGGTGACCGAGGTACCCTCGCTCACCGCCGAGTTGATGCGTTCGATTCCGGGGATGCTCGCGATCGCATCTTCGACGCGACGCGTCACGTCCGTCTCGAGCGTCGAGGGCGACGCACCGGGTAGCCCGACCGACACTTGAATGGTCGGCAAGGCGATATCCGGCAACTGGGAAATGGGCAACTGCCTCAAGCCCCAAAATCCGGCGATCACGAGGACGACGAACAACAGGACGGAAGGCAAAGGGTATTGAATACCCCAGCGCGAGAGATTCATGAGCTCTGACCGTCGACGACCTTGACGATGTCGCCATCGCTCAAGAAGCCTGCTCCTCGAGCAACCACTTTTTCGCCGTCTTTGAGCCCAGAGCGCACTTCGACGGAATCACCCTGCGGCGGGCCCGAATCGATGCGTCGCTGCAGCACCTTGTTGTTCTCGCCCATGACGAAGACGTACGGGTAGCCATCGCGAAACACGACGGACTGGCGAGGGATGACGGTGACCTCGGCCTGACCGACCCGCAGACGACCCTCGGCGAACATGCCCGCGCGCAGCGCGCCGGGTTTCTCGAGATCGGCGTACACCAGCGCGGTACGGGTCTGCGGATCGATGGACGGCGAGACGGCACGGATGATGCCCGTGACGACATCACCCGACGGGCCACGCAAGTCGACGGTCGCACCGACCTTGATGCGTGTCAGATCGTTCTCGGACACCTCGGCACGCCATTCGAGTCGCCCACGACGGATGAGACGAAGCAGCTCGCCACCGCCGGAGACGATTTGTCCCGGCTGAATATTGCGGGCGGAAATCACCCCGGCATCGGGCGCGCGAAGCGTCGCGAACCCGAGGCGCAACTTGGAAGCATCGCGTTCAGCCTCAGCCGAGACCACTTGCGCCTCAGCCTTCGAACGGTTGGCTCGCAGGACTTCGAAATCATTGGTCGAGATGAGGTTGCGATCGAGCAGACTCGCGCCACGCTTTTCCTGCGAGACAGCCAACTCCGCATTCGCGCGGGCTTGGGCAAGGCTCGCCTCGGCCTGACGCGCCTGGACGTCGAGTGTCCGCCGATCGAGTTCGACGAGAGCCTGACCTGCGACGACCTTGTCACCCGGTTCGACGAGCACGTTCGCGACGCGCAGTCCCGCCACCTCGACCCCCAGGGACATCTCCTGCCACGCGGCGACCGAACCGGACGCGACGATTTCGCGGTCGATCTGGCGACGCTCTGCCGCGACCAAGGTGACGGTCAGCGAGGAGGCCGAAGGCGCATCGCCGCCACCGCCTCGCGAGCAGGCTGCCAAAGTCAGGACGGACACCAAGGCGACCGCAACAAGGGGAAATTTTGGGGGTTTCACGGTTCGCACGATACGCACCTCGGACGGGCCGTGACCATGACGCCACCCCCCGACGTCCATGGCCCGGTCAAATCGACCTAACGAATCTCGAAAGCCCGGTGGATATCCGTATTTCGCGCAAAGTCGGGCGGGATGGTGTCACGGCTGATGTCGCGCACCGAATGACGCGCCGACAGCGCCTCGTCCAAGCGAAATCTTTGTGCATTGGTCGAGAAGACCAAGACTCCGCCGGGCGCGAGGACGGCGAGGCAGTCCTCGATGAGCCCCGCGTGATCGCGCTGCACGTCGAACACCCCCTCCATGCGCTTGCTGTTCGAGAACGTCGGCGGATCACAGAAAATGAGGTCGAAACGTTCGCCGCGCTGCGCAGCGGCCATGAGCCACTCGCGTACGTCGGCTCGTTCGAAGCGGTGTCGCGGGCCCGAGAAATCATTGAGGGCGAGATTGGCCTGTGCCCACTCGAGGTAGGTCGTCGAGAGATCGACCGTCGTGGTGGACGATGCGCCACCGGCCGCGGCATACACGGTCGCCGTACCCGTGTACGCGAAAAGATTGAGGAAACGCTTGCCCACCGCCGCTTCGCGCAATCGCGCGCGAGTAATTCGATGATCGAGAAACAAGCCCGTATCGAGGTAATCCTCGAAATTCACCCGAAAACGCAACCCACCCTCGCCGACGATGCGGAACTCGCCGCGTTCGTCTCGCTTGGTGTATTGGTCTCCTCGCTTGACGCGGCGACGCGTGCGCAGGTGCACGTGATCGGGCTTGATGTCGGTGGCCACCACAAGACCTGCGAGCGCCTCGGAGCGTCGTTTGCGAACGGTTTCCTCCGGGATTTGCGCCGGCGCCTGATATTCCTGCACCACGAGCCAACGCTCCGACTCGTCCGCCGCCGTGTAACAGTCGATCGCGAAGGCGTACTCGGGCATGTCGGCGTCGTAGAGCCGATAGCAACCGACCCCTTCGCGACGCTGCCACGCCGACAGTTGCTTGAGATTCTTGCGTATCCGATTCGCGAACATCACCGCGCCCGGCTGCTCGGCGAGCGCGAGATCGATCTGCGACCCCTGACGCGGGCGCAGATCGCGCGCCGACGACTCGCCAACTCGCAGGCGCAACAATCGACACTCGATTGCACCGACGAACACGTTGTGTACGCGATGTGCGCGCAGCCCGAGCTCGAGCCCGAGCGAGGCGTCGCCGCTCAGCACCGCCGCGTCCCAGCCCTGAAAACGTTCGCGCAGCACCTGGCCGAGCTCGGCATGCACCGCGCGTGCGGCGGCTTGATCGCCGAGCCGAACACCCCAAGGCGGATTCGTGCAGAGTAATCCCTGCGGCGTCGGTGGTACGGCTGTTTCGAGCGCACCCGCTTCGAAGGCCGTGATCTCCGCAACCCCGGCATGCGAGGCGTTGATCGCCGCATCGCGAAGCAATCTTTTATCTTGATCTCGCCCGAGGAGCCGCAGCCCCCTCGCCTTGCACTCGGCCAACCCGGCAGCCGCTCTCACCTCCGCGGCCTCGACGAGTCGACTCCAAAGTTCGGAATCGTGCCCCTTCCAACCGAGAAAGCCGAAGTGACGACGTCGATGATTGGGGGCGATACCCGCCGCCATGCGCGCGGCCTCGATCACGAAGGTCCCCGCACCACACATCGGATCGATGAATCCGCCACCTCCGGCGGCGATCTCGGGCCAGCCCGCACGCATCAAGATGCCGGCGGCAATGTTTTCGCGGAGCGGCGCCTCGCCTGTATCGCCCCGCCAGCCTCGACGATGCAAACCCTCACCCGAGAGATCGAGCGACACCGTCACCCGAGTCCCCACCGCATGGGCATGGACCCGGACCGACGGCTCGAATATGGCGATGTCCGGACGTCTGCCGGTTTTTTCACGCAACGCGTCGCAGATCGCGTCCTTGAGACGCAGCGTCCCGAAGTGCGTATTGGAGATCGCCGGATGTCGACCGGACCATTCACAGGCGAGCGTGCCCGCCGAATCGATGTGAGCAGCCCAATCGATCCCCCGCAATGCGGCGTAGATCGCCGCATCGTCCATCGCCTCGAAACGCAGCAACTCGAGATGAACGCGACTCGCCACCCTCGACTCGAGACAGATCCGATACGCGACCTCGAGCGCGCCCGTGAACGCCACAGTGTTGCCTCGTTCGCGCACATCGAGTCCGCCGAACTCGACGATCTCGCGCGCGAGCAGATCACCGAAGCCGCGCGGCACGCTCGCGACGAATACACGGGTCGTACTCATCGGGACGGCGGCCACGGTCGAAGTTTTTGCACGCCAGGCTTCAGGTATCGACAAAGAATTCGGTAGGCATCGGCATCGAACCCCTCGATCGCGGTCTGCAGACGCGACGTCGGCTCATCGCGTTGATCGAACTCGTCGGCGACCACCGTGCCAAGATATTGCCAACCGTCGATCACATGCCAATGGCGTACGCCGAGCGCACTCACCTCCTCGACGGCCATCGGACCCTCATGAGGCCAGGTCCGCAATTTGAGCGAGGCCAGCTGCAGCTTGAGACGTGCGCCATGCCGCACCAAGGTCTCTTCGCCGACGCAGGCTCCGGCGCAGCGTCCGACCTGATAGCCGAAGCAAGATCCCGAGCCCGACGATTCGAGCCCAAGCACGCGCAGGCAAAACTTGTGGTCCCGAGCGAGGTTGACGAGCGCGGTCTTCGCCTGGCGCGCACTGCGAAAGAGTCCGAAGGCATCTCGGCCTGCAGGTATAGGTCCATCGAGCGAATGAAGTTGCGGGGCATGACCGCCATCGTCGACGAGCCAGGTATAGGCTTCCCCGCCCCGTAGCCTGCGGTTATAGACCGGCTGCAATTCGCGCACGAGGCGCGACTCGAGCAACAAGGCACCGAGCTCGCCCGCGGTTTCGGTCCACTCGATACGTCTCAGTTGCGAGGTCAAACGCTGCGACTTGGAGTCACGGCTTGCGCCCATGAAATGTTCGAGCACCCGCTCACGCAAGTTGTTGGCTTTGCCAACGTAGATGAGCGCATCACCCTCACCAAAGAAACGATAGACCCCTGCCGATTCGGGCAGATCGTCGATGAGATCGGGCGACAGATGCGAGGGCAGCGAAGGCCTGCGACCGACCCGCTCGATGGCGGCATCGAGCGTCGCGGCGGGCCACGTCGTGCGCAGACGTTGCCACAGTTGCGCAAGAACCTGTGCGTCGGGCAAGGCACGATGACGTGAACTACACTCGAGTCCATGCCGCTCGATGATGGCGTCGAGGTTGTGTCGACCTGCTTCGGGGTACAACTCTCGCGAGAGGCGGACGGTACACGTCAGTGGCGCCGAGAATCGACGGCCTGCACGGCGCATTTCGGCGCGCACGAAACCATAGTCGAATCGTACGTTGTGGGCGACGAATCGACGCTGCGCGAGCCGGGCCTCGATCTCGTCTGCGATGTCTTCGAATCGCGGAGCATCCCGCACCATGTCCTGCGTGATGCCTGTCAAACGCTCGATCGACGGCGGAATGCGGGTGCCGGGGTTGATGAGCGAACTCCACTCCCACTCGATTTCGCCGGATCGCATCGCGACGATGGCGATCTCGGTCATCCGATGCCAGGCCGGATGCCCACCGGTCGTCTCGACATCGACGAACGCCAGCGCGCCGTCGGCGAGCGATGAGTCGTCTACGCCCGAGGTCACCCGAGCTCGATCCAGGTGGTCTTCAGCTCGGTGTACTTGTCGAAGGCATGCAGCGATTTGTCGCGCCCGATGCCCGATTGCTTGTAGCCACCGAACGGCACGGTGATGTCGTCCGCGTCATAACAATTGACGTACACCGTCCCGGCGCGCAGGCCGCGTGCGATACGATGCGCTGTCGACAGATCGCGACTCCACACCGCTGCCGCAAGCCCGTACTCACTGTCGTTGGCGATCTTGAGCGCTTCCTCGGGCTCTCCGAACGAGAGGCACGACAGCACGGGACCAAAGATTTCCTCGCGCGCGATGCGCATGCCCGGCGTCACACCGTCGAAGATGGTCGGCTCGACGAAGCAGCCGCCCGTCTCGGCACGCACTCGCGAACCACCGAGATGCACGCGCGCGCCCTCCTCGCGACCCGAATCGATCAGCCCGAGCACGCGATTCATCTGGATGTCGTCGACGATGGCGCCAAGACGTGTCGCCGGATCGAGCGGATCACCCGGCTTGAAGTCGCGCGCGATTGCAGCCACTTTTTCGAGCATCGCTTCGCGGATGGACTCGTGGACGAGCAGACGTGAACCCGCCGAGCACATCTCGCCCTGATTGAAGAAAATCGCGAACGCCGCCGCGCGAGCGGCCGCATCGAGGTCGGGACAATCCGCCAGCACGATGTTCGCGGATTTCCCGCCGCACTCGAGACCCACGCGCTTCATGTTCGACTGGCCGGCGTACTGCATCACGAGCTTGCCCGTCGCGGTAGAGCCCGTGAACCCGATGGCATCGACCCCCATCGAGAGCGCGAGCGCCTTCCCGGCGGTACCGCCGAAACCGGGCACCACGTTGAAGACCCCGGCAGGAATCCCCGCCTCGATCGCGATCTCGGCGAGGCGCAGCGCGCTGAGCGGTGACTTCTCGGATGGCTTGAGCACCATCGAGTTACCCGAGGCCAGCACGGGGCCGAGCTTCCAAGCCGTCATGATCATCGGGAAATTCCACGGCACGATCGCACCGACCACACCCATCGGTTCGCGCGTGATCGTCGCCAGCGAGCCTGGACCGGTCGGCGCCACTTCCCCGTAAATCTTGTCGATGGCCTCGGCATACCACTCGATGCAGCGGGCGGAGGACGTCACGTCGACCTTCAAGGCATCGGAGATCGGCTTGCCCATGTCGAGCGTCTCGAGAAGCGCGAGGTCTTCCTTGTATTTGAGGATGAGCTCGGCAAAACGTTTGAGCACACGCTTGCGCTGAACCGGACTCTTCGCCGACCAGACACCGGAGTCGAACGCCGCACGCGCGCTCGCCACGGCGACCTCGACGTCGGCGGTATCGCACGCTGCCACGTCGGCGAGTACGCGCCCGTCGATCGGACTTTTCTTCTGAAACGTCGCGCCGCTCAATGCCGGGACGAAACGCCCGTCGATGAAGGCTTGGGTGGCCGGACGAAGGGTTGTGGCACGCTCGTGCCATGGAGAATTGTTTTGCGCGGACATGGCGCGAAGTTTAGCAGCCCCTGCACTATTGCCCTGCGCACCCAGATTTGCCCGCACCAAACCGGTGCGTAATATGCGATAAAATTCAGCGCGGGCGACGTTTCATGCCGGTTTGTTCTGGCATGGCGTTTGCTTCGGTCTCCAAGTCACCCTTCAACCCCCCGAGGTCATTCCCACATGAAGACTGCCCCCGTTCTCGCCGCGCTCGCTCTCGGAGCCGCGGCGATCACCGCCAAAGCCGAGGTGTCCTCGACCATCACCCTCGCCTCCGACTACGACTTCCGTGGCATCACGCAAACCGCGCGCGACCCCGCCCTGCAAGCCAGCCTCGACTGGTCGTCCGAGTCGGGCTTCTACCTCGGCGCCTGGGCGAGCAACGTCGATTTCGGAGACGGCACCGAATCCGAGTTCGAACTCGACCTCATCGGCGGTCTCTCGGGGAACTTCACCGACGACTTCGGCTACGACATCGGCCTCGCGCGCTACAACTACTTCGACGACGGCGACGACATCGACTACACCGAGTACTACCTCGGCCTGTCCTTCAAGGCCGTCTCGTTCAAATATTGGTACTCCTCCGACTTCGTCAACTCGGGCGACGGCGCCACCTACCTCGAAGCCAACACGGACATCCCCCTGCCCAACGATTTCACGTTGTCGCTTCATGTGGGTCGTTCCGGCGGCGACTTCTGGGGCGACGACAAGTACACCGATTACGCCATCGGCGTCGGCAAGACCGTCGGCAACTTCGACCTCGGTCTCAAGTGGGTCGATGGGAGCGACTTCAAGCCGGGCGTCGACATCGGTGACGCCAACTCGTCGGAGAGCAAAGTGGTATTCACCATCGCCACCACGTTGCCCTGGGGCAACTGATCCGCACGATCGAGCTGCGGTTTTTGCAGGCATGAAAAAAGCGCTGGGGCTCAAACCCCAGCGCTTCTTTTTTTGGATCAATGAAGGCCTGCCCGCCGCGTTCGGCTTTAGGCCATCACCTCAGGCCATCACGCTTAGGCAATGACTCGTTGACGCGCACCGAGTACTCGCTCGACGAGCAAGCCGCCCGCCACGTACGTGGCCATCGTCATCAGGTAGCCCGGGAAGTAACCGGCGACCGCCGAAGCAAACGCGGTCAGCGTGGGCGCTGAGGGCGACGGGGCCAGCCAGAACATGCCGAGGTTGGCGACGACGAATGTCGCGAGGGCGCTGCCCGCCACCGCGACGCTGATACGACCATAGCCACCCTCTGCTACCCAACGTCCCGCCACGAACAAGGCGCCGTACGCCGGAATCAGGAAGAGGTAAGCGATGCTGTAACAGTTGGTCGGCGTGCCGAGCGCAAAGGCGGCGAGGTCGACGACCCAGCCGAGCACGAAATAGCCGGGGAACAGCCGCAGATCGCGCAGCCAGAGACCCGCAAGGAAGAACACGGCCCAAGACGCATCGAGCGGACCGCCGTACTCGCCGAAGTGGCCGAGTCTCGTGACCGCCATGACGAGCGCCAGAGCCAGCGCCACCCACCAAAACCCGCGACGGGCCGACGATGTGTTTTCGATCATCTACCGAACTCCCCAACAATCTCAACGCGGCGCACGATAGCGCAACGTCACGAAAAACTCCCGACCCAAGGCCGGATAAAGCGTCGCCGTTTCGTAGCGACGGTCGAATGCGTTTGCGAGTCGGAGCTGAACCTCCGTGTCACTCGAGACCCGCCAGGCGCCGGTTAGATCGACCGTCGCATAGCCGCCGAGCTCGCGCGAATTCGCGAGGTCATCATACCTGCGGCTCGCAAACTGCACACTTGCACCCAGATCGACCCGGGGTCCGCTCCACTCGATGGACGAGCGCCCCGACCAGGCCGGTCGACGCGGAAGCTCACGTCCGCGATTGAACCCTTGGCTGCGATCCTCTGCCGAGAGCCATCCGAGCGTCTGGGAGATTCGCCATGGACCACCCTGCCACTCGATCGCGCCCTCGATGCCTCCCAGCGACGCTTTCGAAACGTTCTTCGGAAGATAGGTCTCGACGTCGAAGGCGATGAGATCTTCGACTTCGCTGCGATAGGCGCTGACCGACCAACGCCCCCAAGAGAGCCGCTGCTTGAGACCGATCTCGGAGGTCAAGGCGCGCTCGGGAGCGAGGTTCGGATTGCTGAAATCGGGGTAGTAAAGTTCGTTGAACGATGGCGCCTTGAACGCACTGCCGACGCTGGCATAGGCCTGCAAGCCGCCCGAGAGACGCATGCCCCAGGCCAAACTGCCCGTCGCGTTGGAGCCGAACTGCTCGTTGTCGTCGAGTCTCGCCGCGAGCGCGAGATCTTGCGAACCAAAACCGAATGCGTACTGCGCGAACGCCGCGAGATTGTCGCGAGACGGACGAGTGAAAGAGACGTCGCTTTCGACACGGTCTTTCAAAAAATCCGCACCGATCAAAAAATCTCCGGTCCCGGCACGCCACTCGTTCTGCCAAGTCACGGTGTCGCGCGAGGAGTTGAAAACGCTCGTGAAGCTCGCTGACGCACTGAAGCTCGTCGATTCGTCCCAGGAGCGACCCGCCGTCACGGTGCTGCGCCAACCCGGGACCGGCTCGGCGACGAACTTGAGGCCCGCGGCCTGGTTGATGAGATCAGACTGATTGAGGAACGAGGAGTCGAAGGACACCCGCGCCTCGGCGCGCTGCGCGAAGACCTCGAGCGTCGCACCCCCGTCGAAACGATAGCCCGTACCGAGGTTGACGCTCGTGTTGCGGTAGGGATCACGATCGGGTTCGGACGTGAAGCACCCCCCGCCCGGCGGAAAGGGCAAGCCCAAGCAGGCGTTGATGCCGTCGGTTTCCAGATGCGAGACCTGCAGATCGATCCATGCCGACTCGTCACCGAAACCCTGACCCGCAGCGAGCTGACGGGTGCCGTTCGACCCTGCCGTCACGCGCAGCGAGCGATCCGCCCCGCCGCCGCGGCGCGTGAAGATCTGCACGACACCACCCATCGCATCGGCGCCATAGAGGCTCGAACGAGCTCCGCGCACGATCTCGATGCGCTCGACGGTGTCGAGCGGCAGGTCTTGCAGCGCCGGGATGCCGGTCGTGACCGAACCGATGCGCACGCCGTCGATGATCCAGAGCACGTGGTCCGATTCGCCGCCACGAACGTAGACCGAAGTCGGCTGACCGATCCCGCCCTGCCTCGCGATGGCGACGCCCTCGACTCCGGCGAGTAACTCATCGAGAGTCCGCGCCTGCGAACGTTCGATGTCGGCACGCTCGATGACGGTGACCGAAGACAACGTGTCCTCGAGTTTTTGGAGCGTACGGGTCGCCGTGATGACGTACGAATCGTCGGGCGAGCGACCATCGGCCGCTGGCAATGCAGCCGCGGATAGGCCCGCAAGAATCGGGATCAAGGCCGTTCGGGCCGGAAACTGAGCGCTCATCGATACTCCTTCTCGCGCTCCCACCGAGCACGCCATGGATATCGCGAGGCCGGTCTCCGGACTTGCGAGTGGCGCTGCTTGATGCGCCTCGGATGATCGCCTTCCCGCTCCCACCCTTGCGGTGGAACCAGTGGCCGAAGATCACCCTGCCTCGCTTACCGTTGCGGGGGCAGTGTCGGAATTGCGCGCCGAAGCGCCCTCACCGACTTCCCGTTTCACCTTCGTTGCGACCACCGCACCGAAGGCACCTCACGAACGGATGAGAGGCTACCTCCTCGGGCCGCGCGGAGTCAACGAAGGCTGATCGCAGTCCGCGAAGGATGATCCCGGTCCGCCAAACGAGTGCGCTCAGGAGCTGCAGGAGAGCGCGGAGCAGCCCGCTCGATGGCGCGCCCACTCGGGTCGTCGGGCGGCGTAAGACTCGCGGCCCGACTGGCGTTCGTAGGGATTTCGCAGCACGGTCAATAATGCTTCGAGGGGCCCGACATCGCCCTGCGCCGCCGCATCGATGGCGAGTTGCGCGAGATAATTTCGCGGGACGTAACGCGGGTTGCTGGCGCTCATTCGGCGCTCGCGCTCTCCCCGCTCGAGACCACTCGCTTCACCCCGCTGCCGCCATCGGGCAAACCAGGCCTGCCATCTCGAGCGGAGCTCCGTCGAGAGATCAGCCCCTTCGTACAACGCCGGTTGGACCACGCGCTCGACGAATCCGCCCTCGGTTTCTTCGAGATGGTCACCGAGCCCCCGGAAGAGGATCGGCATGTCGGTCTCGACTGCAGTCATCAAAGAAAAAAGATCATCGACGAGCGCCGTGTCGCCCTCGCGGTCGATGCGATCGAGCCCGAGCTTGTTGGCAAGCATGCCCTGCCAAGTACGGCTGTAGGTGCTGCGATAGAGTTCGAGGCCCTGCTGCAGCGCGTCGCGATCATCGATGATCGGCAACAGCGCACCGGCGAGCCGCGCGAGATTCCAGAGGCCGATCTGCGGTTGATTGCCGTAGCAATAGCGACGACCCGAGGCGTCGGTCGTGTTCGGCGTCCATTGCGGGTCATAGCCTTCGAGCCATCCGTAAGGACCGTAATCGAGTGTCAGCCCGAGGATCGACATGTTGTCGGTGTTCATCACGCCATGCACGAATCCGACCCTCATCCAATGCGCGATCATCACCGCGGTGCGTCGGCAAATCTCGGCGAACCACGCCGCGGGCGCGGCGGGATCGGCCGCATCGAGCTCGGGGTAATGGGTGCCGATGACGTGATCGACAAGACGGCGCAGCACGGCGTGTTCGTCCGCAGCCGAATGGATCTCGAAATTCCCGAAGCGAATGAACGTGGGTGCGACTCGGCACACGATGGCGCCCGGCTCGGGCTGCGGATGGCCGTCGTAAAACATGTCGCGGACCACCGACTCGCCCGTCGCCACGAGCGACAGCGCTCGCGTCGTCGGCACACCGAGGTGATGCATCGCTTCGCTACAAAGAAACTCGCGCAGCGAAGAGCGAAGCACCGCGCGCCCGTCCGCGAATCGCGAATACGGCGTAGGGCCCGCCCCCTTCAGCTGCAATTCCTGTCGCGAACCATCGAGCGCGATGAGCTCGCCAAGCGTGATGGCCCGGCCGTCACCGAGCTGCCCCGCCCAGTTGCCGAACTGATGTCCGCCGTAGCGCGCGGCATAAGGACGCATCCCGATCGCCAAGGCATTGCCGGCAAGGATGTCGACGGCAGCGCCCGTGGAAGACGGTCGCGCGAGGCCCAGACGCTCGGCAAGATCTGCCGACCACGCGATCAAACGCGGCGCCGCGACCGGCGTCGGCGTCACGAAAGTGTAGGCCGCCTCCGACACCTGTCGCGGTGCGTTGTCCGAATGAGGATCGGCCGGCAAAGCCTCGACGACCGTCGATTCGAAACGTACGTCCTGAAGTGCGCGCGGCGCAGGTGTTGTCATGGCTCGATTGTAGCCCGCGAGATCGCGACCGCGGCGCTATCATGCGGCGGTGAACGCTCGAGATCTTCGCATCCATTCGCTGCATATCTATCCGGTCAAATCGGGGCGCGTCATCGATCTCGATGCGGCGCGCCTGGGTCCGCGGGGTCTGCAGTACGATCGCGAGTGGATGTTCATTACCGCCGAGGGTCGTTTCATCACCCAACGCAGTCATCCCGTATTGGCGCTACTCGTGGCCGAGCCCGATGAACTCGGGGTCACGCTCGTTCATCCGCAAGCGGGACGATTGCGACTCGAGAGGCCCGCGCCCATGACGACGGCGCCCGGAGACTGGCGCACCGTGAACGTTTGGAAACGCGACATCGAAGCGATCGATCTCGGGCGGGAAGCCGCGCGTTTCGCGAGCGCGGTGGTCGGCGAACCCGCACGAATCGTGGCCGCCGGCTCCGACAATTTTCCCGATGGCTACCCCCTGCTCGTCTGCACACGGGCGTCGCTCGAAGATTTGAATCGTCGGATGCCGTCGGCTCTGCCGATGAGTCGATTCAGGCCCAACATCGTGCTCGACGGTACCGACGCCTGGGAAGAAGATCACATCAAAGAATTGCGCATCGGCACCACGCGCATGAAGCTCGTGAAGGCCTGCACGCGATGCGTCGTGACCGGGATCGACCAAGAGAGCGGCCGCAAGGCCTTGAGTCCGCTATCCGTGTTGCAGGAGTTTCGGTTCGACGCCGCCCTGCGCGGCGTCACCTTTGGTCAGAACGCCCGAGTCGAAAGCGGCGCCGGCAATGTGATCCGCGTCGGCGACGCGGTGCAGATCTCGGGCTGACCGAACTCGCGCTGACAGCCCTCAGCTCGAAGGCGCGTTCAGCGGCACCCGCGACGTGACCTGACCTCTGAAATCGAGCCAGGCGTGGTTGGTGTAGTCGTAGAGTTTGCAACGGCGCACGCAGTCGACGTAGGTCCGCCAGTTCATGCGGTAAACCTGGAACTGGTCGTTGAAGCGCTCGGTGAGCAAGGTCTGCGCTCTGCGCAACGAATACATCGGAATGCGCGGATTCAGGTGATGAGCGTTGTGCTCCATGATGTTGTGGAGCAGACGATCGATACCCAAGGGCAGCCGCACCTGGACGGTCGCGGTGAGATAAGCGCGGTACTGCTGCCACTCGTGTCGCTTGAGGAACCAGGCGATCTTCGGATGGGTGTGATGCACGAAGACGACGAAACCCATCACGACATTCCAGAGCGCGAACGGCACGATCACCCCGAGCGTCAGCAGCAACCCGAGGCTCTGTCCGGTTTTGAAGGACACCAGCACGATCAAACCCACCCACGACATCATGCCGACGGTGACGAGCGCACTGTCCCAATGATACTTGGCGCGACTCGCGCCGATTTGCTTGCGCGTGGCGAAGTAGAGTTTCTTCCACCACAGCTCAAGGAAATAGTAGAGACCCCAACCGAGGCCGCTGCGGTAGATGCGCTCGAGCGCACGACGATAACGCGGCAG
>JBILWC010000040.1:0-3317 GCA_044370105.1 Steroidobacteraceae bacterium | reverse complement strand
TGCCTGGTGACAACATCAAGATGACGGTCGAGTTGATCGCGCCTATCGCGATGGAAGACGGTCTGCGCTTTGCGATCCGCGAGGGCGGCCGCACCGTCGGTGCAGGCGTCGTCGCCAAGATCCTGAAGTAAGGAAAGCGAAAGACACACAGTACAGGCCAGTAGCTCAATTGGCAGAGCGGCGGTCTCCAAAACCGCAGGTTGGGGGTTCGATTCCCTCCTGGCCTGCCACTCAGGGTCGAAGATGAACGACATTGTCAGACAGGAAGGCGTCACCGGCGCCGACAAGGCGAAGCTCTACGCCGCGATCCTCATCGCGGTCGCGGGCATCGCTGCGTTCTATTTCCTGAAAGGCGATCAGGACGACTGGGTACGCTGGTCGTTGTTCGTCGGCTCGCTCGTCTTGGGCGCTCTGGTCTTTGCGGTGTCGCAGTACGGTCGCGACTTCTGGAAATTTGTGCTCGATGCGCGCATCGAGCTCTACAAGGTCTTTTGGCCCACCCGCCAGGAGACCGGCACGATGACGATCGTCGTCTTCGTGTTCGTCATCATCATGTCGCTGTTCTTCTGGGGTGTTGATGCGGTGCTCAGTTGGGCTACCCGCTCGATCCTCGGCGGCGCAGGCGCGGGAGGCTGAGCCGATGGCCTTGCGTTGGTACGTCGTTCACGCCTACTCGAACTTCGAGCACCGTGTAGCCGAAGGTCTCAAAGAGCGCATCAAGCGCGCGGGTCTCGAGCCGAAATTCGGCGAGATTCTCGTGCCCACCGAAGAGGTGGTCGAGATGCGTGACGGGCAGAAGCGCAAGAGTGAGCGCAAGTTCTACCCGGGATACGTGTTGGTGCAGATGGAGATGGACGAGAACACCTGGCATCTCGTGCACGAGGTCCCCAAGGTTCTCGGCTTCATCGGCGGCACCAAAGAAAAGCCGGCGCCGATCACCGACCGCGAAGCGAACCAGATTCTGCGTCGCGTCGAAGAGGGCGTCGAGAAGCCGAGGCCGAAGGTCGTCTTCGCGCCGGGCGAAGTGGTCAGAGTCACGGACGGACCGTTCAACGATTTCAACGGTGTCGTCGAGAATGTGAATTACGAGAAGAACCGCCTGCAGGTGGCGGTGCAGATCCTCGGGCGCTCGACGCCCGTCGAACTCGACTTCTCGCAGGTTGAAAAGGCCTGAGCCCAGAAGGCTCGGGTCGTTTTAGGTAGCGGCACGCGACGGATCGCGCGCCGTAACGGCAAGGAAGCGCATGGGGAGCTCGAGCGATCGGGCGTTTGCACCCAGGAGAGACAACGATGGCCAAGAAAGTCCAAGGCTACGTCAAGCTGCAGGTCCCTGCAGGCTCGGCGAACCCGTCGCCGCCCATCGGCCCAGCACTGGGTCAGCAAGGCGTCAACATCATGGAATTCTGCAAGCAGTTCAACGCTGCGACGCAGAAGGTGGAGAAGGGTCTTCCGATTCCGGTGGTGATCACCGTGTATGCGGATCGCAGCTTCACCTTCATCATGAAGACGCCGCCCGCGGCCGTGCTGATCCGCAAGGCGATCGGCATCGAAAAAGGCAGCGGTACGCCCAACACCAACAAGGTCGGCAAGATCTCGCGCGCGCAGCTCGAAGAAATCGCCAAGACCAAGACGCCCGATCTGACCGCCGCCGATCTCGATGCGGCCGTGCGCACGATCGCAGGCAGTGCCCGTTCCATGGGCGTTGACGTGGAAGGAGTCTGACCATGCCCGCCGTAGCCAAAAGAATGAAGCCCTGGAAGGACGCACTCCCGCCGGGCAAGACCTATCCGGTCGATGACGCGCTCAAGCTCGTCAAAGAATTCGCGAAAGCGAAGTTCAACGAATCGGTCGACGCCGCCATCAACCTCGGTATCGACGCTTCGAAGTCCGACCAGCAGGTTCGTGGTTCGACGCTGATGCCGCACGGCCTCGGCAAGACGGTCCGCGTGGCCGTGTTCACCTCGGGTCGCAACCAGGAAGCCGCGAAGGCTGCTGGTGCCGACATCGTCGGTCTCGAAGACCTCGCCGAGAAGGTGAAGGCCGGAGAACTCGACTTCGACGTCGTGATCGCGAGCCCGGACGCCATGCGCGTCGTCGGTCAGCTCGGTCAGATCCTCGGTCCTCGTGGCCTCATGCCGAACCCCAAGGTCGGCACGGTTAGCCCGGATGTGGCCGGTGCGGTCAAGAACGCGAAGAGCGGCCAGGTTCGCTATCGCGTGGACAAGGCCGGCATCGTGCATTGCACGATCGGCAAGGCCAGCTTCGAGCCGCAGCAGCTCAAGGAAAATCTCCTCGCGCTGCTCGCCGACTTGCAGAAAGCCAAGCCGGCGACCTCGAAGGGCGTTTATTTGAAGCGCGTCACCCTGTCCTCGACGATGGGTCCTGGCGTGTTGGTCGATCAGTCGTCGCTCGGCGGCTGATTGTTGTTTTGAATTGATGCGGGTCCGGCAACGCAAGGCGCCGGGTTCCATCTAAGACCGCAGGCGAGCAGGGGAACGGCTGATGCGTTCCGCCCGCTCTTAATGATCGCCTGCGCAGGTGGTGTGCCGCTCAGACGAGGATCGTCCTCGTATGAAGGTCACCGTCGAAAGGTCCGGCAGGCGACGCAAGTCGTCGGCCGGTGTGTGATCTTCAGGAGAGGAGTAATCAACTAGTGCCTCTGAACCTCGAAGACAAGAAAGCGTTGGTGAAGGAAGTGGCGGAGATTGCGTCTACGGCGCAATCGGTGGTCGCTGCCGAATACCGTGGCATCACGGTTTCGCAGATGACCGAGCTGCGTGCCAAAGCCCGTGCGCAAGGCGTGTACATGCGTGTCGTCAAAAACACGCTGGCGCGCAAGGCCATGGTTGGCACGTCGTTCGAGGCTCTCGGTGCCCAGCTCAAGGGCCCGCTTGTCCTCGCCTTCTCGAAGGACGACCCGGGCGCTGCGGCGCGTGTGGTCAAGGACTTCGCGAAGTCGAACGAAAAGCTCGTCGCGACTCTCGTATCCCTCGGTGGCGATGTGCTGCCGGGCAAGGATCTCGAGAAAGTCGCGTCCCTGCCGACTCGCGAACAGGCTCTGTCGATGCTCTTGGGAACCCTCAAGGCGCCGATCGAGAAGTTCGTGCGTACGGTGGCTGCGCCGCACACCAAGCTGGTCCGCACCGTCGCGGCTGTCCGCGACGCCAAGCAGGCCGCCGGCGCTTGATCTTGTTTAGCCTTTGAAACAACTTGGAGTAACTACAATGGCTGTTAGCAAGGACGAAATCCTCGAAGCAATTTCTCAGATGAGCATCATGCAGGTCGTCGAGCTGATCTCCGACATGGAGAAGAAGTTC
>JBILWC010000027.1:0-29637 GCA_044370105.1 Steroidobacteraceae bacterium | reverse complement strand
ATTAAGCAACGTTGTTTAGGAGGAAATGAAATGGCTGAAGGAAAAAGCATCTCAGGTGCCACACCGGACGAGGCGAGAGCCATCAACCGGTTCTTCTGGATGAGCACCTGGTTGTGGTTTGCAGTCTCCGTGGCTGCCCACTACCTGATTTGGAACTGGGTCCCCTGGTTCTAATCGCTCATTCGAATACTTAGGAGAAAGACTATGTGGCGTATATGGATGGTTATGGATCCCCGCAAGGTGATCATCGTCGGCGGTATCGCCGTGGCGTCGATCGTGGCAACGAATCACTTCGTGCAACTCAGCACGAAGTACTCGTGCTGGCTCGACGGCAAGGGCAGTGGCTCGTGCTTGGCTGAGGCTCCGGCCGCGGCCAGCAACGTGCAGCACAACGCTCCGCTGCCGAACTGACCGAAAACAACGCAGAAGGCGACGGACGTGGGCATTGCCTCGCGTTCCGTCGCCCGATGCGACGCTTGACGGGGAATAGTCATGGCAATGCTTAACTTCGAAAGAAAATACCGGATCCGGGGTGGCACCCTGGTGGGCGGCGACCTGTTCGACTTTTGGTTCGGCGCCTTTTATGTCGGCTTCTTCGGTATCACCGCGGCGTTTTTCTCGCTGCTCGGTACCGCGTTGCTGGTTTACGGTGCCGCAATCGGGCCCACCTGGAATCTCTGGCAGATCAACATCGCGCCGCCGGACCTGAGTTACGGTCTTGGGCTCGCGCCGCTGCACGAAGGCGGGATCTGGCAGCTCGTGACGATCTGCGCGATCGGCGCGTTCGTGTCATGGGCGCTGCGTGAGGTCGAGATCTGTCGCAAGCTCGGCATGGGATATCACGTCCCAGTCGCGTTCGGCAGCGCGATCCTCGCGTACGTCACGCTGCAGGTCATACGACCTGTACTGCTTGGAGCCTGGGGGCATGCGTTCCCTTACGGCATCTTCAGTCACCTCGACTGGGTGTCGAACATCGCGTACCAATACTTGCATTTCCACTACAACCCGGCGCACATGATCGCGGTGACGTTCTTCTTCACCACGGTTCTCGCGCTCGCGTTGCACGGATCGCTGGTGCTGTCAGCCCTCAACCCGCCGAAAGGCGAGGTGGTCAAGGGTGCGGAACACGAGAACACGTTCTTCCGCGACAACATCGGCTACTCGATCGGCACACTCGGCATTCACCGGTTCGGACTCCTGCTCGCCATTAATGCGGGCGTTTGGAGCGCGATCTGCATCGTGGTGAGTGGTCCCTTCTGGACTCGAAGCTGGACGGATTGGTGGGCGTGGTGGCTCAACCTTCCGATCTGGAACTGAGGTAAGCAACCATGGCTGAATATCAAAACCTCTTTACGCGCGTGCAGGTCACTGCCCCGCACTATCCCGGCATCCCTCACGACCCTCGCGGCGTATGGGTACGCGGTGTCAAGGCGTCGGCCAATTATTGGCTGGGCAAGATCGGTGATGCGCAGATCGGACCGTTCTATCTCGGTTCGACGGGCGTCGCCTCAATTCTTTGCTTCATCATCGCCTTCGAAATCGTCGGCCTCAACATGCTCGCCTCGGTGAACTGGAATCCCCTCGAGTTCATCCGGCAGCTGTTCTGGTTGGCGCTCGAGCCGCCCGCACCTCAATACGGACTGCGTATTCCGCCGTTGAGTGACGGGGGCTGGCATCTCATGGCCGGTTTCTTCCTGACCATGTCGGTGCTGCTCTGGTGGGTGCGCACGTATAACCTCGCGCGCAAACTCAAAATGGGTACGCACACGGCCTGGGCGTTTGCGTCGGCGATCTTCCTGTTCCTCGTGCTCGGCTTCATTCGTCCGGTGTTGATGGGCAGCTGGTCCGAGGGCGTTCCTTTCGGAATCTTTGCTCACCTCGATTGGACGGCGGCGTTCTCGCTGCGTTACGGCAACTTGCTCTACAACCCGTTCCACGCGCTCTCGATCGTGTTCCTCTACGGATCGGTGCTGCTCTTCGCGATGCACGCCGGCACGATCATGGCGGTGAGCCGCTTCGGTGGTGAGCGCGAAGTCGAGCAGTCGCTCGATCGTGGTACCGCGTCCGAGCGCGCGGCGCTCTTCTGGCGCTGGACTATGGGCTTCAACGCGACGATGGAATCCGTTCACCGTTGGGCCTGGTGGTTTGCGGTGCTGTGTACGCTCACGGGCGGTATCGGCATCCTGCTGACGGGCACCGTGGTGGACAACTGGTACCTGTGGGCGGTCAAGCACGGCGTCGCGCCGGCGTATCCGACCACCTTCGAACCGATGCCGGATCCGGCACTGACTTCGGGAGCCGCACAATGAAAACCCAGATCCGTTTGATTGGGGCTCTGTCCGTCGCGCTCGGCCTGTTGGCGGGGTGTGGTGAGCGCCCGCCGATCGATGTTCAGCAAATTGGATATCGCGGCACGGGTATGGAGCAGAACGTCAACCCGCGCTTGCGCGAGCAACTCAAAGCCGTCAATCAGGTCGGGGGCATTCAGCCCGCGGCCGATGCCAGCGGACCGCTCGCCAAGGACATCTACCAAAACGTGCAAGTGCTCTCTGACCTCTCGGTCGGCGAGTTCACGCGCGTGATGCTGTCGATGACCGAGTGGGTGGCCCCGGAGGACCAGAAGAACTGCACGTATTGCCACAACGGCGAGAACTACGCCGATGAGAGCAAGTACCAGTACCAGGTCGCTCGCAGCATGTTGAAAATGACTCGCGACATCAACACGAATTGGAAGTCGCACGTCAAAGAAACCGGTGTGACCTGCCACACTTGTCATCGTGGCGGTCCGGTTCCCCAGTACGTGTGGTACGCCGATCCGGGTTCGGGTCGCGAGAATGCGTTCGTCGGTACGCGTGCGGGTCAAAACTCCGCCGTGACCGGCCTTGGCATCACGACCATCGGTCACTCGAGCCTGCCTTACGATCCGTACTCGCCGTTCCTGTTGGGCGATCTCGACATCCGCGTGAATGGTCCGACTGCGCTGCCGACGGGCAATCGCAAGTCGATCAAGCAAGCGGAGTGGACGTACTCGCTCATGGTGCACATGTCCAATTCTTTGGGCGTGAACTGCACGTACTGCCATAACTCACGCGCTTGGGCGGAGTGGGAGCAGAGCACGCCGCAGCGCACCGTGGCGTGGCACGGTATCCGGATGGCTCGCGGTCTGAACAACCAGTACCTCGTTCCGCTCACCGACGTGTTCCCGACGAATCGCAAGGGACCACTCGGTGATGTGGCGAAGATCAACTGCCAGACCTGTCATCAGGGCGTGTACAAGCCGTACTTCGGCGAGAGCATGGCGAAGGCTTATCCGGAGCTGCAAGGCGTGAAGGCGCCGCCGGTCGATCCGAGCGCCGCGCCCGCGGATGAGGCGGCCGCACCTGCGGGTGCCGCAGCGCCGGCAGCGACGCCGGTGGCCGCGCCAACCGAAGCGAAACCGAAGGACAGTTCGAAGATGGCGCAGCGCAGCGGATCGACGACGATCGCTGCGGTGTTCGACCGGTAATCGATGATGGATGTCTTGCTCGCGCAACCCCGCGGCTTCTGCGCGGGGGTCTCGCGGGCGATCGAGATCGCCGAGCGCGCTTTGGAGATGTATGGCGCTCCCGTCTACGTCTATCACGAGATCGTCCACAACGGTCATGTGGTGGGTGATCTCGCCTCGCGAGGTGCGATTTTCGTCGAGCACATTGCGGAGATACCCGAGGGCGCAGTGACCGTGTTCAGCGCCCACGGTGTATCGACTGCGGTGGTCAACGAGGCGCGCGAACGGGGGCTACAGGTCATCGATGCGACCTGTCCGCTCGTCACCAAAGTTCATCTTCAAGCTGAGCGGTACTCGCAACGCGGCTATACGATCGTGATCGTCGGGCACGCCGGTCATGAGGAAGTGGAGGGTACGCGGGGCTCGGTGACAGGACCGGTCCACGTCGTCGGTCGTATCGACGAAATCGAGGCGTTGCCGATGAGTGCGACGGACCCGGTCGCGTATGTCACTCAGACCACGCTCTCCATCGATGACACGCGTAGTCTGATCGCAGCGCTCGAAGCGCGTTACCCCGACATCGTCGGTCCCGGACTCGACGATATCTGCTACGCCACCTTGAACCGACAACGCGCGGTGCAGCAGCTTGCGCGTCGTGTCGATCTCGTGATCGTCGTGGGCGCCCACAACAGTTCGAACTCCAATCGTCTTCAGGAAGTCGCCGCCGATTACGGCGTACCGGCTTGGCTCGTCGAGGACGAGAAGGACCTTCAACCCGTCTGGATCGAGGGTGTGAAGACGGTCGGTGTCACGGCAGGAGCCTCGACCCCGGAGCATCTCGTCCGCAGGGTCTGCGATCGGCTGAGAGAGTTTGGTGCCGGATCGGTTCGAGAGCTTCCCGGTCTCGCCGAGACGACTCGCTTCCGATTACCCGAAGTTTTACGCCAGATCGCCTGAGGGCTCAGTCTATTTGACTGCGGGTCAGCAGTCGCAACACACCGTTGAACATGGCGTTGTCGCGCATGCGCAGGGGCTTGCGACCGCGACTTCCTTGCGCTTCGATCACCGCGCAGTGACGCGCGATGGCATCGAAGATCCCCGGAATGTCGAGCCCGGCCTCTTTCAGGCACTGCTCACGCGTGCCGTGTTCGATCGGGCGATCCGGCAGGCCGAGGCGCAGAACGGGGGTGCTCAGACCCTCGGCGCTCAAGAACTCTGCCACCGCTGATCCGGCCCCTCCGGCGATGGCGCTTTCTTCGAGCGTCACCAGGATTTCGTGCTGAGCGGCGAGTTCGAGGATCAAGGATTCGTCAAGCGGTTTCACGAAACGCATGTTGGCGACGCTGGCATCAATGATTTCGGCGACGTCATGGGCCGTATCGAGCAAGGTACCGAAGGCGAGCAGCGCGATCCCGGAGCCTCGGCGCACCCATTCCCCGCGTCCCACGGGCAGCGCACGGGGTAGCGGTTCGCCCGCTGCGAGCGAGCCTGTCGCGGCGGTACGCGGATACCTCACGGCGCAGGGCTCGCCGAGTTCGACGGCGGTGCGCAGCATGGCGCGCAGCTCCGTGGCATTCGAGGGCGCCATCACCGTGAGATTGGGTACGCAGCGCAAAAAGCTGTGATCGAGATTGCCGTTGTGCGTGGCACCGTCCGGCCCGACGAGTCCGGCGCGATCGATCGCGAAGGTGACGGGTAGGCGCTGCAGGCAAACGTCGTGGACCAGTTGGTCGTAGGCGCGCTGCAGGAATGTCGAATAGATCGCGACGACGGGACGTATCCCGCGAGTGGCGAGGCCTGCGGCGAAGGTGACCGCATGTTGCTCGGCGATACCGACATCGAAGTAGCGTTCCGGAAAACGCTTGGCGAAGGCGACGAGTCCCGAGCCTTCGCGCATCGCAGGCGTCACGGCGACGATGCGCGGGTCGGCCTCGGCGAGTTCGCAGAGGCTGTCGCCGAAGACTTGCGTGTAGGTGGGCGCCGATGGCGCGCTCGGAACAATGCCTCGTTCGGGATCGAACGGGGTGACGCCGTGATATTTGATGGGATCGGCTTCCGCCGCTGCATAGCCTTTGCCTTTCGTCGTGATGACGTGCAGCAGCCGCGGGCCCGGTTCGTCGCGCAAGCGTTCGAGCGTGTCGACGAGTGCATCGACGTCGTGTCCGTCGATCGGACCGTGGTAAGCGAACCCCAGGGTGCGGAAAAACGTCGCCGCATCATCGGGCGGCTCGCGTCCCTGCGTCGTGAGACGTTGGGAGAGGGCGCCGACGTTCTCCGAGATGGACATCCCGTTGTCGTTGAGCACGACGAGCAGATTGGCACCGATGCCGCCGGCGTGATCGAGGGCTTCGAAAGCGAGCCCGGCGGTGAGTGCGCCATCGCCGATCACCGCGACCGAGCGACTCGATTTGCCCTGTAGCGCTGCGGCGCTTGCCATGCCGAGCGCGGCGCTGATCGAGGTGCTCGAGTGACCTGCGCCGAAGACGTCATGTTGGCTCTCGTCGCGCCGAAGAAATCCCGAGATGCCCGGGCGCTTGCGGATGGAGCGCAACTGCTCGCGTCGACCTGTGAGCACCTTGTGCGGATAGCACTGATGACCCACGTCCCAGACGAGGGCGTCTCGAGGCGTGTCGAAGCAGTAGTGCAGCGCGACGGATAGTTCGACGGTACCCAGACCCGAGGCGAGATGACCGCCGCTCGCCGAGACGCTGCGGATCAAAAAATCACGCAGTTCGTCCGATACTTGACCCAGACTCTTGCGTGGCAGCGCTCGCAACATCGAGGGCTCGTCGATGTTGGCCAGAAGCGACTGGGTGACGGGTGATCTCATGTCTGTACTCCCGGCGTCGTCATGGCGAGGTTCGCCGGTTGGAGAGGCTCCAGCGCCACAGCGCCTCGGCCGGTAATGGCAATACCATCAGCAGGTGCTCGAACGCCGCCAGTAGCGCGAGCGAGGCGACGATGGTCGAAGCAGCCGCCTGATGTACGTCGTCGGTGGCGAGGGCGGTCATGCCGAACCACCCGGCGATGGCGAGCCCGAGCAAGATCGACAGCGGCAACAACGGGTTCATCCGGCGTTGACGCATGAAGTCGAGCAGGTGATGCAGATGCTCCGGCAAAAAGCCCTCGCCCAGATTGCGAACACCGAGAAACAGATTGAGCTTGGCGCTGCTGCGCATGAGCCAGAGCAGCAAGAGAACGAGCAAGCCCAAATCATTGGCGTGACCCAGCAGCGCGACAGCAACGATCGAAACGGTCGCGGCAATGAGCAACTCATGCCAAAGAATGGCGGTGAATGCGGCGCCGGCTCGGGGTAGCAGCGCGGCATCACTTGCCGGACGGGCTACCGATGGACCCGTGACTTTCCCGGTGAGAAACGTCACTTCGATCCAGGCCCAAACGGTGAGTGCGGCAATGAGCGAGACGAGTGCAGAACTCAGGGACGTTACCTCGCGAAGCGCAAAGAGTGTGACGAGGCCGATCAGTCCGAGCACTGAAGAGAGCAAGATTAGCCGGGGATACGTGCTCGCCGGACGGCCGACGAGTCGTGCGATCACGCCGGTCGAACCCCACCACAGCACGATCGTCAAAAGCATCGGGATCAGATGTTGCGACCAGCTCATCACCCCGCCCTGCAGCCCCGCGCTCAGCGCGGGACCTGTCCTGCTCTCGCTTCACCCTGCTCCCAGAGTGAGGCGAAGGTCTTGGCGTTATCGGTGCCGAAGACATCGAGATTGATGGTGGTGCCGGTCGCTGTATCGGTCAGCAGCAACCGTCCGTCGCGTAGACGCGAAAGGCGGTAGGGCGCATCGGGATCGCTGCCGGCAAGTTTGCGACCTCGCGACAAGCCGCGCATCACGCCGCTCACGAATCCGGCTTTTTCCGCCTTGATGGCGGGCAGTCGCGTGCCGTCGGCGAGCACGGGCTGAATCGCTCCGTCTTCGAGCGTACGCAGCTGAATATCATGGCTCGAAACCACGATGTCTTCGGACAAGGGCGCCGCCTGCGGAAGCTCGTCGCCGACGACTACCAGCGAGACGGCCAGAAGGATCAGCAGGCCAGCGGAGACCAGCAGCGGTTTCGGCAGATCTTGCGAATGTTCGGCGGTCACGCGGAGGCGCCGAGGGCAGAGCCTGTGGCCGACGCGTCCTGCGAGCCTGAGTTGGGGTGACCGAGCATCGTGCCCGGAGTGTGATCGGCATAGGCCCGTCCGAGGACCTCGCCCGCATACGACGGATTAGGGAGGCTGCGCAACGAGGGTTGCGGGCGGGTGATGTACCCGGGACGAACGTGAGGCCAGAGCCAAAGATAAGACACGCGCTGTTCCTTGTCGACGGTGAGGGCGATGTCGCCGGAGCCGTCGTCGCGCATCAGGATTTGTGCCGACTCGATCGCCTTGAAGGGCAGATTGATCGTGCTCGAGAGCGCGATACCTTGACGAATGACGACTCGACGCGTCGTGATCGTGTAGATCGTCGATCGCGCCGAGAGCTTTGCGATACCGGCGACGATGGCGAGACACACGATCGAAAACACCGCGGGTCCCACGCAGCCTCGAAGTGCCTCGAGCAGCGAGCTTCCACCGCTGAGCAGATAAATGCCGCGAGCGAGAATGATCAGTGCGAAATACACCGACAAGATCTTCACGCGGTAGGCGTGTAGGGCGAGGGAACGCCACGAGGGCGCTCCCTGCCACAACACGTATTCACCCGAGGGCAGTGCGGAGGGCAGCCCCCGCACCGGCTCATCGTCGTGTTCGCTGAACGTCGCGCGGATGCTCATGGCGTCAGATCAACGATTCGCTGCGCGAAGGGATCGCAAACAGATGACCGCCCGCGTAGTACGCGCAGATGCGATCTTCTTCCAGCTTGGTGATCTGCTGGTTGCTCGCGATGCCCGGCACGCCCGCGAATTGGGCTGCGGTGATCGAGGCGACTTTGACCTTGCGGTTGCCGGCGTCGTAACGCACGAAGCCCGAGGGCAGCATCACGTGACGACCCCCTGACAACTCGACTTGCAGGTAGCGGATCTGCGGCTCCGCCTTGTCGACCCACAATTCGACGACCTTTCCTGCCGCGGCGCCGTCCAGACCACATACCGTCATCCCGCGCGGATCCGGATCGCGTGATTCAACGCCCCAGCCCGACACCGAACTCATGGGGACGATCATCGGCGAGCCGTCGACCATACGTTCCGGTTGGTTGGCGCGTGCCGCGTAGGCCGAAGGACCGACGGCATCGAGCATCGGATCGCCCGTCGGCTCGAGCGGTGCACCAACATCGGCTCCGTAACGATCATCCGAGCCGACCTGGCGTGCGGCGATCGGTCTGCGATCGGCGCGAGCCGGATCGGGCGCGACGACCGTGCTGCCATCGGCGAGCTTGAAGGTCTTGGGGCAGGGTACGCCCGGCAATCCCTCGATGGTGACCGGGTTACCGTGACGGTCGACTCGATGCGTGTCGAGCGGATAGCCCTCGCGCTTGTCTTCGCGGTGCAGATACCAGATCAGGCCTGCGAAGAAAGCCCAAAAACCGTAGAGCGCGATCTGCGCCGTGTCCAAGTACTCGAGAAATGCGTTCGACTCCATGATGTCGTCCTCCCTGAAAAACCAAACTTCAAAAAATTCGTATCGCCAAGATCAACCCGGTAGCTCCGCCAGCCCGAGACGGCCGTCGTGATCCGCCGCCTTATCGCCGGCGCGTTTCCGCGTGAGCGGACCGACGGCGACGAGCGCGGCGAACAACAGCGCGATCTCGAAGTGATAAACGAACAAGTAGCCGGTGGCGGGCGACTCGAGTGCCGGACCCATTTGGCCGCGCACGGCGAGATCACCGATGAGATTGCAGACGGCGCCGCCGAGTGCGATCGACACGCCCGCCGCGGTGGCTTGAACGGCACCCCACGCGCCCAGCGCCAAACCGTTGTCCGATTTGCGCAGCGCCATGGCCGCAAGCAAGGTGCCGACCGAGAAGAGTCCGCCGCCGAAACCGATGAGCAGGGCGCCGACGCGAAAGAGCAGTGCGGAGCCGAGGGGCTCGGCGAATACGACAGCCGCGAACGCGAGTACGCCGACCAAGGCGCCGACAGCCGCCACTCGCAGCGGATCGGCGCCGCGTTTGAGGGCTCGAGCCGCGAGGCCGAAAGCGAGCAGGGCGCCGCCCGCCGAGAGCGCCGTGAGTTGGCTCGTGGCACCGACTTCCATGTTCAAAATTTGACCGCCGTAAGGCTCGAGCAGCACGTCTTGCATGCTGAAGGCCGCGGTGCCGAAACCGACTGTGGCAAGGAGTCGTTTCGTGTGGGTCGTTGCAGTGAAGCTTCGCCATGCGGCGGCGAAACGGACGTCGGATTTCGGTTGCTCGAGACGCTTGAGGTCACGAGGTTCTTGTTTCCAGAGGGCGAGGATATTGAGCAGCAGAGTGACCACCGCCGCGCCTTGGATGGTCTGGATCAATCGCAGCGGCGAGAACTCGCCGCTCAACAACCAGCCGAAAGCCAGAGAGGAACCCACCATGCCGAGCAGCAACATCACGTACATCAGCGCGACCACGCGAGGGCGCGTGTGATCGGGCGCGAGATCGGTTGCGAGCGCCAGGCCTGCGGTTTGAGTGGAGTGCAGGCCCGCACCGACCAACAAAAACGCAACCGCTGCACCGACCTGACCTACTTCGGCCGGGCCGCGGCCCTCGCCACTCAGCACGAGCAGCGCAAAGGGCATGATCGCGAGTCCGCCGTACTGCAAAAGCGTGCCAAACCAGATGTAGGGCACACGACGCCAGCCGAGTACCGAACGATGTTGATCGGAATGAAAACCCATGAAGGCACGCATCGGCGCAAACAGCAGCGGCAGCGCGATCATGGTGGCGACGAGCCAGGCGGGTACGCCGAGTTCGACGATCATCACGCGGTTGAGCGTTCCGTTGAGCAGCGCGAGTGCGATGCCTACCGACACCTGGAACAACGACAGACGCAGCAGTCTCGCGAGCGGCAGGTCGTCGCTCGCGGCGTCGGCGAACGGCAGGAACCGCGGGTCGTAGCGTAATCGGCCGGGTTTCATGTGGAGGTCACCCAGCGTCGATTCTCTTCGGCGCCCGACTCGCGCCGTGCCAGCATCAATTTGTAGAAAAACTGCGACGCATTGAGGACGTACGCGGCGTAAGCCACGAGTGCCAGAAGCATCTGGTTACGCAGATCGAGGGCGTCGGTCAGGAAGGCGTAGAGGTAGGCGGAGTGCAGGACGATGACGGCCATGCTGACGACGTCTTCCCAGAAGAAGGGTCGGGCGAACAGCCAGACCCCGAACACTTCTTTTTCCCAGATCGCGCCCGTCACCATGATGGCGTAGAGGAAGGCCGTTTTGACGATGACGGAGACCGTTGCCGCGTTGGCGCCTTCCCCGGTCCGAAGGAATTGCAGCACCAGCCAGAGACTGACCAGAAAGGCGAGCAATTGCAGGGGCGCGAGCACCCCCTGGACCACGGTCCATCGAGAGCGGTCCCGACGGTCGCGCTCCTCAGGGGTGTAAAGCTGGCGGCCGACAACCGCCGGCGGGCGTTGGGGCATGGGCCTGAGTACCAGTAATAGAAGAATCACCCTCGAATCTAGTGAAGGGGGGCGCAGATGTCAATCTAGATTTACGTCCAAATTAATTGACAGGTAGCCGGCCGGGGGATATATGTGCCATCCTGCGATGACAACGGGGTTGAGACTTGGACTCATCACCCCCTCAACGGGTACACGGAAGTCGTCGCGCAGGGCCTTTTTGAGAGCGATCAAGGGGTCGCTTTTGATAGGCGAGGTAGGCCGATGACTGATTCGCTGTCTAATCGCGAAGCCGAAGGCGAGCACTCGGCTTTGCTCAAAACGATCGAAGGCGAGGTGATCCCGCGCCTCATCCTCGCCCACCGCGCCATCGTCGAGGGCAATCGCTGCGACGATCTCTCCAGCCCGCTTCGTCCGGGTTCCTCCGAAGTATTCGAGCTCGCTCGCATCGTGCTCCGCGGCAGCGCCGCCGAGGCGCTCGCGTACCTGCGTGGGCTGCAAACGCTCGGCATGAGTACCGAGACCATTTACCTCGAATTGCTTGCGCCGGTTGCAAGACACTTCGGCACCCGCTGGGAAGACGAGACAAGCGATTTCGTCGAGGTCACGGTGGGTCTCAAAAGACTGCAGGATCTCGCACATCAATTGAGCGAGGCCAACAGCGACGCGCAGGTGCCGACGAAAGTGGGACGCCGAGCGCTCTTCGTTGCGTTGCCCAAAGAGCAGCACGTGTTCGGTGCTCAACTCGTCGGCGAGTTCTTGCGACGAGCGGGATGGGACGTATGGGATGCGCCCGGTGCCAACGAGCCGGATATACTTTCGCTGGTCGGCAGGGAGTGGTTCGCGGTCGTCGGTCTCTCGATCAGCACGGCCTCCCAACTACCCTCGCTGGCCGCGCTCATTCGCAAGGTCCGGCGTGCTTCGGTCAACCGAAACGTTCGGATCATGGTGGGCGGATTGCCTTTTGCGGGGCACCCGGAGCGGGTGACCAAAGTGGGTGCAGACGCTACGGCCATCGACGGAAAAGACGCGGTGGAGTGTGCAGAACAACTGCTGGAGTTGCTGGGTCGAAGGAACTGACACGGTCAAGATGTGAAGAATTTCAAGGCGCCAAGGAAGGCCCTGACCGGACTCGATGCCGAGACGGTTGCCGGTCTCATCGTTGCTTCGACGGATATCGCCCTCATCGTCGATCGTCGAGGCGTGATCCGCGACCTCGCTATCCCGAATCCCGAATTGCTCGACGAACTCGGCGGTGATTGGGTCGGAAAATCTTTGATCGACACCGTCACGGAAGACAGTCGCCCCAAAGTCGATTTGTTGCTGGCCGATCGGGCCGCGGGCGAAGTTCGTGCGCGACAGGTCAACCATCCGCTTCGTGACGGGCGCACCATCCCCATCGTTTATGCGCTCTCGCCACTCGATGAAGAGGGGCGCTGTCTCGCTCAGGGACGAGACCTGCGCGCCGTCGCGGCGTTGCAGCAGAGGCTCATCGAAGCCGAGCAGGCACTCGAGCGCGATTACACCAAGCTCCGTCTCGCCGAGACGCGCTACCGCTTGCTGTTGCAGTCCGTCGGCGATGCCGTACTCACGGTCGATGCAGCCACGCAGAAAGTGATCGAGGTCAATCCGGCTGCAGCCCGACTATTCGGCGAGGACCCCAAACGTCTTGTCGGTCGCGTGTTCGACGAGTTTTTCAGTGCTCAGACGGGACGGTTGGTCGGGGATTGGCTGACGGGTCTGCGCACGTCGGGTCGCGCGGAACCGCTGCGGGTCAGGCCCGCGGGTGCAACGCGCGACTTTCGTCTCAACGGAATTCTGTTTCGTCACGAGAACGCCTCGCATGCGCTTTTGCGTCTCGAGCCGCTCGGCGAGGTTGCTGTCTCGGGCGGTTTCGCGCTCGGGCCCGGCACACTCGCAGAAGTCGCGATGCGCTTGCCCGATGCCATCGTCGTCACCACCTCCGAAGGGCGGATCATCACGAGTAATCGGGCCTTCCTCGATCTGGCTCAGTTGGCGACCGACGAGCAGGCGCGGAATGAGACGCTCGAGCGTTGGCTCGGGCGCCCGGGCGTCGATCTCGGCGTGCTGGTCGCCAACCTCAAGCAGCATGGCAGCGTACGGCTGTTCGCGACGACCCTGCGTGGCGAGTACGGCGCGGTGACCGATGTCGAGATTTCAGCGGTCGCCATCAACGAGGGCGCCGAGGCCTGTCTCGGGTTCTCGATTCGCAACGTCGATCGACGTCGTCCTAGCGAGGTACGTCCGGGTCGAGAGCTGCCTCGTTCGGTGGAACAGCTCACCGAACTCGTCGGTCGGGTGTCCCTGAAGGAGCTCGTTCGCGAGACCACCGATGTCATCGAGCGGCTGTGCATCGAGGCGGCACTCGAACTCACCCGAGACAATCGCGCTTCGGCCGCCGAAATGTTGGGTCTGTCTCGCCAAAGTCTCTACGTGAAGCTGCGTCGGTACGGTCTCGGGGATCTCGACGGCCAGGGCTGAGCGGGTAGGTCGGGTGGGTCGGACATCCGATTTGACGGGCGACGTGTAATCTTCAATTGACACATCAAGGTGTCATGGCTATTTTCCAGTCATGGCACGGCCCGCTGGCAGGCTGATTTTCGAACGTCGCCCCGCATGGCCGGCCATGCTGGAGCTGCTCAAGCCTGTCACCTGGTTTCCGCCCATGTGGGCATTCCTTTGCGGCATCGTCGCCTCCGGCGCCTCGACGACGGGCCATTGGCCGCTGATTTTGTCCGGCGTGATCCTCGCAGGGCCGCTCATCTGCGGTACGAGTCAGGCCGTCAATGATTGGTTTGATCGACACGTCGATGCCATCAATGAACCACGGCGACCGATCCCCTCGGGCCGTATGCCCGGACGCTGGGGTCTCTACATTGCGATCGTCTGGACCGTCATCTCGCTCACCGTCGCGGCCCTGCTCGGTCCGTGGGTACTTGCCGCATCGGCGCTCGGGATGGCACTCGCATGGGCATACAGCGCTCCGCCGTTCCGCCTGAAGAAAAACGGTTGGTGGGGCAATTCGGCGGTCGCGCTCTGTTACGAGGGCGTGCCTTGGCTCACAGCCGTCGTGGTGATGTCAGGCGTGCTTCCTCGTTTCGAAACCGTGGCCATCGCCTTGTTCTACAGCGTGGGCGCCCACGGAATCATGACCCTCAATGATTTCAAATCGGTGCAGGGCGATCGGCGAATGGGCGTGGGCTCATTGCCGGTTCGGCTCGGCGTCGAAAATGCGGCACGAGTCGCCTGCGTGGTGATGGTGCTCGCTCAAGTGGCGGTGATCGGTTTGCTCGCGCTCTGGAACCGCGAGGTGTACGCCGGCCTGATCGCTGCGCTTCTCATCGGACAGATTTTGATGATGGGACGGCTGCTGCGCCGGCCTGCGGAGCTCGACGTTTGGTACAACGCCCTCGGCGTTCCGTTGTACGTGCTCGGCATGATGGTGAGCGCAGTCGCCCTGAGATCGCTCCCGTGAGCGATCCGGAGGTAACGACGATGAGAACGACTCCTGCGACGACGATGGGTTGGCTCGGCATTTTCCGGTTGGGTCTGGTGCAGGCCGCCATCGGTGCCGTGGTGGTGATCACCACCTCGACGCTCAACCGGGTGCTCGTGGTCGAGCTCGCGCTGCCGGCAATGTTGCCGGGAATCCTGGTCGCCCTGCATTACTTCGTTCAGGTGCTGAGACCGCGTCTCGGATATGGCAGTGACGTCGGCGGGCGACGTACGCCCTGGATCATCGGCGGCATGGCCGTACTCGGTCTCGGTGCGCTCGGTGCCACGCTGTCGACCGCGCTCATGGTCTCCAATCTTTGGTTGGGAATCGCTTGCGCCGTCGTGGCGTTCCTTGCGGTGGGCCTCGGTGTTGGCGCCTGCGGCACGACGATGCTCGTGCTCTTGTCGAAAACCGTCGCCAAGGAAAAACTCGCCGCGGCGGCCACCGTGACCTGGGTCATGATGATCGTCGGATTCATCGTCACCACCGTGATCGCGGGCAAGATGCTCGATCCGTTTTCTTTGACTCGGCTCGTCGAGGTGACGGCGAGTGTGGCGGCGGGTGCTTTTCTTTTGACCTGCCTTGCGGTGTACGGAATCGAGCGACCGGTCAGCGCGAGTGCCGCGGGTGCGGCCGGGGCAACGCCCACGGCCTCGAACACTGACTTCATGACGGCATTGCGTGAAGTGTGGGCCGAACCGCACTCGCGAAGACTCGCAAGCTTCGTGTTCGTGTCGATGTTGGCCTACAGCGCGCAGGACCTCGTCCTCGAGCCCTTTGCGGGTGCCGTATTCGGCATGACGCCCGGAGAATCCACCCAGCTCTCGGGAATGATGAGCGGCGGGACGCTCGTCGGCATGCTGCTGGTCGCGCTCATCTGCACGGTCGGCGCACAAGCGCGGATGGGTGCACTGCGCTTGTGGACGATCGGTGGATGCGTGGCCTCGGCGCTGATGCTCGTCACGCTGGCGGTAGCGGGCTTCGTGGGTCCCGCATGGCCGCTCAAGCCGACGGTGTTTTTGCTCGGCCTCGCCAACGGTGCCTACGCCGTCGCGGCGATCGGCTCGATGATGGGACTTGTCGGTCGGGGTCGCGAGTCGCGCGAGGGCACCCGCATGGGTCTATGGGGCGCCGCACAAGCCATCGCCTTCGGCATCGGTGGAATTGCGGCCACGGGCGCCGTCGATCTCGCGCGCGCACTGACCGGTTCTTTGCCCGCAGCCTACGGCTCCGTGTTCGTCGCTGAGGCGGCGCTCTTCGTGGTGGCGACGGCTTTTGCGGTGCGCCTCAGCCGTGAGGACACGCAGTCATCGGTCCAGGTGGATCTTCAGGGTGTCTCGGCAAGCTATGTAGCCGAGGCGGGACGGGGGTAACTCATGCATCAGCTCGACTCATCTGAGTTGGTCAAAGAATTCGACGTCGTCGTGGTCGGCGGCGGGCCCTCGGGTGCCACGGCGGCCGACGATCTCGCCCGTATCGGGTGGCGCGTATTGCTGCTCGATCGTGCAGGGCGCATCAAGCCCTGCGGGGGCGCCATTCCGCCGAAGCTGATCGAGGAATTCGAGATACCCGCACACTTGTTGGTCGCGCGTATTTCGTCGGCCCGCATGGTGTCGCCCTCGGCGCGGTCCGTGGATATGCCGATCGACGGTGGATTCGTCGGCATGGTCGATCGAGAGGTGTTCGACGAGTGGTTGCGCGAGCGCGCGCGAAGTTCCGGCGCGCTACGCGTGGATGGCACTTTCACGCGGGTCGAGCGTGATGATGACGGCGACGCCATCGTGATCTTCGAAGAGCGTGGCGGCGCGTGTCGGCAGGTGCGCACGCGGATCGTGCTCGGCGCCGACGGGGCGAGATCCGAAGTGGCGAGGCAGTGCATCGCCGGTGGGCGCGAGACTCCCTTCGTGTATGCCTACCACGAGATATTGCGTACACCCGAGGCGCCGCCAGCGAACTACGACCGCGCGCGCTGCGACGTGTACTACGACGGCCGACTCTCGCCCGATTTCTACGCCTGGGTGTTTCCGCACGGCGATACCATCAGTGCGGGAGCCGGTACGGCCCACAAAGGTTTTTCGATACGCAACGCGGTCGGTGGTCTGCGTCGAGCGACCGGGCTCGAGCACGCGGAAGTGTTGCGCCGCGAGGGTGCTCCCATTCCGCTCAAGCCGTTGCGCCGCTGGGATAACGGACGCGACGTGCTCGTGACCGGTGATGCCGCCGGCGTCGTCGCTCCGGCATCGGGCGAGGGGATCTACTACGCGATGGCCTGCGGCCGCATGGCCGCGCTCGCGGTCGATAAGTGCCTGCTCACGCGCAACGCCCACGCCTTGCGCGAGGCGCGACGCGACTTCATGCGAGCGCACGGTCGGGTCTTCTGGGTGCTCGGTCTGCTGCAACGCTTTTGGTACGTGAACGATCAACGCCGAGAGCGCTTCGTCAAAATGTGCCGCGATCCTGATGTGCAACGCCTCACCTGGGAGGCCTACATGCACAAAAAACTGGTTCGAAAGAGCCCGATGGCGCACGTCCGGGTGTTCTTCAAAGATCTCGCACACCTCCTCGGTATCGCGAAAGCCGCCTGACGTGGTGGTCGACTGGGTCGCCAGCGGGATCGAAAACGGTAGCCTGCCGAGGTTGATCGCGGGACTCGTCGTCCTGGAAGCCATTTTGCTGGTTTGGCTTTGGCGAGCCCGAGGGCTGGGTATTGCGCCGCGCGCGGTGCTCGGCAATCTCGTCTCGGGGGCTTGTCTCATGCTGGCTGTGGGCGCTGCGCTCGCGGACGCCCCGTGGTGGGATGTTGCGATCCTTCTGATCTTGTCCCTCGTCGCTCACGTGGCGGATCTGGCGCTGCGATGGCGGGGTGGTGCCGCATCCAATCGATAGTCGTACGGCCGTAAAATTTCGAATAAGATCGTGACGGGGTCGACTTGGACCCAAAAAGATTCAACCAACAGGGGAAGTTCTCTATGTCCTTACCGCGTGGATTGGTAGTGAGTGCGTTTGTCGCCGGAATGGTGATGACGAGCGCGTCTTGGGCGCAGCAGTCGTCCGGGTCGGCAGGCGTTGACGATGATCGCCGGATCGAAACCGTGGTCGTGACGGGCTCGAGCATCAAACGCAAGGTGACCGAAAGTGCGCTACCCATCCAAGTGGTCAGCACGGAGGACATCCGTCGCGAGGGCATCACGAGCGCCGAGCAATTGATCAGCTTCCTCAACTCGAACGGAAACGGTCTCGACAATCTTGCGTCCAACGCGGACGTTGTCGGCGGAGCGCAACGTGGTAACAACGGCGCATCGTCCGCCAACCTTCGAGGCCAGGGATCAGCGGCGACGCTGGTGTTGCTCAACGGACGGCGTGTCGCGGCCCACGGTCTCAATGGCGGCGCCGTAGATATCAACCAGATCCCGATGGCGGCGATTGAGCGTGTCGAAATTCTCAAAGACGGCGCTTCGGCGATCTACGGTACCGACGCGATTGGCGGTGTCATCAACTTCATTCTCAAAGACAACTTCCAAGGACTGACCGCCAACGCATTCGGTGATGTGACCGAACTCGGCGGTGGAGCGATCTACCGCGCGTCTATCACGGGCGGTCTCGGTGATGTGGATTCGGACGGATGGAACATCATGGCTACGGTCGCTTTCAGCGACCATAGAGAGTTACGGGGTGATTCGCGTGACTTCGTGAATACCTTCCAGCCCGATCGAGGAGTGTCGGTCGATACGCGCGGAACGCCGTTTGCGACCATCCTTCCGCTTGGTGTCGGTCCGAACACGCCGCTCGGCACAATCATGAATTCGAGTGGTGCGGCGCCGTTTCTGCCTGGAAGCACGACGATTCGTGCTTCGGGCGGTATCAATCCACTCGACCTTCCGGGGGGCGGAGGCTGCAACCAAGTCGATGGCATGCAGGCCTACGACACGCGGCTCTGGAATTTCCCCGAAGCAGAATTCGCATGTGCGTGGGACACTGGCCGTGCGGCGGTGTTGCAGCAGCCTATCGAGACTCTGAATTTCGTCAGTCGCGGCGTGTTGCAGCTCGGCTCGCATCAAATTGCTGCCGAAGTGACGGGCTCAAAGGCCGACTCGGCGAAGCGCTTCTCGAACTTGCAGCTCACGCCGAACACCAGCACGCAGAATTACGCCTTCCCGCGAAATTCTGCTTCGCAGGCGGTCTACGATCGGGTCTTCAACCAATTAGTTGCTGTATTCCCGACCCTGGAGGCACGGCGAGGATTGCCGATGTCCTACCGTTGGCGCTGCATGGAGTGCGGTCGTCGTGAAATCGAGACCACCACCGAGACTGGTCGTGTGTTCCTCGGAGCCGACGGTCCGGTTGGGTTTCTCGACGAATGGGAGTACCGCACGGGCGCGTCTTACGCGTTCAGCGAAGCGGAGTCGCAACTCGGCACGGGTTACTACTACCGCAACACGACACGTGACTCGACGGGCAGCATCATCGCCAATGGCATCATCGATGCGCTCAATACAGGATTGATCAATCCGTTCTTGCGTCCGGGCGAAACCCAGACGCAGGCCGCACTCGATCTGCTGAAAGGGGCCTCTGCCGAGGGCGTGGTTCTCTATGGCGGAAAATTCTCCGTCACTCAGGTCGATGCCTCGATGTCCGGTCCTGTCTTCGCAATGCCGGCAGGAGATGTGCTGGCTGCCGTAGGTGTCGACTGGCGCAAAGAAGAATACCGATTCAATGGCGATCGACGCGCGGCTGCGTCCCGTCCGGTCATCATCGCAGCGCCTTTCGACGACGGTAATGCGCTCGCAGGTGTGTCACGAGACGTCAAGGCGATTTATGGCGAGGTGATGATTCCTCTGGTCTCAGGCATGGAACTCACCGCTGCGGTCCGTCGTGACGAGTATGACGGTTTCGGATCGACCGTGAATCCGAAGATTTCCTTGAAGTATCGCCCCATCGAGTCGGTAATGTTCCGTGGTTCGTACAACGAGGGGTTCCGCGTACCGTCATTCAATCAGATCTTCAACTCATCCTCGCAGGCGCCGTACTCGGGGCGAGACATCGCCGACCCGGCCAAATGCCCCGGGGGACGTCCGGATGCGACGAAGCCCCAGTGCGCGGTCGTGCAACCGGCGATCATCCAGGGCGGCAAGCCCGACCTCGGACCTGAGGAGGCGGAGCAGGCGAGCTTCGGACTAGTGCTGGAGGCGAATGACAACTTCAGCGTTTCGGTGGATTGGTGGCGAGTCGATCGTATCGGTACGATTCAGATCCTTTCGCTCCAGCAGCTCGCCGACAACTACGCGACCTTCAGCGATCGATACGTGCGCGACGCCTCTGGAAACCTGATCTCGATCGATCAGCGCTGGCTCAACGCCGGCGAATCTAAAACTCAGGGCCTGGAGTTCGCGACCCGATTACGAGGCGAGGCGTGGGGCGGCAACTGGAGCGCCGGTCTCGATGGCACCAAAATGCTCCAAAAGCGCTCGCGCATCGCGCCGAGTCTACCCTTCGGTCGAAGCGAGATCGGACTCTTCACCTTCGCCGGTGATCTTGGACTTGACTGGAAGCACAACGCGTTCTTCACCTTTAGTCGTGGCGACTGGAGCGCGTCGATTTCGCAAATCTATCGATCGGGCTACCTTAATCAGGAATTGCCAGGCGTGACGGCCGGCATTGTCTCGCCCTCGAATCTCGATCGTTTCGTCGATACCTACGTCACCTACAACGCGTCGGTGACCTGGCGTGGGTTCGAAGGAATGACGGTGACGGCGGGTATCAAAAACCTCACCAACGAGGACCCGCCGTTCGCCATCACGTACGACAGCAACTTCGGCTCGGGCAGTTCGTGGGAGCCGCGCGTGGCAGATCCGCGCAATCGCAGCTTCACGTTGCTGATGGAGTACAAGTTCTAAATCGACCGTGATCGCATCACGAGCGCCGGCGTGGCCGAGAGGTTACGCCGGCGTTTTTTTGGGTCGGCGTTTCGAGAATTAGGGCAGCGCGATCGTGGTCTCGAAGACCATGGCCGCGCTGCCGATGATCCAGACGCCCTCGAGCGAGTTGTCCTTGAACTCGAGGTCGACGTCGACGCGACCCGGACGATTCAAGAACTGTCCCTGAGCGCCCGAAAAATGGACGTGATCGCCTTCGCGCTTCAGCAGGCCGTGATGCAACAGATAGGCACCGAGGAGCCCGTGGGCGTTGCCCGAGACGGGATCTTCCGGGATGCCGATCGCCGGGCAGAACATCCGTGATTGGGTGAGACAACCCTCCACACCTGAGTCCAGTGTGAACACGAAGTGCCCCGATGCGCCGAACTGCGCGGAGAGGGTCGTCAGACGATTGAAATCGGGTTTCATCTGCTTGAGCTGCTGCGGACTGCGCACGCCGATGAGTAAACGATTGCCCGCCGAGCCGACGATGCGCATTTCGCAACGCGGATCGAGATCTGCACTCGAGAGCGCGAGTGCATCGAGGACGGCGAGTCGTTCTCGCCCATTGAGTTCGCGACCGAGGATGGGGGCCGGTTGGCGCACGGCGATGCGTCGGTCGGGTCCAGTTCCCCGGATGTCCACGTCGACGAGTCCGGCCTTCTGACGCTGGCGAAGTCGTCGTGGTGAATTCGCCGCCTCCGAGAGCACGTACTGCGTGGCGATGGTCGCGTGACCGACGAACGACGACTCGGTACGCGGCGTGAAGAATCGCACTCGAACGTCATGATCGTCTGATTCGGGGGGCAACACGAATGCCGTATCGCCGTTGTTGAGCTCGCGCGCGATCGCCAGCATCTCATCGTCGCTCAGCACTTCGGCGCCCAGCACCACTCCGGCTGGGTTGCCCGTGAAGAGCTTTTGCGTGAAGGCGTCGACTTGGAAAACTTTGATCGATCTGGCCATCGAGCTTGGACTCCAGAAGCCTGTGGCGCGGGCCGCAAGGGCCGCGATTGTAGGGAAGAGGGCCCCGCAGGTCACCCCTTTTCGTCGGAGGCTGGCAAGACCCTTGCAAACCCCTGATTCGCATGGAGAATACGCGGGACCTTGGGGTGGTCCGGAAGGACCTGAGATGCCGCATGGGGCGGCAAACCCGTTGAACCTGATCCGGTTAGTACCGGCGGAGGGAGCAGGTGAACTTAAGATCTTTTGGCGCCTTTTATTCTTTGGTGGGCTTGTTGGCAACGACCGCGGTTGCCACGGAGTTGGAAGAGGTCGTCATCACCGCGACCTTGCGACCGCAGTCGGTTATCTCCCTGGCAGCAAGTGCCACCGTGATCGACACTGCAACCCTGCGCGAAGCGGGTGTGCAGCATCTCCAAGACGTTCTCCCGTTGGTTCCAAACTTGAATTGGGCGGCCGGTACCTCTCGTCCGCGTTACTTCCAACTTCGTGGGATCGGCGAAAACGATCAGTGGCAGGGCGCGCCGAATCCCTCCGTGGGATTTTTGATCGACGGCATGGATTTTTCGGGGATCGGCATGCCGGCAACACTGATCGATCTCGGTCAACTCGAGGTGCTGCGCGGGCCGCAGAGCACCACGCTCGGTGCCAACGCGCTCGCGGGATTGATCAATCTGCGTACGCGCGCGCCGACGATTGGTGACGAGCTTCGCCTCGAGGCGAGTGCGGGCGATTTTGGCGTGGGCGCTCTCGGGCTTGTTGCGGGAGGTGCGATCGGAGTCGATCGCGACTCGACATTCCGCTTCGTGGCTCAAGGATTTCGAGGTGATGGTTCACGCCGGAATGTCACGTTGTCCCGCGATGACACCAACGGTTTCGACGAACGGACGCTGCGTTGGCGCAGTCGCCATGAATTGAACTCCCGATGGCAGGCGGATCTTTCCGTGCTCGCCGTCGACCTCTATAACGGCTTCGACGCCTTCGCAACCGACAACTCCCGAGTCACGCGCTCGGATGATCCGGGGCGAGATCGACAGCAGTCGAGAGGGGCATCGCTCACGTTGCAACACGCGGGTGAAGCCATGGAGTTTCGCAGCGTGACTGCCGTCGTCGATGCGGACATCGTGTATTCGTTCGACGGCGATTGGGCGGCAGACCCGCAGTACGATTTCACATCGAGATTCTTTCGTGACCGACGCAGTCTCACACAGGATTTCCGTTGGTCGCTCGAGAGGGCGTGGTTGGAACTCATCGGCGGCCTGTATGCGCAGCGCTTGACCGAGGGCAACGACCAGCTCGATCTCTACGGGGGAGAGCTCTATCGTGCCCTCGTCAGTGATTATTCGGCCGACTCGCTCGCCGCCTATGGCAGTGTGGCGCGGGAGTTGAGCTCACGTTGGCGTGCGAGCTTGGGTCTGCGTCTCGAGACTCGTGAGGCGCGGTACCGCGACACCGATGGCAGCGACCTTGCGCCGACCGAGACGATGATCGGTGGCAATGCCTCGATCGAATATCGACTCGATGAACATCGCATGGGATACCTGGCACTCGCGCGCGGTTACAAGGCGGGGGGGTTCAACATCGGCGTGGTCGTGCCGGTCGATCGACGCGAGTTCGACGCGGAACTGCTGCATAGCGTAGAGCTCGGCTATAAATTCGACGATGCCTCGCGAGCGCTGCGGTATGACGTCGCGTTTTTTTACATGTGGCGCCGAGCCCAGCAGGTGAGCACGTCGGCACAGCTCGATCCGGGCGATCCGCTCTCCTTCATCTATCTCACCGATAATGCGGCTCGAAGCACCAACTACGGTCTCGAGGGCTCCGTGTATGCAAAAGTCTCTCGGTCGTGGTCGATCGGCGCGACCTTGGGCCTGTTGCGTACGCGGTTCGAGGACTATGTGGTGGCAGACCGCGACCTCTCGGGGCGAGGTCAGGCCCATGCGCCCAATTACCAGTTCTCGTTGTCGCTCGATTATCGACACCCCACGGGCTGGTTTGCGAGGGTCGACGCGCAGCGTGCCGCAGCATTCTATTTCAGCGATAGTCATGACCAGCGGTCGACGCCGTACTCACTCGTCAACCTGCGCGCGGGGTATGGCGCCGATCGTTGGCGAGTCGATGCGTGGATGCGCAATGCGCTTGATGAAAACTACGCCATGCGAGGGTTTTTCTTTGGTAACGAGCCTCCCGACTACCCCAACAAACTCTACGTACAGCAGGCCGACCCGCGCTCGATCGGTGTCTCGGCGACATGGCAGGTGCGCTGAGTGAGCGCCTGGATCGAATACTTTGCTGTCGCCACCGGCATCGGCTACGCCTTGCTCGCGGTTCGGCGCATCCGTTGGGCCTGGGTGTTCGGCGGGATTTCCTCGGCCTTGTTGGCCTGGTTGGCGGCGCGCTCGGCGCTGCCGTTGCAGTCCGGCCTGCAAACCATATACGTCGGGATGGCGGTCTACGGCTTCTGGCAATGGAGCGCACGGAAGACCGAGGTCGGCGCGCACGATGCGGGGCTCGATGATGCTGCGAAGGGTCCTGTCATCCGACGTTGGCCACTGTGGGGGCATGCTCTGGCGTTCGTCGGCATTGCCGCCGCGTCCCTCGTTTTGTCGCCGGCGCTTGCCGAGACGACGGGTGCGAGCTGGCCTCGACTCGACGCGGCGGTCACGTGTGCGAGTTTGCTTGCAACGTGGATGACGGCGCGTAGCGTGCTCGAGAACTGGCTGTATTGGTTCGCGGTCAACGCGGTCTCCATTTTCCTTTATGGCGTGCAGGGGCTCTCGTTGGTGGCAGGGCTCTACGTGGTGTACTTCATCATCGCCGTATTCGGTTGGCGTGAATGGCTCGCGCAATATCGCCGCCAGTGATCGCCGTCAATCGAGTGATCATGCTGCAGGATGAGCGCGGACGTCTCGTCCGTCGCGAGTGGGCGGCACCTCGTGTGGCGCGTGAACTCGGTATCAACCCGGATGCCGAAGTCGATGCCCAGCGTCTGGCGGCAGAGCAGGGGCTTGCGCCTGCGGTTCTCGAGTACGATCGAACGCGTCGATTCATGGTCATGCCGTTCGTCGACGGTGAGCCTCTGGAGGCCGACTGGAATACGCGACCGGCACGCCGTCGCGCGATGCACGAGTTGATCTCGCGTTTGCGCTCGATCGACCCGTCGCCGCTGCCGACGCTCGATGTCGCGGCGAGACTTCTGGAATTGCATGATCGACTCGAGCGACATGCGCCTGAACGTGCTCGGTCGTATCGGCATGAGCTCGATTGGTGCAGCGAGCGGATGGCGCTGATCGGAGGTCCGGTCACCGCACTCGTCCACGGCGATCTCACTCCGGACAACGTGCTCGTTCGCGCCGACGGATCCCTTTGTCTCATCGATTGGGAATATGCGCATCGGGGACATGGCGACGAGGATCTCGCTGGGCTTGCGCTCGCGACGCGCGGACTCGACGAGTGGTCCCTCGCCCCCGAAGAGTTCGACGTTCGCGTGCGGGCGCGAGGATTACTCGATGACCTCTGGCGGGAGCTCGCCGCTGCGCTGGCATCGGATGCCCGACCCGGGCAAACTAGGCCCATGCCTACACTCAAAGTCATCGATCGTGACGGTCACGAACACGACGTCCCGGCCCGGGCCGGCGTCAAAATCATGGAAACACTCCGCGAGCTGGATTACGGCATCGCAGCGATTTGCGGCGGCATGTGCTCCTGTGCCACCTGCCACGTCTACGTCGATCCGGCATGGTCGGGCAAGATCCCCGCGCCGATGTCGGATGAGCGCGAGTTGTTGCAGGAGCTCGCTCATCACAAGGACGGCTCTCGCCTCTCCTGCCAAATCGACATGACCGAGGAACTCGACGGTCTGCGAGTGACGATCGCGCCTGACGAGTGATCGTTCGGACGCGTCACGCTTGGGCGTGACCTCAGCCAGCTTCGGAGGGGTGCTGCATGGATTGGGTGGTGGTTTTTCTGGTCGCCGGTGCCGCGATCGCCGTCTGGCGCATCATCTACAACGTCCGCAACGCGTCCAAACCTCGCGAGGACGACTGGGATGCGCGCATGATCGAGCGCCTGCGCCGCAGCGGCATGGATCCGTTCAAGCCCGTCGACGTCGATTTCTTTCTCGCGGTGCCTTCAAAAGATCGGGCGGAGACCATGGCGTCTCGCTTGCGGGCAGAAGGCTTCGAGACGGATATTCGCGAGTTGCGGGATAGCGTCGATCAGACTTGGAGCGTCCACGCGCTCAAGAACATGTCGCTCAACGCCCACGGCATGCGCGAGGTGTCGACGCGACTGCGCCAGCTGGCCGACGAGGTGGGTGGTCGTTACGACGGCTGGGCGCCTGGCCCGGACAAGCCGACCGACTGAGCGTTCGCTTCGGCGATTCAGCGTTTCTCGGTCTGGCGTCGGACGGCCTCCGCCGCAGCCTTGATGGCTTCCGCATCACCGAGATAACGACTGCCTCGCGGCTTGAGCGCGTCGTCGAGGTCGTAAAGCAAGGGTACCCCGGTCGGGATATTGAGCTCGACGATCTCGCTCTCGGCTACACCATCGAGCATTTTGACCATTGCACGCAGGCTGTTGCCGTGCGCCGCGACAAGCACGTTGCGGCCGGCGCGCAGTTCGGGAGCGATGCGTGATTCCCAGAAGGGCTGTACACGAGCCAGTGTGTCTTTCAAAGATTCGGTGGCCGGTAGCAGAGCAGGGTCGACCCCCGCGTAACGCACATCGAACCGTGGATGACGAGGATCACTCGCTTCGAGCGCAGGGGGCGGGATGTCGTAGCTGCGACGCCAGATTTTGACCTGCGCCTCGCCGTGGCGAGCGACTGTCTCGGCTTTGTTGAGGCCCTGCAGCGCGCCATAGTGCCGTTCGTTGAGTCGCCAGCTGCGCTCGACGGGAATCCACATGCGATCCATTTCATCGAGCATGATGCACAGGGTGCGAATGGCTCGCTTGAGCATGGAAGTGAAGGCGATATCGACCGTAATGCCTTCGCGCAGCAATTCTCGTCCTGCGGTGGCGGCTTCGAGCCGGCCCTGCGGCGAAAGATCGACATCGTGCCAGCCCGTAAAAAGGTTCTCGACGTTCCAGATGCTTTGGCCGTGACGGACGAGGACGAGTTTGCCGGGCACGATGGGCTCCTTCGGTGAACAGCGGTCTTTCGGGAAGGCGCGAATCCTAGCACGCAGCGGGCAGCAGAATGCGTATCCGAAGCCCGGATGGCTCGGCGATTTCCGCGGTGATTCGGCCGCCGTGCGCTTCGAAGACTCGTCGCGCGATGGCGAGTCCGAGCCCCGAGCCTTGGCCGTCGTCGGCATCCGCCGACAGTCGGGTATACGGTTCAAAGATTCGCTCGAGCATCTCCGACGGGACGCCGGGCCCTCGATCTTCGATGGTCACGACGATGGTCTTCTCGTTCTCGAGGCGTGAATCGATTTTGACTGCGGAGCGCGCGGGCGCATAACGGATGGCATTGCGAAGCACATTCTCGAACCCACTACGGAGCAACTGCGGATCGGCCACCACTTCGAGCGCACCGGCGTCTTCGAGGACGAGATCCACCTCCCGAGTGGTCGCCTCATCGCGCTCATCGGTCACGAGCGTCGCCAAAAGCTCGTCGAGTTTCAGCAAATGTTTCCTGCTCAAAGGTTCCGACTCGAGACGTGTCAGTCGTAACACATCACCGATGGCCTGATTCATTCGATCGAGTTCGGCGACGATACGCGCATGCTCGGCTTGCGGCAGCGGATGCTTGCGTTCCGCGAGGGCGATCGCGGCTTGAAGTCGCGCGAGCGGCGAGCGCAATTCGTGAGACATATCGCGCATCAATTGTTGCCGCGAGGCGAGCAGACGCTCGATCTGGGTCGCCATCGCATCGAAATCTCGTGCGAGTTCACCCAGCTCATCTTTGCGTGCGACGAGCGTCGCTGGCGCGCGAGAGGTGATTCGACCGCCTGCCAGGGCTCGCACGACCGATTGAAGTTCGCTGATGGGTTGCCCGAAGGCGCGCGCGATGAGCGCAGCCACCACGGCGATCACGACGAGCGCCGCAAGGATGAGCGCGGTGAGTGCGGCAGGACTGCCCCAGGGTGCGATGCGTTCGGGCAGCAACAAAAACGCATAGCGCTGCCCATCGGGAGACACCAAAAGTGGAGCGAGACGGATCGGACGAAAATACTCGTCGTCTTCCCGGACCGCACCGAGCACGAAGCGCTCGACGAATCGCTGGTATTGAGGGGGCAGCTCTCGACCGCCGAGATCGCGTCCCTCGCCATCGAGCACGTAAAGCGCGACGCCATCGGGCAGGGTCTCGGGGGTCGCCATCCACCGCCTGAGCGCCGGTGCTCCGCCTTCGGCGAGCACGCGTGCCGCATCACGCCCCAGGCTCCCCTCGCGCGCAACCAGATAGTTCTCCAATTGCTTCGAGGCGACGAGGACGAGACTCGCGAGCCCGAGCAAAACAAAACCGGCGATGGCTGCGCCGATGTAGAGCGCCATGCGCAGATAGAGTCTCGAGAGGCGAGGCGTCATGGGCGAGCGAGGTCGAGCACGTAGCCGTGTCCGCGCAGGCTGCGGATTTCCGCACCGCGGGCGCCTGCCGCACCAAGCTTGCGACGCAGCTTGCTCACCAGCGTGTCGACGCTGCGGTCGTAGGCCTCGAGTGGACGTCCCACGGCCGCTTCGGTGAGTTCGGCGCGTGAGAGTACCTCGCCTTTTCGGTTGAGCAGGACTTCCAAAATCCGCAACTCCGTCGCCGTGAGCGCGACGGGTCGTCCTTCGACGAGAACCTCTCGTCGCTTGATGTGAAGCTCGAGATTGCCATAGCCGAGGAGGGCTCTCTCGCCCGTCGCAGCGATGCTGCGTTTCAGTACAGCGCGGATCCTCGCGGCGAGCTCGAGTGGATTGAACGGTTTCGGCAAGTAGTCGTCGGCACCGGCGAGGAGCCCCGCGATCCGATCTCGATCCTCGCCGTGGGCGGTCAGCATGATCACCGGCAAGGTATGTCGATGCCGCAAGCGCTCGAGAGTCTGCAGACCGTCGATGCCGGGCAGGCCGATGTCGAGCACCACCAGATCGGGTGCTCGTCCCTCGATCGATGTCAGGGCTTCCTCGCCGCTCGCGACGGACTCGACCGAGAATCCCTGCAAGGTGAGGTATTCCTCGAGCATGGCGGCGAGGGCTCGATCGTCATCCACCAGGAGGAGGCGGGGTTCATTCGATGGCAGGGTCGACATCACGGTGCCACGTTTACCTTCTGTTGACCCACGGGTGCAAGAGTGAGGCCTAGACTCGATCAGCCCACGGGGATGGGCGGAGGGGTCAAATCATGAATGCCAACGTCGAGAAGGGGTTGCCGCCGACCACCGGCGGAATGAAGGGTTTTCTGGCACGGCCACCTTGGCCGGGGTTGATGGCTTTCATCATCGTCTTCGTCGTGCAGGCCCTCGGCCACACGGTGATGATCATGATGGAAGACATATGGCCGGGGCCGGGTTACGTCTACGAGTCGGCCATCGCGATGGGAATGTTCGGTGCCGTGCTGCTTTGGCTCGGCATGCGCAATCCCAACGAGGTTGCCGCGACGTGGTACGGCTTCTGGGCGGGTACTTTTCTTTGGACGGGCTGGATCGAGTTTGCCTTCGTTTGGTCTGCGCAGGTGCTCGGCGTTCCCGACCTCATGGACAAGTACAGCCCGGGTTCGATCGCGACCAAGGGCGAATATCTCGTCATGATGTCGTCGATCGGAGTGATGGGTGCGACGCTCGTCTATTTTCTCTTCAACAAGGAAACCAAGTGCAATTTCTTCATCTGGTTTCAACGTCACCTCGGCCTGAAGACCGGAAAACCCAACCCCGCGCACGAGCGCAGTTTCGCGGGCATCACGGCACTCGAGACGATCTACGTCATCTGGTTCTTCTACTTGTTCTTGCTGTTCCTGTATGACGAATCATTCTTTGGCGATCGTCATCCGGCGGCCTACGTGGTCTTCGGACTCAACATCATCTGGGCGGTCTATCTCTTCCGTCGTCTCATGTTGTTCTGGAAGGTCACCACGGCCATCCGCTACGGCATTCCGACGGCTATCGTGGCCTGGAATGCGGTAGAGCTCGGTGGGCGCTGGAAACTCTTCACCGAGTTCTGGGAGTACCCGGAGAAGCATGCCATCGAGTTGATCGCGATCACCGTCGGTGTCGCTCTCGCCGCATGGCTGGCGGCCCGAA
>JBILWC010000043.1:0-10364 GCA_044370105.1 Steroidobacteraceae bacterium | reverse complement strand
CTCGGCGTTACGCAACAGCGTAGCCCGCAAAGAAGCCTCTTCATACACCAGTCGCCATGTCTGGTTATTAGCCTCGCGCTCTCGAAAGACGCGAACGACGGCGAGTCCATTCGGCTCGAATACGGGGCTCTCCGTCACGAAAGTCATGCCTTCGTCGCGACCAAGAAAGTAGAACCCGCGATTCTCGGCCGATTCACCGCTCGTCACGAGCCATGCAGCCGCATCACGGATCGCACCATGCAGCAAGTCGACCCGTTGTAACTGCCCAGCGGCAAGCTCGAAGTCTCCGGTTCTCGCCTGCCAATTCTTGGAAAAAAGCGAAAACGCAAAAGTCGCGATGCCGATGACCATCGAGAGTACGGTGATCGAAATGAGCAACTCGATGAGTGTGAAGCCCCTCAATCGAGCTGAGGTAGCCATGCGAGTTCCTGATAGATGAATTGGCGTCGGGCGGAGCGCCGCTCAAGCGACAAGCGAACGTCATAGAGCCGATAGCGGGGCGCGAACGTTCGTATATCCTGCAAATCGATATCGATCGTCGGTGGCGGCGGCTCGAAACGCACCGTCACCGCCTCGAAGCTGTAACGGACCCCAAGCAACTCACCTTCGCCGTTCAGTCGTTCTTCGGGACGCTCCCTCAAGCTCGCACGAATGGTCGAGGTGATGAGCGGTAGCGGCGTGAGCATCTCCGCTGTCGCCGTGGCTCGCTGACCGGCCGCGAGACTCGCCCGGTAGCTCTCCGAGATGACGGTGATGGACGCGAAAAGAATCACTGAAGCGATGAGAACTTCGATCAACGTAAAACCATCGCTAAGGGGGGGCCGAGCATAAGTTCGCATTCGCATGCTCAACCACCGGCCATCCAGCGATTTAAAACCAGCGCTCGATCGCGATTGCCCTGCCGAATGACGAGTTGGTTCGGACTCGCGACGCCGTGCGAATTGATCAAAACAGTTTGCTCGGGATCGACGAACAGATGCGACAGCTTGAGCGACCCTTCTTGGGCGTCGCCGATCAACCAAAAAACCTCCGCTCCCCGCCCGGTGATCGAAACGGGCTGACCCTCAGCAAAGGCGCGGAACGCAAGATCGTTGATCTTGCGCTCGAGTGTCAGCCACTCCTCCTGACCGCGCGCCTTGTCCATGAGTCCCGAGGTCGCAGGACCCACCAGCGCGACCAACAGGCCGACGATCGAGAGCACAATCAGTAGTTCGATCAGGGTCATGCCCCGCGGGCGGCGCATCACAGACCGACTTCCGTCACCGAGGTGATGCTCAACATCATCACGACCACAACGCCGCCCACGATCAAGCCCATGATCAGAATCAGCAAGGGCTCGAGCAGTGTTGTCAACCGCAACGTCCAACTCGAGAACGTGTCGCGCGAGCGACGCGCGATTTCGGCAAAGACACGCGCGAGCTCGCCGCTCTCCTCGCCCACCTCGAGCAACGAAGCAAAGTAATCGGGGAACAAGCGCGTCTGGCGCATGACGCGCGAGATTTGCTCGCCGCGCTTGACTTTATCGACCGCCAAAGAAATCTCGCGGCGCAACACACCGTGTCGAATGTTCCCGGTGGCGAGCGTAAGCGCTCGGTCGACGGGCAACCCGGCCTCGAGCATGAGCGCGAGACCACTCGCGAATCGGATCCGCTCTACCATCGCCGTCGCATCACGCAAACCCGGCACATCGAGCAAGAGGCGGTCCTGCAGTTCGACGACGAACGGTGATCGACGCGCGCGCCATAGCGCCACGGCCGAGATCACCACGACACCGAGAATCAGCCATTGCCACTGCCGCAGAAACGCGCTCGATTCAAGGAGGACCGTGGTGTACCACGGCAGCTCTGCGGCATCGGCAAACAGCGTCTGCAGATTCGGTACGACGAAATTGAAGATGAACACCACCGCCGCGACGCACACCCCGGCCACGACGAGCGGGTAGGTCGACGCAGAGAGCACTTTTTGGCGCAGATCTCGTTGGAAGCGCAACTCGTCGGCAAGACCCCTGAATACTTCGGGCAGACGCCCACCTGCTTCGCCGAGGGCGACGAGATTGATGTACAGACTATTGAACACGTCGGGGTGCTTGGCGAGCGCCTCGGACAACTGCCGCCCCTGCTTGAGCTCACCCGAGAGCGAGTCGAGCAGTCGCGACATCGCGCCGCCTTTGCCGGCACGCTGCAAGATGCCGACGGCGCGATCAATACGTACGCCACTCTCAAGGAGCAAGCTGAGTTCGGCAGTCAAAAATTCGAGCTCTGCGAGGCCGACCTCGGCATCACCCAGACCGATGACCGAGCGCCAATCGCGCTCGCTCCCCACCGGCTGCAAACGACTGACGAGAATGCCGCGGCGCCGCAAATCATCGAGAGCAGCCGCCTCCGAGTCGGCCTGCACGACACTGTCGAGCCGACCACCCGACTCGTCGAAGCCCTCGTACTTGAACTGCGGCATCAGCCTGCGACCCTAAGCACTTCATCCAGGGTCGTGACGCCGCGCATCGCTTTGACGAAACCATCTTCGACCAGCGTTCGCCAGCCCTGGGCGCGCGCGTACTGACGCGCCTCGGTCAAAAATTCTGGCCCCTTCGGCATCGCGCGAATACGTTCATCACAGCGCAAGTACTCGGCGACGGCAACGCGCCCCTTGTAGCCTGTTCCGCCACAGGCCTCGCAACCCTTCGCCACGCGCAACTGCGGTGTCGAGATGTGGCAACGCTCGGCCAAGTCATGAAGACCCCAGGTCTTCATCAGGCTGTCGCTGTCAGGATGAGGCAGCGCGCACAGCGGACAGAGACGACGTGCGAGCCGCTGGCCGATGATGGAGCGCAAGGCCGCGTTCAGCAGGAATTCTTCGACGCCAAGATCGAGAAGACGCGTGTAGGCACTCGGCGTGTCGTTGGTGTGTACCGTCGAGAACACGAGGTGGCCGGTCAAGGCCGACTGCATCGCAACCCCCGCGGTTTCTTTGTCGCGGATTTCGCCGACCATGATGATGTCGGGATCTTGTCGAACGATGCTGCGCAGGCCATGCGCAAAATCAAAACCGATCGCGGGTTGCACCTGAACCTGATTGATGCCCGACAGTTGGTATTCGACCGGATCCTCAAGGGTGATGATTTTCACCTGAGGTTTGTTGAGTCGACTGAGGAACGTGTAGAGCGTTGTGGTCTTACCCGAGCCAGTCGGTCCGGTGAGCAGAATTACGCCCGAGGTCACCGCGAGATCCTCGAACACGAGTCGCTCGATATCCTCGGAGAGTCCGAGCTCTTTCATGTCATAGACGAGCGCAGTTTTCCGCAGGAAACGCAGCACCGCGCTCTCACCTTCGGCGAGCGGCAACACCGATGCTCGAATGTCGACGTCCTCGCCCGCAACCCGCAGCTCGATCTTGCCGTCCTGAGGGCGTCGGCGCTCACCGATGTCCATCGACGCCAGAATCTTGAGTCGCGTGACCACTGGCAACACCATCGCCGCCGGGATGGTGTCGACCTCGTGCAGCACACCATCGATTCGAAACCGAACGCGGGCGGGGCCGCCCTGAGGCTCGAGGTGCAGGTCCGAGGCGCCCAAGCGCAAAGCCCGCGCGAGCAAAGTATTGAGCAAATTGACCGTCGGCGCCTCGGAGGCGAGTTCACGCAACTTGCCTTCCTCGACGGAGTTGAGCACCACCTCGGTTCGTGAATCACCGAAACGCCCCAAGCGGCTGCGCAACACGCCGAAGGTTTCTTCGGTGACCAGCGACACCTGATAGGGGCGATCGAACTCGCGAAGCCAGTCGTTGACGGCAAGATCGAGCGGCGCCTTGGTGACGAAATGCACCGTCTCGGCTTTGGGCGACGACAGCGGCAACCAGCCGGCGTCGGCTAGCAGATCAAGAGGCAAGTCTTCGAGATCGGTCGGTGGCTGCCATTCTTTGGCCAGCGCAGCGTCGAGGACCGAAGCGCCGAGCAAACGCGAGTAGATGCCGGGCAGCGCCTCGGAGGCGAGCCCACCCATATTCACGAGGATCTGCTCGAGCCGACCGCCGTATTTCTGTTGATAGGATTTGGCTTTTTCGAGGTCCTCTGTCTGCACTCCGTGCTCGCAGAGCAGCTCGTCGAGTTCGCTCATTGGAAAACGATGTCCTCGTTGTCGCCCTCGCCACCTTCACGACCGTCCTTGCCAAAACTCTTGAGCATGTACGGCTTGGCACGATCGCCGTTGTCGGACGTGTAGACGTAGGGGTTCCCCCAAGGGTCACTCGGCAGTTCACGTGGCAGGTAAGGCCCGTCCCACCCCGCTTCGCTCCCCGCCCGCAACTCGGCGAGCGTCTTCGGGTAAGCGCCGACATCCAATCGGTAGGTGTCAAGGGCGGTGGAGAGCATCTGCATCTGCGCCATCGCGGTTTTCTTCTGGGAGGAGCCGACCTTCGAGAACATCGCTGGCGCGACCAACGAGAGCAACAACCCCATGATGACAATGACGATCAGCAGTTCGATCAAGGTGAAGCCCAAAACTCGGGAGATGAGCGTTCGGGGGTGAAGCTTGTTCATACGCATTACTGGGCTCGCGAGGTCCGGTACCAATTCCACGTTTGACGCAATCCCCGATCGAGCGGGGTCAGGTGGCGCCAACCCATCGACCGCAGCACCGCTACATCGAGCAGCTTGCGTGGGGTGCCATCGGGGTACGAGGCGTCGAACGTTAGTGTACCCCCAAACCCCGCCACCTCAGCAATCAGACGGGCGATCTCGGCGATGGAGTGATCCTCGCCCGTCCCCACATTGATCGGCTCCTCGGCCTCGTAATTCCGCATCAGGAACACGAGCGCATCGGCTAAATCGTCGACGAACATGAGTTCTCGCCGGGGCGTTCCCGACCCCCAAACCGACACCTCACGATCGCCCGCCGCCGCCGCAGCCGCCATGCGACGCATCAATCCCGGAACGACATGCGAGCTATCCGAACCGAAGTTGTCGCCGGGGCCGTAGAGATTGGTCGGCATGGCGGCGATGGCATTGAACCCATACTGCCGTCGGTATGCGCGACACATCTCGATGCCCGCGATTTTTGCGATGGCGTAGGCCTGATTGGTAGGCTCGAGCGGCGAGGACAGTAGATGCTCGGGACGAATGGGTTGGGGCGCATTGCGAGGGTAGATGCAACTCGAACCGAGGAAAAGCAGCTTCTGGACGCCGCTCCGCCATGCCGCATCGATGACGCTGGTTTCGATCAGCAGATTTTCGCGGATGAAGTCGGCCGGGTGCTCGCTATTGTCCTTGATGCCACCCACCCGCGCCGCTGCAAGATAAACCTGCGTCGGACGGAACTCCTCGAAAAACGCCTGCACGGCTCGCCGATTGGTGAGATCGAGTTCGGCGCGCGAACGCAGCAGTAGACGATCACCAACCTCCGGACGCAGGCGACGAACAAGCGCTTGCCCGACGAGCCCTGTATGGCCCGCGACATAGACGCACCCGGTCGACTCGGCGGCCAAAGAATCACTCATGTCGACTGAATACTTTGAAGCCCTTGCGCTTGACCAACGCATCGCGTCGTGCGAGTTCGAGATCCGCCTCGACCATCTCGCCGACCAACTCTTCGAAGGAGATGCTTGGTTCCCAGCCCAATTGACGACGCGCCTTGGAGGCATCGCCGAGCAAGGAGTCGACCTCCGCGGGTCTGAAATAGCGCGGATCCACCCGCACCAAAACGCGGCCGCTGCCGCGCTCGACGCCTGTTTCTTCGAGACCCGAACCGCGCCACACGAGTTCGATACCGAGCTTGGCCGCCGCGATCGTGGCAAAGTCGCGAACTGATCGCTGTTGCCCGGTAGCGATCACGAAATCGTCGGGGCTGGGTTGCTGCAACATGAGCCACTGCGCACGCACATAATCACGCGCATGGCCCCAATCGCGCAACGCATCGAGCTTTCCCAAAAAAAGACAATCGTCGAGACCTTCGCAGATCCGCGCCAAACCACGGGTGATCTTGCGACTGACAAAGGTTTCGCCGCGCAGCGGTGACTCATGGTTGAACAAAATTCCGCTGCAGGCATAAAGCCCGTACGCCTCGCGATAATTGACCGTAATCCAGTGCGCATAAAGCTTGGCGACACCGTAGGGTGATCGCGGATGGAACGGTGTCGTCTCCGATTGCGGTGTCTGCTCAGCCTTGCCGAACATCTCGGAGGTTGACGCCTGATAAAACCTCGTCTTGCGCTCGAGCCCTACGCTGCGGATAGCCTCGAGCAGACGAAGTGCCCCGATCGCATCGGCGTTGGCCGTGTACTCCGGCATCTCGAAGGACACGGCGACATGACTCTGTGCCGCGAGGTTGTAGAGCTCGTCGGGCGCAATTTGCTCAACAAGTTTGGCGAGGTTGGTCGCATCGGTCACATCGCCGTAATGCAGATTAAGCCGGCGGTCCGGGGTGTGTGGATCTTGGTAAAGGTGATCGATCCGCGAGGTGTTGAAGAGCGACGACCGGCGCTTGATGCCGTGCACCGAATACCCTTGGCCAAGCAGCCAATCGGCGAGGTAGGCGCCGTCCTGCCCGGTCACACCGGTGATCAAGGCCGTCTTCACGCCGAAACCCGGGTCAGAGCCATCGATTCACCCACCACTTTCAGACACATCATCGACAAATTCTAACGCGTTCGCCACGGGCGATATACCATGGCGACCCTGCGCAGGCAGGTGACGGGATCGGCGTGAAAATCAGCATCATTACCGCGGTACTGAATGGCGCTCAAGCAATCGGAGCGACCCTGGAATCCGTGCGCGAGCAGGACTATCCCGATATCGAGCATATCGTCGTGGATGGGGCCTCCAGTGACGATACCTTGGCGGTGGTCGGACAATCCGTCTCGCGGGTATCGACGGTCGTCTCGGAGCGCGACGCCGGGGTATACGACGCGATCAATCGGGGAATCGGTCTTGCGACCGGGGAAGTCATCCTCTGCTTACACGCCGGAGATACTTACCAGCACGCTGGCGTGCTATCGCGGATCGCGCAGGAATTTGCCGACCCCGCATTGGATATGGTCTTTGCAGAACTAGTGATGACAGACCCGATTAACCGCGATCGCGTCTACCGGCACTACGCTACGCCGGACTTCACGCCAAGCGATTTCGCTCGTGGCCTAATGCCAGCTCACCCGACGCTCGCTGTTCGCCGCAGGGTATACGACACACACGGTCGATACGACCCAGCGTTCAAGATCGCCGGTGACTTCGAGTTTTTTGTTAGAACCATGCTCGTGGGCAAGGTAGCGAGCCGCTATCTACCTGAGGTAATCGTCAGAATGCCTCTCGGCGGGCTCAGCAATCGGCATTGGTGGGTACCGATCACGACAACGTTCGAACTTAATCGCGCGTGTATGCGACACGACGTTAACACTTCTTGGTTGCGCCTCTTGTTCAGAATCATCCTCAAGTGGCAAACCAGCGTAGTCAGGTGAGATGTTCCAGACAGCGTTTTTAATAACGCCCAATAAGGAAAAGCAATCTCAGAAATATTCCGTCAATTTTTCTTTGACGCTTGAACGGCGAAAAAAACAATAAATAAAGTGATCGGCCAACTCCTTTTTGACTCTCACAAAGCAGACTTACCAGCCTTCTCTGTCGCCAATTGAGCTCGGAGCCAAAGCACTTCAAGAACGCATCCGCCTGCCTTGATTTCGACCACACCCCTGTTTGCGACCCCTTTAGAAATCGCCTTAATCGTTTCTTATACTCCTCGATAATGCTCGATGTAGCACCAACAGCATTCGCTCCGTGCTGCCGATACTTCAGACATGGAACGGGGTCGAAATAAACTCTGCCAAAGAAAGTGATAACTAGATATACCCACCAATCGTGCATTGTGTACCCGTCGGGCAGTGCACTAAGAATTCTCTTGCGAGCATTGCCATTCATACCAACCGTACAACCAGTCGCTACGTTTTCGACCAGCGCGCTCTCCGCCCCGAGAACAGAAGGCACCCTCGTATACCCAAGGTGACCCAACGACTCATCAACCAATTCGAGAGTTGAACAATAGAGCGAAGGCCCCATTGACGCATCAGATGCATCAAGCAACCCAATGCACCGAGAAATCTTATCGACATTCCACCAGTCATCTTGATCGGCAAACATATAGCAATCGTAGCCATCCCCTGCCGCGACCAGCAATTCCATAAAACTTTTGGCAGGCCCGATATTTACGTCGGCAGAAAGAAATCGGATGGAAAGTCTTTCTGAAAAGTCCGTCAGGATCGAGATAGTGTCATCGGATGAGCAATCGTCCCGCACAAGTACATCAAAATCCGTAAACTCTTGCGCAACAAGACTTTCAAGAAACGCCGGAAGATACCTAGCGCCGTTATAGGTGCTCAACAGAATAACAACTTTTTTCATTGAAGCCATGCCTTGAACGGGTCCACGCGCTCCATGAATAGTACGAACGCGACGCTCAATGCCTACTCACGCTCGTTTAACACCGCCAGTAAGGCGTCCCGATTTCTAGTTTTCCGCGTGCGATCAAAAAACCAACCCCACTTGTAGAAGTACTGGACGGCAGACCGCACGTGGTAACCTAATAACTTAACACTGCGATACGAGCCACGAGCGTAATGATGTGTTACCTGGAACGCCGGTAAGTACACGGTTTGCGCCTTATCACCCACCCGTCGCACGAGATCCACGTCCTCCATATACATGAAGTAGCGCTCATCGAATCCCTTTAGAGCCTTTAGCAAGTCATAGCGGACCAGCAAAAAACAGCCAGACAGAACAGGCACAGTCGAAGGTTTATCCTGTCGCAATCCGTGTAACTCATAACGTCGGTTGACAAATCCTGTCAGTCCATCGAGCGGGATAAACCGTCGAAGAAACAAATCGAAGGGGGTCGGCAAGAGCTTGCATAGGTACTGCAACGTACCATCAGGGTAGTTAACTCTTGGCATAAGCGCACCGACGCTGGAATTCTCTTGAAGGTATCCCAGCAGACCGGGGAGCACATCCGGCGCGAAGATTACGTCGGGATTCAAAAAAAGATGGACGTCCGACGCTTCCTGAATCAAAGATATCGCTAGATTATGCCCTCTCCCGAACCCTAAATTCTTTCCGGAGTGAACATACCTCACCCGAGAGTGACTAAACAGGCGATGCGGAATGGGCGACGAAGAATTATCAACTACAGTCAAGAATCCATCGCACCCGTTCAAGAACGACTGTATTGCCGCACCGAATTGATCTGGATTGTTGTGGTACAACACCAAAGATGCTGTCAAGTACATAAGACCCCGACGGCGCAAGCTCCGAACCGCGCCCTCGCGACACCAGCAACCCCTGCCTCCGGCAAATCAACGCACCCCCGAACTGTTGCGCACTGAAAACAGCCCAAGCTGAGCTGACTCACGTAGAGTCGTCCACTGTTTTGCTGAAGCAGCATCACAGAAAAAACGTCCCGCCAAGAAAATAGATATATCCGTAAACGCCCATAGACAGAAGTGCAAACATCCAAGTAGAAAGACGCAATAGAGCGTCCTCTGCTTTAAGTCCCTCAACAACGAACAAGACCCAAAATGCCTGAGAGAGTTCGTACAATCGCAAGGCGATCACAGGAAAGCCGATAGTTGCATAGAACACCCCGAGTCCGCAAAGCTCGAAAAGCAGTATGTATCGCATGTTAGGCGAGAGATGCGGCCATCGTAGCAACGCCAACGCAGATATCGCGATGCTCAAGAGAACAGTCGCCGAGAACGGATTCACCTTTTCGTCGCCAAAACCTTCTTCGAGATACGCCTCAACCACCAAGAGGATATCCTCGAGGTTAAGAAGCAGTATTGAAACAACTGACGCCACCGTCAAGTATGCGGCCAGCGCAAGAATGAAAATTGTAAATCTAGTGAGAGTAATAACTTTTCTTTCAAATAAAAAAACAAATAAAAGCAGCGGAATAATAGCTACCGCGGATATATGAAAAAGAACACTGATAGCCGCTGACATTATCGCCAAAAACAATGAACGCCTTAGGATAAAAACATAGGCTAAAAACAGCATAGATATCGCTAGCGCTGCTCGAACTTGGGTCAATTCATGCAATGGCACTACACAAACAAAGTAGAATCCGACTGCGATGACAAAGGTGGTGCGTCGTGTCGTGAAGGCATTGATCACAACGCATTTCAGGAATAAAGATAACGCAGACACCACCGCATAGATTGAAAGGTTTGACAACGAAAGCGCCAACAATGAAAGCGCAAGAAGCTTGAAACCAATTTCAACGCGCTCCGCAGTGCCTTCGACGGAGACACCAGATGCTCGCAGCGCATCAAATAGGTTCACATAATTTTGCCAGTCTTGGCTTTCCCCAAAAAACTCACCTATCACAGCTAGA
>JBILWC010000041.1:0-3500 GCA_044370105.1 Steroidobacteraceae bacterium | reverse complement strand
TACCGCTAGCGGCGAGCATGCGGAGGAGTTTGAAGCTCACCACCGTGCCGAGGGAGTGTGTCACCAGCACCATTGGGCCCGCCTCAATGGCTGGGCGCACTAGGGCGTCGACGGCGAGGGTGGCCTGGGGCTTCTTGAGATAGGCATGGGCCTGATCAAGCAGTCGCACCACCAGATCGCCGCGGAAAGGGGAGAGGCGTTCGATCAGGCTGACCAGGGCGTTGATGCGCCGGCTCATCGGAAATCCCTGATCAACGGCGATCCCCACGCCGACCTCAGCGGTGTCACGCTCCTGCTCCGTTGTGATCTCGGACCGGCTGATCCCCATCGCGGCGGCTTGTTCATCGAGGCCTTCGGCGAGAAATTGGGCGAGTGAGCGGTCGTCATTGAGGTTCGCACCCTGGGCGATTGCCCCGGCCGAGGGGCTGTTGGCAGCATGAAAGAGGGCTCCGCCGTAGAAGGGCATGGCCACGGGCACATCGGCCAGGGCTCCAGGTCGGCCCAGGCCGCGCTCCAGATCCGCGATCCACTCCTTGCGAAGGGCGTCTGGATCTTTGTGTTGCTGGTTGATGCCGTGTACGAGGACGAGGCGCATAGCGTCAGGGAGGAGAGAAGAGGAGGTGGGCGAGGTCGTCGCCGCCGATAGCGGTGAGGGTGGTGAAGGGAGCCGACAGCAGTTGGGGGGTGAGCTGGGCCAGGCCGGGGGGGTAGAGGTCGGATCGGCCTTCTGGATCCAGTCGGTCCCACCCCTGGCGCAGCCAGGGGAAGGCGCCGCCCAGCACGCCCTCAATCGGAGGGGTTGCACTTCTCATGTAGAAGGGAATCTGTCGGGCGCCTTCCGCTTCGGTCACCTCGGGCACGCGAACGCGCACCAGCCCCTCGGTGTCGCGATGGGCCTCCAGGCGGCCGAGGAGGGCGATGTCGAAGGGGATGGGCTGGTCCTGTTGGGCGAAATAGAAGGCGGTCCGGTGCACATTGGCGAGGTCGCCCATGGAATCGTGCAGGTAGGCCGCCAGCACACCGAGAATGGGATCGGCGTGCTTGGAAGCACGCAGCATCTCTACAAGCTCCGGGGCCTGCTCGCGACGGAGGGCACCTGCGCGCAGGCGGGCCATCACCTGCTCGGTGTCGGGGGAGAAGGGCATGTCCATGGAGCGATAGATCACCGCCTGGGCCCCCTCCTCGTCCACCGTGAAACTCAGCACGAAGCGAGGCAGGGCGGCGGCGCCAACCCAGCGGCCGTCGGTGAGTTGTGTTAGGAGGGGGAGGGGCTGGCGGAGGAGAATGCCGGCTGGCCACCAGGGGGAGGGGAGGAAGGGGGCCGTCGGCTCGATGCGCCACCAACCGGGTTCACCCTGCGGCTGAGCCGTGGCGGCGGGGCCAAGAACACCCTGCTGGACAACGGCACCGGAAAGGGCGAAGCCGGCGCCGGTTTCGAAATGCGTGGGCCGGCTCTCTGCTTGGAAAGCGGCCATTGAGACGCTTACGAGCTGTGTCTCGGCCGAGCGGGTGGCGGCGATGGCTGCCTGGTCTGCCACCAGCACGGCGAGGAAGGAGGGGGCATCCTCTTCGGCGCCCAGCGGTTTTTTTAAGGAGTCAAAAGTCCCTTGGCGGGCTGTTGCTTCCCGTGCTCGTGCGGCACGTGTTTGGGCGGCACGTGGGTGCCGTCGCCGGCTGATGGGCGGATCCACCGCGATGCCCTGCTGGGCCATCCGCTCCAGGATCGTGTCGGCGATGGCCTCCGGGGAGCGGTGGGTGATGTCGAGGTAGCCATAGCCGCTCAGAATTCCCAGCTCGGAGAGATCCCCCGGGTTGCCGATCTGCAGGAGCATGATGTGCTCCTGGGCTTCGCTGAGGATGAGCCGGCGGATCCAGCGCCACTCCAGACCGCACCAGAGCATTTTGGGGTAGTCGGGGCTGAGCACCACCACGATCAGCTCGGTGTGGTCGCGGTAGAGCCGGGGCAGGTAGACGTCCAGATCGGGGCGGGCGAGTTCGGCTTCGTGGAACTTGTCGTAGAGCACCCGCTCCTCCGTGAGCCGCTCCGCCAGCCGCTCCGCAATCGGCTCCACCACGGCCCGCTCCTCCCCCGCGTAGGAGAAGCCCACGGCGAAACGACGGCCGCCAGAGGGCGGGATCGGTGGGCCCAGCTTGATCGCGGGCCTGCTCCAGCTTTCTCCGGGGGGGGGGTGGATGCGGCCGGAGCCGTCGGGAGCGCCCATGCCAGCGATCGGGGCGGCGGTGGGATCCGGCCAGGGGGTAGGAGTGATGGGCGGGTAAGGGGGCGGCCCGGCGGGCACGTAGACGTTGAGGGGCGGGCGGATGGAGGTGGTGATGGCGGGCACGAGGGTGGCCCCGTAGCGGGCGGCCAGTGGGGGCACCTCGGCTTCGAGGAAGTTGGCGAGGCTGAAGCTCGTGATGCCATCGCTGGGGTTGGACCCGTCGAAGGCCTGGAGGTGGGCGCCGGAGAGGGCCTCCGTCAGGAGGCCGGAGAAAATGCAGCGGCTCTCGGCTGGGGTGGGGCCGGGAATCATCCAGGCGGCGCGGGCGGGGGAGGCGGCGAACCAGAGGTCCCCTTGGGGAAGCTTTTCGGCAAAGGGCCCGCGTTGCACCACTGGATCGCCCATCACATCTCGCGTGTTGGCATCCACGAGGGTGCGACAGGCATCGGCGATCAGGATCAGCTGGCCGATGCCGTAACGCAAGAGGCGATCGCGGAGTGCGGCAACGGACACACCCTTGCGCTCCTGATCCCACCGGGAGAGAAGCCAGAGGTCATCGGCGACGCCGCTGGAGAGGCCATGGCCGGCGAAGTAGAGCAGGAGGCGATCGGCCCCACCAGCCAGGAGGGTGGTGAGGGCATTGCCGACGTCTGACAGTTCAATGGGTTTGGTCTCATCAGTGAGCAACTTGGTGGAGTAGCCCTGTTTGTTGGCCCAGACGTCAATGGCGCGGGCGCCATTGACGGCACCGCGCAGATAGTCGAGGGGTGGGGCATCCCCGACTCCGATCGCAAGGCAGACGGCTTTCATGGGCCACCACGGGGATAATATTCTGTAGCATCTAAGTAGAGTTCAAGGAGAGAGGTTTACAAACAGACATCCCAAGGCTGCGATCGAGTCACGATAGTCGGTGAGGCCTACCCTTAATGCATGCGCTGAACTTAATGCATGCGCTGAACTGAATGCGTGAAAGGCAACGGGAGCCGAAGGATGGAGAGGCCTGGAGAACGCAAGCGGTGGAGAATGGGATGTGCGCTTGAGAACATTCACCTTGCTCTGTATTGGCACTTGAACAGCACTATCGGATGTTTCGGCTGGCTTTACTAGCGATCATACCTTGTGATGTGAATGGCTTAAACCCCGGATACTTCGAACGCTGCCCCTGAGTGGCAGGCAGGGAGATTTGGCGATCAGTGCCGACTCGACGGTGGCCTGTCCACTCGAGGGGCTTGTTCGAAGTGTCGCGTCTCTACAGGTAAGATCTGCAGACCTTCGCCA
>JBILWC010000007.1:0-96574 GCA_044370105.1 Steroidobacteraceae bacterium | reverse complement strand
CGATGGATCTGGAACTACAATCACGAACGCCCAAACATGGCCTTGGGCGGGATCACCCCAAAACAGCGGCTGGCCATGGCTGCGTAACGTCTACTTCTCAGCCCCACCAGAAATGGGGGGATTACCCATCCGCCTCCCGAAGCTTATGGATGATCTCCTCGGTCGTGTATCTCTGCTTGCCCATCGTCCACGTCTCCTGCCCCTTTTATGAGCATTAAACATGGACCAAAAATACCGGGTCAGGTCAGTCCGTGTTGGTGCGTCGTTCGTTCGCGACGACAACCCGAACCGACCGGCGGGCACGGGTTATCGCACGACACCCGGAACGGGTTTCGCAGAGGTTCGTGAACTCGACAGCGTCAATTTTTCGGTCAGCAACGATCACGCCGGATCGCTCGTGATCGAGGCCGCTCGGTCTTTGGCGATGTCGGCGAGCGACGAGCTGCGAGGTTCGGCGGTGCGCTTCGATTGGACCCATGGTCGAAACGACGAGCGCAGGGCTGCCGGAACACGTTGGGACATCAGACTGCATGGCGGTCGAGCGGACGACGAGTTCGTGAACCCCTCATCGAGCCTCGCCGCGGGACGTACCGAGTACGGCATGCAAGGCGCTGCAGAATTGGGCGAGCGCGCTCGGGTACATGTCAACGGCAGTTATACGGAAGACTCGTTCACTTCGGGTGAGCGTGGCGGTGTCGCATCGCTCTCGGCGTTCTCCGGCGCGCTCGTAATGCCGGGACAGGGCTCGGCCTATGGCGGATCGGGTTTGAATCCGAATGGCGCAGGCTTCTGGGGCATGGGTGTCGGCCTTGACCCCATCACCGGACAGCCGCAAAGTGCGTTCAACGGTTCGCCGCTCTACTCGACGCGGCGCGCTGAAGATCTCGATGTCACTACCTATATGTTGGGTGTGCGCACCCGCGTCACCGACGCGTGGTCGCTCGGTGGTGAAGTGGGTATCGATCAAGGATTCGAGGACGATCCGACTTGGTTCGCCGTGCGCTCGGATTACCGCTACGGCTCAGGTCGCGTGTTCGCGCGTGTCGAAGCGCCGACCGGGCGCGCGACGGCCGGTGCGGACTATCAGCTCTCCGAGATGCTCTCGCTGTACGGACGTTGGGAAGAGACCAACGGGCTGGGTTCGGCGTACTCGATCGACGAGGCCTCGCGCAGTCAGGCGGTCGTCCTCGGCTTGCGTCGTAACGACGAAGAGGGCAGTGCGATGCACTCCGAGCTTCGCATGCGTGATGGCTTCAATTCGCAGGAGCTTGAAGCGGCAGCGGGCCTCAGCAACTCGATCGCGCTGAGTGATCGGGTGAGTGCCAATTATCTCGTCGAGCGTCTGGAGATTCTCGAGGGTGCAAGTCGCAGCGCATTGGCCGTGGGCGGCGGGCTCGAGTTCGGCGACAAGACGTGGCAGGGCAACACTCGCCTTGAATTCCGTCAGCTCGACCGTGATCGCGCGGCGACGGTCGACAACACGGCGCGCAGCCTCATGGGATCAGTTTCCCTCGCCCGCAAGTTGAGCGGCGAGTGGACAGGGCTGTTCCGCAACTACATGCTCAAAACCGACGATCGCAGCAAGCCTGGCGCGCAAATGCAGAACCGTTTCCAGCTGGGCGCCGCGTATCGACCGCGGTTTGCGACCCAGTTCGACGTGTTGCTGCGTTACGAGAACAAGCGCGAGTACAACAACGAGCTCGACCAACGTGAACGACGCGACGTGGATATCGTCTCGACGCATTTCAACTGGCACCCGTACCGCGAGTTCTGGTTCAGTGGTCGTCTGGCCGCCAAAGATTTGAATGAGACCCTGGCGGGAGTGAACGACGACTACCAGGCATGGCTCGCCTCGGCGCGTTTCATCTACGACATCGGTGAGCGCTGGGATGTCAGCGCCATGGGCGCCACGATGGGAACGCCGGATTCGAATGCTCGAGAGAAGGCCTACGGCCTTGAGCTCGGGTTCCGGGTCAAGGACAACGTCTGGCTCAGCGCGGGGCACAACTTCTCGGGGTTCTCCGATAGAGATCTTTCGGGACGCGAGCAAACCGAAGAAGGTTGGTACATCCGCCTGCGCATGAAGTTCGACGAGAAGTTCTTGCAGGGGCTTTCAGACTGATCGGTCGACATTGATCGGCCGGTCGGGAAGTGGCGCGCCCGGCGAGATTCGAACTCACGACCCCTGCCTTCGGAGGGCAGTACTCTATCCAGCTGAGCTACGGGCGCTTGGCTCCGGCATTATATCGGAGCGGCCCTTTGGAGGCGGATGGGGATGAACAGACGTTCGATGTGCTGGGTGGGGTTGTTGCTCGCGGCCTTTCCGGGGGCGTGGGCAGCCGAGCCCGACTCTCTCGAGGCGAAGCTGCGTGGCATGACCGCGGGATTTCCCGGGACGGTTTCTTTGTACGCCCGAAATCTCGATACGGGTCGCGAGGTCGCGATAGACGCTGACCGACGGGTCCGCACGGCGAGCACCATCAAGCTGCCGATCGCCTGTGCACTCGCAGCCGAAGTCGATGCGAAACGCGTACGGTGGGACGAACGGCTCGTCATCCGCCGACAAGACAAAGTCTCGGGATCGGGAGTGCTGGCCGATTTTTCGGATGATGAAACCATCAGCCTGCGCGATGCACTGACGATGATGATCATCGTCAGCGACAACACGGCGACCAACCTGATCCTCGATCGAATCAGCGCCGACCGCGTCAATGAGTTCATGCGGTCGCTGGGGCTGAATCACATCCGCTCGATGCGCAAGATCCGGGGGGATGGTACCCAGCTGAAGCCTGCCGAGGGTTGGAGCCGTGACGGCGAAATGCCCGAGAACAAACGATTCGGCATCGGCGCCTCGACATCGCGGGAGATGGTACGACTGCTCGAGATGCTGGAGCAGGGCAAGGTGGTGAGTCCGACCACCTCGAAAGCGATGCTCGCAGTGCTCGAACGTCAGCAATACAAGGATGGTATCGGTCGCCACAGTGGCGATTTACGAGTCGCCAGCAAGTCTGGAAGTCTTGATGCGCTCCGTAGTGATGTCGGTATCGTCTACACGCCCCAAGGACGTATCGCGATCGCCATCACGGTTGATGACATGCCGAACATCGATTACTCGCCTGATAACATTGGCCTCAAGTTGATCGGCGACCTGTCAAAAGTCTTGATCACCGAACTTCGTTAGCACCATGACGCCGCGATCTCAGGCGCCACCATAATGCCAGTGCCAAGATCAACACCGTCCAGAGATCGAACGAGCCGCCGCCTCCCCGAGGCGCCGTCACGTTGATCGTGATGTTTTGTGCGGCGCTCGTCGTCAAGCCATCGCTCGCCGTGACGCTGATGGTGAATGTCCCCGCCGATGAATTCGGCCAAGAGAACTCACCCGTGATCGACCCGAGTGTCGCCCCGCTCGGGAGGCCCGTTGCCGCATAGGTAACCGTATCTTTGTCCGGATCGGTCGCCGACACTTTGAATGACACGGTGCTGCCCGCCGACGCCGAGATCGTCGGAACCAACGCGAGTACCGGTGTTCCGTTCGAGCGGACATCGACGGTGCCCGACGAGGCGAATCCGTCTGCATCGGTGGCAGTGAGTCGAAAACTCATCCTCGATCCGTTCGGTGCCGTGAATGTGGCTTGAGCGGAGGTAGCGCTGCTGAGCGTCGCGCTCGCGCCCGCGATCTGCTGCCATCGATAAGAGAAGTTGGTGTTGCCGCCAGCTTTGGCCACCGCACTCCCGGTCAATATGACGGTCGAGCCATTTTCGACGATCGGAGCATTCGCTTGCGCCGTGACGGTGGGCGTCAAAGCAGTCAGACGTTGCAACGCTCGAGTCGCATCGAGCATGCCCGCTCCACAAGGACTGTCTATTTTTCCGAAACAAAAAGTGCCCGCGGGAAACTCGCGAGCGCTCGAAGTGAGCAACTGACGAACGCTGTCGATGGTCAGTGTCGGCATCGCTGAAATCAGCAGGGCGGCCACACCTGAAACATGGGGCGTCGCCATACTCGTGCCGGCTCTGCCGCCATAGGTTGATGAGCCGGGTGAGGTGGTTCCGTCGTTGGTGGCTGATGTGATGAATCGCCAGATCGTTCCCGGCGCTCCGCTGCTGCCTTGTGGCAGACAGCCGAGAGCCGACGTAGTGCAGGACCCGCCCCCTGGTGCACTGATCGTCGTGCCAAATCCATGGTTGGCGTAACTGGCCTTGTCACCCTCGAGCGTATGCGCCGTGACGGCGATGACACCCGAACAATTCGCCGGAGAGCTGATCGTCGCACGGCTGTCGTTTCCGGTTGCCACGACCACCACGGCGCCCATGGCTCGAGCGGCGAAGATGGCGCTTTGACGGCTGTTCGAGCAGCTCGAACTGGAAGATCCGAGACTCAGGTTGATGACTTTTGCCGGGTTCGAGTTGGTCGGGATACCAAGATCACTCCAGTTGCCGCTCGTCGGCTGCGCGCCGGCTGCCCAACGAATGGCATCGGTGATGTCGGATCCGTAACCGAAACATTTGCCGAGCGCACGGATGGCGAGCACTTTGGCTTCGTGAGCAATGCCGATGACGCCTGCGCTGTTGCCCGTCACCGCACCGATGACTCCGGCGACGTAGGTTCCGTGCCAGGAGCTGTTGGACTTGCTGCAGGGCGAGCTACCCCCGAACAAAGATTTGGCCAGGTCCCTGTCGTCGATCCAATCTCCGGGGTCGGAAGGATTGGCATCGCGCCCGTCGCCGTCGTTGGCGACGAGGAAACCACCGTCGGTATCAGGGGAAATGAAATCGTAACCGCGGATGATATTGGTATCGAGATCGGGATGGGTCGTGATCCCCGAGTCGATGACGGCCACCACGACGTTTCGTCCGGTCGATATATCCCAAGCACCTGGCAGATTGGCGCCGCCTTGACGTGCAGTCGTCGGGGCTTTCAGGTGCCAAAGAACGTCACGCGAGTCGTTCCAGAGGGGATCGGTCGGAGTCAAAAACGGAAATACGTACTCGTCGATCTCGACGCTCGAAACAAGCGGATCTCGTTGCAGGCGCTGAACGAGTCGTTCTGCAGCGGTACGTTCCAGTGGCTCGCCGAGACGCAGCACGTGGGAGAGGTCGGCGGTCGGGCGACGATAAAGCAATCTCTCGCCCGCACGACTCGACATCGACTCGAGCTGAGCGTTAGGTGGTCGAGAGAGTCGACCCGCAGCGATGTCTTCCCTGAAGCGAACGATCAGCTGAGTGATCGGCAGGTCAGGCGTACGCTGCAGCGTGCCAACGGCCAGGTGTTCCGTATTCGCCTGTGCGCTTGCCGCATACGACGGCTTTGCCGCCATGAACGCAGGCAGTGCTCCGAGGAGCAGCGCCGAGACGATTCGAACTCCATGCTTCAAAAGAGTCCCGGGATTTCCCGCTGCGCTGGGGTGGGTTGCCCCGAGACCGGTACTGGCTCGAGTTCCAGGGCTGCATCGGCTCCGATGGTCGTCTCTTGGCCGATACCCGAGGCGGCTGCGGCTTGGGCCGTGGTTGCAGGGATGGCGGTGCAGGATCGACCTTGCAACCAATCCAGTGCTTGGCGGGTCGAGCCTTCGGAAGCTGATCCGAGCGCCTGAGTGAAATCGTCGTTGGCGCGACAGCTCGCTTTGACGGCCTCTGCGAGGCCATTGAAGTAGGCGTCGGAACTCGCAGAGTTGCGCGTCGTGAAGGCGAGCACGCGGAGACGGTCATCGCAATCGGTGTTGTTTGCCGCGATCTGACCAACCGGCTTGCCGAACGTATTGCCGCCGATCAAGGCGAGCCGATCGTTGAAATACGGAATGAAACTATTGATGACGAGTTCGCTGGCGGAAGCCGAAGATGACGTCGTGATGAATGCCAACTTGGTGGGGGATACCGACTGGGATTGCGGCGCGAACCGCTTTGTCGAATTGTTGGATGATTTCGAGGTTCGAAAGACCGTCTGCGAATAAATCTCGGTGGTTTGGCGATTGCCACCGAGCAGGTCGCCCATGGTTTCGGCAACGCTCACCAAACCGCCACCGTTGTAGCGGAAGTCGATGACGATTTCTGTGATGCCGGCATTACGAAACTTCAGGAACTCTTCTTTGAGACGATCGCTCGCGGAGCTGACGATGAAGGTCCGAAGATTGATATAGCCATAGCGCTTCCCGCCGTCATCGATGATGCGGGCACCATAACGAGGCGAGATGGGTTCCAAAGAATAATTGGCTTTGGCGACCGTAACGTCACGCACATTGGCGCCGCGGGCGACGCGCAGCACCCGCGTGAGGCCGGCCGTGCTGGGGCCCAGGGCGTTCGAGACACCTTGCCGGCCCTCGGCGGCGATGATGTCCGAGACCAGTCGCATGTCGCTGGCCGAAGTGCCGATGGCGACGATTTCGTCTCCGCGATCGATATTGGCCGTGGAATAGGCGGGCGCGGTTTCGTAGGCCTCGAGAATGAAGACGCGTCGCGCTGTCAGGTCGTAATAAAGCAGGATACCGAAACCGGCCGTCGCGCCGGAGCGGATCAGCGCATCTTCCTGGGAGGCCGAGGTGATGTACGTGAAGTCGCGATCCTTGTTCTGCGATTTTGCCGTGGCGATCATGGCGCTGATGAGCGCATCGATCGATGCATAGTTTGCGACGTTGATGTTTTGAGGAAGAGTTTCTGGGTAGAGATACCACTCGTTCATCTGCGCGACGACCCAGTTCTGACGATTCGTCAGCGAGCACGTGGAGTTGTTGTTTCCGCCACCGCTCGTATTACTCCCGCCGCCTCCTCCACCGCCGCCCCCGCATGCGGTGACGAGCAGGGCGATGATCAGAGCGAGGGAGAGTTTTCGTGAGTGAGCGAAGGGGCTGTATTTCATGGCCCCATTCTACGGTCAGATGATTTCGAACTGAAGATGTCGTTCGTTGAGGCGACCCACGGCATCTTCGACGGCGATGACGATCTTGTGCTTGCCCTTGGGGAGGGCGGCTTGGGAGATCTCGAGCCCCTCGGCCGTGACGGCCGTCGAGCCGGTAATGCGCGCGGTGATGTCGATTCGGAGGGAGCCGTAACGAACCTTGAAGGTCTCCGGGCGGATCGACGTCCCATCGGCTGCTTGGAACCGCAGTTTCATGGCGATGGGCGAGGGCAGTGCGGCGTTGAGTTTGGGGGTCTCCACCAGGATGCGCGGTGCACCGGGCTCTGGGGTGAAACGCGGGTAGAGTGGCTCGGGCGCCGCCATGGAGGCTTGAAGCTCTTCTTCGGTGACGAGGAGGAGGGGTTCGGTCGCTGAAAGAGTTCGTGCGATGAGCATCGACGCCGCAGCCACGATCAAGAGTCGGAGATATTTCATGGGTTTGGCACCGCGACGATACGGACACGACGATTTTCGGCGGCGAGCGGGTCGTCTTCGTTCAGCAGCTCGTTGAAACCTTTGCCGACGGCTTCGAGACGATCGATCGCAACGCTTTGCGACTTCAAATAATCGACGACGGCTTGAGCTCGTCGCGTGGATAGCTCGAGGTTGTACTTGGCCGTGCCCTTGGCATCGGTATGGCCTTCGATCATGAACCGGGAACTCGACAGCTGCTCCGATTTCATGGCGATCGACAGTTGCTGCAAGGCTTCCGCGCCGTCACGGGTAATCTTTGCCGAATTGAACTCGAACTGGATGTTCATGTCGATGGCGCGAACCTTGGGAACGAGGTTGCGCAGGCTTCGCGTTTGGCCCTGACTGCCTTGCGATTCGGTCTTGGGAGTGTCACTCAGTCGATCGATGATGTCCTGCGCCGTAGGGTTCGGCGGAGGAGCCACCAAAAGAGCCGCCATCAGCATCATGTGAAGCATGATCATCGAACCTCCTTGACGGTTATCCGACTCGCGCCAAAGCGCCCGTCACCCGAGACGCCTGAACCAATGACGAAGTTCACGAGCTGCTGCCGTCCGCCGAGGTCCCCGGGAGCCAGGATGAAAGGATTGTCGGCACTGATCGTGGCGCTTGGCAAGACCGACAGTTTGCGAGGGGTCTCGGTGACGATCACCAGTAGCTGATCGATGCCCGGCGGTCCCGCTGCGTTGACACCCCAATGAGGACGCGGAAGCTTCATGGGTTGATTGGCCTCAATGCGATTGGTGTTGTCGAGGGCATTGGGGAAGAGCATGTAGAAACTCGTCTCATCGCTACCGAGCAGCAGGACATAGACGTACCCGGCATGCGATGATTTCACAGTCATCGCGAACATGTCCTGGTCGATGCGCAGGGTGTCTTTCGGCACAGTGACCGTGACAGTCCGGCGTACGTCACGTTGCGCATAGATATCTTTGATTGAGGCGAGCGCTCCGACCACCGCGGGCGTCGAAGTGACATGGGTCGTCGCGGCCTGAGTCGTGGCCTGGGTAGCGGCCTGAGTGGCTGCTTGCGCCGCAGCCTGAATGGCGGCCTGCACCGCGGTCGCGAGCGCGGCCTCGGCGGCCAGCCTCTCCTGCTCGAGGCGGGCTTTCTCGACGCGTTCGGCTGCGAGCCGTTGTTTCTCCGCCTCAGCGCGCTCGGCAGCGAGACGGACCTTCTCGGCGGTCGCACGTTCCGCTGCAAGTCGCGCTTGCTCGGCCTCGGCCCGGGCGCGTTCTTTGGCGATGCGCTCCTGTTCACGTTCCGATGCAAGGCGAGCTTCTTCTTCGGCAGCCTGAGCACGTTCTTTGGCGATACGCTCCTGTTCGCGTTTTGCTTGCTCTGCTCGTTCTGCCGCGAGTCGCTGCTTTTCGGCTTCGGCGCGTATCGCTGCGTCACGCTGTTTCTGCGCCTCGATTCGTTCGGCGGCAAGTCGGGCTTGTTCCGCCTCAGCTCGAGCCCGCTCTTCAGCGATGCGCGCCTGTTCGATCCGAACTTGTTCGGCGCGTTGTGCTGCGATTTTTTCTTCTTCGATTCGTTGCCGTTGTTCGGCCTCCCGCCGTTCTTTCTCCAGACGTTCTTTTTCGAGTCGCACCACCGCGGCCGAAGGTTTGACACCGCCGCCCTGGATTGCAACCGGCACGAGATTGCGAAGACCCGAGATGGAGATGTGATGAGGGAGCAGATCGGGGAAGCGCGCGACCTTCTCTCGGATGAAACCCTGCGAGCATGCTTCGACTTCGGCCAAAGAAACGCCGCCGCTGCCGTCGGAGTCGCTCGCGCCGCCGAGCAAGCAACGCTTGACGGCTTGGGTCGCGAGCCCGCCGCGGCTTGGCTCGTCGAAACTCACCTCATCGGGCCGGGCCGACATGATGTGTACGACATTCTCGGGCAGTGCTTCGACGCCATCTTGAGCGGGTCCGATCAAACTTCTCGTTCGGACGTTGGAGGGTTTGCTGCAGGCAGCCCCCGTGGCATCTGCGCGCATGAAAAACTTGGGTGCGAGTTGGGCGCTCCCGATCGATCGCGTGTTGCGCGCGACACCTGCGACACCGCCCGAGTGGCAGGCATCGAACATGATGATGAGCTTGTCGGCCTTGAGGCCGAGCGGGCGCGCAAATTGCGCAAACTCGCGATTGACGATGACTTGTCTGTCCCAAGTCAGCAAACCCTCGACACAACCTCCGGAGTTGCCCTCCCGCCAACGCGTGCCGTGCCCGGAGAAATAGATGAGGATGCGTCCGCCGTCGGTTTTTCGCTGAGAGAGTTTTCGCAGCTCGGCGATGATGTTGGCTTTGGTCGCTTGCTCGTTGAAAAGTTCGGTGATGTTCGTGGTGGGAATGCCCATGGCGGTCGCAATCTCGCGCGCGCTGTCCATGTCGCTCGACACGCCGAAGAGCGGGGGCACTTCTTCGTCGCGATATTGCGAGACGCCAATGATCAACGCGTGCCGAAAGGCATCGGCGTCCTGGGCAGCCGATTGGCGCGGCCAGAGCACGGCGCCGAGTACGAACAATATTAGGTAGAGGCAGGCTCGGGTCATGGAAATCCCCCAAGGGCCAAGCGTCCGCCACTGCGCCCGGCAGTCAAGCCCTCAACTAGGGACTCGCCCAGACAGGGACTCATCCAGAGACGAATTGTTAGAGCCAGCCTCGTTGTTTGAAGTAGGCGAACGGAATGATGGCCGACAGGGCCATCAGGGCAAGTGCACCCCAAAACCCCCACTCCGCATGGGCACTCGGGATGCGATCAAAGTTCATCCCGAAAATCGCGCCGATCACGGAGGGGGCAGCAGCACGACCGTGGCGACCGAAAAAATCTTCAAGATGTTGTTCTGATCGATGTTGATCATGCCGAGCGTGGCATCGAGCAGGAACTGAACCTTGTTGCTCATGAACGCGGCGTGGCTGCTCAGCTGTTCGGCATCCCTCAGAATGGAATGCAGGCGCCCCTTCAGATCGTCATCGAAGCGCTGCCCGTTGGACTGCTGCAGAAAGCCGATCAGTCGTGCGAGGCTGCCGAGGGTTTCCCGCGCTTTCGAATTGAGATCGCCGTTTCGACCCACGCGTTCGAGGATGGCGCGGTAGTCCCGATCGCGTCTTCGAGCGACGTTTGGGGCTCCGAAAACCTCGGCCGAGAGCGTATCCATCTCATCGCCCGTTCTCTCGAGCACATCGGCGATCCGATTGACCATGGCTTCGAGCAGCCCGGCGAGCACGGCCGCCGCCGAGTTGCAGAAAGACGGATGTCGTTCGGCATAGGTGACATATCGCCGGAATGGCAACGGATCGACATATCGGTTCGTGATGAGACGATCCGGGGTGAGGATGAACGTGATCTGGCTGTTCTCGGGACGAGCGGTGTCGAGCTTGGTGACCACCGTGGCCGTCATGTAGAGGGCGTCACCCTCTTGGTAGAAGCGATTCGAGGTCTCGATCTCGCGCATCTCCTCACGAGTCGGAACGTCGATGCGCAGGAACTGTTCGATGCGCGCCTCTTCGTCCGCCGTGGGTTCGACGAGGTCGATCCAGATCGCATCGTCGGGAACGACGATCCCGTCGTGCAGCGTCTCGCCGTGCAGCCCTGTGTCGTCGAGTCTGAAAAAACGGATCACGCGCGCCGTTCGAGAGTCGCGCGTTCGAGGCTCAGCGAGCCTTCTCCGCGTTGGCGAGGTCGTTGATGAGGGTCAACATTTGCTGAGTATCCCCGGCCATGCTGACGTCTGTGGAGTAACGACCGTTGACCGCCATGAAGGGCGTGCCTTCTGCCCGGTATCGACGAACGATGTCGTCGGCCTGACGCAACTTCGTGCCGACCCACATGGAGTTCCAGGCATCTCGGAATGCCTTTTCCTGAACACCGTTCTGCTTCGCCCAGTCGACCATGATGTCGAGCGTCGAGGCCTCGTCGCGACCGAGGAGACTGTTACCTGTACGGAAGATGGTGTCAAAAACTTTGGTGTGGAGGCGTTCGTCCTGCTTGAGCGCCTGCAGCGTGTAATAGAGCCGCGCATGCAGCTTGGCGCCGGCATTCCAGGTGACCGGAACGCGAATGAACTCGACGTGTTCGGGCTTGCCGTTTTTCTTCCAGCGCTCGAGGAAGGGGTCGAGCGTGTAGCAGTGGCTGCAGCCGTACCAAAAAATTTCGACGACTTCGACTTTGCCCGGAGCGACGTTGGTCGGGATGGCGGGCGAGACGCGTCGATAGTGGCGACCTTCCTGCCATTGCGACAAACCTTGAGCCGCGCCCTGGGCTTGAGCTTCGATCGGTGCGACTGCGGTACCGACGAGGACGGACCCGACGGCAGCCAACCATACAGCTCGAAGGACGTTCATCATCGCAGTCCCTGGATGTAGCTCGCCAGAGCCTTCTTGTCCTCTTCGGTCAGACGCTTGGCGATGGTGGACATCATGTGCCCGTTTCGCGATTTGGTGGGCGTGCCGGTGGCGAGATCGACGTAACGCTGGTCGTTCGCGTAGTCGAGCAGTTGCTTCAGCGTGTAGGTGGCGTGCTGGGCGCGAAGCGCGGGGTACCCGGCGGTCGCGTTGCCGAGCCCCACAGGACCGTGACACGAGGTGCACGAGGGCAAGTTGCGCGTACGGTCACCGCCTCGATAAAGGGCTTCGCCGAGTTTGTAGTTGGCCGGATCGGCCTCGAGACCGGTCGGCGTCTGCGTGGCGAAGTAGGCCGCGAGGTCAGCGATATCTTCGTCGGTGAGTGCCATGGCGAGCGGGTACATCACCATGTTGTTTCGGTGTCCAGCACGGAACAAGCGCAGCTGTTCCTGAATGTACGCGGGACTTTGTCCGGCGAGGTTTGGCCATTCGGGGTTGACGCTGTTGCCGTTGACGCCATGACAGGCCGCGCAGATCGCAGCTTTGGTGGCGCCCGCTTCGGCATTGCCTTTGGCAAGAGCTGCTGCGGGAGCCATCAGTACGGCGAGGGCAGCGGTGGCCAGGGCAGCGGCGAAGGGCTTGGCGATGAACATTTCTGAAGGCTCCGAACGTCGTTTTCAGGCCCGGGAGTTTACACTACCGACCCTTTTTCGTGCCTGTGCGGGCGGTTCCAGCGTGTCGCGTTTTCCCAAGGCGGATTTCATTCTGAGCGTGGCGGCACCCGTCCAGTTCCCTGCCGATACGGGGGCGGAGGTGGCCTTCGCGGGCCGCTCCAATGCGGGTAAATCGAGTGCGATCAACGCCATCTCGGGGCGCAAGGCGTTGGCTCGAACCAGCAAGACCCCGGGGCAGACCCGGCTGCTGAACTACTTCGAACTCGAGGCGGGACACCGGATCGTCGACCTGCCCGGGTACGGATACGCCGACATCCGTGCCGACGAGCGCCGCAAGTGGGTACCGCTGCTCAATGCGTTGCGTGAACGAGAGAGTCTGCGGGGGCTGCTCCTGATCGTCGATTGTCGGCGCGGCCTTCGGGACGAGGATCTGGGGCTGATCGAATGGGCCGACCCCTCGCGCCGCCGCATTCACGTGCTGATCGCGAAGGCGGACAAGCTCAATCAGGCCGAGCGTGCAACGGCCCTGCGCGAAGCTCGGGCGGCACTAGGCGAGTTGGCCACGGCCCAACTCTTCTCGGCCCACTCGGGGCTCGGAGTGGACGAGGCTCGCGATCGGCTGAGCGAGCTCTGGGCGAACCGCCAAGGCTGAAAAAAACCCCCGGAAACCTTGCGGTGACCGGGGGCAGACGAACCCGGCTCAGGTCTCATGGCCGGGGCCCGCTCAGGGAGGGATAGAAGCGGGGAACGCTCTACGTTCAGGAAATAAGACCCGCCGAGACCTGAAAAAGTTCAGAAAATAAATTCTTTATTAATCAAGAAGTTAACGCTTTACTTGTCGCGTCTTCGCAACAAGGCCTCGGTCAGTGGGCTTCGTCCCAGTTCAGGCCTACCCCGACGTCGACCTTGAGCGGTACCCGCAGCGCACCGCGCCCGGCATCGACCATGCAGCGACGAACGGCCTCGGTGACCGCGGCTACGGCCTCCTCGCGTACCTCGAGTACGAGCTCGTCGTGCACCTGCATGATGAGATGCGCAGTGTCCGCCGAGTCGCGCTCGCACCACGCGTCGACATGGATCATGGCGAGCTTGATGAGATCTGCCGCCGTGCCCTGCATCGGCGCGTTGATTGCGCTGCGCTCGGCGTACTGCTGCAGGGCGCGATTGCGTGAGCGGATGTCGGGCAAATAGAGCCGACGTCCGAAAACCGTCTCGACGAAGCCCGATTCCTTCGCTTGTTCGCGGGTGCGATCCATATACGCCTTCACGCCCGGATATCGTTCGAAATACAAATCGACATATCTTTGAGCAGAACTGCGATCGATGCCGAGCTGCCGCGCAAGGCCGAAGGCCGACATGCCGTAGATGAGCCCAAAGTTGATGGCTTTGGCCGAACGTCTCTGATCGGCCGTCACCGAATCGAGCGGTACGCCGAAGACCTCTGCTGCCGTGGCTTGGTGGACGTCGCGATCGGCTTCGAAGGCGCCGAGCAACCCTGCATCGCCCGAGAGATGCGCCATGATCCGAAGCTCGATCTGCGAATAATCGGCAGCGAGCAATACGTGCTTCGGCGGCGCAATGAAAGCCTTGCGAATGCGACGACCTTCCGGCGTGCGGATCGGAATATTTTGAAGATTGGGGTCGGTCGAGGAGAGTCGGCCGGTCTGCGCGACGGCCTGGTGATAGGACGTATGCACGCGACCCGTGCCGGCATTGATCTGCAAGGGCAGTTTTTCGGTGTAGGTGCTACGCAGCTTCGCGATGCTTCGATAATCGAGGATCAATCGTGGAAGCGCATAGGCATCGGCGAGTTCCTCGAGCACGTCTTCGGCGGTCGAGGGTTGTCCGGTCGGCGTCTTGCGCAGAACCGGGATTTGCATCTTCTCGAAAAGAATCTGCTGCAACTGCTTCGGTGAGTCGAGGTTGAAGTCCGTGCCGGCCTCGGTGTGGGCCTGCGCCTTGAGTTCCTCGGCGCGTCGCGCGAGCTCGCTGCTCTGCAGTCGAAGCATCTCGCGATCGATGAGCACGCCGCGCCGCTCCATACGCTGCAACACGCCGACGAGAGGCTGCTCGAACTCTTCGTAGAGACGCTTGAGCAGCGGCTGATGCTCGATCGCAGGCCATAGCGTGCGGTGCAGTCGCAGCGTCACATCGGCATCTTCGGTGGCATATTCGCCGGCACGTTCGATGGATACCTGATCGAACGAAATTTGTTTCGCACCTTTTCCAGCGACATCTTCGTAGGTGATCGTCGTGAGACCGAGATAGCGCAGCGCAGCAGAATCCATGTCGTGTCGCGTGGCGACGCTGTTCCACACATAAGACTCGAGCATGGTGTCGTGACGCATGCCGCGCAGCGTGATGCCGTGATTGGCGAGCACATGCGCATCGTATTTGAGGTGGTGTCCGATCTTGTAGTGCGACTCGCTTTCGAGCAAAGGCTTCAGACGCGCGAGTACGATGTCTCGATCGAGTTGTTCGGGAGCGCCGACATACTCATGCCGCAGCGGCACATAGGCCGCGACACCGGGCTCGATGCAGAACGAGACGCCCACGATCTGGGCGACCATGTAGTCGAGGCTGGTGGTTTCGGTGTCGAACGCGAAAATCTCTGCGCGCTCGAGGGCGTGAACCCAGCGATCGAATGCAGCGAGATCGAGCACGGTTTCGTAGCGCCGCGGAGCATTCGCGATGTCGGGTCTTAATTCGAGCCCCGATGCGTCTGGCGCGCTCGGGACGTCCTTCGTCTCGAGGGGCGTTGTGGCGGGATAATCCAATTCTTTGTCGCCACCGAGAGCGCGCAGCAATGCCCGGAATTCGAGGCGTGTATAGAGCGCGCGCAGCGCATCGTCGTCGGTGGGCTGGCGCTCGAGCGTGTTGGCCTCGGCGGGCAAATCGAGGTCGCACCGGATGGTTGCGAGTTTTCGAGAGAGTTCGAGCGTCTCGAGACCGGCGCGCAAGTTATCGCCGACTTTTCCCGTCACTTCGTGCGCGTTGGCGATGAGCGTGTCGAGGGTTTGATATTGACCAAGCCACTTCGCCGCCGTTTTCGGTCCCACCTTGTCGATGCCCGGGATGTTGTCCGAGCTGTCTCCCACGAGCGCAAGGTAATCGATGATTTGCTCAGGCCACACATCGAACTTCGCCTTCACGCCCGCGCGATCGTAGAGGCTGCCGCTCATCGTATTGACGAGGGTGATATACGGTTCGACGAGTTGACACATGTCCTTGTCGCCCGTCGAAATCAGCACGTTTTGTCCCGCGCTTGCCGCGCGTCGCGCGAGTGTGCCGATGACGTCGTCGGCCTCGACGCCGGGGATTCGCAGCAGGGGGAGACCGAGCGCACGGACAACGTCGAGCAGGGGCTCGACCTGCGAGCGCAAGTCGTCGGGCATCGGCGGTCGATGCGATTTGTATTCGGCGAAGAGCTCATCGCGAAATGTTTTGCCTGGCGCATCGAACACGACGGCCAACTTTGCGGGCGCGGTTTCGCGCATGAGCTTGAGCAGCATGTTGACCACGCCGAGCACGGCGCCGGTCGGCTCACCTTTGGAGTTGGTGAGTGGCGGAAGCGCGTGGAAGGCGCGGTAGAGGTAGGAAGATCCGTCGACGAGGACGAGATCGGGCGGGGAGGTGGAGATGGCAGTCATGCGGCGGCAATCATGCCCGTAAAAGAGAACGCCGGGCAGCGCGAGCGAACCCACGCGGCCCGGCGTTTGTCATGCTAGTGAATCAGGCGACGCCGGGTGCCTTCACCCAGACTTTGCACCAGCCCGGGTTCTTCACGAGCTTGCCCGGGAAGAGGTTGCACTTGGCGAGCGGAGCCTTGCGATCTTTGTCGGCCCACTGCAGGCAGTTGCCGCAATGTTGCTCGGGCTTGTGATTCGGGTTGGCCTTTTGATCGACCTTCTTGGTGTCCTCGACATAGCCGAGAGCTTTGGCAGCCGGTTCGGTCGGGCTGAGGACAGGCAGAGCGCCGGCGGCCGGTTTCGCTTGGGCGAACGCGGTTTCGACGACGACCGGAATGGCCGGCAGACCCAGTACGGTGGCACCGAGCACCTGACGGCGCGAGAGCTTGTCAGACTTCATGGGCAAATCCTTTTGGTGAGAGGTCGAAGAGCGGCGTAATTATACGCGTCGTCTCATCCTGCTGGCGGACCACGTACGAGATTGTCTCGACGACTCGGATTCGTGTGCTCTGAATCGCGATTGATTCTCATTACGAGCGGCATAGCGAGACCGAAAGCCCACAACATCCAGAATGTTTGGAGGCTCGACGCGCCATGGCAGCCGCTTGCGCAGTGCAGACACATCGCACTCGGCGTGTGTGATGTCGTGCCTCCGCTCGGCGAGCCGATGGGCGTGTCGAGCGTTCCGCAGAAGGCGCTCGCGATCAGTACATCGATGCCTGATTGCACGCCGAGACGGCTAGTCACGCCATTCGGCTCGTGACAGACCGTGAGAGTGCGCAGCAGTACGAAGCTGAAAAGAGCCAGCATCACGATGGCGCGATGTCGTCGTCGAATATCGGACGCAGAGCTGCCGAGCGCTGTTCCAACGCGCGGCGGCGCAGAGACGTGACAGGGTGATTCGGCACGAAAGGTCGTCATCGCCCGCCATCATAGGCAGGCGACGAAAACATTGATGCTGCGGAAAACCGAGGGGTCAGGTCAGGGGCGGAGGAACTGCGGAGCCATCCGACGACGCGGGGGAGCCCGATGTTTCAGGCGAGCCTTTGGCGGTGGGCGACTTTGCAGGTTCAGGCGAATTCGACGCGTCTCGCTCCCGCACGACAATCTGCTGGGATTCATCCGGGAGATAAAGAGCACCCGTCTGTCCGCAGGCTGCGAGCAGCAAGGCGAGCGAGGCGGCGGCGAGAGGTTTCAAGGTGCGGCGCATATCGTGACGAGGCTCAGGGCGCGACGAGGCTCAGGGCGTGGGCATCATCCGGCCATCGCGCAACGCGAGCCAGCCGCGCGCCACGCGATAGAGCACCCACGCGCCGATGATGAGAAAGCCGATGGCAGCGGTCGCGAAGCCGACGAGGATCAACATCAAAGGCGCCGAGACGATGAGCACCAGCGCGCTTGCAATGAAGGCGATCCAGAACGTGCGGATCTGCCACGTGAAATGTGAGGCGAGCCAGGTGTCTGCGACGTCGCGTCGCCGCGCATAGTTCATGATGACGGCCGCAATGGACGGCAGGCCAAAGATGAACCTGCCAACTATGGTGGCGGGCCCGGTGATGCCGATGAGCACGGACAGCGTATGCAGTCCGTAGATGATGTGCGTCCAGGTGAGCAAGGACGGGTCGGGTATGCGTTGGGGATCGTTCATGGGCGTCGCTTGATGATGGCGATGGTGATACGAGAAATGCAAACGGGCTGACCTTGCTCGTTGCTGATATCGATCGTCCAGACCTGACTGCGAGCGCCGGCATGCACGAGCCGAGTGACACCCGTCACTGTCTCACCTTCGCGAGCGGGGCGCAGATGATTGGCATTGATCTCCTGACCGACCGCCGCCTGCTCGTCGTTGAGGGACCAATTGGCGGCGATGCTCGCAAGCGACTCGGCGAACGCCACCGAGGCGCCACCGTGGAGGATACGCATGGGCTGGCAGTTTCGCGAAGTGACCGGCATCGTGCCTTTGAGATAGTCATCGCCGACGTCGGTGAGCACGATACCCAGCGTTTCGACCATGGTGTCGTGCGCTTTCGCGTTCATCGCCGCGAGCGTTGCTTCGGGACGCCAAGGAATTTTTTGGCCTTTCATGCCTTGCTGCCTTTGTCTTCGGTTCGCAGCGAGGCGCCGACTCGTCGGTAGGCCTCTCGGAAGGGAATGCCTTCCTTCACGACGAGTTCATTGGCGCGTTCAGCCGCATGAATGGCGGGGTCCATCTCGATGTTCTCCGGCTTGAAGGACATCGCATCGATGGCCGGCGCGATGATCGAAGTGCTCGCGAGGGCGAGATCGATGCCGCGGAAGAGTGGCGCCTTGAGCAACTGCAGATCGCGCTGATAACCCGACGGAAGCTTGGCGAAGATACCGAGCGCCTCGACGAGACAGCCATGTGCCGAGGCGGTTCGACCGCGCAACAACTCGAATACGTCGGGATTGCGCTTCTGAGGCATGATCGAGGAGCCCGTCGTGAATTCGTCTGGCAGATCGAGGAAGGCGAACTCCTGCGTGTAGAAGAGACAGGTGTCGGCGGCGAAGCGACCGAGGTCCTGCATCAACAAGGCGATTTCGAAAAGCAGTTGAGCCTCGGCTTTGCCGCGCGAGAGTTGTACGGCCGTGACGGGTTCATGCGTATCGTCGAAATCGAGCGCCTTGCGGGTCGATTCTCGATCGATAGGGAGGCCCGGTGTGCCGTAGCCCGCTGCCGAACCGAGAGGATTTTTTCCGAGACGCCGTTGCACGGACCGCAAGCCCGACGCATCGTCTCGCAACTCGGCTGCGAAACCCTCGGCCCACAAACCGACGGAACTCGGCATCGCCTGCTGCATATGGGTGTAGCCGGGCAATTCGATGTCACCTTGTCGTGTAGCGAGACGATCGAGTGCAGCGGCGACCTCTTCGGCACTGCGCGCCAGTTGCTCCGTGACGTCGCGCAGATAAAGACGGAGAGCCGTGAGCACCTGATCGTTGCGCGAGCGTCCGAGGTGTACTCGACCGCCCGCTTCGCCGATGATCGCGGTGAGTCGCCGCTCGAGTGCCGTCTGACCGTCTTCGTCCGAGAGCTCGATTTTCCACTCGCCTTTGGCATGCGCCGCGGCGAGCGCCTCGAGACCACTTTCGATCGCTTCGCAGTCCGCGTCCGAGAGCAGCCCTTGATCGTTCAGCATCTGGGCATGAGCGATGGAAGCGCGGGCATCATAAGGAACGAGGCGCTCGTCGAGCGAATGGTCTTCGCCCGCCGTGAAGGCGAGTACTCGCTCATCGAGCGGAGCGCCCTTGTCCCAGAGACGGCTCATGACTTTGCGGCGTCGCCCGCGGCAAGTTCGGCCGGCGCCAGTTTGCCGATATCCGCCACGACGAGTGTTCCTGTTCCTTCGTTGGTGAACACTTCGGCGAGGATGGCGTCCGGCGATTTGTAGGAAATGACGTGAACGCGTTTGACGCCGCCTTGAATGGCACTCTCGATGGCTTTGGCTTTGGGCAGCATGCCGTCGATGATGCGCTTTTCGTCGCGCAGGCGCTTGATCCCGGCGAGATCCGTATAAGAAATGACCGAGGAAGGATCCTCCACGCGCTCGAGGATGCCCGGTGCGCCGGTACAAAGAATGAGTTTCTCCGCGCCGAGCGCCGCACCGATGGCCGACGCGACCGTATCGGCATTGATGTTCAGCAAGGTGCCAGAGCCGTCGCTGGAGAGCGGCGAGATCACCGGCATGAGTCCGTTATCGAGCAGTTTGCGCAGCACGTCGGTATCGATGTAGTCGATGTCGCCGACGAAACCGTAGTCGATGGTTGCATCGCCCGTTTGCATCTTGACCGGCGCGCGCTTGTGGGCTTGTACGAGACCCGCGTCGACGCCGCTGAGGCCGATCGCTCGGATCTCGAGTTCGCGGCAGGTTGCGAGAATGCGCGTATTGATGAGTCCCGAGAGCACCATGGCCGTGGCGTCGATGGAGCGAGCGTCGGTGACGCGCCGACCTTCCACCATTTGCGTGGGCACGCCGAGCTTTTCGGTCACCTCGGTGAGCTGCGGACCGCCGCCATGAACGAACACGACACGAATTCCGAGCGAGTGCAGAATGGCGATCTGTTCGATCAAGCCGCGCGTGGCATCGGGATCACCGAACACGCCACCGCCTGCTTTGACGACGAAGGTTTTTCCCTTGTACAAGCGGATGTAAGGCGCCGCGCTGCGCAGCGCCCGGATGACGACGGCAGGGTCGGCTCGGTGCATGATCATCGTTCGGATCCTCCATTCGAAAGCATGCGGTGCAGTACCGCCATCTGTGCGGGCAAGCGGTTGTGTGCCTCGCGCTGAACTACGCTGCGTGGGCCATCAAGCACTTCATCGGCGACGGCCACGTTGCGTCGCACCGGCAGACAATGCATGAACTTGCAGTCGCTCGCCGATTTCGAGAACCAGTCTTCGCGTACGCACCAGTCGGCGAGGCCCGCACGAAGCGTGGCGTCACCGACGGAGTCGCCGTAATGCGTGGTCGAACCCCATTCTTTGGCGTACACCACGTGAGCGCCGTTGAGCGCCTCGGATCGATCATTGGTTTCGCGTACCGAGCCGCCGGAGGCTGATGCAGCCGCGCGAGCCTTGTCCATGACTTCGGGCGGGAGTGCGAAACCTTCGGGGCGGAGCACGACAACTTCCATTCCGCGCTGCGCCGCCATGTGCACGGTGGCGGCGGGTACGGCGAGCGGTGTCACGCGCGGATGATTCGCCCACGAGAGTACGAACTTCGCACGCTGAGGAACTCGAAGGTCTTCGAGGGTCTTCCAGTCGGCGAGGGCCTGACACGGATGATTCATCGCCGACTCGAGATTGATGAGCGGTTTGTCGACGACCGAAGCCATCGCCTTGAAGCTGGTCTCCGCCAGATCGTGACGGAGATCTTTGCCCTCGGCGAACGCGCGGATGCCGAGTGCGTCGGCATAGGAGGCAAGAACGGGCAGCCCTTCACGTACGTGCTCGGCTGCCGAGCCGTTCATGATGGCGCCGGTACGAGTTTCGAGCTGCCAGGTTCCCTGTCCGGGGGTGATCACGAAGGACTGGCCTCCGAGCCGCATCATGCCGACCTGAAACGACGAGAGCGTGCGCAGAGAGGGATTGAAGAACACGAGCCCGAGAATCTTCCCTGCGAGCGCACGCGGCTCGGGATGTTCTTCGAGGCGACGGGCGAGTGCGAGCAGATCGAGGATCTCCTCGCGGCTGAAATCGGCGAGATCGAGAAAGCGTTTCATAGGTCTAACAGTGCCTCTTTCAGGAGGTCCACGTGTTCCTCTCGAAGGATGTACGGGGGCAAGAGTCGGACGACATGCGGATCGCCGCTCGTACCCACAAGAATGTTTCGCTCAAGCAAAATCTTTTGGATATCTTTGGCGGGTCGCGAGCAAATCAGACCGTGCAGAAACCCCGCGCCCTGATGACCCGTCACCGGGCCCACCGTGCAGGTATCCCGCAGATACTTCGAAACACGACGAACGTTGTCCAGAAGCTTTTCGCTCTCGATGGCTTCGATCACTGCCTCGATGGCCGCGCAAGCCATCGGCCCGCCTCCGAAAGTGGTGCCGAGTCCTTCCAGTTTTAGTGCGTCGGTGACGCGACGTGTCATGAGCAAGGCGCCGCAGGGGAATCCGTTGCCGAGTGCCTTGGCCGTCGTGATCATGTCCGGCATGACGTCATAGAAATGAGCGGCGAAGGGCTGACCGCTGCGGCCCACACCGATCTGCACTTCGTCGAAGATGAGCACGGTCCCGGTCTCGTTGCAGCGCGCGCGAAGTGCGGCGAGGAATTCGTGACCCATGTCGAAGGCTCCGCCGACACCCTGAACCGGTTCGACGATGACCGCCGCCGTATCGGTATCGACCTGACTTGCGATGGCGCTCACGTCACGCCGCGGAATCCAACCGATGTCGAAAGGCGCGCGCGGGAACTCGTACCATTTTTTGTCTGCGCCCCAGGTCACCGCACCTGCGGCTGCGGTGCGCCCATGAAAAGCGCCTTCGATGGCGACGACTTTAGAGCGACGAGTCATCTTGAATGCCATGCGCAGCGCGTTCTCGTTGGCTTCGGCGCCAGAGTTCACGAAAAAAATGCTGTCGAAGTGGTCACCCGCGAAGCGGACGAGGCGAGTCGCGGCGCGTACCCTCACGTCCATGGGCACGGCATTGCTCTGAAAGCTGCAGGCATTGGCCTGTTGAGTCAGCGCGCTCGTCCAGCCCGGATGCTTGTAGCCGAGCGCCGCGACGGCGTGACCACCATACAGATCGAGAACACGGCGTCCATCTCGCGTATGCAGCCACACGCCTTCCGCATCGGCGACTTCGATGGGGTATTGCGCGAAAACCGGAGCGAGATGATCGACGGGGCTCATGAGTGAAGGCTCGTAGGTAAAAAGTCAGGTCCAGCCTGCAGCCGGTGCGGTGAGACCGGTGTGCTCGGGCAAATCGAGCAAGCGGTTCATCCACTGCACCGCGCCACCGGCGGCACCTTTGGTGAGGTTGTCGATCACGCACATCACGGCGAGCGTACGCCCGTCGGTTGAGGCATGCAGCCGCGCGAAGTTGCTCGCGACCACGTCTTTGAGGCGAGGCGGCGCATCGACGACATGAACGAATGCTGAGCCCTTATAAAAGCCTCGCAACTTCGTCAGGAGCGCTTTGGTATCGAGGTCCGCATGCGCCGGCGAGAGGGCGGCTTGCACGGTGACGTGGATGCCGCGGGCAAACGGACCGGAATGAGGCACGAACGCGAAGTTCGCGGTGATGCCGCTCGCGGCGGCGGCGCATGCGGTGATCTCTGGTGCGTGGCGATGGGCGAGTGCGTTGTAGGCGTAAAGATCGCTGTGCCGTGTCGGATGATGAGTCCCGTCGACAGGCTTTCGACCGGAGCCCGTGCTGCCCGTGACGCCGCTGACGAACAGGGTCGGTGTGACGAGACCCAGTGAGAGCAGCGGCACGCTGGCGAGCAAAGTGGCGGTCGCAAAGCAGCCCGGGTGGGCGACGTGCAGTGTCGGCGATGTTTTCAGATGCTCGGGCAGCGCACAGGTGAAATCTTTGAGTCGCGATGGCGCACCATGCGGATGCTTATAGACCGCGGCATACGCATCTGCCGAGGCATAGCGATAGTCGGCCGAGATATCGACGACGCGGGGACGTGTGCCCGCAGCTTCCGCAGCCCGTAACAGTTTGTCGATGAGCTCGGCACTGACGCCATGAGGTGCTGCCGAAAAGACAGCGCTCGTCGGCAGCGTCGTGATGAGTGCCGTGATCTCCGATTCGGAGAGGAAGCGCAGATCACCCAAGGCTGGTGCAAGGTGAGGGAAGGCTTTGGCGACCGACTCGCCGGGTTGCGAGTCGGACATGACACCGGCGATCTCGAGTTGCGGGTGACCCGCCACGAGGCGAAGGACTTCGCCCGCAACGTAACCCGTGCCGCCGAGTACGAGTGTCGGAATCTTCTTCACGATGCAGCCACCACGGGGAATCGTGTGCCGAGTCCGATGGCATCGATGACGCAGTCGCCGAGGGCCGCGCCATCCGACAGCGCATTGAATGCAGCCACTTTCATCTGCTCGCGAATGATGTCGACACCGACGGCGTTGTCGGTGGCCGGTCCCGTCACGGCGCAGGGCTCGATGCCGAAGCGCTCGCGCAGCAATTTGACACCGCCCCAGGCGGCGACCGGGTCGTTCGCCGACAGCACGACACCCGTCAGCGCTTCACGGATATCGGCACTCTCGAGAATCGAATCGACGCCGTAGGTGCCGAGAATTCCGTCGCCGAGTTCGAAGACGATGACGTCGGGTTTTTTGACGGCGATGTCGGTGATCATCGTGCGCGTGAGTGCAGGGCCAACCGTGCGGGTCGTGGTGATGATCCCGAGATCGGTGAAGATCATGGAATTTCGCGCGCCGGCATCTTCCATGGCGAGAATGTCGCGACGGAGCGAGACACCGGTCGCCTTGAAGCAGTCGACGATCAGCCCACGATGCCGCATGCGACTCACCATCGCACAGGCCGCGGCGGTCTTGCCCGCTTCCATGCAGGTGCCCGCGAGCGCCACGACGGGTACGCCCTGGGAATCGAGCGGTGCAGCAAGATCGAGCTTTCGGTAACCCGCTCGCGCCGGCACGCCGATACGCTCGCCGAGGTAGGGGAAGTGCAGCACTACACCGAGTACGCGACAGTCGAAGGGTTTGCCTTTGTCCGGGTTCGCCGAATCGCAGACACCCAGTACGCCGCCGATGTTGAGCATCTGGATGACATCGCCCACGGCAAGTTTTTCGGGGACATGACCCGAGTAACCGAAGAGGGCCTTGCGATGTCCGAGAGCGCCCACCACGATGTCGCCCTTCGTGACCTTCGCCATGCGGCCGCTCGTCAACTCGAGCGTGTTGTAGCTCGACTTGGTGTTCAGGATTTCCACGACCACCACGACACCTTCTTCGGAAGGCAGATTCTCCGTGGCGATGCGGACCTCTTGTCCGAGACCACAGGCCTGCGTGACGGAGGCGATCTTGTCGACGACGATGGTTCTCATTTCTTGGAAGTCCCCTGAGCTGTTGCGAGTTCACCCGCTCGACGATGGAAAACACCTGTGAGTCCGACGATGCGCGAAAAGCCGAGTGCGTCGGCGGCCGTCCATTCTCCCGTGGCTTCGCCGTATACGCCCTTCGAGGCGGCCATCAGCGAGTAGGGAGAATCCACGCCCTCCACGAATACCGAGCCCGGACGGAAAAGCACGTTGACGATGCCCGTCACGCGTTGTTGTGAAGAAATGAAGAGCGCCTCGATATCCCGACATACCGGATCGAGCAACTGACCTTCATGAACCCAGTCGCCGTAAGGCCCAGCCAACATTTCTTTGATTCGCTGCTGCCGCCCCGTGAGCACGAGTTTCTCGAGTTCGCGATGGGCATTGAGCAGCACTTCGGCAGCGGGAGCTTCGAAGGCCACACGCCCTTTGGTGCCGATGATGGTATCGCCGAGATGGATGCCCCGACCGATTCCGAACGGTCCGGCGAGCGTCTCGAGCGTTTCGATGACCTCCACGGGAGACATCGTCTTGCCGTCCAGACCGCAGGGCACACCGTTCTGAAAGTGCACAGAATGTCTCTCGGGTGCTCGGGGCTTGGTGAAGGCGTCTTTGGAGAGCACCCACGCGTCATCGGGAATGCTGCCTTGCGAGGTCAAGGTTTCTTTGCCGCCGATGCTCACGCCCCAAAGACCGCGGTTGATCGAGTACGCGGCGCCGAAGGGCGGTACGGGGAGGTTTCGACTCTGCAGAAATTCGAGTTCTTCTTGTCGCTTGAAGTGTCGGTCGCGGACGGGCGCGATGACTTCGAGTTCGGGCGCCAGCGTTCGCAGGGCCACTTCGAAACGAACTTGATCGTTTCCGGCTGCCGTGCAGCCGTGGGCGATGCTGCCCGTACCGAGCTTTCGCGCCATCAGGGCGATCGTCTGCGCCTGCATGACACGCTCTGCGCCGACGCAGAGCGGATAGAGCTGACCGCGCCGAACGTTACCCATGATGAGGAATTGCAGTACTTGATCAAAGTAATCGGCACGTGCGTCGATCTGGTAGTGCTCGACGGCGCCGAGTGCGAGCGCTCGGTGTTCGAGCGTCTTGGCCGTCTCGGTATCGATACCGCCCGTGTCGACGGTGACCGTGATGATCGGGCGCTGATACTGCTCCTTGAGCCACGGAACGAGGAAAGAGGTATCGAGGCCGCCCGAGTAGGCGAGGACGATGGGCTGAGACATGGGAAATCCCTAGATGCGGAAAAGTTCGCGCAAACGCGCGACGACGGCCGTCTGTGCAGCGGCACTGTCGGTGGCGATGAAGATGGTGTCGTCACCCGAGATCGTTCCGACAACCTCGGGCCACTCGGCTTTGTCGATCGCAATCGCGACGCTTTGGGCCGCCCCGACGGTGGTGCGCAGCACGGTGAGTGAGCTGCCCGCAGTCGCGACTCCCCGAACGAACTGACGCAGGGTGCCGAAGTCGTCGAGCGAGCGTTGCGTGGCATCGGGTGCGAGGTAGCGCCCCCCGGCCTTCAGCACGCCGAGGTCCCGCAAGTCGCGGCTCACCGAGGATTGGGTGACCGGAAACCCCTGGCCCTTCAATAAATCGACGATCTCCCCCTGCTTGCGCACGGCACTGCCGCGCAGGAGGCGAAGGATCGCGTTTCGGCGTTCGACTTGTTGGAGGTCGGTCTGCATAAAAGTGCGCGCATTATGCATATTAATGCAGACGAGTCAATAGGCTGCCGGCGGCAGGGCAGGGGCAGCGGGGCGCGGGAGCAGGGCGCGGGCGGCAAGCCGCCCCGCCCCCCCGGGGGGGTCAGGCTGATTTGAGTGCGGCGAGTCGCTCGATGACCGGCGGATGCGAGTAGTTGAACCGGACGTACCAGGGGTCCGGGGTCAGGGTGCTCGCGTTGTCTTCGGTCAGTTTGACGAGGGCGGTGCCGAGGTCGGCGCCGCTCGATTGCTGCTTGGCGTAGGCGTCGGCTTGGAACTCGTACTGGCGGGACCGACGACTCGAGAGCGGTCCGAAGACGACGCTGACCGAGGGTAAGACCAAGAGGAAGAGCAACAACGCGAGCGCATCGTTCGAGGCCGAGGCATTGGGTGTGACACCGAGCCCCAGATAGAACGCCGGCTGCTGCGCCAGCCAACCGAGCGCGGCGAGTCCGATCAGGCTCATCACGAATAATCCCGCAATCATTTTCATGATGTGTTTGTGATGGAAGTGCCCGAGCTCGTGGGCAAGTACCGCCTCGAGTTCGCCGCTCGACAAGCGTGCGAGCAGCGTATCGTAGAACACGACACGCTTGGATCGACCGATGCCGGTGAAGTAGGCGTTCGACTGGGCAGAACGCTTGCTGCCATCCATGACGAACAACCCCTTCGCGGAGAAACCGCAGCGCTGCATCAGCGCATTGACCCGCGCGCAAAGGGCCTCATCCTCAAGCGGCTTGAATTCATTGAAGAGGGGCGCGATGAAAATGGGATAGACGACCATGAGCACCAGGTTGAACCCCATCCAGAGCGCCCAAGCCCAAAGCCACCACAAGGAGCCTGCTGCCCCCATCAACCAAAGCACTGCAGCGATGAGTGGTATGCCGATGGCGAGTGAGAGCAAGGTATTTTTGATGATGTCGCTGACCCAAAGCTTGTGGGTCATGCGGTTGAAACCGAATCTCTCCTCGACGCGGAAGTTGTGATACCACTCGAAGGGCAGTTCGAGGACGCTACCGATGAGCGTGAAGAACACCACGAGCGAAACGGGATAGAGAAGACTGGCCGCAGCGCTTTCATCACCACCAAAAAAACCTAGTACGGCACCATTGAGAAGATCGAGCCCGCCGCCGAGAGTCCAGACCAGCAGCATTAGCGTGCCGAATGCCAGCTGGATCAGTCCGAATCTTTGCTTGGCGCAGGTGTAATCGGCCGCTTTCGCGTGCGCTTCGGGGCTGATGACCTCTCGAAAGCCCTCCGGCACCTGTTCGCGATGTGCGCTGACGTGCGCGATCTGTCTTCGTGCGAGCCACACGCTCAACAGCAGGCTGATGGTCAGCGCTACATAGAAAACGACGGTAACAAGATCAGCGGTCATGTCAGGAGCCCCGAAATGCCAGGATCAGACGGCATCGAGTTCGCGGACGCCGCGACGCACTCGAAGAGTTCGTGTCTCCTCGAGCGCCGTACTGCGTTCGCGAACTGTCTTGAGAAAATGGAACTGCCCGGAGACCGACTCGGGCGTGAGCAGGATACTCGTATAGCCGCGGCGACTGGCATCCATGTAGGCCAGCCCCGGGTTGTGCCCGATGACTGCACGCGCGATCTCTCGCGGATCGACGCCGGGCAAGTTGTATTCGAATCCCGGAGACGCCACCGACTGAGTGGCGAACTCGACCCCGACTTTTTGCTTTCCGATGGAAAGATTTTGTGCCCAGGCGTTGTGGGTGTCGCCGGCGAGAACGACGAGATCGGCATTGGCATCGGCTGAATCTTTGAGGAGTCGCTCTCGCGCAGCCGGGAAACCTCCCCAGCTGTCGAGGTTGTAAGGCAAGCCTGCGCGTGAGGCGGCAAGACCGGCACGTAGTCGTCGCCGAATGAACTCCGGCGAGTCGGGTCCCACCCATTTCGCAGCGTCCTGCGGCATGATGATTTCACCCATCAACACCTGCTGAGCCAACACCTGCCATCGCGTTTTGGAAGTCGTGGAGCGGCGCAAGGCGCGACGCAACCACTGCTCTTGTTCGGTCCCGAGCATCGTTCGGCTCGAGGATTTCACCGGGCCCTCACGAAACTCGACGAGAGCCTTGGCGATGTCTTCGCGACCTTTGAGAGCGCTTTCGAGATCCGGCGGAGCGCTGCGACCCGAGATGCGTGTTTCGAGTTTGAAGAGCGTGGCCAGCGAGCCGATCTGATAGTCGCGCCAACGCGACTCGCCGACGGGCATCCACTCGCGATAAGCCTTTTCGGCGACAGCCTTGCGCACGGACCAGTCGCCCTCGGTGGCGGGCTGGTGATTTTCGGCGCCGTCTGTCCAGGCGTCGTTGGTGAATTCGTGATCATCCCACTGCGCGATCATGGGGTAGAACTGGTGCAGCCGCTGCAGATCGGGATCGAGTCGGTAGCTTGCGTAACGCAAGCGGTAATCGGTGAGCGAGACGATCTCGTGTTCCGGCTCGATGTGACGACCCGGAACCAAAGATTTCAGATCGGGATAACTGCCTAGCGGGTACTCGTAGAGGTAATCGCCGACGTGCACCATCACGTCGAGGTCGCTGCGCTCACAGGCGTGAGCGTAGGCGTTGAACCAGCCGAACCCGAGGTTCGAGCACGAGAAGAGACCGATGCCGAACTTGGAAACGTCGCCGACCGGCAGAGTGCGCGTTCGGCCCGTCACGCTCATCGAGCCGTCGGGAGCGACGAAGCGATAGAAATACCAGCGACCGGGCTCGAGACCACGAACGGTGAGGCGCGCAGTGCAGTCTCGCTCAAATTCGGCGACGGCGTCGCCGCCCCCGACGATGCGAGTAAAGCCCACATCTCGCGCGACTTCGACCTTCAAGCGAACATCGCCGTCGGCCGCGAACCGGGTCCAGAGGAGCACCGAATCAGAATCGGGCTCGCCGCTCGCGACGCCGTGGGTGAAGCCGCGTGCCGACAGGACACTGGCCATCGTCGGCAGCGATAGGGCCCCGAGCCCGAACATGGCGGCGTGGATCAGTTGGCGGCGATCGATGCGTAGAGTCATGCGGGCTCCCGAAGCAGGCGAATGGAGGCGGTCGGAAGGATAACCGAGCCACTCGCGATAGAATGCGACAGTTTGAAGAAGCACGGAACCCCCGATGACCAGTCCCGAACAGTTCGTCCTGACAGTCAATGCAGTCATCCTGCTGTGCGCTTATTTCATCGTGTACCCACGCTTCGCAGGCGCTGATCAGAACCGACTCGCCATCAACGATCTGATCGCCAACGCTTGTGCGTTGCTCGTGGTGGGGTTCAACTTCTGGGGTTCCGGAGTGCAGTTCGACTTGCTCATCACCGAGGCGGGCTGGTTCGGCTTCACCGTGATGACGTTCTTGTTGATGGAGCTGCCGCTCTTCTTCTGGTATGCGCGGCGTCACCAGCTTTTCAAGTCGAAGGACGAATAAGGGGTCTCACGCCGCGATCGTGCGGTGAACGGCTGCGGTGTTGGGCGCGATACCCCGCCAGATTCGGAAAGACTCTGCCGCCTGCTCCACCAACATGCCGAGACCCTGAGCTACACCGGCTGCGCCGTGCTGCCGCGCCCAGCGTATGAACGGTGTGTCGGGCTTTCCGTAACCGAGGTCGTACGCAAACGTTCGCGAACCGATGACTCGCGGATCGACTTCCGGAATGCCGCCACTCAAACCGAGCGGTGTCGCATGAATCACGAGGTCAAAGTCACCGCGATCCAAAAACGGATTGAGCTCGGCGTAGCGACAGCCTCGATCTCCGACCAGTGCACGCGCACGCTCGACCGTCCGATTGGCGATGACAAGTTCGGCAGGACTGCGTTCTTGCAGGGGTCCGAGGATGCCGCGCGTGGCACCGCCGGCGCCGAGGATGAGTACCCGACGATTGTTCACTTCGACGCCGAGTCGCGTGAGATCTGCCATGAGACCTGCGCCATCGGTGTTGTCGCCACGTATGCGACCGTCCTCGAGTCTGACGAGTGTGTTGACCGCACCGGCGCGTTGCGCGCGCGGGGTCAGCTCGTCCGCCCACGTCGCAGCGCGCTCTTTATGAGGCACCGTGACATTGAGACCACGGCCACCGCTCTCGAAAAACGCAGAGACTTCACGATCAAAGTTTTCGGGTGCGATGTCGTACCGGTCGTACGTCATCGATTGACGAGTGGCTTCGGCGAAGAGAGCGTGTATGGCGGGCGATAAGCTGTGCGCGATCGGATGGCCGACGACGCCGTAGCGATCGGGGGTTGCCGAACTGTTTGCGGTATCGGATCGCGTCATGGTGGGTCTGATGTTATCTCACTGCGCAGCCGCCACCGCCTTGCGGATCGAGTGCGGCATGCAGCGCAGGCAGCCAGTGACGAGCGCGATCCTCGAATTGGAACGGCGGATTGATCAGAAGCATCCCCGAGCCATTCAAACCCACTCGGTTATCGAGAGGATGGATCCAAAGCTCCAGCGTGATCCCCGCGACCGCCTCGCCGCCGGCTTTTTGCGGCAACGCGGAAATCAACCTCGAGCGCCATGCATCGGTATCTTTGACCTGCTTGATGGGATACCAGATTGCGATTACGGCGTTAGCCAATCGCCGCAGCGCCTCTTGTGCAGCGCGCTCGGCAGATTTGAAATCGACGGCCGTCTCTTCGTACGGCGGATCGATCATGACGAGTGCGCGACGCTCGATGGGAGGCAGCCATGCAGGCAGCCGTTCATAGCCGTCCGCGCATTCGATGGTGATGGACTCGGGCGTGCCGCCGCGCTCGCGTGCGTGCCGGCTCGCGTTTTTGACGGCTTCCCGCAACGCGGCGTGCTCCGCGGGTTGCGACTCGATCAACGTGAGTCGGTCTTGGTGGCGGAGCGCTGCGAGCGCGATCAGAGGCGAGCCGGGATAAGCGTGTCGATCCGCGGTGCGTTGCCGTGTCTCTCGGACGACCTTCAGGTAATCGAGGATCTCCGGAAACGCATTGAACTTGGCTTCGTCTTGCGCCGCCCGAGTCGATAAACGTTCGATGCCGCCGTCGGCTTCGTTGGCCTGCCTCGCGTCGCCGGACGATAAATCATAGAGTCCGCGGCCCGCATGGGTGTCGAGCAGCAGTAACCCCTTGTCTTTCTTCGTGAGCGACCTGAGCAGCGCGAGCAGCGTGACGTGCTTCAGCACATCCGCGAAGTTTCCGGCGTGGAACGCGTGTCGGTATTTCACCGGCCCGCGTCAGTCGGCAGCGTCCGCTGCCGCTTTCTTGCTCTTGGCTTTGGCTTTCTTTTTCTTCGGTGCTGCCTTGGCACGGGCGGGTTTCGCCGGCGCCTCTGCCGTCTCGGCGGCACCGCTCGTCTTCTTTTTTGCCGCAGTTTTCTTGCCGGCGGATTTTGCAGCCTTGCTGCCGAAACGACCCCGACCAGGGCGTTGCGGCGCCGCGGCGAGCAGCGCGCGACATTCGTCGAGCGTCAAGGTTTTCGGATCGCGATCTTTGGGGATGCGCGCATTACGCTGCTTGTCGGTGATGTACGGACCATAACGTCCGTTCAGCACTTGAATATCGTCGATGCCGAAGTCCTGGATGATCCGGTTGGCATCAGCCAGTTTTTTAGCTGCCACCACCTCGATCGCGCGCTCGAGGGTGATCGTGTAGGGGTCATCCTCGACCTTGAGCGAGGCGTATTTGCTGCCGTATTTGATGTAGGGGCCGAAGCGTCCGATGTTCGCTTCGAGCGGTTCGCCCTCCGGGCTCTCGCCAAGCTTGCGCGGCAACTGGAAAAGCTGCAGTGCTTCGGGCAGCGTGATCTTGTCCATGCTCTGACCGGGGCGCAGCCCCGCGAAGCGTGGCTTGTCTTCGTCATCGCGCGTGCCGATCTGCACGAACGGTCCAAAACGACCCATGCGAACCGAAATGGGTTTGCCACTCGCCGGGTCGGTACCGAGTTCGCGAGCCTGGGCCGCCTCGTCTCGCGAAACGGTTTTCTCGATGTGTTCGACCCGATCGATGAACGGCTGCCAGAATTTTTGCAGCGGATCGGTCCAGGCTTCTTCGCCACGCGAAATGGCATCGAGTTCGTCTTCCATGGCCGCAGTGAAACCGTAGTCGACGTATTCGCCGAAGTTCGAGCTGAGGAAGTTGTTGACGATCTTACCGATATCCGTCGGGATGAAGCGCCGACCATCCATGTCGACATACTCGCGATCTTTGAGTGTCGAGATGATGGACGCATAAGTCGATGGGCGACCGATGCCATGCTCTTCGAGCGCCTTGACGAGCGAGGCTTCGGAAAAGCGCGGCGGCGGCTCGGTGAAATGCTGTGTGCCGCGAAGGTTGACGAGTTTGATCTCATCGCCCTCGCTCATGGCCGGCAGGATGCGATCGCCTTCATCGTCGGATGAGTCGTCTTGTCCTTCGAGATAAACCGCAATGAAACCGGCCTTGAGCAGCGTCGAGCCGTTGGCGCGCAGCATGTGACGCTGCGGACCATCCGGACCGGCAAGCAGATCGATGGCTACGGTGTCGAACACCGCGTGGGTCATTTGGCACGCGACCGCACGTTTCCAGATGAGCGAATAGAGCTTGAGTTGATCCGCGTCGATCTTGCCCTCGAGCGTCTGCGGCAACACGGAGGCGGACGTCGGTCGGATGGCCTCGTGGGCCTCCTGGGCGTTGCGAGATTTGTTTTTGTAGAAGCGCGGCGACTCCGGCAGCGACTCCGCGCCGTAGACGCGCCCGATGACCTCGCGGATTTCGGTGATGGCTTCGTTGGCGAGATTGACCGCATCGGTACGCATGTAGGTGATTAGGCCGACGGCACCTTCACCGTAATCGACACCTTCATATAACTGCTGCGCGAGACGCATGGTGCGCTGCGCCGAGAAACCGAGCTTGCGCGCGGCCTCCTGTTGCAACGTCGAGGTCGTGAACGGCGGCGCGGGGTTGCGGTTGCGCTGCTTGCGATCGACCGAGAGCACACGCAACTTTCCGGATGGCGACAGCGGCGCATCGCCGACCGGAGTGCCTGCACCGCTCGCCTTGCACAATGCGCGCTCGACGGTTTGCGCCTGGTCTGCGTTGGTGAAACTGAACTGCTCGACCTTGCGGCCCTCGAATTCGACGAGCTTCAAGGGGAAAGACTGGGTCTCGCGCTCGCCCTGCGCATCGAGCGACCAATATTCGCGCGGGATGAAGGCCTGAATCTCTGCTTCACGCTCGCAGATCATGCGCAGCGCGGGACTTTGCACGCGACCCGCTGAGAGGCCTCGACGAACTTTCTTCCAGAGCAGGGGCGAAAGGTTGAAGCCGACGAGGTAGTCGAGCGCGCGGCGAGCTTGCTGTGCGTTGACGAGATCGAGCGACAGATCGCGCGGCGACTCGATCGCTTGGCGTACTGCGTTGCGGGTAATTTCAAAGAATTCGACGCGATGAACTTCCTTGCCGTCGAGATCGCCGCGATCTTGCAGCAGCTCACGCAGGTGCCAGGAAATCGCCTCACCTTCGCGATCGGGGTCGGTCGCGAGATAAAGCGCCTTGGCTTTGCGCACGGCTCGCGAGATGGCATCGACGTGGCGTTCGTTACGCTCGATGACGTCGTACTTCATCGCGAAACGGCGCGACGGGTCGACCGCGCCTTCCTTCGGCACGAGATCGCGAACGTGACCGTACGACGCAAGCACCTCGAACTTGGGACCGAGGTACTTCTTGATGGTCTTGGCCTTCGCCGGTGATTCGACGATGACGAGGTTTTCAGCCATGGGGCCGTCTCCGGCGAAGGGTCAGTGGGGCCGTTCGAGCGGCAGATCGAACACGAGATTTTCCATGCGCGAGCAGGCGAGTTCTTCGCCGGGTTGGCTGGAGAGCACCATGAGGGCAACCCACTTCAGCTGGTCGACATCGAGTTCGGAGGAATCGAGCGCAAGCAGGCGCTCGATGACGATTTCGCGTTGCTGCGGCGAGAGGATGCCGATTCGCTCGAGCTCGAGCAGGTAACCGCGGCAGTCGGCCGGCAAGTGATTGTGTTCCGCGTCCGTGAACACTCGCATGGCGCGCGGACCGGATTCGGCGAGCGATGGGCGGTGGCGTTCATAGGCGAGATCGGCGAGCCAATCGAGCGCACGCTCGACGTTGTCGCCGGGGAAACCGGCGCGCTCGAGGTCTTCGGCCAGGGCGTCGCGCTCGGGCACATCGGGGGCGTCGGCCAGCATGTACCGGTCGAACACATATATGAGGATGTCGAGGACGCTGCCGTTGTCGGTCGTTTGGGTCATTCGTTATGGGTCAAATGAAGCACTTTATAAACTTGGCCCGAGGAGTCTGATGCGACACGTCCCTCGAGCTCGAGGGAGAGGAGCAAGGACGCTACAGATGTGCTGGAGAGGCCGGTGCTCGCGATGAGCGCATCGAGGCTCGTAGGCTCGAAGCCGATGGCATCTAACAGGATTTCGGAGGGGTTGTCCAACCGCGACCCCTCCAAGGCCCCAGGTGGAGCGAGTCGAAGGGATGGTTTAATTAATTGATTTAATTGATTATTTTTTAGTTCTCGAAAAACATCTTCAGCATTTTCGACCAAGGTGGCGCCCTCCCTGAGAAGTTCGTGGCATCCCCGCGACAGTGGGCTGTGGATGGACCCGGGCACGGCGAAGACCTCCCGCCCCTGATCGCCGGCGTATCGCGCGGTCGTCAGCGACCCGCTTTTGGCGGCGGCTTCGATGACGAGCACGCCCACCGACAGGCCGCTGATGAGGCGATTTCGTTGCACGAAATGGTGGGGCAGGGGCGGGGTACCCGGGGGGAACTCGCTCATCAGGGCGCCACGTTCGAGGATGCGCTCGGCGAGCTCGAAGTGGTTATCGGGGTAGACCCGATCGAGTCCGGTTCCGCAGACCGCGATCGTGATGCCCTCGGCCGCGAGCGCCCCGACATGGCTTGCGGCGTCGATGCCGGTCGCGAGTCCGCTCGTGATAGCGAGTCCGCATTTAGCGAAATGGAAGGCGAGATCACGGGCGGTGAGCGCTCCGTTGGCCGTCGGGTGCCGACTGCCGACCATCGCCAATTGCTCGGTTTTCAGTGCTTCGCGGTGACCTCGGACGAAGAGCACCGCGGGCGAGCCGCGGAAGGCGAGCAGTTGGGGCGGGTAGTCGGGCTCGTGAGCGGCGATGACTTCGATGTGGTGGCGCTCGAGCGCCTCGAGCGTGGCGCGATGTCGAGATGGGTCGTCCTGTTGCAGCGCCAGTGCAGCCGCGTTGGAGAGGCCGAGCGACAGGAGACGATCTTGGGATAGACCAATCAGATCGAGCGGGGATGGTAGGCGCCCCACGAGGCGATACCATGCATTGGCATCGAGTCGGGGGAGGCAGGCGAAGCGGTAGTGTTCGGGTGTGGCCATGGGTGCCCAAGGGTACGGAGCACCGCGATTTCGGCGAGTCGGAAAAGGGGCGAAACCTCGCTGATATAATGATGTCCAACGAACTACCTTTCTGGCAGGGGTCCCCGCCCATGGCATTGCTCGACATCCTCGAATTCCCTGATCCTCGACTTCGGACCCGTGCCGTGCCGGTCACGACCTTCGATGCCGCGCTCTCCCGGCTGATCGACGACATGTTCGAGACCATGTACGCGGCACCGGGCATCGGCCTCGCCGCATCGCAAGTCGATGTCCACCGTCAGCTCATCGTGATGGATTGCAGCAACGATCGGAGCGATCCGCTCGTCTTCATCAATCCGGAGATCCTTTCGCAAGAGGAAGTGGGCGTGATGGAGGAGGGTTGTCTGTCCGTCCCCGGAATCTTCGACGAAGTCGAGCGCGCGCAACGTGTGCGCGTTCGGGCGAAGGATCGCGACGGCAAGGTGTTCGAATGCGAGCTCGACGGCATTCGTGCCGTGTGTCTTCAGCACGAGATGGACCATCTCGACGGAAAGTTGTTCGTCGACTATCTCTCGACACTGAAGCGCGACCGTATCCGCAAGAAGCTGGAGAAAGAGCGTCGCGATCGTCCCGCCAAGCAGGATTCCGAAAAGGTTCCCGCCGGCGCCGCCCTCGGCCGCTGACTTCAGCGCCTTCACCCCGATGCGCATCGTTTTTGCCGGCACGCCGGATTTCGCAGTGCCCCCGCTCGCTGCGCTCGTGCAGTCGAGACACGAGATCGTCGGTGTGTTGACGCAGCCGGATCGACCGGCGGGCCGCGGTCGCCAATTGTCGGCGAGTGCTGTCAAAGAATTCGCGCTCGAAAACGCACTGCCGCTCGCACAGCCCCGCACTTTGCGTACCCCGGAAGGTCGCGCCGATATCGAGGCCTGGCGACCCGATGCCATGGTCGTCGTCGCCTACGGTTTGATCCTGCCGCCCGAGGTGCTCGCCATCCCCAAACATGGATGCCTCAACATCCACGCCTCGTTGCTGCCGCGCTGGCGCGGCGCCGCCCCCGTGCAGCGCGCCATTCTCGAAGGGGATTCCGAAACGGGCGTGACGATCATGCAAATGGATGCGGGGCTCGATACGGGTCCCATCTTGTTGCAGCGTGCGCTATCCATATCCGAGACCGACGATTCGGTCGTCATGCTCGAGAAGCTCGCTGCGATCGGGGCGCCTGCGCTCCTCGAAGTACTGACCGCGATCGAGTCGGGTTCGATCAAGCCGAATCCACAGCCCGCGTCGGGGGCCACCTACGCCAAAAAAATAGAGAAGTCCGAGGCGCGTATCGACTGGACGCGCTCCGCCATCGAGATCGATCGAAGAGTTCGGGCGTTCAGGCCTTGGCCGATCGCCGAGACGACGCATCGGGGCGAGCAGGTTCGAGTGCATCGCGCGCGGGCCCTGCCTGGGCTTACCCAAGGTACTCGTCCGCCCGGAGCGATTCTCGGGCTCGACGACGATCTTCTGCTCGTGGCGTGCGGTGATGCCGTGCTCGGGATCGCCGAGTTGCAGCGCGCCGGGCGTCGCAGCATGTCGGCCCGTGAATTTGCAAATGGCCTGCGTTCCACCGAGGAATTTTTTGAATGAATGCCGATGTAGAAGTCATGGAAGCAGAGCCGGCGAAAGGCGGTACTCGACTTGCGCCGGGTGCCTCGACTCTCGCCGCGGCGGTGGAGGCCGTGAGTGCGGTCGCCCATTCGGGTCGCTCGGCGGACTTCGCACTGCAAGCGGCGGATGCGCGCGGTGATCGTGCGGCAGTACGTGCCATCGCCCTCGGCACGCTTCGCTGGTACCTGAGGCTTGCGCCGGCGCTGTCGTCCATCGTCGATCGTCCCGCCGAAGATATCCCGCCGCTGCTTCGCTCACTGCTCGTGACCGCGGCGCATCAAATCGAATACTCGCGTTCGGCGCCCGAGGTGAGTGTCCATCTCGCCGTGGATGCCGCACGAGCGCTCGGCCTCGGACGAGCCACCGGTTTCGTGAACGCCGTGCTTCGTCGATTCGTTCGTGAGCGCAGCGAGTTGCTCGAGCGTGCAGACCGGAATCTCGCCACGCGTGTCGCGCATCCGCAGTGGCTCGTCGATCGGCTCGAGTCGGTCTATCCTGATCGTGCAGGCACGATACTGGCGGCGAACAACGAGCATCCGCCCATGACGTTGCGCGTTGCGCCAGCGACCACCGCCAAAGAATATCTCGCCGAGCTCGCGGTGGCAGGACGCGAAGGGTTTGTGCTCGATACGCCGCCAGAGGCGATAGTGCTCACTCAATCGATACCGGTCGCGGCTTTGCCGGGCTTCGCGGAGGGACGAATATCCGTGCAGGATGCCGGTGCGCAGTTCGCTGCATGGCTACTCGATGCGAAAGCCGGACATCGTGTGCTCGATGCCTGTGCGGCGCCCGGCGGCAAGAGCGCGCATATCTTGCAGAGAACTCCGGGGATCGAGTTGCTTGCGGTCGATGACGATGCATCGAGACTTTCGCTCGTCGCATCGACTTTCGAACGCATCGGGACGGCGGCGTCCCGAGCGAGGACCCGACTGGCCGACCTTGCCGACCCGAAAGCGCTCGCCGATGAGCGCGCCTTCGATCGTATCCTCGTCGATGCCCCGTGCTCGGCGACGGGTGTGATCCGGCGCCATCCGGATATCAAGCTGCTTCGTCGGCCAGAAGATGGCGCCCGGTTCGCGGCGCTTCAAAGACGAATCCTCGCCAATTGTTTTTCGAAGCTCGCCCCCGGTGGAAAGCTCGTCTATGCGACATGCTCAGTTTTGCCGGAAGAGAACGACGAGGTGGTACAGGCCTTCCTCGCAGCCACTCCGGCAGCGAGGGGGCTGCCTTGGCCGCCGCATCTCGCTTTGCCCGAGGGGGCATTGCGTCGAGAGGTTGGGGTACAGCTGGTTCCGGCGCCGGGTCAGGCGTCCACGGACGGGTTCTATTATGCTTGCCTCGTTCGGGGTGGGGATGCATGACCACAAAAGACGGAAAAATCCGGCGTCTGTGGGTCAGGTTCATGACCGTTGCATGCCTATGGCTCGCAGGTGCGATGCCTTGGCAGTGGCCCGAATTGCGTGCGGATCCGCTCGACGGAACTCTGGAAGTCCAGTCTGCGTTCGTCAACGTGGTGGGCGGCGTCTACCAGTTGCACGTGCGAACGCGATACCCCTCCAGTGACGAGACGGCGAGCGCGTTGCGCGACGGCGTTTCGCTGTCCTATGACGTCGATGTGGGGGTTTCGCGCGAGCGACGCTTCTGGACCAATGAAAACGTGGTGGCTCTGCAGCTGAGACGAGAGCTCAGCTATCACTCCGTCAGCGAGCGCTATGTCGTGCGTGATCCGCTGCTCGAGGACGAGCAGAAATCCTACGCGACACTCGATGAGGCACTCGCCGCTTTGGGCAGCATCGAAAGTTGGCCGATCCTGGTCGCCTCGCAAGTGACGACACCGGGGTCGTATCTCGTCAGTGTCCGCGCGAGCGTGCGACGCGGACGACTCACCGATGCGCTGCGCGCGCTCATGTTCTGGTCGGATGACTGGCAACGAGAGAGCGAGTGGTATTCATGGTCGCTGCCGCGCTGAGTAGTCGTCGTACCCGCATCTTGATCGCGATCTGGATCGCGGTCGTCGTCGGCGCGCTCTTTGCGCTTTTCCTGTCCGCGCAAAACTCCGAACAGTTTGGTCGGCTCCAGCCCTGGATACTGCTGGCGAGTGCGGCAGCTGTCGTCGTGATCATCGTGCTGCTCGCGCGAAAGATCTATCAGCTTGTCTCGGCTTATCGCAGCGGAGTGCCGGGGTCCCGTCTGACCTCGCGTACCGTTCTGGTGTTCAGTGCGCTGGTCGCGTTGCCCTTGCTGACGGTCTATGTCTTTTCTCTCGAATTCTTGAATCGGGGAATCGACAGCTGGTTCCGGGTCGAGATCAAGCAGGGCCTCAACGATGCGGTGGTGTTGTCTCGATCGGCGCTCGACTTGCGCATGCGTGAATATGGTGGCCGCACCGAGCGCTTCGCTGCATCGCTCGCCAATCAGAGTTCGGGTGGTGCACTGTTCGCACTCGATGAGGAGTTGCGCGTTTCGGGCGCGAGCGAAATCGTTCTCTATGGCGAATACGAAAGAATCATCGGTGCTGCGAGTCAGGAGGTTCCGGACTCGCTCCCGGATCGTCCACCCGCAGATCTCGTTCGTGCGGTGTCGAGCGGCTCGACGTATCTCAGTCTCGAGCCGGTGGGCGACTCCCGATATCTCATTCGTACCGCGGCACCCATCAGGGCTGCACCGTTCTCGAGCGGCGATGCGCGATTCGTCGTCATGGTCTACGAGCTTCCGCGGCAGTTTGCCGAACTGACCGATGCCGTCCAGCGTTCCTACTCGCAGTACGGTGATCTCGCCGAGCTGCGTGAACCTTTGAAATACAGCTTCAGGCTCACGTTGACGATGGTATTGCTCGTCACGCTGCTCGGTGCGATCTACGGCGCGATCTACTCGGCGGAGATCCTGTTCAAGCCCGTTCAGGATCTCATGGCCGGTACGCGCGCGGTCGCGAAGGGTGACTTCGGTATGCGGGTACCGCTCACCTCGCACGACGAAATGGGATTTCTGGTTCAGTCGTTCAACGACATGACCAAGCGATTGCGACGAGCACGCGAAGAGACGGAAAGCAGTCGCGCGGCGGTCGAGCGTGAGCGTGAGCGCCTCGCCATCATCCTCGCTCGGCTGTCGGCAGGCGTGCTGACGGTTGACCGAAATCTGGTCGTTCAGCGCGTCAATGATTCGGCCGGAAGTATCCTCGGTGTCGATCTCGGCGCGGCGGTGGGTCGTACGCTCGGCGCGGGTACGGATGCCGAGACGGGTTTGTTGCGCGCCTTCGTCGCCGAATTGCGCACGCGATTCGATGCGGGTCGCGATGAATGGCGCGAGCAGATCGAGTTGCAGTCTGCGTCGGGTAAATCCGGTGCACGGGTCCTCGTTTGTGCCTGCGTGCCGCTACCCAAGGAGCGGGAGGAGCCCGAGCAGTTCGTGATCGTGTTCGATGACGTCACTCATTTGCTTCAGGCTCAACGTGATGCAGCCTGGGGCGAGGTCGCGCGTCGATTGGCACACGAAATCAAGAACCCGCTGACCCCGATCCAACTGTCGGCAGAGCGGCTGCGTCGCAAGTTGCTACCCGTGCTATCCGGGCCGGATGCCGACATGGTCGAGCGCTCGACCCACACCATCGTTCAGCAAGTCGAGTCCATGAAACAAATGGTGAACGACTTCAGCGAGTACGCCCGTGCTCCGGCGATGCAGGTCGCCGCGTTCGATCTGAACCGGCTAGTCGCCGAAGTCACCGATCTCTATCGATCCCAGGCGGCGTCGATCGACCTCGTGACCCATCTCGGGGAGGCGCCGGTCCCGGTGGACGCGGATCGATCCCGGGTACGGCAGGTCCTCAACAATTTACTGACCAATGCATTCGAGGCGCTGGAGGGTGTACGACCCGCCGTGATCGACATTCGGACCGGGATCGTCGAGCTGGACGGCCGCTCCTTCATCGAGCTGGCGGTGTCGGATAACGGACCGGGGTTTCAGCCTGAGATGATCGGCCGGGTATTCGATCCCTATGTCACGAGCAAGCCTCGGGGCACCGGGCTCGGCCTTGCCATCGTCAAGAAGATCGTCGAGGACCATCGGGGGCGCATCGAGGTGGGGAATCGTCTCTCGGGCGGTGCTATGGTCCGTGTTATGTTCCCGGTGCTGGAGCAAGAGAGGGCGGCAGCCCCCGGCACCGAGCAGGGGGAGCGTAGGAGGGAGCGGGCATGAGTGCAGCACGCATTCTTGTGGTGGATGACGAAGCGGACATCCGCAGCCTTGTCAAAGAAATCTTGACCGAGGAAGGCTACGACGTCGAAGTGGCGGCCAACGGAACCGAGGCTCGCGCACTCCGCCAACGTCAGCAGCCCGATCTCGTGCTGCTCGACATCTGGATGCCCGATGTCGATGGCATCACGCTGCTTCGTGAGTGGTCGTCGACGAGCGCCAATTCCTGCGCCGTCGTAATGATGTCCGGTCACGGTACGGTCGATACGGCCGTCGAAGCTACCCGACTCGGCGCGATGGATTTCGTCGAAAAGCCGCTGTCGCTCGCCAAGTTGTTGCGGACCGTCGAAAAAGCACTCGAGGGCGCGCGCGCTCGCAAGACGTCGGCCAAAGCCAAATCCGGATCGATCGCGGCTCCGGTAGGCAAGAGCCGACAAGTTCAGCAATTGCGCAGCGAGTTGCAGCGACACGCCAATAGTGACGCGTCGCTGATGCTGCTAGGAGAATTCGGCTCGGGTCGCGAGGCGTTCGCGCGTTTCGTTCACGATCACAGTCCGCGTTCGACCAAGCCTTTTATGGTGCTCGTGTCGAGCACTCTGCGCGAAGTGGACGCCGAGGCGGCGCTATTCGGTCATGCGGGCGCCGACGGGCTGATCAGCCAGGTGGGCGACGGAACGTTGTTCATCAATGAAATCGGTGATCTCCCGGCGTCGGCGCAAAGAGCCTTGCTCGGCTTGCTCGAGACCCGAAGTTACTCGCGGCTCGGAGAGGGCAAAGCCCGTCCCTTCCAGGCGCGCATCGTCTGCTCGGCCCAGCCCGATATCGAGCAGGGTGTCGTGCGTCGTGATTTATTGGCGCATTTGAGCGCCATCGTGGCGCGCGTACCTTCGCTGCGGGAGTACGCCGAAGACGTTCCGGATCTGCTCAGGCACTACGTCGATCGCCTGGTCGATGGCGAGGGTCTCGGATTCCGGCGCTTCAGCATCGCGGCGCAGAATCGTCTGCGAAATTATCCGTGGCCCGGCAACGTTCAGGAACTGCGAACGATGGTGCGTCGTCTACTTCTGCAGGGCGGAGGCGAGGAAGTCTCGCTCGACGACATCGAGCGGGAACTCGCACAGGTTGCGCCCTCGACCGAGACGCTGGTCAAGCAAGATCTGCTAGCGCTGGGTTTGCGCGAGGCGAGAGAACATTTCGAGCGAGCCTATTTGCAGCAACAGCTTTTGCTGTGCCACGGCAAAGTGGGGCAGCTCGCCAAGCGAGTCGGAATGGAGCGGACCCACCTCTACCGGAAATTGCGCGCGCTTGGCGTCGATTTCCGCAGCATGCCGGACGACATCGAAACCTAATCGCCGACGCGAATCACGACCGCATCGATCTCCGCGCGCTGCAAAGCGGCTCGAGTTCGGTTGAGATCACCAAGATTGCTGACTGGTCCGATGCGAACCCGGTGCAGCACGCCGTTCTCCATCGCGATCCGTTGGACGGCTGATTGCACGCCGAGGCGCAGCAACTTTGCTTGCAGCCGTTCGGCTTCTTCCAGATTTTTGAACATGCCGAGCTGAAGCACGTACACCCCGGGTCGCTCGATGGGGGTGTTCGGTACGGTGGGTAAGGGTGCCTTGGGATCGGTCGTCGCGACGACCACCTCGCTCTTGGGGAGCATCCCGTAAAAATCGTATTCGCGCTCGGGTTCGGCCGTCGTCGCTGCGACAGGATCGCGTCGAACCGGACGAGGAGTGGCCTCCGTTTCTTCGGCCGCCCGTACTGCATCCTTCAAGGCTTGCTGCTGCCAGAAGAAAACGCCGACCGCCACGGCAAGACCTGCCGCGAGACCTGCGAAAAACTCGTTCGAAAAGTTGAAATCGCTGCCGCCGCGGCGACCTGCACGCTTGAAGTCCCGGCCGATCGGCGTCTTGCTCACATCGACTCCGGAGCCGAAGCGCCGAGTATGGCGAGTCCATTTCGCAGTACCCGCTGTACGGCGAGCAGCGCGTAGACGCGCGCACTGCGCACATCCGCCTCGGGAACGAGTACGCGTTCGGCGTTGTAGAAGGCGTGCAACGTGGTCGCGAGTTCTCGCAGGTAGTGCACGAGAGCATGGGGCGCGCGCTGCGAGGCCGACTGCTGGATGACCTCGGGATAACGAGACACGCACGAGAGCATGGCTTCGGCTTGCTGACCCGCGAGCAGGGAGGCACCTCGCTCGAGGACGATATGGCGCGTGCTTTCGGAGTCGTATGCGAAGCCGCGCGCGGTGAGCTCCTTCATGACGCTTGCCACGCGAGCGTGCGCGTATTGCACGTAGAACACGGGGTTCTCGTTCGTCTTCGACTTTGCCAGGTCGAGATCGAAGTCGAGTGACTGATCGTTGCTGCGCATCAAATAAAAGATGCGACAGGCATCGTTGCCGACTTCCTCGCGCAACTGGCGCAGCGTGACGAAGTTTGCCTCGCGCTTGCCCATCGACATCTTGACGCCGTTGCGGAACAGCGCGACGAGCTGGATCAGCGGCGCTTCGAGGCAATCGCCGGGATGACCGAAGGCCTGCAGACCACCGCGTACTCGGGTGACGTAACCGTGATGATCGGCGCCGAGCACGTCGATGAGCATGTCGAAGCCGCGTTCGCGCTTGTCGAGATGATAGGCGATGTCGGAGGCAAAGTAGGTCTTGACGCCGTTTTCTCTGACGACGACACGGTCTTCATCGTCGCCGAATTGGGTGGCCTTGAACCATTCGGCGCCGTCTTTCACGTAGAGCAGATCTTTGGCGCGCAAGCGCTCGAGCGCGCGCTCGACAGCGCCGCCTTGGGCGAAGGCGCGCTCGGAGATCCAGTTGTCGTAGTGGACACCGTAGCCATCGAGATCGTTGCGGATCTCGGCAAGCATCGCGGCGATGCTCGACTCCAGCATCTGCTCCCACGCGGCCTCGCCAATGAGATGGCGGCACCGGGCGATCAGTGCATCGATGTGCTTTTCTTTGTCGCCTTCGGGCGCATCGGCAGGCAGTCCTGCGAGCACCGTCGCTGCCGGGTGTCGAAGTGCGAGGCCCTCTTTCTTATGCAACGCGACGGCGACGGGTCGGATGTAATCGCCTCGGTAACCGTTTTCCGGAAACTTCAGGCTCTCTCCGCAGACTTCGAGGTACCTGATCCAGACGGATACCGCGAGAATCTCGGTCTGCCGACCGGCATCGTTGATGTAGTACTCGCGAGTGACGGCATCGCCTGCTGCGGCGAGCAAATTTCCGAGAGCATCACCGAAGGCGGCTTGGCGACCGTGACCCACATGCATGGGTCCCGTGGGATTGGCCGAAACGAATTCGAGGAGGACCTTGCGCGGATGCTCGGAGCGCTGACGTCCGTAGGACTCGCCCTCGTCGTGAATGCGCACGAGCTCGCGCGCATAGAGATCTTTGGCGAGGAAAAAATTGATGAACCCCGCACCTGCGACCTCGACGCGTTCGACGATGGGCGAAGCAGGCAGGGCAGCGATGATGGCTTCAGCGATCACTCGGGGCGGTTTACCCGCAGCCTTGGCGAGTCGCATGGCGATGTTCGAGGCGAAGTCGCCATGCGCGGAATCGCGCGCCCGATCGAGGACGATCATTTGTGGATCGACGGGACCGGAGAGCAGCGAACCCTCGAGAGATTGCAGCGCCCGCTGCAGCAGGTTGTGCAGGTCTTCTTTCACGGGCGCGATTCTACCGGGTCAGAAGAGTTCGAGCGGGTCGACATCGAGCGCCCAGCGAACCCGCCGCGCCTCGGGCAGTGCCTCGAGGTCCGGCAGCCATTGCTCGAGCAGGCGATGCAGCGACCCTCGATCGGTACTCTCCAAAAGCAGCTGCGCATGGTGACGGTCGGCACGTCGGGCCATCGCGGCCGGGGCGGGCCCCAGCAATCGGACCGAGCCGGAGCGTCGGCGATCGGTATCTGCTCGAATCGCACGAGCGAGCGGCTCTGCCGCACGCCGTGCCGCTTCGAGAAACCGGATCGCCGTTTCCGCCTCCAGGGCGGACGCGCGCAGTGCGACTAGTCGGGAGAACGGTGGCCAGGCGGCGACTCGACGTTCTTCGAGAGCCGCCGAAGCGAAGGCGTCGTAGCCGCCGCCAAGCAAACCCGATAGCAAGGGGTGCTCGGGGTATTCGGTCTGGATCAGCACTTCGCCCGGACGGTTCGCCCGCCCGGCGCGCCCCGCGACCTGGACGATGGTTTGCGCAAGACGCTCGGCGGCACGGAAGTCGGTACTGAATAGGCCTTGGTCTGCATTGAGCACGACGACCAGGGTGAGCGACGGAAAATCGTGCCCCTTCGCCACCATCTGAGTCCCCACCAAAATTCGCGCCTCGCCACCAGACATTCGGGCCACCACGGCTTCGAGTTCGTCGCTGCGACGCACGACGTCGCGATCGAGTCGGGCGATGCCGACTCCGGAAAAGGTCTCGGCGAGACTTTCTTCGACGCGCTCGGTGCCTTGTCCGACCGTCTTCACGGCATAACCGCATTGAGGACATTGGCGCGGCAAGTCGCGATCCGCGCCACAGTGGTGGCAGCGCAGCCGCGCCGCCTGGCGATATACCGTCATGCGCGCATCGCAGGACTGACAGGGCGCGACCCAACCACAGGCCGTGCACGCGAGCGTGGGCGCATAGCCCCGTCGATTGATGTACACGAGCACCTGACCTTCCGCGGCTAGATGACGCTGGATGGCCGATACGGCGGTGGTCGACAGACCCGCATGCACGCGCTCCTGACGCAGGTCGACGAGGCGCAAGGTCGGGGGCGATGCCGAGGCTGCGCGATCGGGCAGCGAAAGACGCGTGAGTCTCCCGGACGCTGCGTTGTGCAGCGATTCGAGCGAAGGGGTCGCCGATCCGAGCACGATCGGGATATCGAGGAAATGGGCGCGAACGAGGGCGAGATCTCGGGCCGAATATCGGAATCCGCCCTCCTGCTGTTTGAACGACGCATCGTGCTCTTCATCGACGATGATGATTCCGAGTGACGGAATGGGTGCGAAGACCGCCGAGCGCGTGCCGATCACGAGTTGTGCATGGCCACTGTGGGCGGCGCGCCACGCAGAGAGTCGCTCGGAGTCCGTCAACCCGGAGTGCAGTACGGCCAAAGGCGTTTGCGGAAATCGTCTCGCAAACCGGCCCACGAGCTGCGGCGTAAGGCCGATTTCTGGCACCAGCACGAGTACGCGACGACCCGCTTGCAACTGCTCCTCGGCGAGCCGCAGATAGACCTCGGTCTTGCCGCTGCCCGTGACGCCATGCAGTAGCCATGCGTGATATTGCGTCACGCCTGCCGATTGGATGGTCTCGAGCACCTGGCTCTGCTGCGCGGAGAGCTTAGGCCGAATGTCTGGCGCGCCGGAGTTTTCCGTTACCGCCCGCTTGCTCGAGACCGCGAGCGCATCGCGCGATGCCGAGATCAACCAATTTCGCTTGGCCAGCGCCTTTGCGGCGTCTCGCCAACCGGGCAGTCGTTCGTTCAGCTCTGCGATATCGAGACCCTGAGTGCCTGCGGCGACGAGTTGTTCGAGAAGCTCACGCTGTTTCGGTGCTCGTTTGGGTTCGCCCGCCTCGAGTGCGGCGATGCCGCCGTCGGTGGCCGCCCAGTATTCGGTCTGAGAGACGAGCGGAGCGCCTTCGCGCAACAGCTTGGGCATGGCCGCGGCGACCACCTCGCCGATCGGATGGTGGTAGTAGTCCGCCGCCCATCGCAGTAGCCGCAGGAGAGGAGCGTCGAATGTGGGGTCCACATCGAGGGTTCTTGAGATCGACTTGAGCTTGGATTCATCCACCTCCGATTCGGATTCCATCGAGATCGCCACGCCGACGAGTTGGCGCCGTCCGAAGGGCACGGAGACGCGGCTGCCGAGCGGCGGCACTGGGCAATCGACCCCGATTAGATAGTCGAACGTCCGCCGCAGCGGCGTGTCGAGGGCCACCCGACAGATCGCCGGTTTCGGCCCCCGGGATTTGTCCACAGAGGGTGTGGATAACGTTGTGGATAGTGAGCTTTTCAAGCGAAAAATTGCCGCGTTTTCTACGGATTTTCGTTGGCTTGGTTAAAGATTGACCAGATCAAAAAAATATCAATTAAATCAATATCTTAAATAGGCGTGTACGACTTTTCGGACACTCTTATGACGCATTTGTGAAACTGTTTCTCCGCGACTTCGTGCAAGTCACTGATTTACCGTGAATTACTCCAGTTCGTGAGCGTCACACCCACGATCGCCACGAGGCCCCCGACCAGCATCGAGACCAGCAAGGGTTCGCCCAGCAGGAGTGTGCTGAACGATACGCCGAACACGGGGACAAGATTGTTGAAGACCGCGGTACGCGCTGCTCCCAGGCGTTTAAGGCCCTCGGCGTACCAGACAAAGGCCAGCGCGGTCCCTCCGGCACCAAGATAGACGATCGACGCCCAAGCCGCGACGGACACTTCGTTCGCCTGCCAGCCGTCCCACTCGAACGGCATGCCGGCCGTCAGCATCAATGCACCCCAGAGCGTGGTGACCGTAGTGATCGCGAGCGGCGATGCGGCGGCTTCTCCGTCGAGGGCGTAGCGGCCAACGACCGTGTAGATCGCCCAGCAGCACGCGCCACCTAGCATGAGCCATTCACCGCGTCCCACTCGCTGCAGCAACAGGGAGGGATCACCCTTCGACAGCACGATCCAGACACCCGTCAGCGCGAGGAGGATGCCGAACCAGCGATGACGTTGCAGCCGCTCTCCGAATACGAGCGCCATGGTGAGCGCGGTCAGGATCGGGTTGAGCGCGACGACGAGAGCAGTGCGGCCCGCCGGGATCAGCTCCAGCGCTCCGAGGAAGAGCAGGTTGTAGAACACGAGACCGAAGAGCGCGAGCAGGGCCGTGAAGCCGAAGTCCCGAGGCCTAAGCCGAGGCAGTCGCCCTTCGATGGCGATGAGTAGCGGGGCAAGGATGGCGAACGCCACCCAGAACCGCAGCGCCGATACGGTGAAGTGCGGAAGCTCGGGTGCCGCGACGCGACCGGCGATGAAGGTACCGCCCCAGAGCGCGGCGACGCCTGCTAGCCGAAAGTAGAGACTGTTCACGATGGCGAGTGTGTCACCACTCGCTCTCGCCAGGCGACATAGAGGCCTGCAGCGATGACGAGGGAGGCGCCGCTCAAAATGACGGTGCCCGGCAACACCGACCAGACCACCCAGTCGATGGCAATTCCCCAGAGCAAGGCGGTGTACTCGATCGGCGCGACGACGGCGGCCGGCGCATGACGAAAGGCCTCGGTGATGTAGTGCTGACCCACCGCCCCCAAACCTCCGACGGCTACGATGACCCACCAGTCGGTGGGTCGGATCGCCACCCATGTGGGCACCGCGAGCGCGCCCGCGACGAGCGTCACGCTGATCAAAAACGTGAAGACCATGGTCGAGGAGCGCTCGGTGCGCGTGAGGACGCGCGCCGTGACGGAGGCGAGGGCGTAACACAGCGCCGAGACCGCCGCGGCCAATCCGGCAATCAGCGGCAAGCCGTCGGGGCGGGGTCGAAGAATGACGAGCACGCCGACGAGTCCGATCACGATGGCGAGCCAACGTCCTCCATCGACCTTCTCGCCGAGCCACCACGCGGCAAGTGCTGCGATGAGCAACGGAGCGGCCATGTAGATCGAGTACACCGAGGCGAGTGGAGCCTCGCGCAGAGCGAGCACGAAGGTGCCCAACATGATGACGCCGAGTGCGCCGCGAGCCAGATGCAGACCGAGACGTGTCGGCTTCAGCTCATGAAGACGACCCGAGTACCACAGCGGAACGAGCACGAAGGGCAACGAAGCCGCGCCGCGAATTGCAGCGACTTGCATGGGCGGGTAATACGCGGCAAATAGTTTGAGCAGCGCATCCATGAACGAAAACGCTGCGACGGCGATGAACATCGCCGCGAGACCTCGTCCGTTTGTCGTCATCGTGTGGAGCTCGCAGCTCCGCTCTTGACCACTTCACCGCCCTTGAGCACGACACTCACGCGCTCGAGTGCGCGGATATCGGCCAGTGGATCATCCTCGACGGCGATCAGATCGGCATAGGCGCCAGTCGCGAGCGTACCGACCCGGCCGGCGAGGCCCAGAGCATCGGCGCTGTTGATCGTGGCGGCCTGGATCGCCTGCATGGGCGTCATGCCGTAGCGCACCATCACGGCGAGCTGCTTTGCGTTATCGCCATGCGGGTAGATTCCCGCGTCGGTGCCGAGCGTCATGCGGATGCCCGCCTTCAGCGCACGCTCGAAGTTGCGCCGCTGGATTTCGCCGATCATGGCATCTTTGCGAATGAATTCCGGCAGCTCGCCGCGACGCTTCGATTCGGTCTGCGTGTAGTCGGTGTTGTAGATATCCATCGAGAAGTAGACCTTGTACTTCTTCGCGAGCTCGAGGCCCTCATCGTCGATGAGGCTGGCGTGCTCGATCGAGTCGACACCCGCGCGCAGCGCGACCTTGATGCCGCTCGCTCCGTGGGCATGTACGGCGACTTTTCGTCCATGCATTTTTGCTTCATCGACCAGCGCCGCGACTTCCTCCGGCGTGAACTGCTGCATGCCGGGCTGAGTCCCTTTCGAGAACACGCCTCCCGTGCCGCAATATTTGATGACGTCGGCGCCGTAGCGCACGTTTTGTCGAACGGCTTTTCGCACTTCGTCGGGGCCATCTGCAGTACCGAGCGAGGTTTGTCGAAATTCCGGCGCGAGTAAGTTGCTGCCGCAGTGGCCGCCGGTGATGCCGATGCCTGGACCGGAGACGACGAGGCGCGGTCCGATGACGTCTCCGGCATCGATCGCATCGCGCAACGCGACATCGGCGTAGCCGTCAGCGCCGAGATTTCGCACCGTCGTGAATCCGGCGAGCAGCGTGCGACGGGCATTGGCCGCACCGATCAGGGCGATACGAGGAATCGAGAGTCCGAGTCGCTGGTAACGGAGGATCGACGGATCCGAGGTGAGGTGGGTGTGGGTGTCGATGAGGCCAGGAAGCACCGTGGAACGCGAGAGGTCGAGTACCTTCGGGCAGTCTCGAAGTGCAGCATCACTGGCCGGGGACACACCTAGGATAGTTTCGCCCCCGATACGGACGACCTGATCGCGTAACACCACACCGCGGTCGGGGTCGATGAGGCGACCGACCTTCAAGGCAAGCTGGCAGCTCGGGGGGGCCGCTGCCTCCAGAGGAGCCTCCGCTTGGGCGGTCGGGAAGCCAAAACCGATGATCGTCAACCACAGCAAGTGAAGGGCGCTGAAGGAGCGGGAGCGTAAACTTTGATGGGCGTTCATGGCCACGCATCATAAGGTACGGCGGCCTGGACCAAGCTTTGACGCGGTAAAAATACACAAAAAAGGCGACTAACAACGACCAGTAAATTTGGCCCAGATCGCCGCACAGGAGTTCGGGAGTCAGTTATGGTTATTCGATCCAATTCCGACCCATTTGGGACGGGGCTGCATTAAAAAAACAACAAATAGTCGGAGCGTCCAAGAGTGGATTCTTTGAGCAAATCAGACCGGGTCAAAAAACCACGGTCCGAGCCTCTTGTTCGCCACCTCCATCTCACCCCGGCGCTGGTCCTCGCGGCCCAGCACGAGACCGTGTCCATCTCCGAATTGGTGATGGTCATGCGTTTGAACGGCCTGGGTGGAGATCGGGCGTGCCGCAAACTCCTCCATCGTCTGCACCGCCTAGGCTTGCTCGTCATCGAGGTCGGCAAGCGAGACGATCGTCGAGAGAAGTCTGTTGGCATCTCAACCGATGCGCGAAAGGTGTTGGGTGAGCTTCGGACCCACCTCGAGTCGATGACGCTCTAGCCGTCCCTGCGCGTCAGGGCTCGTCGATGGCGTATCCGCGCGACTTCATGCGCGCAAGGACGCCGTTGCGTCCAAAAAGTTCATCGATCGGAACGACCGCCAGCGCGACGTCGTGTTTCTCCACCGCTTCGACCGCGAGGCGAAACCATCCATCCTCGAACTGCTGGCGGATTCCGGCGATCTTCGGGCTCTGCTGTAGGGCCGACCAACAGGTTTCACGCTGCTCCGAGGCGTTCGGCGAACGCAGCAGGTCGATGTCCCCGACCGACCAGGCCTCAGCTTTGCGCCGCGCGGCATCGAGGTCGCTCTCCATTCGAGAGAGGGTTGAGCGGATGCAGGCCAGTTCCGCTTCTTTCGAGATTTTTCCGACTTCTGCCAAAGCGCCCTTGGGATCGTCGATGACGATGGTCGGAACGACGATCGGGACCTTTCGTGCCTTGGCGAGCTTTTCGACTTGGCGACTTACGTCGTTTCGGCCGGTCAGTCCGCTGCGAGAGAGGGCCTCACGCCAAAGTTCTCCGGCTGCGATGAGGGGACGACGTTTCAGCATGTCGCGTTCGCGCGGCGCGTATTTTTGTCTTAGCGCCTCGAATCGACCGAAGACGTCGGGAGGGAGGACCGCCTCGAGAGACTGCTTCTCTTCGTTACCGCGCAGCTTGCGGTACTGCATGTAGAGTTGGACAGCGGTGATCGGCCCGATGTCGGCGTCGACGTCACTGCGGGCGGGGATGACCTGCTTGGCTCGTGCGAGGACGCTCTCGACTTCTCGGGATCGCCACTGCAATTTTTTGGGGAGCGGGCTCAGGGTGCCGAGCAGATACAGGGTGTTCTCGCCGTTACGTACCTTCCAGAGCCCTGGACCTGCGGCTTCGCCGAAGATGGTGACTTCCTCGATTTCATCCGGGACGCTTTCCTCGAGCGAACCCGTCTCGTCGACCGGCTCGGCAGGCGGATCCGCGGCTTGGGCGAACACGCCGGACGAGCCGAGGAGTGCCGCCAAGAGCCATGTGAAAATCGAGAGGGAGTGAGTCATGGTGTGACCAATGAGACCGGTCCGCCGCCAACGAGTTCGGAACCGTTGAATGTTGTAACAAAACTACCGTAAATTACATCGGAGATGTCGAGTCTGGATCACCAAGAGTTCGGGATCGTCGCGCGCCCTGCGGAAGGGGTGCCGCTGCACCAGCATGTGCTTCGAACCGACGTGGCCGGCATGCCCCTCGAATGGATCGACTACCGCGAAGCCGCGCGGCTCTACCACCAGGACCAGATCGCCTACACCTGCGGTACCCCATTGTTCCGCTTGTATGGGGGCACCAATGCGCTGACGGGCCGCCGAACCATCCTCGAGGTCAACTCCATCATCGCCACGGTGGGTCAGACCGGCAATCCGGGACATCTGCGCAATGATTACGTCCCGCCCCTCAACAACCAGACACTGTTCAGGCGCGATGCCTTCCTCTGTCTGTATTGCGGCGATCGATTCTCGACCCGAGATCTCTCACGCGATCACGTGAGGCCCTTCAGTCAGGGCGGTCGAGATGTGTGGACCAACGTGGTGACCGCTTGTCGCCGCTGCAACAACTACAAAGCGTGGCGCACGCCCGAGCAAGCCAAGATGCAGCTGCTGGCCGTGCCCTTCACGCCAACCTACGCGGAATACATTTTTTTGAAAGGCCGGCGCGTGCTCTTCGATCAGATGGAATACCTGCTCGCGCATTTCCCGCGCAGCAGTCCGTTGCACGGCCGTATCAAGCATCTGATGGCCTGACCGCCGTCTCGGGTCTCCTCGTGGCGTCGCGGTCGATGCTGTGGCCGGTACAATGAGGCGTGGTTTACCTCGTCGACGCCTCGGTATACGTGTTTCGTGCCTATTACTCGCTGCCGCCCGACATGGTGGACCACGAGGGTAATCCGGTTCATGCGCTATTCGGGTTCGCACGCTTTCTCGGCGACCTTCTGGAGCGTGCCAAGCCGCGTTACCTCGCGGTGGCCTTCGACGAGAGCCTCGCGACGTCGTTTCGCAATCGGATCGACCCGTCGTACAAGGCGAACCGTGAGCCGGCTCCACCCGACCTCAAGTTGCAGTTCGAGCGCTGCAGGGAGTTTTGTCGGCATCTGGGCGTCGCGGATTTCGGCAGTGGCGAATACGAGGCCGACGACATCATCGGCACCTTGCATGCGCGATTCCGTGCCGAAGGCATGCCCGCCACGGTCGTGACGCGCGACAAAGATCTCGCCCAGCTCATCCGCGAGGGAGACATTTATTGGAATTACACCGAGAACCAGCGACTGACTTACGATCAGATCGAGTCGCGTTTCGGTGTGACACCCGAACGCTATGCCGACTACCTCGCCTTGACGGGCGATGCCGTCGATAACATTCGCGGCGTTCCGGGCGTCGGACCCAAGACGGCAGCAGCGTTGTTGCGCGACTTCGTATCGCTCGAGGAACTTTACGACAATCTCGATGCCGTCGCGCAGCTGCCGATCCGTGGCGCTGCCAAGTTGCCCGAAAAACTCGTGCGCCATCGAGACGAAGCCTTCCTTGCGCGCCGACTGACGGAGATCGTTCGAGACATGCCTCTCGAAGTGGATCGAAACGCCCTGCGGCCGAGGGCGCCCGATCTCGATTCTTTGACGGCTTTCTTCGATCGTCAGAACTTCGGATCGACCTTGCGCAAACAGGGCGAGCGCCTTGCCGCGCTGGCTGGCGCGGGCGCCGGGTGATCGCCGCATGAATTGGCGTTTTTACCTTCCTCAGCGTTGGCCCATGTGGGCGGCGCTAGGGCTGCTCAAATCGCTCGCGCGTCGCGATTATCCCTCGTCACTGCAATTTGGCAGGCGACTCGGGGAATTCGCGAGGCGATTGCCCCTGCCTCAGAAAAAAGTCGTACGCCGGAACATCGAGTTGTGTTTTCCGGAGATGCCGGCCGCGGAGCGCGAGGACTTGCTGAAGCGGCATTTTCACGAGGCCGGTATTTCGCTGCCCGAGACGGCCCTCGCGTGGTTCATGCCGCGCGAGCGGCTGCTCTCGCTCGTCCGTTTCGAGGGACTCGAAGAATTCGACCGTCTGGTCGCTTCGGGCCGAGGCGTCATTTTGCTTGCGGCGCACTTCACCACGCTCGAGATCGGCGCGCGCTTCATCACGGCTGCACGCCAGGTCCACGCGGTATACAAACCATCGAGCGATCCGCTGCTCAGCGAGTTTTTCCGAAAATATCGCGGAGCCGTCGCCGCCAGCATGATCGCGAGTGACGATATCCGGGCCATGGTGCGCGTGCTGAAGGCGGGTGGAGCCGTGTGGTACGCGCCCGATCAAGCATTCCGCGCCAAAGGCGCAGAGATGGTGCCATTCTTCGGAATTCCCGTTGCGACGAATACGGCCACGTCGCGTCTCGCGCGACTCACGGGGGCTGCAGTTCTGCCGTATTTCGTCGAGCGCTTGCCGGCAGAGCAGGGCTATGTCGTGCGCATCGGGCCGGCACTCGAAGATTTCCCCGGGCCCGACAGCGTGTCCGACACGCTGAGGCATCACGAATTGATCGAAGCGGAGATCCGACGTTTGCCTGCGCAATATCTTTGGCTGCACAAGCGGTTCAAAGGCTTGGGTCCGGAGTATCCTGTCCGTTATTGATTTTCAGGGTTCATCGATGAGTCAGAACAACATCGAGTCGGTGCTTCACGAAGCCAGGGTTTTCCCTCCCGATCCGGTTTTCGCAGGGAGAGCTCGAGTCGGGGTGAATGACCTCGATGCGCTGCATCGACGAGCCGAGTCCGACCCCGTCGGCTATTGGGCCGATCTTGCTCGCTCCGAAATCGATTGGCACAAGCCCTTCACCCAAACGCTCGACGATACCTCGGCGCCCAATTACCGCTGGTTCGCCGATGGCGAACTCAATGTGTCCTACAACTGCCTCGATGTGCACCTTTCCGAGCATGCAGATCGAACGGCGATCATTTTCGAAGGCGAGCCGGGCGACGTCAGGCGCCTGAGCTATCGCGAGTTGCACATCGAGGTATGCCGGTTCGCCAATGCGTTGAAGGCGAGAGGAATACGTCGCGGCGATCGTGTGGTCATCTACATGCCGCTCGTGCCCGAGGCGGTGATCGCCATGCAGGCCTGCGCCCGCATCGGTGCGATCCACTCGGTCGTATTCGGCGGCTTCTCGGCGGTTTCTTTGAAAGACCGGATCGAAGACGCTGGTGCGTGCTGCGTGATCACGGCGGACGGCGGGCGTCGAGGCGGCAATGTCATCGAGCTCAAGGCGGCCACCGACAAAGCGCTTCTCGAAGGCTGCCCCACGGTCGAGACGGTATTCGTGTTGCAACGCACGGGCGACGCCGTGCCGATGCAGGCAGGCCGCGATATCTGGTGGCACGAGGCGATCTCCGGCCTTTCCGACCAATGCGAGCCCGAGTGGGTCGATGCCGAGCACCCGCTATTTTTGCTGTACACCTCGGGTTCTACCGGAAAGCCGAAAGGCATCCAGCACTCGAGCGCTGGCTATCTGCTCGGCGCCAAGATGACGAGCCGCTGGGTATTCGACCTGCGCGTCGATGACGTGTTCTGGTGTACGGCGGATGTCGGCTGGATCACCGGACACAGCTACGTGGCCTATGGGCCACTCGCTGCCGCAGCAACGATCGTGATGTACGAGGGTGCGCCGACCTATCCCGATGGCGGGCGATTTTGGAGCATTTGCGAACGTCACGGTGTGACCGTGTTCTACACGGCGCCGACAGCGATTCGTGCGCTCATGAAACTCGGTGAAGACATTCCCGCGAAATACGATCTGTCAAAGATCAGGTTGCTCGGCAGTGTAGGCGAGCCGATCAACCCCGAGGCCTGGATGTGGTACCACCGTGTGATCGGGCGCGGGCGATGTCCGATCGTCGACACGTGGTGGCAGACCGAGACCGGGGCGATCATGATTTCGCCCATTCCGGGCGTTACCTCGACCAAGCCGGGTTCCTGTACGCGGCCGCTACCGGGTGTGTTCGCCGATATCGTCGATGACGAAGGGCGCAGCGTGACGACGCCGGATGCCGGCGGATATCTCGTGATCCGCAAACCCTGGCCATCGATGCTGCGCACGATTTGGGGTGACAACGAGCGCTACCTGAAAACTTATTGGGAGAAATTCCAGAACAGGTTCTATGTCGCAGGCGATAGCGCGCATCGCGATGCCGACGGATATTTCTGGATCATGGGGCGTATCGACGATGTGCTCAATGTCGCCGGCCATCGTCTCGGTACCATGGAAATCGAGTCGGCGTTGGTGGCACATCCGCGCATCGCCGAAGCCGCAGTGGTCGGCAAGCAGCATGAAATCAAGGGCGAATCGGTATTTGCTTTCGTGGTATGCCGCGGCGAGCGACCGACGGGCGATACCCGCGTGTTCGAAAAAGAATTGCGGGATTGGGTTACCGAGCAACTCGGCGCCATCGCCAAGCCCGATGACATTCGCTTCGCCGAGAATCTCCCGAAAACACGATCGGGAAAAATCATGCGTCGACTATTGCGTGCCATCGCGCGCGGCGAACCGATCACTCAGGACGTGAGCACCCTCGAGAACCCGGCCATCATCGACCAGTTGCGCGGTCTCGGCTGAACGCGGCGATCGCCGTATCCGGAAAATCCGTGAACACGGCATCGACACCGAGTTCGGCGAACGCTCGGTATTCTGCTGCAGGATCGCCGCCGTAATCGGCCGCGAGGTGCATGGCTTCGTTCCGAAAGGTCCACGGATGAACCTGCAAGCCCGCAGCGTGAGCCAACTTTACGAAGGCGGTCGGTGCGACAGTTCGTCGGCTGCGTTCCGTCGTATCTTCGGCGTCGGTGCGACGCGTGCCGATCAGATGGCGCTTCCAGGGTCCCAAGCCATCGACGTACTCGCGAAACACGGTAAACGTCTCGGGCGTCGTGAAGTCCTGCGGAATATCGCCTTGAGGGTAAAGCTCGCATTTGCCCGATGAGCTCCATCGCGGCCGAGGGGCGACGCTGCCATCGTCGCGGAGCTCACCGCCATCGAGCAACTGAATGAGTCGAACGTCGGTGCGCGACCGAAGCCATCTCAGGTTTCCCGACTCGAACGACTGAATGAATACAGGCGAATCACGGTGAGTCCAGCCGGCAGCGTCGAGTGCTGCGAGTAGCCGAGGTTCCAGAGGAAGACCGAGTTCGCAATGCCAAGTGGGATGCTTGGTCTCCGGATAGATCCCGATCGTCCGTCCGCGCGCTTTCGACTCGCGCTCGGCGAGATCGATGATCTCCTCAAGCGTCGGAATCGAAAATTGACCATCGAATTCTTTGGAACGATCCAGTCTCGGCTGGATCGCGCGGAGCGTACGCAACTCCGCCAGAGTGAAATCGACGGTGAACCAGCCGGTCACCGTCATTCCATCGAGGGTCAGGGTTCGTTTTCTGTCGGCATACTCCGGGCGACTCGCGACGTCCGTCGTCGCGCCGATCTCGGGCTCGTGACGCGCGACGAGGTATCCATCACGGGTCGACACGAGGTCGGGCTCGATGAAGTCGGCGCCCATTTCGATGGCCAGCCGATACGCCTCGAGCGTGTGCTCCGGTCGATAGCCGGAGGCTCCGCGATGGGCGATGACGAGCGGTGCGGCCACCGAGTTAACCGTGGCGATCATTGACAAGAAAACGCTGAAAAAACTGCCCGCACCGCGCATGGTTCGAGACTACGAAATCTGCATGACGAAGAGGTGACGTCGGCAGTCATGCGACAGTTCGCGCCGGCGTGAGGGACTTGGCGAGCACGACGAAGCGAAGATCAGGCCGTTTTGGTTCGCCGAAGCGAGCGTCACCATACGGAAAGGCGGCGGTCTCGCCCGTTTTCGAGTAACCCCGCCGCTCATACCAGGCGATGAGTTCGGGACGTTGTTCGATGACGGTCATGGTGATCCGAGAGGCGTTCCATGACCGGGAGACGAACTCTTCGGCTCCCGCCAACAAACCTTTACCGAGCCCGCCCGATTGAAGCGTGGGTTCGATGGTCAGCATGCCGAGGTAGGCGCTCTTTTCACGTCGTTCGAGTTGGACGCAGGCCACGAGACGACTCGAGCGTTCATGTACCAGCATCGCCCGATCACCGGCGGTCTCTCCGCGTTTGATGAACTCGCTCAGCGCGTCTTCGTCGGTCCGCTGACCCCCTAGCAGATCTGCTTCGGTCGTCCAGCCGATGCGACTGCTGTCACCGCGATAGGCCGAGTTCACGAGCGCGACGAGTGCGCGAGCATCACTCGGTCGGGCAACGCGCGTGGCGAGGGGAGGAGTTTGCGTCATCAATCCTCGGCGATTTTCCCGCGGGTCTCGGCCATCTGCCGACTACCCATTCTTAGGTCGAGACGGCGATTGAACTCCTCGGGCCCGAAGGCGCGCTGTGCGAGCACGTTCATGGGATCGGTGCGGTAACCCACCTCCCGAACGTAATGGTCGTAGCGTTGCTGCTCGAGTCGCTCCTCGCGAGAGAGGGGTTGACGATCGGCTTCGTCCAGCCATTGGAACCAGCGACCCACGAATTCTTCGAGGTACGACTCGCAGGTCGCGATGTTTTCTTCGTTTAGATCGCCCATCACGCTCGTACACACCGGTGACATCAGTCCGCGCAGGTAAGTGCCGTGGCTCCAGTTCCAGGTGAAATTTGGCAGTCCCCTGAAACGGATCGCACTGGCATTGGCCGGCTCGTAGTAGTGATTCACATAATCGAGATTCATGCGCAGATCGACACGCGGCGTGTAGTCTGCATAAAAGAAAAGTTTGGGCACGGTTCCGAAAATGATCACGAGGTGCGGCACCCGATTTTGCTGCGACAGAAAAACCGTCGCGTTCATATCGAGCAGACTGGCTTTCCGGTTGCCGAGCCACGAGTGCACCAACCACTCGACGCGCGGGCCCGTCCATGCGTTGAAGGAGCCTTCCATCGACTTGTCGAGCGACGTGAAGTATTCGTGACCCTCGGTCGCCGGGTGCTTGCCGACCGTAAATCTTTGCTTGACGCGATCGACGATCCCGGAGTGGATGCCCCAGCATCTCTCCCACGCGCGACTGACGTCGACGTTCGGCTGCTCAGCAAGAAACTCGGTGATGGTTTTGACGTCGAGCTTGGTGCCCGCGCCTTGCGTGGTGTTGTTCATGTGTGTGGATCCCCCGTTCTTGAGCGGCAAATTAGCCGCTCGCCCGAGGTTCTGCTAGCCTCGGACACATGGATATCGAGCGACGCCAGTTCATCGCAGGGGTCGGAGCCGCCGCGACGCTGCCTCTCTTGTCGTCCTGTTCGCGTGGTGGTGATGACGTTCGTCGTCCCCCCGGTGTGCCTGTCAGCCCTTTCGGCGACGAGAGCACTGCGGAGGAGGTCACGGCAGGGCTCGATCTGCGAGGCAAGACTGCGCTGGTGACCGGTGCAACTTCGGGCTTGGGCCTCGAGACCATGCGCGTACTCGCGCTGCGCGGTGCCCACGTCATCGGCACCGGCCGTACGCTCGAGAAAGCCAAAGCAGCCTGCGAGAGCGTGGAGGGCCGAACTACACCCGTCGCACTCGAACTCGAACGCTGGGAGACGATCGTCAGTGCGACCGATCTCGTCAAGACGCTCGGTATGCCCATCGATATTCTCGTCTGCAATGCCGGCATCATGGCATTGCCGACTCTCGAACGAGTGTATGGGCTCGAGAAGCAATTCGTGGTCAATCATCTCGGCCACTTCATTTTGACGAACCGGTTGTTGCCGCAAGTGCAAGCTGCACCGCGCGGTCGCGTCGTCGTCGTGTCGAGTCTCGGTTATCAGTGGGCACCTGCCGGCGGCATCGAGTTCGACAATCTCGACGGCACGCGCGATTACGTACCCAACAAGATGTACGGGCAATCGAAGTTGGCCAACGGTCTCTTTTCGCTCGAGCTCTCGCGGCGTTTGCGCGAGGCGGGGTCGGTCGCGACCTCGAACTCTGTCCACCCGGGCATCATCCTGACCAATCTCGGTCGACACTTCGATCCGTGGAAGCGGACGATGGGCCGACTGATCGGGTGGACCTTCATGAAGACCATACCGGAGGGAGCGGCGACCACCTGCTATGTGGCAACTGCGGATGCGCTCTCGGGCGTCAGTGGTCACTATTTCGAAGATTGCAATCCGGTGGTGCCCATGGCCGGCAAACACATGGATGACGTCGCCCTCGCACAGCAGCTTTGGCAGAAATCTGCCGAAATCGTCTCGGAGTATCTCGCATGATTCGTATCGGTCTCGTCGCGTTATCTTTGATCGCCGCCAATTTCGCATCGGCTCAGGACATCACCTCCGTTGCGAGCAAGGCGCAGTCCGCTTATTTGTCGGGTAACACGACGGAGCTCGCGCGACTCGCTGCCACGACATCGGCCTGGTCGAAGTCGCAAAACTCCAAAGAGCTCTACACCCACGCTTACGTGCAATTTCGCATTCTCCAATTGGCGATCTACTCCAAGCGCAAGAGCGATGCCGAGCGCGCCGGCGAAGCCTGCAACGAGACGCTCGATCTCGCTCTGAAGCGAGACCCGAAATCCGCGGAGGCTCATGCGCTTCAGTCGGCCTGTTATGGGTACCTCGCCAACCTCGGCGGGATGGGGGCCATTCGCAATGGTTCCCGCAGTGGCAAGAGCATCGAGGCGGCACTCGCGCTCGATGCGCGCAATCCGCGTGTCGTACTGATCGACGGTTTCGGTGTCTACTTTCGACCGAAGTTCGTCGGCGGTGACAAAGCCAAAGGTTGCTCACGATTCAAGGAAGCCGCCGCGAGCTTCGATGCGGTGGGTGCCGCAGGCGCACCATCGCCAGCAGGCGTCAGCTGGGGCGCGGCCGAATCGCATTATTGGACGGGTCGCTGCGCGAGCGATGCGGGCGATGCAGCGGGAGCCCGACGTGAATTCCAACGTGCGCTCACCTTGGCGCCGGAGTTCTCTGCGGCAGCGAAAGCCTTGGGTCGCTAGAAGATTCCGGCGGTGAGCCCTTCGGCGAGAGTCGCGCCGAGTTCTCGGCAGCGCTCGAGCGCCGCGGCGTCGGGTTCGCCCACCACGATCACCGGTTCGGTCACGCTCTTCCATCGATAGCCTGCGACGATTCGCTCCACGGCTGAGCGGGTGCCTGTTCCGTCGTTGCCCGCGCTGATGAAAAGTCCCCAGGGGAGTCCGGCCGTTCGGTTTTCGCAGGGGTAGAACGTGCGATCGAAAAAATCTTTGAGCGCACCGGACATGTAACCGAAGTGTTCCGGTGTGCCGAGGATGACCGCTTCGCACCACAGCAGATCGTTGGCGTCGGCGTCCAGCGCTCGACGCTCGCGTACCTCGAGATCCGATGCCGAACCACGTATGCCGCTCGTCACGGCAGCGCGCAGCTTTTCGGTTCGACCTCCCGGATGGCCGCCATGGACGATGAGCAATCGCCGGGTCACTTGGGCTGCCCCTGTTGGTCGAGTCGACCGAGCTGTTTGAACCACTCGAGGGTCATGTCACGTCCCCGCCATGAATTGACGGCGAGTATGACGAGTATAGCGATGAGGCCGCCGAGCCCTGCGAGGGCCATGTCGCGATGGGCGTCCCATTCGTCGCCCTGCGTTCCGAGGAAAGCGGCGCCGAGATCACCGCCATAGACCACCGCCGCTCCCCACTCGATGAGCTCGTACAAGAGCGAGGACGACATCACGAGATCGAGCGGCAAGAAGTAGCTCCAGAATCCGCGAACTTTCGCGAACAAGACGAGAAGTTCTCTGACCGGCAACACGAGCAGAAAGCCATAGGCGAAATGCACGAGTCGATCGTAGTGATTTCGATTGAAGTCGAAGATCTCGCCGACCGACATGCCGCTCAGATTTCGCAGCGCGTCATCGTAAGGAACGAGCGAATAGGTGAAGTGTGCGCCGATCGCATGGAGGCAAAAGAATATGAACAGCAGCGAGTAGGATGGAGTCGAGAGCGGCAATGCACGACGTGTTTGCCACAGCACGATCACGCCGAGGACGAGCAGGGCGTTCTCGAGGAGCCACGTGTCTCGTTCGTACGGGGCGATGGCCAAAGCCATCCAGAGCATCGCGAAGGCGATGGCGAGCGTTTTGAGATACCGGTCTCGGGTCACGATCGAGAGTGTACCCGCGTCGATGGCAGAACCAAGTGTTGCCGTCTCGAACCGTGCGGTTCAATTCTTCTCGACGGTGTAGACCACCTCGGCACTCGATTCTTTGCCCGCTTCGGTGCGCAGCGTCCAGCGGTCGTTGATGCTGTAACGGAGCTTGAGCGTGTTGATGGCTTCTGCCAGCGACACCCCATAACTCACGTAGAGCCGGCTCGAGAGGTACTTCCCGAACACCAGCGAGGTTTCGTTGGCGAGATTTTGCTCGATGCCGACATCCTCGATACCGATACGCTGACCCAGTTGTTGAGCGAGGATCGCTCCGCCCTGAGCGAGCAGGGTGTCGCGACCTGCGTTACCCTGGCCGCCGCTTTGCGCCGACTCGAGCGTGCCGCCGGCGAGGATGAGCGACACCACCTGCGATTGCGGCAGAGAGGGTTCGGAAAAGAAAGTCATCCGCGGATCGCGCAAAGAGCCGCGCACATTCACTCCGGCGCGTACGTCCGGGAATTCCTTCGTCGCCCGAATCTCCACGCCGGGGTCGTTGAGGAGCCCTCCGGAGAAAATCAGACGACCACGCTCGATATCGAGCCGTCGCCCGAGTGCGGCGTACTTTCCTTCCGCGACACCGAGCTCGCCCGTTCCGCGGCTGATGCCATCGACCGTGGTCACGAGATTCAACGACCCTGCGAGACGCCCAGAAAGCCCGAAGGAATCGAGCGTGACGCGTTCACCGAGAGTCAGGCGCAGATTGCTCGAGACCTTGAAAGAACTTTCGGGATCGGCGGGCTCGGCCCCGACGAGACGCTCGTCTCCCGAGGTCAGAGTGGCGCCCGTCAAATCGGCAGGGGTGATTCGCGCCGACGGAATGAGCACGGTACCCGTCGCCTCGAGGTTGCGTCCCGCTACCTTGAAGCGCAAATCGGGCGAGGCAGTGATTCGAGCTTCGGGCACGTCTATGACCCTCAGATCCTGCCCTTTTATTTTGAGCTCTCCGTAAGGCTGGCCACCGCGCCAAGTCAGTTCTGCATTGGCCTCGATGCTTCCCTCGCCGGCACGAGCCGAGGCGTCGAGAACGAAGCCGTTATCGATGAGGCGCGCCTCGGCCCGGATCCCGCGCAACGCGAGATTGACTTGGTAGAAGTCGAGCTCGCCTTTCTCGAGTCGCACGACGCCATTCACGAGTGGCGTGCCGAGCGTTCCGCCGATGATCAAGTCGAGAGACAAATCTCCCGCCGAGCGATCGATCTCGGGGACGTACAAATAGAGCAGGGCGAGTGCGGAGGAATCCGCGCGTAACGTTGCCGTGATCGGAAGGTCGCGCCATCCTGAGGAGGCCACGACGTCGCTGGCACGTGGGGCACGAAGTTCGCCTTTCGCTCGTCCGCGCTGATCCGCGGCAACGTCGAGAGTGCCGAAAAGCCCTTGGTCGTTCGACTCGAACACGAGAGATCCCGAGCCGAGCGGGATGAGATCTTGTCGTCCGCCCGCCCGTTGCCAGCGCAATCCCGCCCCCTCGAAATCGGCGCGCGCCGTGCCCCGCGGCAATCCGTCATCGCCGGAGCGAAGGTCGATCGATGCATTGACCGATCCGAGGTACTGGGCTTTTGCCGTCGGAGGAGGCAGGAGACTCGCGATCGGCAAACGTGACGCGACAGCTTCTGCCATCCAGCCCTCATTGGTTCGACTTCCCGAACCGCAAAGCGTGGCGGAGTCGGTCAGGCTCGAGCCTTTTTCGCCTCTGAGGCAGAAGGGGCTCACCGTGATCGAATGGGTCGTGAGGCGGACATCCAGCGTTCGATCGAGCCCCAACAAAATATTGTCCGGCAGGCTCAGATCTAAGAGCGACCATCGTTGCGCCCAACCTTGTGCATCGAAGCCTGCATCGCCTTTCGCGTTGAGACTCAGGTCTTCGCCCTTCACGTCGATGTCGAGCGTATGCGCAGCGCTGAGACCGGCGATCGCCACTCGGACTCGATCGGCACGACGTCCGAGAACACGGACCTCATCGGCTTCGATGCGGGCGGAAGCTTTGGCCTCGGCGCCTCCGCTCGGATCGAGATCGACGTCTGCCGAAAGACGTTTGATGGCGAGTTCTCCGAGTGCGATATTTTCGCCACGGGCCTCGAGACGGACCTTCATGGCGTTGGGCGACCCGCGCAGCGAGCCCTCTGCCCGGAGTTTTCCTTTGCCGTTATCGGCGATGACGCCAAGATCATCTGCAAAAATCCGAAATTGAAGATCGTTACGGCGAGACGAAAGACCCCCGTCGAGCTCGAGCCGCAGACCGCCCGCAGCGAAATCGATCTCTTTGAACTGCAGCGTATCGCCTTCGAGCGAGAGTCGTCCTGCTCCGCGCGCCGCCGCGCCGCGTAAACGACCCGTGATATTTTTGACACCGACGTCGATTCGGCCCCCTTTGCCGAAGCCGCGCCCCTCGGCATCGAGGGCAAAGTTCAGTCGCCCCGGCAGAGCGGCGCGTAACTCTCCGGGATTCAAATCGCGAACGAGACCTCCGATCCGCCAACGCTCCTGCGGTTTCCAGGTCACTTCGCCCTTGAGATCGGCTATTCCGCCGAGCGCGCGTACCGCGATGGTAGACAGTTCGAATCGACCGGGCTCGAGTTTCGCCGTGAGATCGGCGTCGACGCGAGGCAGTGCGCCAATTCGGGCATCGGCTTTTGCGGTGAAGGCGTGCGGGCCCATGCCCCGCAGGGTGAAGCGTCCGCGCTTGCTGTCGAATACGGGCGATCTGTCGGCAAGAGGCCATCGAAGTTTCGTCCACTCGCCGTCGAGATCGAGTACGACACCGTCGTCGGTCGGAGTGAAGGTTCCAGCGACATCGACCTGAGTGCCCGCAGCGGAATGGACGAGCGTGATGCGCCGGGCGGTCAGCACATTACGGAAATAGAAGCCGTCGAATTCGACATCGATCGGACCCGCTGCGAGTCCGGGAGGCAGCAGACTTCCGTTCGCGCGATAGCCGTCGCGGTCGGCGACGATCGCGACCTCGCCTCCGATCAGACCGAGGATCGCTGACCCTCCGAACTTTCGGATATCGAGATTGGCGACGACCGCATCGCCTCGAATACTCCAAGGCGCGAGCAGCTTCATCGATCCGTCTTTGATGTCGACATCGAAAGGCTCGATCAGCTTCGCCTGCAGTCGCGCGTTTTCGAGATTACCATCGAAACGTCCTTCGGCTCGCCAACGTGGCCCGCGTCGAGGGTCGAAGGCGAGTTTGATGTCACCGCGGAGCTTGAGTGGTAACGCTGCGGTCAGTTCGCCTTCGAGATCGAGCCGTATCGCCCCGAGTGATGCCTCGATCCTGGAAAGATCGATCGTCCTGGTTCGGATGAGCGCATCGAGATCGATGTCGCGCAGCAACACCGGATCGCCTTTCATCGGACGAATCAGGAGTCGCGGAACTTTCGCCGCCTTCAACTCGATCGTCAGCAGTCGCGGCAAGAAAGGGGGTGCTTTTTCGGGCGGCGGCAAGTCGCGGGCTTCTTGCTCGATGACGACCTCGCTCACGGAAAGCTCCGCAGCTTCGATCGACTGCCACAGCAGCGGAAGCAGCTCGATACGCGCGCGGACGTCGCGGATCTGAAGAGTCACGAGATCGTGCTCGACGTCGACGGCACCGATTTCGAAACCGCCAGCGAGGCTCCCCCGGACATCTCTGATGGAGATGCTCTGCAGTGCACCGAATTTTTGAGGCACCAGAGAAACGAGGCGTTGCAACGCGGACTCGGAGTATCCCAAAAGCCAAAGACTGCCGATGGGGAGCGCGAGCACCACGGCGATGATCAGCATCAAGGTATTTCGGCGTCTCACGCGGTGCTCAAAGTTTTGGCGAGAAGTTGAAGTGCAGACGAGGACCCGGGCGGCTATCGAATCCGGGCTCGATGTTGCAGCGCGGATCAGGTGTGGCGCTGCGACAGACCGGGTTTGTGAGTGGCTGGGCGATATCGATGCCCAGGGTCACGATTGGCAGCCGTAAACGGATGCCTATCCCTACCGAGTATTGAAAAGGATCTCCGAAGGAATCGAAGGCGTTACCCGCATCGACGAAGGCGGCAACGCCCAAGTTGCGCGGAAGATCTCGAATGACCTCGAACGTGACGGTGGCCAGATGACGGGCGCCGACCTTGGCGCTGCCGTCCTCGATCGGAGACAAATCATTGAAGCCGAAACCGCGAACGCTGCGGTCACCGCCGGCGAAGAAACGCTCCGTTCCCGGCAGTTTCGTGGCGTCGGACACCCAGGTCGTACCCACCTGTCCGCGCAAGAACACATGCCAACTCGGCGCGAGGTCGAAGACCCGTTCGGCTTCGAGCCGCAACTGCAAATAGTCTTCCTCTGCTCCGAGGCCCGTGACCGAGCCCCGCAGCTCGGCGTAGAGCGCTCGCGAAAACAGAGCCTCTCCGAGATAACCCCGAGGTACCGAGGCATAGCTGATGCCGGGGATGACGAGCGTGGTCGAGTCCTCGAAGCCGCTTCGATTCACCGAGCCTGCAGTGATCGTGCGTACTCGGCTGAGCGAAGCGAACATCACGCGCTGCCACTCGCCATCGACGCGTGTGACCGAGGGCTGGAACCGTGTGGTTCGCGTATCGAGATCGCCGAGTTCGTCGCGAGCGTAACGCCACTCGAATCCGAGCTTCTCGAGAGCAGGGTCACCAATCGGCACGAGGTAACGCGCTTCGACCGACTGCTCGAGCTGTCCGGCTTTCATTTCCACGCGGGAGCGATGACCGCGATCGTTGAGACGACGGTTTTCCCAGGTGAGGGTCCCGCGAGCTTTGCTGTCGGTGGCATAACCCGCGCCGACTGAGTACCGGTTGCGACGGTTGGGTTCGGCGCGGATGTTCACGGGAATGACACGCGTTTCGGAATTCGGCGAGCCCGCGAGCACCTCGACGTTCGAGAAATATTGACTGTCGTCGAGCGCGAACTGCGTTCTCAATAATTGGGTTGCATCGTAAGGTGAAGATTCTTCGTAACGCAGGAAGCGTCGAAGCAGCGACTCTTCGAGCGATCGCTGCTCGATCGAAGTCGGGCCGAAGCGATAGCGTTCGCCCGTGTCCATGATGAGACGCATCGACGCACGGTGCAGAGCCGGGTCGACCACGAGCTCGCTGATCGTCAACTTCGCATCGACATAGCCGAGCGTCGCGGCGGTCCGACGCAGTCCATCTTTGAGCGTGTCGTACTTGGCATGCTCGAGTCGATCGCCGCGCTTGAGCGATGCCGCCGAGAGCAGAGCCCGGAACGCCGGATCCTCGCTGCCCGAGCCTGTCACGCCGACTTCCACGTCGTCCAAAATCACCGGCTTGCCCGGAACGATATCGAGTCGAGCGCGCCATCGACCTTCGCCCGCCGCCTCGACTCTCGAGGTGACCGTGGCTTCGTAATAGCCAAAGGGACGAAGCGCGCTCGCGGCTTCTCTCTCGGCGCGCTCCTGCAATCGCTCGATCAGCGCTTGGTCGAGATCGTCGCGACCCTTGTAGCGTTCGAGGCTGAGGAAGATGAGCACGTTGCGACGCATCGCGCCGTCGACGCCGTTGATTTCGATGTCGATTCCGGCAACGACAGGGGTGCTCGCGACAGCGAAGCCGGCGAGGCACAACAAAATCCGGATCAAGGGGCTGCGGATCAAGCGGATCACGCCCCGGATTCTACCCGCTCGCCGCCTTCCCTCGGGGTGCAGTCGTGCCCCAACTACGCATTCGCAAGGTGTGCAGCGGGACGGAAGATCCTGCGTCGAACCAGTTGGCAATCAGGCGATGGGAGATCGATGTCTGCGGCGGCAGAATGACCTCGCCCGAGGCGATCTCCTCGCGACTCACCCAGCGGGCGTCTTCGAGCTCACTGCCTGCGCGGACGGGTGCCCCGCGTGCGGCGGTGGCCATGAACCCCAACATCAAAGACGAGGGGAAGGGCCAGGGCTGGGACGAGTGGTAGTCGCTGTCGAGAATACTGACCCCGGTTTCTTCGAGGACTTCCCGGGCGACGGCATCCTCGAGGCTCTCGCCCGGTTCGACGAAGCCCGCGATGGTCGAGTATCGGCCGGATGGCCAAGAGGCCTGCCGACCGAGCAACGCGCGTTCGCCATCGCTCACGAGCACGATGATCGCCGGATCGATTCGGGGAAAGAATTCGGCGGCGCAGCTTGGATCGCTGCAGGTCATGACATGGCCTGCTCGTGTGGGCTGAGTCGGCGATCCGCAGACGCCGCAGTGTCGATGCCGCCCCTGCCAAAAAGCGAGTGCACGCGCGTAGGCGAGGAGACCCGCTTCTTCGGCGCCGAGCGTTCCGGCCAGAGGTCTCAACTCCTCGAATCGGAAGGCCTCATCGCGAGGATCGTCGGGCGTCTCGTGTTCGTCGAGTTGGACCAGCACGCAGCGCCGATCACGAAACCAACCGAGCAAGACCAAAGAATCGTCGGGACTCGAGCGCACGATGGCATGCGAGCGGTCGATGAAGGCCGCGGTCGGCGGGTCTCCCGTGACACCCAATGCCGTTCCGCGCACGGGCAGGAACAAGGCATCGGCATCGGCTCGCGCCGATTCGAGCCACCGCGGGTCTTCGCGCAAATCTGCCCGCCGGTCGAGATAGGGCCCGGCGAGAAAGTTGGCGGCGGAACGTTGGGAGGATGACGGCATGAATTTCGGCCCCGCGTGAGGATCGTGCACGCAGGCACGAGCCGGCGGAGCGAGGGAATTCTAGCAGTCTGTCTAGGTGCGTGATGGCGCAGGCATTCTCGTCGCCCCGCGGTGGCCCGATGTTTTCTCGGGCATGGGCGCTTCGCAAGCCCGACAAACTGGATCGCGAAGGGTGACGGTCTCGACGATGTTGAGCGCCTGGCAGGCCGGGCAGAAGCGCAGCCGGATTTCGTCCCCGACCGTGAGGGCCTTGGCGAGAAAGGCGGCGTGTTCGAAGTCGATGCGGGGACGTGGCGAGACGCGCCGATAGGCTTCGTAGGCGTCGCACAGCAGACGACCCCGAGCGATGGTGGGGATTTTCTTGAGTGAGGCGGGATCGGGTTTGTCGGACACGGCACCGAACAGTACGAGGATGGAAGCGAGGGCGTGAGCCTCTGCGCCCACGCTGGTTGCGCGCAAGAAGTAATTGACCTGGGCGGGAGACTTGCCTCGGTGTCGGCGGACGCCTGCGCCGGGTTTGATGTAGGACCTGTAGAGTTTTCGGACTCGGTCGTCGCTGAGCCCCGTCCAGTGGCGGATGGTGTGGGTGCGCGCCTCGTGACGGATGAGTCGAAGAGCGAGTTCGAGACGCAAACGGTCGCGCTTGTAGCGTTCGTCGGTGACGTGCATGGGGGAGGGCCTGTCAAAGAATGTATTTCGATGGAAAATATCCCAAAACAAACGCTGCGTTCCAAGTTGGTTTGGGCGACCATTTCCGGCGAAAAAACGGAGGAATGCATGGCCACCGACAAAAAATCCCCTAGCCGCGACCCCATCGCCCTCGCCACCACCGAAACCGACTTCGCCCGCAGTGTCGACCGAGAGATCATCCGCCAGGTCGGCGGCATGAATCTTCGTGGCTTGCGCATCCTGCGCGAGGCACTCGAGAGCTCCAAAATCGTGCTGCCATCTGCCGCGTCTATGCTGAGAGAAGAATGGCTGGGCCTCGAAGACGGGGTGCTTGCCTCCGTCGCCGACTGCCCGTATCTGCTCTTCGATCTCTCTACAGATACCGCTTTCGCGCTCTGGAAGCGCGTCCAAGCCGGCGTCGGCTTGCCGCGCTTGCCACCCGGTCTGTGCGAAGGACAGGCTGGGCGGGGTTTTGCTCGAATCGTCTGCTATTTCGCCTGGCAAACAGCGCTCTCGAGACCCGCCGCAGCGTCGTTGTTACTTGGGCTTTCGCCCGCCGGATGCGCGGCATTGCGCGAGCTCGAGCTGCCGCAAATCGACGAGTTGGCCGAAACTGCCGGGCCTTGCGTGGTGTTGCGCTGGGGTGAGGACGTCCTCTTCTGGCGTCGCCGAATCCAGGCGGCCAAAGCCGGTGATCGCACGGCACTTTGGGAAACCACGCTCGCCGGAGTGCAGCGTCTGGCCGCGGTGTCGCGCAGCTCCGCCTGACCCGGTCGCCCTCACGGACTTGATCGCCGGTGCGTTGGACCCAGTGCTTCAAGGTTTGGCGGCCATGCTATCTTTCGCCGCCTCATGGAAGCGCTCGCGGTTAGAGGTCTCGTCAAGCGATACAAAAACGGGGTAGAGGCCCTGAAGGGGGTCGACCTCGATGTCCACGAGGGCGATTTTTTCGCGCTACTCGGCCCCAACGGTGCCGGCAAAAGCACCCTGATCGGCATCTGCACCTCGCTCGTGACCAAAACAGCGGGCTCCGTCCGCGTGTTCGGTCACGATCTCGATTCCGATCTGGAAGCGGCGAAGGCCTGCATCGGTGTCGTGCCGCAGGAGCTTAATCTCAATCAGTTCGAAACCCCCGAGACCATCGTCGTCAATCAGGCGGGGTTCTATGGCATTCCGCGGCGAGTGGCCCGCGAGCGCGCCGAGAAATACCTCACGAAATTATCGCTCTGGGACAAGCGCAACAAAATGACGCGCACGCTCTCGGGCGGCATGAAGCGCCGACTCATGATCGCGCGTGCGCTCGTGCACGAGCCGCGACTGCTGATCCTCGATGAGCCGACGGCAGGCGTCGACATCGAGATCCGGCGTTCGATGTGGGAGTTTCTTCGCGAACTCAATGAAGCCGGTACCACCATCATCTTGACGACCCACTACCTCGAAGAAGCCGAGAGCCTGTGCCGCAATATCGCCATCATCGATCGTGGTCGTATCGCCGAAGCCGATCGGATGGATCGTCTGTTGCTCAAACTGCACACCGAGTCGTTTCTCCTCAGTCTTCGAGAGGCGGTGGGCGTTGCGCCGTCGTTGCCGGGGTATGACATTCGCGTCGTCGATCCGCACACCCTCGAGGTCGAAGTGAGCAAAGATCGTGACCTCAACGATCTCTTCGCGCATCTGTCGGCCGAGGGTATTCATGTCGTCACCTTGCGCAACAAGGTCAATCGACTCGAAGAGATCTTCATGCGTCTCGTCGACAAGTCGGGAGCAGCAGCATGAGCGCAGGGTTTGCGAGCGTACGCTGGATCGGTTTCCAGACCATCGTGATGCGCGAATTCGGCCGCATCCTGCGCATCTGGGGTCAGACCATCGTCCCGTCCGCGGTGACGGCTGCACTTTATTTCGTGATCTTCGGCAGCTTGATCGGTCGACGCATCGGGCAGATGGACGGTGTCGATTACATGCAGTACATCGCGCCGGGGCTCATCATGATGGCGGTCATCACCAATGCCTACGCCAATGTTTCTTCTTCTTTCTTTGGTGCGAAGTTCCAGCGTTTTCTCGAAGAAATCAGCGTCTCGCCGCAGCCCAACTGGGTGATCATCGCCGGGTACGTGGGCGGAGGCGTGCTGCGCGGTCTGCTGGTCGGACTCGCCGTTACCGTCATTTCGCTCATCTTCACGCACCTTCCCGTCGAGCATCTCTTCGTGATTCTCGGGGCGGTGTTGCTCACGGCAGTCATTTTCTCGCTGGCCGGGTTCATCAACGGCGTGTTTGCAAAGAATTTCGATCAGGTGAACTGGATCCCGACGTTCATCCTGACTCCGCTCACTTACTTCGGCGGGGTGTTTTATTCGATCAACCTGTTGCCGGAGTGGGCGCGGGCCTTGTCCTTCGCCAATCCCGTGCTGCACATGGTCAACGCGTTCCGCTATGGTTTCCTCGGCCGCTCCGACGTGCACGTGGAACTCGCCTTCGCCATCATGACGCTGGCGGCTGCAGCGCTTTTCCTCGTTGCGCTCTGGTTGATGCAGCGTGGTACGGGATTGCGCGACTGATCGCTGCGATGATGGGTCGACGATCGTGAACGAGGACTTCACTCCACCGCGTTGGTTGCGCGGTGCGCACGTCCAGTCGATCTTGCCGAGTCTGCCCTTGCGTCGGGCGATGGTGGAGCGGCGCGCCAGACCTTTGCTCGCCGCAAGTCGCGAGCTGATCCTCGATTGCGGAGACGGCGTGAGATTGCAGGCGTTTTTTGCGCCTGCGCCGCTCAACAGGACATCCGATGCGACACCAGACCGTCGCCTGCTTGCAGTGCTTCTTCACGGCTGGGAAGGCAGTGCTCAGTCGCTGTACGTGCTGTCTTTGGCCCAGACGCTGCACGACCACGGCTTCGATGTGGTCCGGCTCAATCTGCGCGATCACGGGGATACCCATCACCTCAACAAGGAGCTTTTCCATTCCTGCCGCTTGCCTGAGGTGGTGGGTGCGGTTCGCCGACTGCAGTTCCTGTTCCCCTCGCACCGGCTGAACCTCGCCGGTTTTTCTTTGGGCGGAAATTTCATGCTGCGGGTCGCGGCCGAGGCGCCGAGGGCGGGTATCGATGTGGCGCACGCCGTGGGCGTTTCGCCGGTGCTCGATCCTGCCAACTGTCTCGAGGCCATGGAGCGCGGTTGGTCCCTCTACCACGATTATTTTGTCCGCAAGTGGCTGCGATCGCTTCGACTGAAGCAGCGCGCCTGGCCGGGCCAGTTCGAGTTCGATGAGCTCATCTCCTCGCGCAACCTCCGCGAGATGACTCGGGAGCTCGTGTTGCGTCATGCCGGCTACGATCGTGTCGAAGACTATTTCCGTGGCTATGCGATTACCGAGAATCGACTCGCGGATCTCGTGGTGCCCTCGACCCTCATCACTGCCCTCGACGATCCGATCATCCCGGCGGGTGATCTATCGCGACTGGCGACACCGGCCGCCCTGCGAGTGATCGTCACCGAGACCGGGGGGCATTGCGGCTTTTTCGATTCCTTGTCGGGGCCGGGCTGGGCGGACCGGATGATCCTGCGCGAGTTGCAGCAGTCCGCAGCGGCATGACCTAGAATCGGCGCATGCGTCGCCGGTCATCCTTCATCGTCGTTCTACTCGCCTTCGCGGCGCTCGGCGGCTGCGGCGAGCTGCAGGATTGGCGCAGCACCCAACGGGCCGACACGCTCGAGGCCTACGAGTCTTTCGTGGCGCGCTACCCCCAAAGCCAATATGTGCCCGTGGCACAGCGGCGGCTCGTCGATCTCGTCGAGCAGCGCGACTGGTTGATCGCCACCGAGTCGGACACGGCTGCGGGTTATCGAGCGTTCATCAATACGCATCCGAAGGGCCGATGGACTCGAGAGGCGAGGGTTCGTCTGCAGAACTTCATGGCGGCTCCCGGCGTTCTCGGGCCTTCGGCTATCGAGCCTTCGGCCCTCGAGCCGTCGGTGCCCGAACCTCCCGCGCTCGAACCTTCCGAGCCGCCTCCGGCGATGCTGACCGAGGAGTCCGCGCCGGTGACGCATCGCATTCAGCTCGGCGCTTATTCGAGTCGTGACAAGGCGCTCGAAGCCTGGCGCGAGGCGCGCACTCGACACACGGAGTTGCAGGGCCTCGTCTCGCAGGTGATGGTCGGTTCCAATGGACAAGTGCAGGTCTTTCGGCTTCAGGCCAGCGTCGCGAGTGAAGAGCGAGCCCGCGAGGTGTGTCGCGTGCTTCTCGCTGCCAGCCAAGGCTGCGTGTACGTGTCGCCGGGTCGCTGAGTCAGGCGTGCCGGGAGCGGTACCGACGCCATGTACGAAAATTTCTTTGGTCTGACAGAGCCGCCGTTCTCGATCACGCCCGATCCGCGGTACCTCTTTCCGAGCAGTCGACATATCGAGGCGATCGGTCATCTTTTTTATGGAGTCAGCGCTGCGGGCGGATTCATCCAGCTGACGGGTGAGGTCGGCACCGGGAAGACCACTGTCGTGCGCTCCTTGCTCGCCCGTGAACCAGCCGACGTCGACATCGCGCTCATCCTGAACCCGCGGCTCACCGTCCCCGAGTTCCTGCAGACGATCTGTGAAGAACTCGGCGTCGCTTTGTCGCCGGAGTCGAAATCGAGCGTGAAAGCGCTGGTCGATGCCTTGACGGCGAGGCTCCTCGAAGCCCACGCCGCCGGTCGACGAGTCGCCGTGTTGATCGACGAGGCGCATTTGCTGGAGCGCGATGTCCTCGAGCAAGTCCGATTGCTTACCAACATCGAAACGGCCACTCGCAAGCTGCTGCAAATCATCCTGATCGGGCAGCCCGAATTACGCGAGCTCCTTGCTCGAGAAGATATGCGTCAGGTGGCTCAAAGAATCACTGGACGGTTGCACCTCGATCCGCTATCCGAGGACGAGACGGCGGCGTATGTGAGACACCGCCTACGGGTCGCAGGGGCTACCCAGGAGATCTTCACGCCCCGAGCGTTGCGCGAGCTGCATCGGCAGGCAGGTGGTTTGCCGAGACTCGTCAATGTCATTGCCGATCGTGCGATGCTCGGTGCGTATGCCGAAGATCGTCACGAGGTCACCCCTGCGCTGGTTCGGGCGGCGACAGCCGAGGTTTCAGGCGTCGAGCCCCGATCCCGGAAATGGGTTTGGCTCGCGGTGGTCGCCACCGCGATCGTGATCGCGGTCAGCGCAATGCTCTGGCTTCAATTCTGAAGCGCACGATTAATCAAAGAAAACACCCCGTCTGCATCGGCGCGCACGGCCCATTGCACGTTCTGCGCGCGATCGGCTCGTGCACGAAATTCGACGGCGGTGTGTCCGAGCGTGAGACGTGACTCGGTTTCCACGTCCACGTGACTCGGAACGAATTCGAAGAGCCCGGGCTCGAGCAGCCAGGCGACGGGGCAGGGGTCGTGCAAGGGCGAGCCTTGGGCGCGTGGTCCGTTCGCCGGGAGCGCATTCGAGTACTCGATGAGCTGAGCGGCTGCGCGCGCCGTCGACGAACCAATGGCCGAAATAGCCGCAGTGCGCGAGGGCGTGGCGCGCACCTGATGCGTCGCATCGAGACCGAATGCCCATACGCGGGGCCCTGCGTTGAAGACCGTTTGCGCGGCATGCGGGTCGGCGTAGATGTTGTACTCGGCCGAGGCGGTGATGTTTCCGCCTTCGCTCCGTGCGCCGCCCATGATGATGAATTCCTTGATGCCTTTCAGGCATCGGGGTTCCCGCAACAAAGCCGTGGCCACGTTGGTCATGGGGCCCGTGATCACGATCGAGATCATCTCGGGCGAGGCATCGGTCAGGCTGCGAACGATAAAGTCGACGGCGTGTTCGCTCGCGATGCCGCGAGTTGGCGTGCTGATCGGCAAATCGCCGAGACCCGACTCGCCGTGAAAGTGTCCCGCTTCCACGGGCTCGCGCACGAGTGGTTTCGTGCAACCAGCGAAGACCGGAACCTCGGGGCGTCCGGCGATGTCACGAATCAAACAGGCGTTTCGAGCGGTGAGCTCTGCAGAGACATTGCCTGCCACGGTAGTGATGCCGAGCAAATCGATTTTCGTCTTCGCCGAGAATGCGAGCAGCAGCGCAACGCCATCGTCGACACCCGGATCGCAATCGAAGATGACTTTCCCGTTCATTCGATCAGCCGGGCAGACCGTCCCAAAACTCTTCCATGCGTTTGCGCATGGCGGCGTCCGGCAGTCGTCCCAGCGCCGCGCCGAGGTTGTCATCGAGATTGGCGATTTTGGTCATGCCGGGGATCGCGCAGGTGACAGCCGGGTGAGAGAGCACGTACTTCAAGAAGAACTGGCCCCAGCTACGTGCGTCGAATTCGGCAGCCCAAGATGGCAAAGATTGACCGCGCACTCGGGAGAACAGATTGCCGTCACGCCTGCCTCCAAAGGGAAGATTGATCAGCACCGCTATTCCCCGCTCGGCGGCCAGAGGCAAAATCTGCTCGGCCGCACCACGATTGCCAAGCGAGTAGTCGACCTGGATGAAATCGAGTGGCTCCGTGCGCATGAGGCGCACGATTTCCGGGTATTGCTCGTCTCGAGAAGTCGTCACGCCGACATGGCGAATACGTTTCGCGGCGATCCATTCCCGGATGAGAGGCAACAAGACTTCCGTCCCGATGAGGTTGTGCACCTGCATGAGCTCGATGAAATCCGTCTGCAGTCGTCGCATGGACTCTTCCATGCTGGCGAGGCCTTCCTCTCGAGTTTTGTTGGGTGCAGTAACTTTGGTCGCGAGGAACGCTTTTGGTCGATTGCCGATTTCCGCAAGCAGCTCACCGATCACTCGCTCCGATTCGCGGTAGAGCGGGGCGGTGTCGATGACGCGCAGACCCGAGCCGGTCAGGCGTTCGAGCACCGCACGCCGAGCCGCGCGCTCTTCGGGCGTGGTGGGGCTGTAGTTGTTGGTGCCGACGCCGATGACAGGCAATCGTTCGCCGCTCGACGGAATGCGTCGATGCAGCAAGCCATCGGTGGCGAAGAGGGTAGGCGCGCCCCCGAGGCTCGTGACGAGACCCGAGGCCAGAGCCAGTTGGATGGCGGCGCGTCGATCGAGGAGTTCGTGATTGCGTCCGTGCATGGTGGATAGCCTCCCGAGAAATGAGCGCCGATCAATCAGCCATCAAGTCAAACAGCCAGCAAGTCTTGAGGCTGAGGTGGCGCGAGCGCTTGAGCGGCTGTGTGCAGCAGCGTCCAAGCGAGGCAGAGGTTGGACGAAATCACGGGTATCGGCAACTCGGCGCGCAGGATGCGCAGTGCCCGCAGCGTCGGCATGCCGGTGCCGCTCATGACCAGTGCTTCGACGCCTTCGCGACCGAGGCTGCGTACGGCAGCGAGCGCATGGTCGCTCGTCATTTCGTAGATGGCGTGTGTATCGGTCAGCGCAGGATCGACGCGCACTTTGGCGACGACGTCGATCCCTGCTCGTGTCCAATAGTCGTAACCCGCTTCGGCCAGCGCCACCGGATAAGGCGAGACTAGCGCGATTCGACGTGCGCCGAGCGCTTGCAGGCTGCGACGGATCGCCTGTGCCGCCGTGATGACGGGGATGCCGCCTCGTCGAATGGCCTCGGCGGTCAGCTGATCTTCGAGTTCGGGACCCACTCGGTAACTCGATCCCGTGCAGCCGAAGCCGAAAGCGGCGAGTCGCAAATGGCCGAAGGTTTCCATGGCCTCGGGAATGTGGCGAATGTAGTGGTCGAGCCGGGTCCCGACATCCGGGGCCGGATGCGACAAGCGCGTGGCGTAAATCGCGACGCCCTCGGGCAGAAGGGCTCGTAACTCAGGTTCGACGGTGGGGTTGGCCTGCGGCACTGCCACACCCAGCCGGGCGTGAGCGCCGTAGTCCGGAGTCATTCGCAGAGACTTTCGAGGTAGCCCTGCGCCACAGGCGATAGGCGTTTCATGGCCAGCGCGCGCGCCTTCGGAGCGTCCATCAAGTGCTCGAGTGGGCCCGAGACGAGCATGCGACGGACCTGCGGATCCCGGCGGGATACGGCAGCCATCTTGTTGAGCACGGTGAACCCGCGATAGATCTTCGAGCGCGGAGCGCGACGATTTTCGATGGAGCGGGCGAGGTACTGACCGAAGCGACTGTAGAGAAAATAGTCGTCGTCACCGACGTCGAAACGGGCTTCCGCGAAAAAATCGGGGAAATTCTTCTCGAGGTATTGATTGACCTTGAGGAGACGGGGTCCAGGATCGTCGGATTGCGACGCTATGTGTGTCTTCATCTCTACTTGTTGCACCTCGCAATGCGCGCGAAAAGTAAGGCACACGGACCCCAAGTGCAATACCTTTGGAAAAATTTTTCCGGAGTGTTTGGAAGATGACCAACGAGACGCCGACCGAGCTCAAAAGCTTCGCCGCACCGATGCGAGCGTTGGTGTTCGGAGCGGGCGGCGGAATCGGCGGTTCCTGCGCCACCATTTTGCGCGCGCACCCGCGTGTGGACCGTGTTTACGCGGCTTCGCGAGAGGCCGAGGCGCCGTGGCGATTTTCACTCGAAGACGAAGCGTCGATCGCTGCCGTGGCTGCTGCGGCGGGCGCAGAAGGACCGCTCGATTTCGTCTTCGTCGCCACGGGCGTACTGCATGCCGCGGACCTTCGGCCGGAAAAAACCTGGCGTAATCTCGATGCCGCCGCGATGGCGCGGGCCTTTGCCATCAATACGACGGGCCCGGCGCTCATCGCCAAGCACACGCTCGGGCTGCTGCGTCGCGATTCGAAGTCGGTCTTCGCCTGCCTTTCCGCGCGGGTGGGCTCGATCGAGGACAACCGGCTCGGTGGGTGGCACGCCTACCGCGCCTCTAAAGCGGCGCTCAACATGCTCGTCCGGAACTTCGCCATCGAGCTGCGTCAGCGCAATCCGCAGGCTATCTGCGTCGGACTGCACCCGGGCACCGTCGACACCCGCTTGTCGAAACCGTTCCAGACGGCCGTCACTCCGACCAAACTGTTCACGCCCGAGCGGTCGGTCCATGCGCTGCTTGGCGTGGTGGACCGTCTCACCGTCGCCGACAGCGGTCGACTGTGGGCTTGGGATGGACAGCCGATCCCGTTCTGATCAGCGCAAGCGAGTGAGTCCCGGCACTCGATCGAAGGCCGGATCGAAACTGAGTACGGTCTCGATGTCGTGACGCTGCATGGTGGCGACGTGCAGGGCAGCTCGAACGGGCAGCGTCGGGTATTGCAGCACCAGCTGTTTGGTCCGCTCGGCCGCCTCGCGATCAACCGGCAGCACGTCATCGACCACGCCGAGCAAGGCATCGAATGCCGGCTGAATCCCCCCGCGGCGCTCGATCGAGGTGTATCGATGCAGGATCTCCGTCAGAACTTCCGTATCCGTGACGAGTCGGGTGCGTTGCGTGACTAGCGTTTCGAGCCGGCGTTGGGCGTCCACTTTGTTCGGGTGCGCGACGCCGACCAGGTACAGCGGGACGCTGGTATCGACGAAGACCATCAGTAGCCGCCGCTGCCTGATGAGGGGTCGACGCCGACCCCGTAACCGCGCTCGGTTTCCGAGATCAATCGTTCGACGGTACCGGAGGGAGCGGAATGGCGGACTGCCGCGCGGATCGCGGCGAGCTTGCGATCGACGTCGGCCGTGGAGGCTTCCCGCCGCGCGGCCGAAAGCGCCTGCCGGACCCATTCGGCGACGGTCATGCCCCGACTGGCCGCCGCGGCTTGCAAGGCGGCGTACTCCCCGTCATCGAACAAGACCTGCAGCCGCTTTGTCATGTAAATAGTTTGTTTGACTCATAAGCATGAGTCAAATTGACCGAAAGCCTTTTATCGAGTCGTAGCGGGTGGTTATAGTCGCCCCGGGGGTTGGGAGTAACCATGTCCGAGCAACACATCGTGGGTCATCGCGCCCGAATCACCCGTCCCACCAAGCAGGGGTTGTATGACCCCCAGCACGAGCACGATGCCTGTGGATTCGGCTTCGTCGTCGACATCCAAGGTCGGAAGTCCAACAAGGTGCTGCGCGACGCGATCGAGGTTTTGAAGAACCTCGACCATCGAGGGGCCTGCGGCTGCGAAATCAATACCGGTGACGGTGCGGGTGTGCTCATGCAAATGCCGCACGCCTTCCTGAAGGACGCCGCCAAGAAAGCCCACATCTCCTTGCCCGAGCCTGGCGAGTACGCCTGCGGGCTCATTTTCATGCCGCGCAACGCGACGCAGCGACGCCGCATCGAAGAAATCTTTGCTCGAGTCGTGCAGTCGGAGGGGCAGATCTATCTCGGCGGCCGCACGGTGCCGACCGACAACTCCATGCTCGGTGAAACCGCTCGGGTCAGCGAGCCGTTCATGCGTCAGGTGTTCGTGCAGCGCGGGCCAGAGACCGCCGATGCCGATGAGTTCGAGCGCAAGCTGTACGTGATCCGCAAGCGCGCCTACAACGAGATTCGCGTCTCCACGATTGGCGGTGCGGAGTATTGGTACGTCGCAAGCCTCTCCCACAAGACTTTGGTCTACAAGGGGATGCTGCTCACCATGCAGCTCGACCAGTATTTCCCCGATCTGCGCCACCCTTTGATGGAAACATCCATCGCGCTCGTCCACTCGCGCTTTTCGACCAACACTTTCCCGAGTTGGGATCGTGCCCATCCTTACCGCTACATCGCGCACAACGGCGAGATCAACACGCTGCGCGGCAACATCAATTGGATGCGCGCGCGCGAGGCCTTGCTCGAGTCACAGCTATTCGGTGACGACACTCGAAAGCTCGCGCCCATCGTCAACGTCAATGGCAGTGACTCCTCGATGTTCGACAACGTGCTCGAACTCATGGTGCTCTCGGGTCGTTCGTTGCCGCACGCCATCATGATGATGATCCCGGAACCTTGGTCGAAGCACGAGTCCATGGACCCGGCGCGCAAGGCGTTCTATCAGTTCCATTCGAGCTTGATGGAGCCATGGGATGGTCCGGCGGCTATTTCTTTTACCGACGGCATTCGCATCGGAGCCGTACTCGATCGGAACGGTTTGCGTCCCGGTCGTTACTACGTCACCAAGGACGGGATGGTGGTCGTCGCCTCCGAAGCTGGTGTGCTCGATATTCCAGCGGAGCAGATCGAGAAAAAGGGACGCCTGCAGCCGGGTCGAATGTTCCTGGTGGATACCGAGCAGGGACGGATCGTCGAAGACGAAGAAATCAAGCGCTCGGTCTGCAACGAATGGCCCTACGCCGATTGGCTCGCCGAGCACCTCGTCTACCTCAAAGATTTGCCTGCTGCGCCGCAGTTGCCCGCACCCGAGCCCGACTTGCTGCTCGCGAGACAAATCGCGTTCGGTTACAGCTTCGAAGACCAACGGATCCTGATGGCGCCCATGGCGCGCGATGGCGTCGATGCGGTCGGCTCGATGGGCAACGACACGCCGCTCGCCGTGCTTTCCAAGCGGCCGCGTCTCATCTACGACTACTTCAAGCAATTATTCGCGCAGGTCACGAATCCGCCGATCGACAGCATCCGCGAAGAAATCATCACCTCATCCGATGTCTGGCTCGGCTCCGAGGGCAACTTGCTCGATCCGAAGCCGACTGACTGCCGACGCATCGAGCTGAAGGCGCCGGTCGTCACCAACGAAGAGTTTGCGAAGATCCGCCGAATTGCGCTGCCGGGTCTCAAAGTGGGCACGGTGTCCTTGCTGTTCCGCGCGGCTCGCGGTGAAGAAGGACTCGCCAAGGCCATCGAGCAAATGCGCGCCGAGGCCCGTCGGATCATCACGGAGGACGAGGTCAATATCCTCATACTCAGCGATCGAGGCGTGACGCGCGAGATGGCGGCCATCCCGTCGTTGCTCGCGGTCTCTGCGCTTCATCATTTCCTGATCCGAGAAGGCTTGCGCATGCGGGTCTCGCTCGCCATCGAAACCGGCGAAGCACGCGAGGTGCATCACTTTGCGCTGCTCATCGGCTACGGCTGCAGTGTCGTCAATCCTTACCTCGCTTTCGAAACGCTGGACGGCATGATCCGCGACAACCTGTTGCCCAACGTCGATCACACGCTCGCCTGCGCCAACTTCGCCAAGGCGGCGACCAAAGGCGTCGTCAAGGTGATGTCGAAAATGGGTATCTCGGCGGTGCAGAGTTATCACGGCGCCCAGGTCTTCGAAGCGATCGGCTTGCGTCAGGACGTGATCGACGAGTATTTCACCGGGACGGCCTCGCGCGTGGGTGGCATCGGACTCGAGACGGTCGCGGCCGAAGTGCTGATGCGTCACAACGCAGCGTTCCCCGATCGGCCGACGGGCGATCAAGTACTACCGACCGGCGGGCAATACCAGTGGCGCGCCGATGGCGAGTTCCACGTCTTCAACCCCGAGAGCATCCACCGTCTGCAGAAGGCCGTGCGTACGGGCAGCTATGCGACGTTCAAGTCTTATGCGGAGTTGATCGACGATCGCGCCAAGAATCTCTCGACCTTGCGTGGACTGCTCGACTTCAAGAAGGGCGAGTCGGTCCCGATCGAAGAGGTCGAGCCGATCGAGAGCATCATGAAGCGCTTCAAGACGGGCGCCATGAGCTACGGCTCGATCAGCAAGGAAGCCCACGAAACGCTCGCGATCGCGATGAACCGCATCGGTGGCAAGAGCAACACCGGCGAAGGCGGTGAAGATCCCGATCGCTACGTTCCGATGCCCAACGGTGACTCCAGGAATTCGGCGATCAAACAAGTCGCCTCGGGTCGCTTCGGCGTCACGAGCGAGTATCTCGTTCAAGCCAAAGAAATACAGATCAAGATGGCGCAGGGCGCGAAGCCCGGCGAAGGTGGCCAGCTTCCGGGTACCAAAGTCTATCCCTGGATCGCGAAGGCTCGGCATACGACGCCTGGTGTGGGTCTGATCTCTCCGCCGCCGCATCACGACATCTACTCGATCGAAGATCTCGCCCAGCTCATCCACGATCTCAAGAATGCGAACCGCCAAGCGCGGGTCAGCGTCAAGCTCGTGGCGGAAGTCGGGGTCGGAACCATCGCCGCCGGCGTGGCCAAGGCGCATGCCGATGTCGTGCTCGTCAGCGGTCACGATGGTGGAACGGGCGCATCGCCGCTTACTTCAACCACTCACGCCGGATTGCCTTGGGAGCTCGGGCTCGCCGAGACGCATCAGACGTTGGTGCTCAACAATTTACGCAGTCGAATCGTCGTCGAGACTGACGGTCAGCTGAAGACGGGACGAGACGTCGCCATCGCCGCACTGCTCGGTGCCGAAGAGTTCGGCTTTGCGACCGCGCCGTTGGTCACCGTGGGTTGCATCATGATGCGCGTCTGTCACCTCAATACCTGTCCGGCGGGTGTTGCGACGCAGGATCCGCGCTTGCGCGAGCGCTTCGCAGGCAAGCCCGAGCATGTCGTCAACTTCATGCGATTCGTCGCGACGCAGTTGCGCGAGCTGATGGCCGAACTCGGATTCCGCTCGATCAACGAAATGATTGGCCGTGTCGACCGTCTCGAACCGACTGCGGCCATCGACCACTGGAAGGCGCAGGGCTTCGATTTCAGCAATATTCTTTACCAGCCTGATTCGGGCCCCGAGGTGGGGCGGTTCCAGACCATCGAGCAAGACCATGTGCTCGAAAAGTCGCTCGATGTGACGACGCTGCTCGATTTGTGTCGTCCCGCCATCGAGCGCGGTGAGCGTATCGAGGCGAGCGTTCCTGTTCGCAACGTGCATCGTGTCGTCGGCACGATCACTGGTAGTGAAATCACCCGAAAGTGGGGTAGCGCCGGGTTGCCGGACGACACCATCAAAATCCGCTTCAATGGATCGGCGGGTCAAAGTTTCGGCGCCTTCATGCCGCGAGGCATGAGTTTCACGCTCGAGGGCGATGCCAACGATTACGTGGGCAAGGGACTCTCCGGTGGGCGCATCGTCGTTCATCCGTCACGTGCCGCCACCTTCAAGGCCGAGGAGAACATGATCGTCGGCAACGTCGCGCTTTACGGTGCGACGGCGGGCGAAGTCTTTATCCGCGGTCAGGCGGGCGAACGCTTTGCAGTACGTAATAGTGGTGTCGACGCTGTCGTCGAGGCGGTGGGAGATCACGGCTGCGAATACATGACGGGTGGTCGCATCGTCATCCTCGGACCGACTGGCCGAAACTTCGGCGCCGGAATGTCGGGTGGTGTCGCGTACGTGTTCGATGAAGCAAGTCAGTTCGCGCCGCGTATCAACATGCAAATGGTCGAGGTCGGACGCGTCGAAGATCGAGAAGAAGCGGACGCCTTGCAGCGACTCATCGCGCGTCATGCCGAGCTCACGGGCAGCACGGTCGCACAGCGAATCCTCGCCGCGTGGCCCACTCAGTTGCCCAAATTCGTTCGAGTCATCCCGAAGGACTACAAGCGCGTGCTTGCCTGTCTCAAGCGCGCACACGATCAGGGACTGTCGGGTGACGAGGCAACCATGGCGGCGTTCGAAGAGAACTCCCGTGACCTTGCTCGCGTGGGAGGCAACTGATCATGGGCAAGCCGACCGGATTCATCGAATACCTTCGTGAAACCCCCCTCGATCGATCGCCTCTCGAGCGCGTGAAGGACTGGAAAGAGTTCCATCACGATCTCGACGAAAAAGGCCTGCGCAATCAGGCGGCACGGTGCATGGACTGCGGCGTGCCGTTTTGCCACACCGGCAAACTCATGAGCGGCGGCGCCTCGGGCTGTCCGGTCAACAATCTCATCCCGGAGTGGAACGATCTCGTCTATCGCGGACTTTGGCGCGAAGCGCTCGATCGACTGCACAAGACCAATAATTTCCCCGAGTTCACGGGTCGAGTCTGCCCCGCACCTTGCGAGGGCTCGTGCGTGCTCGGCATCAACGCGCCTCCGGTGACGATCAAAAACATCGAGAACACGATCATCGAGCGAGGGTTTGAGGAAGGCTGGGTGGTTCCCGAACCTCCGGCGACCCGCACTGGCAAGCGAGTGGTCGTCGTGGGCTCTGGCCCTGCGGGTCTCGCGGCCGCTCAACAATTGAATCGAGCCGGTCATATCGTCACCGTACTCGAGCGCGCCGATCGTCCCGGCGGACTACTCATGTACGGCATCCCGAACATGAAGCTCGACAAAGAGGCGGTCGTGATGCGTCGCATCAAACTGCTCGAGCAAGAGGGCATCAAGTTCATCTGCAACGCCAATGTGGGCGATAACTACGAAGCCCAGATGATGCTTCGGGATTTCGATGCCGTCGTACTCTGCACGGGTGCCTCGCAACCGCGCGATCTGACCGTCGAGGGCCGAACGCTCGGCGGAGTCCATTTCGCGATGGATTACCTCACGGGTGCGACGCAGGCGATGCTCGGGAAGGGGCCTGCGAAAGCGAAGATTCATGCCAAGGGGCTCGACGTCATCGTCATCGGCGGTGGTGACACGGGCACCGATTGCGTCGGAACGGCGATGCGCCAGAGCTGCCGCACGCTCACGCAGTTCGAAATCATGTCGAAGCCCCCGTCCGAGCGAGCTGCCGACAACCCGTGGCCCGAGTGGCCTCGTGTCTACAAGATGGATTACGGCCAGGAAGAAGCCGCGGCGAAATTCGGCAAGGACCCCCGGGCCTATCTCACGACGATCAAAAAATTCGTCGGCGACGAGAACGGACGCGTCAAAGAAATCATCACCGTCGAGGTTCGCTGGGACAAGAATGACAAGGGTCAGTTCGTACCTGTCGAGCAGCCGGGCACCGAGAAATCGCAACCGGCACAGCTCGTACTGCTCGCCATGGGATTCACTGGCCCTGAGCCCTCGTTGCCGCAGGATCTTGGTCTCGAGCTCGATGAGCGCCTCAAGATGAAGGCGGCTTATGGTGAGTACGCCACCAACATTCCGGGAGTTTTCGCGGCGGGAGACTGCCGTCGAGGACAAAGTCTCGTTGTCTGGGCCATCAACGAGGGTCGCGGCGTCGCGCGGGAGTGCGATCGCTGGCTGATGGGGCGGACGGACTTGCCCTGACGACACAAACACCTGGCCAAAAAAACCCCGCTCGCGCGGGGTTTTTTTCAAGGCGAGGCTCTCCCGGGACGGTCGCTGTAAGCCGCTGCAAATGAACGACTACGCGGGCGCCTAATGTTTTCGGTTTGAGCCCTCGAGGGGTTCCAGGTTAGCCACCAAATCAGGCCGCTACCCAACCGTGCACGCGCCGACCGCCCGGGCGATGAGGTAAAAAAACCTCAAAAGCCAGCGAAGCATTTGAAATCAACGACTTACGCGTTGTTCAATGGCCACGCCGAAATGGAGTATACACCGAAGTTGTATTTCGGAAAGTGTGCGTTTCGCGACGCTCGTCACAGATCGTCGATCAATTTCCCCAATGAGGACCGCGCGAGAGTTCGACCAGCTCGTAGTAGGTCTGCATGTACCCGGCGACCTGGCCCTTGAGAAAGATGAACTCGCCGTCGGCCGTGCACCAGACATCGTAGGGCGGATGTTCCTGGGGTAATTCGGGATTGGCGACGAACTGGAAGTGCAGCGCATCGAACGTTCCGGCACCCACCGTCACTTTCTCCGGTCCCACGAACACGATGTTGAGCCCGATGGAGAAAAGCATCGGCCCCGTCGCGCCGCGATGATCGGGTGAGGACAGCAACATCTGCGCGATGCGCTGCACGACACCCGGTTTTTTTTGATCGATCAGGCGCAGGTGCCACGCGTCGCAGGCGATCGCATGGTTCTGGAAGGTGAGCAGCGGGGTGGCGATGTCCATGCGCTGCGACACCCGACCTTCGAGCGAGGTGAAGGTTTCGCACTCGGCGAACTGCGGATGGAAGCGGAACCAGCCCGAGCCCATGAACTTGCTGCCGACCGACAGTCGAACGAAGCAGTCGGTGGGCATCCAGTTCGAATCGAGGGAGTAGGTGATGTCGCGCATCACCGACGGCCGATCGTCGATTTCGCAATGCGCGGTGCAGGTGCGGGTACCGTCTGCGTGCACGTCGATTCTGAAGTACTCACGACCGCGCTCTTGGTTGAGGCGTTCGGGCTTCTTGCTGGTGTAGAGCACCTTGCCCATCACGCTGCGATGGTCTCGTTGCAGGATGGGGAGCTTCGGGTCGACGGGAGCGTTGGCCATGGATGATTCCTCTGAAATTCGTCGCGATTGTAAGCCTCAGCCCGCGGCCTGCGTCCATTGACGCGCCTCGCGCGCCGCAGCGCGGAAATGCGGCAAGTTGTAGACGAGCAAGGCACCGCCGATCACCGACACCGTCATCGCCACGACGAACATGGAGTAGCGCAACTGTGACTCATCGGCGAAGTAGAAATCGGTGACGAGCGCGACCGCCGTGGGACCTATGAAAAACCCGACGGCGTTCAAGACGAAGTAATAGAGCGCGATCACTTGTGCGCGCATCGTGGGCGGCGAGATCGACACGACTGCGGCGGCGCCCGCCGCCGTGGGGGCTGCCGCGCCGAGTGTCGCCGGAATCAGTGCGAGCACGGCAAGTAGCGGTGAGGGCATCAAGGTGAACGAGCAATAACCGATGGCCATGACCACGAACGACACGAGGCAGACGCGTACGTAGCCATCCTCGTAGCGCGATTGGAAATAATCGCTCATCCATCCGCCGATCAGCACGCCCATCAGCCCGAACACGATGGTGATGACGCCGCGCCACTGGATCCAGAATCCGAGCTCCTCCGGCGTCAGCGAGTAGGTACGGCGCAGGAATTCGGGGATCCAGAATCCGATGCCGTAAGCCATGATCGCAAGACCCGACAGAGCAAAGAAGAGCACGAGAAATGCGCGCCAGCGACCGACGACATGCGCCAGGGTCTTGTTGACCGGCGAGGCGATGGGCTTCAGGCCACTCACCAAAAACTCTCTGCGCACCGGCTCGCGGATCGTGAGCACGAGCAGCGCAATCAGAAGACCGGGAAGCCCGACGTAGATGAACATGAGCTGCCACGGTTCGTGCCAGCCGAGTATCGGCAATTCCACAGGACCGATTTCTTTGAGCTTCGGATAAACCGCCCCGCCGAAGATGAAGGCGAGCCCGCTGCCACTCGAGACGCCTGCGGTGTAGAGCCCGATCGCGCGCCCGATCTTCTCCGGAGGAAAGTAATCTTTCAGCAGCGACAAGGCCGAGGGGTTCAGCGCCGACTCCCCTGCGCCGACGCCGACGCGGGCGAGGAAAAGAGCCGCGTACGAGGTCGCAAATCCGCAGGCGGCAGTCATCACGCTCCAGAACGCCACGCCCCAGAAGATGAGCCATCGGCGGTTGCCTCGGTCAGCAAGCCAGGCGATGGCTACACCGAAAAACGTATAGAACACTGCAAAGGCGCCTCCGAGCAGCAAGCTCATTTGCGTGTCGCTGATCTGCAGGCTCGCTTTGATGTCGGGCACGAGCAGGGCGATGATCTCGCGATCGATGAACGCAAGGATGTACGCGAGCAAGAGGACGACGACGACATACCAGGCATAGGCGGGATGCGGGTACGGGACCGGCGTGGCGGGTGCGTCATGGCTCGACATCGGGCATCCTCTTGGTCCCCAGGGCGCGCGTATTTCTAGCTCATCCGGACCGAACTTGAAAGTCAGTCATCATCCCGACTACTACTTGCCGTTGCCCGAAGGCCATCCGTTTCCGATGGTCAAGTACACGTTGGTGTACGACCGGCTTCGCGAGGCGGGTCTGCTGCCGGCCGAGAACATCATGCTTCCCGAAGAAGCCTCTCGTGCCGATCTGGAGCACGTTCATACTCGAGACTACCTCGATCGTTTGTTTGGTCCGGGTTTGAGTGCGCAGGAGCAGCGTGCACTCGGTGTTCCGTGGTCGCCGCGTTTGCTGCGGCGCTCGCGGCTTGCCGTTCAGGGCACTATTTTGGCGGCCTACGCCGCGCTCGAGGACGGACGAGCTGGCAATCTTGCCGGCGGCACTCACCATGCTTTTGCCGATCATGGCGAAGGGTTCTGCGTCTTGAACGACGTCGCCATCGCAGTCCGACGATTGCAGCGCGAAGGGCGAATCGCACGTGCGCTCATCGTCGATCTCGATGTGCACCAGGGCAACGGTACGGCTGCCATCTTCGAAGGGGACGATTCGGTCTTCACTTTCTCCATGCATGGCGAGCGCAATTATCCTTCGCGCAAGATGCGCTCGAGTCTCGATGTCGGGTTGCCCGACGGCATCGACGATGACGCCTATCTGTCGACTCTCCAAGAAATGCTGCCTCGACTCAAAGAAAATTTTCATCCCGACATCGTGTTTTATCTCGCAGGCGTCGATGTCGCTGCCGGCGATCGATACGGACGTTTCAACCTGAGCGACGAAGGAATCCGCGCACGTGATCGCAAAGTACTCGAGTGGACCGCGCATCATGGACTGCCGCTCGCCATTACACTCGCCGGAGGTTACTCACCGAACGCCGTGCGCACCGCAATGCTTCACACCCTGGTTTTCGAGGAGGCGATGAAGTGAGCGCTCCGACATCGAAACCCCGTCTCATGCAACGCTTCTTGCGTTTCATGTCCGATCGTCGCGTACTCTCCGATGCGCGCATGCTCGAGCTGTATCCGCCATTCTGGTTCATGCGTATCAAGGTGCTCGAGATGGGTCGCGACTGGCGTCACGTGCGCATTCGTCTTCCGCTCAACGGCATCTCCCGCAACCCCGGCGGCGTGATGTTCGGTGGTTTTCAGGCGGCGCTTGCCGACCCGATCGCTGCGCTCGCTTGTGCACGCGTCTTTCCGGGTTATTCGACCTGGACGCGCGGGCTCTCCGTCGACTTCGAGCTCGGTGGCAGCACCGACCTCGAACTCAGGTTCGAGTTTCCCGTCGAACTCGAGTCGAAAATTCGGGAAACGCTCGCTCGAGACCAGCGCGCGACCCCGGCTTTCGAGTACGGCTTCTATCTCAGCGATGGCCGGCGCTGCACGCGCATCGTCAATACGGTTGCCATCCGGCCGCGAGGCTACAGTCGAGCGACGACGCCCCCGGCACCGGAGACCGGCGTCGACTGATCATCAAAGATTTTGAGGCCACCCAATCGATTGCGGGCGGCGAATTCGCCTCAGGCCGGCTCGAGCATCAAGCCGCGAAGCTTCTTGATCGCATTGGCTTCGAGTTGGCGCACACGCTCGGCCGACACGCCGTATTTTGCAGCGAGGTCGTGCAAGGTCGCTTTCTCGGCATCGCCCGCCATCCAACGGCTTTTCACGATGTCCCGGCTGCGCTCATCGAGCGACTGCATCGCCGCGATGAGACGCGCATGCTGATCGTCCTCCCACTCATCGCTCTCCACCTGGACGGCTGGATCGGCATCGGGAGCGGGCAGGTAAGCCGCCGGCGCGTGGACCTCGTCTTCTTCGGAGTCGAGCGCCATCGGGTCGAAAGACAGATCCCGAGCGGACAGCCTCCGCTCCATCTCCGTGACCTCGCGTTCCGAGACGCCGAGTTCGGTCGCCACGGTCCGAGTCTCTTCCGGAGACAGCCACGAGAGGTTTTTCTTGAGGCGTCGAAGATTGAAGAACAGTTTGCGCTGCGCTTTGGTGGTGGCCACCTTCACGAGGCGCCAGTTGCGCAGGACATACTCGTGGATCTCGGCTCGGATCCAGTGCACCGCGAACGAAACGAGGCGCACGCCGATGTCGGGATCGAAGCGTTTGACCGCCTTCATCAGACCCAGATTGCCTTCCTGGACGATGTCGCCCATCGGCAGCCCGTAACCGGCGTAGCCGCGGGCGATATGCACCACGAAGCGAAGATGCGAGAGCACGAGAGCGCGAGCGGAATCGACATCACCATGATCGCGGAAGCGTCGCGCGAGCTCTTGCTCGTCCTCGCGCGACAGCACGGGCACCTTCGAGACACGATCGAGATACGCGTCGAGGCTGCCGAGCGGGCCGGTCAGTGCGAGTTCGGAGTAGCGTGTGGCGAGGACGTGGGATGTCATTTGAATGTGAACCTCGGGCCAAATATTAGCACTCGGCTTTTTTGAGTGCTAATCCCTCGCGAGGTTCATTCGAACCACCCGAAAATCAATAAACGCAAAAAGAGCTTTATTGATTCACTAATGATTTAATCAGCCACGAGCCTCAATTCGTGCGATCAGCCGGGCGGCTCCCAGCCAGGCACCGAGCACCCCGAGCAGCGCCCCGCCCAAGATCAAGACGAGTGCTTCAAGGGGCTCGACCCCCGAGAGCGCAAATCGTCCTCCGTAAAGCGCGGCGAGGCGACCGACAGGTTCGATCAAACCCGCGACGGCGAGACTGACGATGCCGACGGCAGCGGCACTCCCGAGCAGCCCGAAGATCGCACCTTCGTACAAGAACGGGCGACGGACGAAGGCGTTGGTTCCGCCCACCAATTTGGTGACCTGGATCTCGGATCGACGGGCGCGGATTTCGAGTCGTATGGCATTTCCCACGAGGGCGAGCACGCCGACCCCGAGCACGACCGCGAAGACGATCGCCACGTTGCGCAACAAATCGAGGAGGGCGGTCAGCCGCCGGACCCACTCGCCATCGAACTGCACCGTTTCGACTTCCGGCCACGCGGAGAGATAGCGCTTGAGCGACTCGACTCCCTGGGGATTGGCGTACGAGGCTTCGGGTCGAATGGTGATCACGTGGGGAAGGGGGTTGCCCTGCAGCGCATCGAGCGCCGCCCCGAATCCGGAGTACTGACGGAACTCCTCGAGGGCCACATCGGCCGCGATGAGGGTGACTTCGCCGACTCCCGTGCGCTGACGGGCCGCCGCAGCGAGTTGTTCGGCTTTCTCGAGCGCCACATCGGTCTTGAAGAACACCGAGAGCTCGATGGAGTCCGTCACGTCACCGGCTGCGATCCGGGCGTTTTTGAAGAGCAACCAGAGTGTCGAGGGAAGCGTCAGCGCGATGGCGATCACGAACACCGTCAACAAAGTGCCGAGCGGCTGGCGGATCAATCGACCGAAAGCCGACAACAAGGCCTGGGCGTGTCTCGAAAAATAAGTGCCGGGCGAAATCATGCGGCGACTCCCGTGCCTGAGGCAGGGCCCGCTCCGGATCCCGGTCCGGGTGGCGTTGCGCTGAACACGCGCCCCTCGTCGATGAGGATTTCGCGCTGCGCGAATTCCCGGACGAGCGCCATGTCGTGGGTGGCGATGAGGACCGTCACGCCGACGTCCTGAAATCGGCGGAACAAATTCATCACTTCGCGCGCGAGTCCGTGATCGAGATTGCCGGTGGGTTCGTCCGCGATGAGCAAGGTGGGCCGCGCGACGACCGCGCGTGCGATACCGATGCGCTGTTGCTCGCCGATGGAGAGTTCCGCCGGCGAAACACGCTCTTTTCCGAGCAAGCCTACTTGATCGAGCGCGGCACGAACGCGTTTGTCGATATCGCGAAAGCGCGTGTCCGACACCATCAGCGGCAACGCGACGTTGTCGTACACGGGTCGATCCATGAGCAGCTGATGGTCCTGGAACACGATGCCGAGCCGACGCCGATAGGCCGGGATCGCTCGCGCGGGCAGTTCGCTCGTTTCTTGTCCGTTGACCGTGACGGTACCGCGAGTGGGTCGCTCGATGAGTGTCAGCAGCTTGAGCACTGAACTTTTTCCGGCGCCGGAGCGACCGGTGAGGAACACGAATTCTCCGGCTTTCACTTCGAAGGAGACGTCGTGCAGCGCCTCGCGTCCGTTCGGATACTGCTTGAAAACGTGATCGAAACGAATCATGCCTCATTCCCCGCCGCTGAGACGGCTTCCGAATTTCGTCCTTCGACGAGCGCTGCGGCAAAGGCTGCCGCGTCGAACTCACCGAAATCTTCCGCGCCTTCGCCGATGCCGATGAACCGTATCGGCAAACCGAGTCGTTTCGCGATGGCGAGGACGATTCCCCCTTTTGCGGTGCCGTCGAGCTTGGTGAGCACGAGTCCGGTCACGCCAACGGCCTCGTGAAACTGCACGGCCTGCGCGAGCGCATTTTGGCCTTGGTTGGCATCGAGCACCAGCAGTACTTCGTGCGGAGCCGACGGATCGACCTTGCCCATCACACGACGAATCTTGCGCAGCTCTTCCATGAGGTGCGACTGCGCCTGCAGTCGGCCTGCGGTATCCGCGATGAGCACGTCGGCGTTGCGGCTTCGCGCAGCACTCAAGGCATCGAAGGCGACGGCGGCCGGGTCGGCACCGGTCTGCTGCGCGATGAGCTCTGCACCGGTGCGTCCCGCCCAAATGCCGATCTGCTCGACCGCTGCAGCGCGGAACGTGTCACCTGCAGCGAGCACCACGCGCAGACCTTGCTGCCCGAGTCGATGCGCGAGTTTGCCGATGGTCGTCGTCTTGCCGGAACCGTTCACGCCGACGACCAGGATGGTGTACGGCTTCGCGCTGCGATCGACGACCAAAGGCCTCGCGACGGGTGTCAGCATTGCAGTGATGTCGCTACGCAGCGCGGCGAGCAGGGCATCGACGTCGTCGAGTTGCTGTCGGGCGACGCGAGCGCGTAAACCCTCGAGTAATTCTTCGGTGACAGGCACGCCGACGTCGGCCGCGAGCAATCGGGTTTCGAGTTCTTCGAGCACTGCGGCATCGATACGCCGAGCGCCGAACAGGCGGGCGAGTCCCGCGCCGAGGCCACCGCCCGGGCGGGTCAGACGATCTTTGAGTCGTTGGAAAAACCCGGGCTTGGATTCGCTGGTCATGCGGGGGCGGATTTTAGGCTACCCTGCGCCGCAAATGGTCAGAAGCGATGGCAAATCACGGGAGCTGCGCATCATCGCCGGCATGTGGCGCGGGCGTCGCCTGCGTTTTCCCGAGGGCCCCGACATCCGCCCCACGCCCGATCGCGTGCGGGAGACCTTGTTCAACTGGCTGGCTCCCGTGATCCGCGGGGCCCGTGTACTCGATCTTTTCGCCGGAAGTGGCGCGCTCGGTCTCGAAGCGCTGTCTCGCGGCGCCGCATTCGTCGAGTTCGTCGACAGTGATGCACGCGCAATCGACGCGCTGCGCGAACGACTCCTCGAGTGGAAGGCTGATCCGGACGGTCATGTTCTGAAACGCGCGGACGCACTTCAGGTACTCGCCGGCGCGAAGCCGGCCTCAAAACCGCCGTTCGACATCGTGTTCATCGACCCGCCGTTCGCGGCCGGTCTGTGGCAGACGGTTGCCGATCGTCTCGAGACCGGAGGTTGGCTTGCGCCTCAAGCCTATCTTTATCTCGAAATGCCCGTTCACAACCCGCCCGATCGACTGCCCGGGCATTGGACCGCCTGGCGTAACGGAACTGCAGGAGAGGTCGGGTATCATCTGCTGCGTCGCGCGGAGCCGGCAGCCTGAACGCCGGGTGGGAGATCACGTGGCATACAAGAAGCGGAACGCACTTTACCCGGGCACTTTCGATCCGATCACCAACGGTCATCACGACCTGGTGCGTCGTGCTGCCAGTATCTTTGATCGAGTGGTGATCGCCATCGCGGCCAATCCGAGCAAGGCGCCGCGCTTTTCTTTGGCGACCCGCGTCGAGCTGGCCAAAGCCGTGCTCGCCGACGTTCCGAACGTCGAGGTTCATGGATACGCAGAGCTCACGGTCGACTTTGCGCGCAAGAACGGACTCAACGTCATCATCCGCGGTCTGCGAGCCGTCTCGGACTTCGAATTCGAGTTTCAGCTCGCCAACATGAGTCGGCATCTCGACCACGAAATCGAGACGGTCTTCATGACACCAAAGGAGCAGTTCACCTTCATTTCGTCGACGCTCGTGCGAGAGATCGCCGCGCTCGGCGGAAATGTCAGCGAGTTCGTGCACCCGATCGTCGTCGACGCGCTGAAGCGACACCGCGAGGCGGCGCTCGCCAAAGCCTGATCTTCGGTCTCTCCCATTCGACCCTGGATTTCTCGAGGTCGACGGCCCTCCACAGATACCAGGCGGCAGCCGAGCGGTAGGGCGCCCATTTTTCGCCCTGTCGAGCGAGCTCACTTGGCGTAGGCAAGTCGCGCAATCGATACGCGATGCGAAATCCGTTGCGTACACCGTAGTCGGCGACGGGAAGCACGTCGAGCCGACCCAGCTGGAACATCAGCATCATCTGCACCGTCCACGGACCGATGCCTCGGACTACCGTCAGCCGCTCGACGATGTCCTCGTCTTCTAGAGACTCGAGCGTCGCCGTATCGGGGACGATGCCTTGATCGCTCTTGAGCGCGAGATCGCGAATCGCCGCCACTTTTGCGGCAGAGAGTCCGGCGCTGCGAAGCTGGCTCTCCTTTATTGCAAGCACGGCATCCGGCTCCGGAAAATCAGCACCGTAGGTGTCGAACAGCGCGACGAAGCGTTTGAGTATCGCGGCTGCGGCACTGCCGCTGATCTGCTGCGAAATGATCGCTTCGGCAAGGTGTCTGAACGGCGAGGGGCATTCGACGGGCCGCAGAGTGAACGGGCCTGCTGTGGCGATAAGCGCAGCCATCACGGGATCGCGGCTCGAGAAATATTTGACGAGCTTTGCGCGCGTGGGGCGCGAGGTTAGCGTTGGCACGTGTGGCACCAGTAGGTCGATCGTTGGGCCTGCACGCGCTGTCGCACGAGATCACCACAACGTCTGCAGGGTTCGCCTTCTCGTTCATAGACGAAAAGTTTTTGTCTGAAGTAGCCGGGACTGCCGTCTGCACCCACGTAATCGCGCAGGGTGGTGCCGCCGACCTTGACGGCCTGTGAGAGCACGAGTTTGATCGACTCGACGATGCGTTCGATTTCCTCGCGCTTGAGATGACGAGTTTGACGTCCAGGTCTGACGCCCGCGCGAAAGAGCGCTTCACTCGCATAGATGTTGCCGACCCCGACGACGATGTGTGCATTCATCAAAAACGGTTTCACGGCAACTTTGCGCCCTCTCGATATCCGCCAAAGATAGTCCGCATCGAAGGCCTTCTCGAGAGGTTCCGGGCCGAGTGAGGCGAGCAACGGATGATCGAGAGCGTTGCCTTCGACGAGATGCAGCGAACCGAACCGTCGCGGATCGTTGAAGCGCAGGGTACGTCCCGAGTCCAGTGTCAGGTCGAAGTGATCGTGCTTGAGCCGCGGCGTGTCGGCAGGCAGGACGCGCAGGCTCCCCGACATGCCAAGGTGCAGGATGAGCGATGAGCCGCGATCCAGATCGATCAGCAGATATTTCGCGCGACGGCGTACACCGATGATCGAAGCGTCACGCACGGCAGGGGCGACGCTCGAGGGAACGGGCCAACGCAGTCGCGGCTCGTGCACTGCGAGTTCGACGACGCGCCGTCCCTCGACGTGAGGTTCGATGCCTCGTCGGGTGGTCTCGACTTCGGGAAGCTCTGGCATTCGCCGGTCACGTTAAACGAAAAGGCCTGCACGGGGGCAGGCCTTGTCGAACCGCAGGAGCGTGCCGAAAGCACGCGAGCGGACTTATTTGATTTTGGTTTCCTTGTAGGACACGTGCTTTCGTACGACCGGGTCGTACTTCTTCACGTCCATCTTCTCGGGGTGAAGACGCTTGTTCTTCATCGCCACGTAGAAATGACCGGTACCGGCGGAGGAAAGCAATTTCACTTTTTCGCGCATGGCTTGGGTACTCCGTCGTTCAGATCTTCATGCCCTTGGCGCGAAGGTCGGCGACCACCGCGTCGAGGCCATTCTTCCCGATGGTACGCAGGGCATTCGTGCTGACGCGCAGCGATACCCAGCGCTGTTCGCCCTCGAGCCAGAAACGCTGCGTGTGCAGGTTCGGCAGGAAGCGGCGACGCTTCTTGTTGTTCGCGTGCGAGACGCGGTTACCCGTGGTGGGGCGCTTTCCAGTGAGTTCGCAGACGCGGGACATCTTGAGAAGCCTTTGTAAATCAGTGG
>JBILWC010000006.1:0-103808 GCA_044370105.1 Steroidobacteraceae bacterium | reverse complement strand
AGTTCAGCCTCTCATGCTTCGAAAAACACGACTTGCTTCAATCGCTGCCTTGGCGGCGGTTGCTCACTTGGCTGCGGCACTGACTGTCGCCCAGGAAGTCCCTGCCAACCCCAATCCTCAGACGACCGGTTCGGGCTCTGGTAGCACGGGTACCGGAACGGGCACCGGAACAGGTACGGGCACGGGCTCCACCGGTGCAGGTGCCGGCGGCTCGGGTGCAGGCGCCGGAACGGGTGCGGGCACTGGCGCGGGCGCCGGTGCAGGTGCCGGAGCAGGCGGCGCAGCAGCGGGTTCTGGCGCGGGTGCAGCAGGCGCGGCGGGTGCCGCAGGTGCTGCCGCAGCTGCAGGTGCTGCAGCCGCCATCATTCCGGCCGTGATCACCATTGGTGTGGTGGGCGCGGGCATCGCGGCCGTCGAGGGTGGCGGTGACGCCTCTCCGCCGCCGTCACCGACGCCACCTCCGCCGACGCCGACTCCGACGCCGACTCCGACGCCGACTCCGACGCCGACTCCGACTCCGACTCCGACTCCGACTCCGACTCCGACGCCGACTCCGACTCCGACGCCGACGCCGACGCCGACGCCGACGCCGACGCCGACTCCGACTCCGACGCCGACTCCGACGCCGCCGCCCACTACGACGACGACTACGGGAACGACAGCGACGACGACGACCGTCACTACGACTACGTCGACGTCCGGAACCTAAAGGCGTCCTCGCGTGAAAATAAAAACCCCGGTTGAGCGATCAACCGGGGTTTTTTATTGCTCGATCGATTCTACTTTTTGACGCAAAGATAACCGCCACCCGGAAACGGTTTTCCTTCGGCGTTGAGCGCGCGTGGGTGATAACCCGCGGGACGGTGTTTCTGGGTCGGCGTGTCGAAGATGCGGCACACGGCTTCGCCCTGCTTTAGCAAAGCCGCAGGAATCGGTTTGAACGCACTGGCGTTGACCCACGTCATTACGCCGTTGCGAAGCTCGAGGCGAGGAACACCAGGATCCTGCGGGCTCGCGCCCGAGTGACCCGGAAACATGGCCGCCAACGTCGCGAAAACCAACAGGCTTGGCCCGGAAGGTTTGATATGACGCGTGATGCTCATCGACCGCCCTCTTGAGGTTAGGATGTCCCGAGAATCATAACGCCGAGATGCCGCTTCCGTGTCCACGCTCCATGGGTTGATGTCCGCCGCGCTCGTATATCTCGGGTTGATGGCGATCACGGTCTCGCTCCGCGGGAAACTCCCCGCGGCGATCGGTCGTTTCTCGGCGGTCGTCGCTGCGGCGCTGGTCTTTTTTGCCATCGAACATTTTGTGGGTCTCGGGTCTTTGACGCTGTGGCCCGTGCTCACCGCACTTGCAGCGTGGCTGCTCTGGCGCCGACGAGAGACCCTCTCCGACGCTGCCTATTGGCGCGATGAACTACCTTTCCTTTTGGTGTTTGCGTGGGTCGCACTCTGGCGAGGACTGGATCCGGATATCGAGCCCACGGGGGAGCAGATCCCCAATCTGTATTTCATCTCTCAATATTTGAGCGGTGCACGATTGCCGCCGCCCGATCAATGGTTCGGCGAAGCGCAACGATTCGATTTCTATTACGCGTTTCAGCATTACTCGGCGGCGCTACTCGCGCGCGTGCTCGACCTCTCGGCCGGACAGGCGATGAATCTCTCCTACTGTCTGCTGTTCGGATTTGCCGGATCGCTCGCGTGGCACGCAGCCAAAGCATGGGACGTGCCACGTGCTGCGCGCGCCCTCCTTTTGGCGACGATCTTTGTGGGAGGCTCTGGTCTTGCGCCGCTCGTGCAGTGGTCGATCTCGATGCCCACCGACACGCCCGCGGAAAAAGCCTACGCTGCGAGCACCGCCATCTGGGCCTCGACCCGCTGGTCGGGAGTCTACGAAGAACGCATCAATACGCATGTAGGCGAAGCGATGTTTCGGAATGAGCGCTGGAATGCGAATTTAGAAAACGCACCGGACTTGCCGCTCGAAACGTTTCTCTACTACACCTTGCTCGGCGATTTTCATCCGCCGCTTGGCGGCTTTTTGATTTTGTTGTTTTCTCTGGCGCTGATCGCAGCGCTGTCGCGATCGTCGGGGGAGCCGGCCTCTCGCCGCTCACGCGTCGTGGCCGCCCTGCTCGCCGCCACGCCAGTGCTCGCGCTCATCACCAACGCCTGGGTGTTTCCGCTACAGTTCGGGTTGGTGGCGCTCTGGCTGATCGTAAGGTGGACGAGATTTCGCGAGTCGACGCTGATTCGCGATGCAGCGGTCGGTGCCGTGGCGTCGGGGCTTTGCATCGCACCCTTTTTGGCATCGTTCGCCTCAAGCGCCCTCTCGCCGAGCGTCGAGACGGTAGCGGATATTTATCGCACTCGATTATCGATCCTGCTCGCCGTGTTGTGGCCTGTTGGGCTGTTGATGCTGTCGCTCGTCATCGGCAAGGTACGCGATCTCTGGGCGTGGGCGCTCGTCGTCTTTGTCGTCGCCGCGGGTGTCGCCTCGGAGTGGTTGTTTTTCGATGACCCGCTTCCCGGACGATATGAAAGGTTCAATACGGTGCTCAAAGTTTGGAGCTGGCTGTGGGTGGCCGTGCTCGCAGGGCTTGCACCGATCGCGCTCGCGAGCCACTCGACTTGGACTCGTCGCCTCGCTGCCGCCACCCTTGCGCTCTTGCTGCTGCCGGGTGCGTGGAACGCCTCGCGCTATCTTTGGAATGCCGAGTTTCCGCATGCGGGGCGATGGAGTGGCGATGCGTGGCTGCGGCAAGATGCCGCCCACAACCAAATATTGATGCATCTGCAACACTCGCCCAAGGGCGTCGTGCTCGAGAACCCGCGACGTGATGCCTACTCGAGTCATGCCGCGATCGCGCTGTTTGCCGAGCAACCATCCCTCATCGGTTGGTGGGGGACGCAGAATGTGTGGCGCGGCGGCTCTGCGGTGATCGAGCGGCGTGCCGACGAGAGCCGACAGTTGTTCGCAGGCACGCTCACCGACTCGAGGGTGTGGCTCGCCGAACATCGCGTGGATTACATCCTCTGGACGCGAGAGGATGCGACGACCCTAGGACCCCGATTTCAGGCGCTCGATGACGCGTTATCCGTCGATTATGAATTCAGGACGTTCGAGTATGTGGGGGCCGTACCCATCGGACTTTGGCAGCGCCGCAAGCTTTTGGGGGCGGTAGGACCATGATCGATCTCAGCGCTCAGGTGACGCTCACCACGCTTCTCGTCCTCGCGCATTTGATGGCGCTCGGACTCGTGATCCATCGGTTCATCCCGAATCTCATCCTCGCCCGGGCGTCGATGGTGCTCGGCGTGACGCTCGCGATGTTCTTCATCGAGCACTTCGTGGGCTTGGGTGCGCTCGGCTTCGTTTGGCCCGTCACGAGCGCGGCGAGCCTTTATGTCATCTGGCGAGCAAGACATCGACTCTTGAGTGACCGTGCGACCTGGCAAGGTGAGATCGTTTTTCTCGTAGGATTCGCTTGGGCTTTTCTTTGGCGCTATGGCTTTCCGAATATCTCGCCGAGCTCCGAGCGACTGACCAATCTGTATTTCATCGCGAATTATCTGCCGGGTACTCGGCTGCCCCCGGTCGATAGCTGGTACCCGCCCCTGTCCTTCGATTTTTATTACGGGCTGCAACACTACGGCGCCGCGCTGCTCGCGCGGTGGTTCGATCTGTCCCCTGCGCTCGGTTACCACTTCGGGTTCTGCATCGTGGTGGGCCTTGGCTTATCGCTCGTTTGGGCGTTTGCCTCGACCGTCCTGCAGTCGGTTGCGCTGCGGGCGCTCATCGTGGCGACGGTCGCCATCGGCGGAACCGGTGGAACGGTGTTCGCGCAGCTGACCGTCGAGACGCCGCCCGATACGCCCGCCTATATCGAAACCAATGATCGCTTATGGGGAGGTGCGCGATTTGCGGGAGATTTCGATCAGCGGGCGAATACGACACTCGGTCGCTGGCTCTTCCCGAAGGCGGATAACGGGGTCGAGCCGCGATCCTTGCCGAGCGAAAATTTTGGTTATCAGATCGGGCTCGGAGACTACCACCCCCCGCTCGGCGGTTTTTTCCTGTTGCTGCTCGCCATCGCGCTGATGGGCGTGATCGAGACGTCGACGGGCAGGACGGCGATCATCTATCAGGCGCTGCTCGGTCTCACCGTGGCTGCACAACTGGCGACGAATGCCTGGGTGTTTCCGCTACAGGGACTCTTGGTGCTTTGCTGGATGCTCTGGCGCCTCGAGCAACGACAGGCGATGAGCTGGCTCGCCGTCGTCGGCGGCGGATTCGGTGGCTTGATGCTGCTGTATCCGTACCTTCAGGGGCTCTCCACGGGACTCGGCGTGATTTCTCCCGCACTGACTCGCGCGTCCGACTTCACGCCCGTAGGCTCGTTCGTAGCGACGTTCTGGCCGGTGCTGCTGCTTCTCGGGTTCGGACTCGCTCACGCGCGGACTCGCTCGCTATCGACCGTGTTCGTGGTGGCGCTGTCGTTAATGCTGTTTTTCTCCGAGGTGTTTTTCATCGACGACCCTTCGGCGGGTCGTTTCGAGCGTACGAATACCACGATGAAATGGTGGGGTTATCTCATCACGGCGGCGTTCGCCGGGCTCGCGCCGCTCATACTCGCGTCGGGCAAGTTCGCCACGCGAGCGGTAGTCGTCGCGGCGTTACTTCTCGTGAATGTGCATCTCGTCGACCAGTACCGCTACTGGAACGTCCAAGACTCCACACACCGCGGCGATCTCTCGGGCGAAGGCGTCTACGCCAAAGACTCGCGCGTGGCGGGGATGATCGATTACCTGAAATCAGCCGAACGCGGGATCGTGCTCGAGAACGTGACCTGCACCGCCTATTGCGACACGGCAGCCATTTCGATGTTCGCGGCGAAACCGGTGCTCCTCGGTTGGCCCATGCACCAACAGACGTGGCGCGGGACGGCGTCGGGCGTCTGGCTGCTTCGCGATCAGATCGTGAGCTTCTACGGCGGCTCGAAAGCCGATGCATTGCCGTGGTTGCAGTCGTCGGACGTTCGTTACGTGTTGCTGACGCCGGCTGACGTTCGGTCGGGGAGTCGCTGGTCTGCGCTACACGACCTCTTGCAGGCGGATTTTCAGTGGGTCGAGTTCGGACGGGAGGGCGACTCGCCGGTCGGGCTCTGGGTGCGCCGAGCGCGGTAAGTCCAGAAGTGGTGCATCAAAAAATTCGTGGGCGCGACGAGCGCTGACACGAAGATCACGCCGACGAGCGGCGGCCAACCCCACTCTGACGCCGTTTCGCCGAGATAACCCGCCATCGCGAACCCAGCGACGGTGACGACGCCGAACTTCAGGGCGTTGTCACGCGTGGGCTGTGAGCCGAAGCTCCAGAAGGTGTTGATGAAGTAGGAAACTGCAGTTGCGGTCAAAAACGCGCATGCGTTCGCAACGCCTGCCGAGACACCTAGGGTCGTCATCAGCGAGACCGCTACGATCGTATGGACGGCGGTGTTACCGAGACCCGTGATGGCAAACCGCAGCGCGCGGCGCTTCATGAGGAGGGGTCGGGGTACCGACGACGAATGACGTACAGCGGTCGCCGTTTTGATTCCATGTAGGTGCGTGCGAGGTATTCACCGAGCGCACCGATGCCGATGAGTTGGATACCACCAAAGAACGTGACCGCGACCATGAGCGAGGCATAGCCTGGGACATCGACACCGTAGACCCAAACTCGCACCACGATCGTGGCGGCGAAGAGGAACGACGCCAGCGAAATCAAACTGCCGAGGTACGTCCACATGCGCAGCGGCGCCGCACTGAAACTCGTGATGCCCTCGAGCGCGAAATTCCAGAGCTTCCAGCTATTGAACTTGCTTTGCCCTGCGCTGCGCTCGGGTCGCGAATAATCGACCATGCACGAACGAAAACCGACCCAGGCGAAGAGACCCTTCATGAACCGCTGCGTCTCGGGCAATGTTTTGAGCACATCCACCACGGCCCGATCCATCGCCCGAAAATCACCCACGTTCGCCGGCAGCGGCGGATCGGAGATGGCGTTGTGCAGGCGGTAAAACCAATCGGCGGTCAGACGCTTCATGAGGGGATCGCGCGATCGATCGACCCGACGTGCCAACACCACGTCGTAGCCCTTCTCCCATTGCTCGATCATCACCGGAATGAGCTCCGGCGGATCTTGTAGATCGACATCGATGGGAATCACCACATCGCCCGAGGCCTCGGCGAGCCCAGCGGCCAAGGCGGCTTCCTTGCCGAAGTTCCGGCTGAGATCGATTGCCTGAATGGCGAGCGGCACGAATTTTTTTTGCTGTTCGATGATGAGATCGAGCGTGTCGTCGGTGCTGCCGTCGTTGATGAAGAGCACGTCGCCCTTCAGCCGCGGCGCCGCATCGAACACAGCCTTCACACGCTGCAAAAAGAGCACGATGGCGCTCGACTCGTTGAAGACCGGCACGACCAGCGTCACCGTGATCGGTCGATCGTGGGGGCGAGCGTGCAGGGCGCCACTCATGGGTTGATCACCAAATGACCGATGGAGTACATGCCGTCACCCTCGAGGGCCGAGACACGAATTTGGGTTGCCTTCATCGAGAGCGGCAGATCGGGCACCGAGAGTCGGCGTCTCGCAAGCCCAGAGCCCTCGATCGGCAACAGATCACCGACCGGAATATACCCGTCGGCCGTCAGAATCTCGACTCGATAGGTATCGTTGTGATCGAGCGACAGATCGAGTGATTGAATTTCAATCGCCTCGGGCAAATCGATGAGTGCATCCACCGTGAAGACGACGTTCCCGGGGGCATTCCAGACACCTTCGGATTTCACCTGACTCAAAGACGAGAGCGGCACTCGAACGGCTTCATCGATCACCGGCGCGGCCACCACATCGGGGGCCACGGTCGGCGTCGTCTCGACGTCTCCGCTTTCGTTCGAGACATACCAACGAACGACGACGAGCAGCACGAGTGCCGTCCAGGCGAGCCAAATCAGTCGATTCGTGGGCATCAGGGGTTGAGCCTGCGCAAGATCAGGCGCGGACCGCCGGGGAACACCGACGCTTCGATCTCGCGAATCATGGATTTGGAATCGTATTCGACGACATGGCTCGACTCGACGGAGACGCCGTCCACTTCGCCTCGGCAGGTCTGTCGCCAACCGAATCGGTCTTCGCTCAAACGCCAGGCTGCCGCGGGCGCACATCGCGCCCGACGAACGGGCAAGGCGTCCTGCGCATACCAGCGCTGCTCATGGCCCTGCGCGGTCAGTTCGCGGCCGGAAGCATACTGACCGAACCCCCCGGGCATGTTTTCGATCGAGACGAAGCTCTCGCCGTTCCAGGTGATGCGCATGTTGAAGTCATTACGGAAGTAGACCGTGCGCCCCTCGACCTTCATCGCGTACACCCGATATTCCGTTCCGGCGACAGACAACGACCAGGCGAAGGCTTCGAGGGCTTTTTGATTTTCCGACTTGAAAGGCCACAGACGTTTGAGCGCGTCGGGTTTGGGGATGCCGAGGGAACACCCTGCGAGCATCAGCAGGCAGACCAAAGATAACAGTCGTGCGATCCGTTTAGTCATGGTCGGGAACCATCCGGTCACGCGAGTTCTCGAGCATGTCGCCATGCGTCGGCCTCATGGACTCCCAAAGCTGTCCCGACCAGTTCTCGATCATGCGACCACCGTCGCGGTTGATGGAGCGAAGAATAGTCCGGAACGCACCCCGAGAGTTGCCGCGGGTGTAGGAGTTGAGCGGGACCCGGAAAATGAGACCCTTGTCGAAGCTGCCCTCACCGAACACCTCGAAGGGTACATCGGTGAGTGTTGCGAAGGCGCCGACCGACCAGCCATTCGCGAAGCGTTTCTGGATCTCGAAGGTCGCGCCGATGTCCTTGGCGAGATAGCGGCCCGCATGAATCGCAAGGTCAACGTTATGGAACCCGGTTGCCCAGTAGCCGCTGACATGCCCGATAACGGTCTTGTAATCACGCAACCCGAACATCTTGTCGAACTCGCGCTGCTGCACGGCGATGACGTTGACGCCGACGGCAAAAGGCAGGTCGGCTCGACGCCAGAGCACCTCGGCGCCGACGCCTGAGTACATTTCTTCGAGGATGCCGCCGAAGGCCTGATAGTAGAGATCGCGGCTGAGTTTTCCGCGCTGCACGATCGCCAGGCGCTCGATCCCGCTCTCGCCCTCCTGAAGATAGCGCTTCAAGTCCGTGCGTACCGGCGGTAACTGCGAGCTGCCATCGCGCGTGATCCGATCGAACTGGTTCGAGAGGCTCTGCACCCACTCGCCATCGAGCCCCCAGCCTCCGCCGAAATCGACGGCGCCCCGAATGTTGATGGACGGACGGACGAGCAGCGGCGCATCGGGGTCGAAAAGATAGGTACGCAGATCGATGCCAGCTGAGAAATCGCCATTCGGATACTTGAACTTTCGAAGCTGGGTCGGGCGCTCGATCTCAATCGGACGATCGATCGTAATCGTCGGCGGCATCAACTCGTCGAGTGCGCGATTACGCGCAGAGCGCGCGATACGAACGGTATGGGTCGGCAAAGCCAAAGAATCACCGGTCAACTCGACGGTATGGACGTTTCGCGGCGCGTAGAGCTCGACGAGATCCATGATCCGCCGGATGGCGTCCGCCTCCATCTGATAGGTCATGTTGCTGTAGCGCATGCGGAGGATGCCGTCGCCCTCCTCGCGCAGAGCGCGCAGCAACACTCCAGAAGCTTCCGCATCCCCTGCCATGCGCGGGAACCATCCAAAGGTCTTGTCGCGATTATTGATGGCCGCGAGGTTATCGGTCGCACCGAACCCGTTCGGCGGTTTGCGCGGTGATTCAGCCCCCGTATCGAGCGCGGCTGAGAGCTTGAGCGCGAGGTTGTTACCCTGCTGCCAGCTCGCCGTGAGTCGAACGCCGGGCGTGGCTTCCCATTCGACGCCCACGCTCAACGGATCGGCGGAGTCGAGCGTTCCGAGCGAACGCTCGCGCGCGTAACTATCGCTGTTGTAGGCTGCGAGGAGATCAACTCGCCACTGCGGAAGGGAGTAACGAACCGAGCCGAAGGCGCCAATGTCAGGGCCGCGGAAGTAGCTCTTTAGGTTGAACTCACCACCCAATCCCTTTTCATTTTCGCGAACGTAAAACTGATCGCTGACATAGCCCAGTGGGTTCTTGGTGATCGATCGTTCGGCGAGACGGCCCCATCCGATACCAGCAGACAAATCTAAATTACCGATTCGCTTATTGGCAACCACATACTCAGCACTGAAAACTCCAGTTCCTAAGATATCTCGGATACCGACAGCAACCTCAGGGATAAAGTCTGACTCGTCAAGGAGTCGATACTTAATCTCAAAACTTCTATCTTTGAGTTGGTTTCGGCAGAAGGCCTCTTCTAAATCACAAAATGAACCCGCGACCGGCCTCACATCGCGAGGAAACGAAATTATGTATCGGAAGCTCGTCTCAAGTCTCGGTAGCACCTGGTAGCTGATCGCGTAGATATCTGCCACATCGCGTCGCGAAATCGTCACCGAGAATGCGTTCTCATCGGGGCTTCGAGCGCTCGGCACATCAAGCACTCCACCCACCCCGAAGTCATTGGTCTGCGCGAGCGAAACAGAGCTGAAAGCGAAGACACTAGCGGCCACTAAAACTCTAAAGATCTTCAACGCGGCAGACTCCAGATTGGCGGCTCTGATGCCAAGAGTCGCAGTGTCTCACGAACAGACACCAAGCTTTGGCCTTGATCCTCAGCGCCCTTTACCCGCAAAGCGCTCAGCGTTGACAGACTAATTTTCTTGCCAAGCTCCACGCCGAACTGATCGAACGCATTGATGCCCCAGACGACGCTCTGCGCATACACCTTGTGCTCGTAGAGGGCGATCAATACGCCAAGCGTCTCGGGCGTGAGTGACTCGAGTGCGAGCACCGACATCGGCCGCGAGCCGGGGTGTACGCGATGCGGCTCGCCGCCCTGACCTACGGTAAACGTCTCGATCTGTGCAAGACCATTGGCGAGCGCAAGCGTCGCGGCCTCTTCATCGCCCACGGGCGAACGACGCACGAGCAGCACGTCGAGCGCGGCGAGCAGGCCACCCTGATGCAGAAGTTGGAAGAACGAGTGCTGAGCATTGTTGCCAGGCTCTCCCCAGATCACGGGCGCCGTCGCGCAACGCACAGGCGAGCCATCGCGCAGCACGCTCTTGCCATTACTCTCCATCTCGAGCTGCTGCAAGAACGCCGGAAAGCGCGCGAGACGATCGGTGTAGGGCAACACGGCAAGCGTCGAGATCTTCTGAAAATTAATGTTCCAGATACCCGCGAGCGCGAGCAACACCGGCAGGTTCTGATCAAGCGGGGCGCTGAGCGCGTGACGATCCATCGCTCTCGCCCCTGCGAGGAACTTTTTGAAATTCTCGGCTCCGACGGCGATGGCAAGCGAAAGCCCGATCGCCGACCACACCGAGTAACGCCCACCGACCCAGTCCCACATCGCAAACCGCTGGTCGGGGTGTACGCCGAACGCATCCATCGCCGGCGCATTCACAGATACGGCTGCAAAATGAGCCGAGACATCTCGATCGCCCAAGTTCTTTTTGAGCCAGGCCTTGGCACGCTCGGCGTTCGCCAGGGTTTCTTGCGTGGTAAACGTCTTTGAGCAGATGACGAAGAGCGTCCGCTTCGGGTCGCTCTCTTCGAGCGCATCGTGCAGCGCGACGGCATCCACGTTCGAGACGAACCGAACCTTGGGCGCGCCCCTCGAAAAATCTTTGAGCGCCGCGACAGCCATGGCAGGCCCGAGGTCTGAGCCACCGATCCCGATGTTGATGACGGTGTCGTAGCGGCCGCCACTGCGAACACTCTCGGCAAAGGCCAGCATTCGCTCCCGCCCGTCGAGTACGAGCCGCTCGATCTCGCCGCCGCCGACGGCATCGCCGGCATCTTGCCGCAGCGCCGCATGAAGAGCTGCGCGGCCCTCGGTGGTGTTGATCTTCTCGCCCGCGAACATGGCGCGGAAGGCGCCCGGAATCTCGACCTCTCGAGCGAGCTCGACCAGGGTATCAAAGATTTTTTGATCGATTCGTTGATGCGAGAGATCGAGCAGGACGCCGGCCGCCTCACGCGTAAATCGATGCTCGCGAGCCGGATCTGCCTTGAACGCCGCCGCCACATCCGCGCCCGCACCCTCTTCGGCCAAGCGCGCGAGCGAGGCCCATGCTGCGGTCTCGGGACCGATCATGCATGGAACTCGGCGATCACATCGACCACGTACTGCAGTTGCTCCCGCGAGAGCTCAGGAAAGATGGGCAGCGCCGCCGTCTCGGCAGCAGCCCGCTCACTCTCCGGAAACGCGCCTTCGGCATAACCCAAATACGCGAAACACTGCTGGCGATGCAGCGGCACGGGATAATAAATTTCGCTGCCCACACCCTTTGCCGACAAATGCGCACGCAGCGCATCGCGCTTGGGCGAACGAATGATGAACTGGTTATAGATATGACGCGCACCGGGCAAGGCCTCGGGTAACGTCACAAGGCTCTTGAGCCCCGCCTTACCGAAAGCGCCAAAATAAAAACAGGCGTTCTCCTGGCGAGCACGGCTCCAGGCATCGAGATGCTTGAGCTTGATCACGAGCACCGCCGCCTGCAGCTCATCAATGCGGAAGTTTCCGCCGACGAGTTGGTGGTAATACTTGGGCTCCATGCCGTGCACCCGAATCATCGCGAGCTTGGCGGCAAGCTGCGGATCGTTCGTCACGCACATCCCGGCATCACCGAAGGCGCCGAGGTTCTTCGTCGGAAAGAAACTCAAACACCCGATGTCGCCGATACTGCAGGCTCTGCGACCTTGACCATCGGCCGAGCCGATCGCCTGCGCGGCATCTTCGATCACGCGCAGCCCAAACTCTCGGGCGAGCGCCATGAGCGGGGTCATGTCGACCATCTGGCCGTAGAGATGCACGGGCATGATGGCCTTGAGCGTGACGCCGGAGGCTTTGTGAACGAGCCTCGCGCCTTCGCGCTTGCAGTCGTTCTTCAAAAATTTCTCGAGGGCGGGGACCGAGAGGTTGTAGGTCCCGGGGTCGATGTCGACGAACACCGGTCGCGCGCCCACCCGGGCAATCGTCCCCGCCGTGGCGAAGAACGTATAGGGCGTCGTCACGACGCCATCCCCCGCCCCGATGTCGAGCGCCATGAGGGCGGCGAGCAGCGCATCGGTACCCGAGGACATGCCGATGCCATGGGTGCAGCCGCTATAGGCCGCGACCTCGGCTTCGAGCTGTTTGACCGCAGGCCCCAAGATGAAGGCCTGCGAGTCGCAGACCTGCTCGAGGGCAGTGAGGATCTCGGATTTAAGGGCCCGGTACTGGGGCTTCAGGTCGAGCAGTGGGACCTGCATCGCGGGCGGAGACATGCGCGGATTATAGGCTGAATCACAGCCGGTCCGCGTACCCCTTGAACCATTGGATGAACCGCTCGACCCCCTCTTCGATCGCGACCTTCGGGGCGTAGCCGATGGCCGTCTCGAGGTCGGTCATGTCGGCGAGGGTGTCCTCCACGTCCCCGGGCTGGGCGGGCAGGAAACGCTTCTCGGCCTTGACCCCGAGGGCCCGCTCGAGCAACTCGATGAAATACATGAGCTCGACCGACGTCCGGTTGCCGATGTTGAACACCCGGAACGGCGCCCGGCTACTCGCCGGGTCGGGGCGCTTGTCGTCCCAGGCGGCGTTAGCGGTCGGGACGTGGTCCATGACGCGCACCACGCCCTCGACGATGTCGTCGACGAACGTGAAGTCACGGCGATGACGACCGTGGTTGAACACGTCGATGGGCTCGCCTGCACGCATTTTTTTGGCGAAGAGTATCGGTGACATATCCGGTCGCCCCCAAGGGCCGTAGACCGTGAAGAACCGCAGCGCCGTCACCGGCAGCCCGAAAAGTTCGGCGTAGTTATGCCCCATGAGCTCGCCGGCACGCTTCGTGGAGGCGTAGAGCGAGACGGGGTGATCGACCCCATGATGCGGCGAGAATGGGAGCGTACGGTTGAGTCCATACACCGAGCTCGTGGAAGCGAAGACGAGATGCTTGATGCCGTGATAACGGCAGCCCTCGAGGATGTTGAGCGCGCCCCGTACGTTGCTGTCGATGTAAGTGTGAGGATGACTCAAAGAATATCTCACACCGGCTTGCGCCCCGAGGTGGATCACCTTCGAGAAGGCGTGACGCTTGAAGAGCTCGACCATCGCCGCATCCTCGGCGAGGTCGATTTTCTCGAAGGAAAACCCCTGTTTTCCTTGAAGGCTAGCAAGACGAGCCTCTTTGAGGCGCACGTCGTAGTAACTGTTGAGATTATCGAGCCCGACGACCTCATGCCCGTCGGCGAGCAGCCTCGCTGCGGTGTGCATGCCGATGAAACCCGCAGCGCCCGTGACTAAAACGGTCATTCTCAGCCGACCTCGCCTAGTCCCTCGATCGAACGGAACGCGACCTGACCGCCGCTCGCCTTGGCGATGCGCTGCAAAAGCACCTCGTGGGCCGCGAGTTCTTTTTTATCCGCCGAGATCACGATGGGCGCCGCATTCTTGGGGCGTTTGAACCGAGCGGTGTTCTCTTCGGCCGACCCTTTATTTTGATGGCGGACTTCACTGAGTTCGAGCGTGCTCTGCCCGCCCGTCATCGCCAGATAAACGTCCGCTAGGATGCGCGCATCGAGCAGCGCGCCGTGCAGTTCGCGCTTGGAGTTGTCGACCCCGTAGCGCTTGCAGAGGGCATCGAGGCTATTGCGCTGCCCGGGGTGCATTTTGCGCGCGAGGCTTAAGTTGTCGAGCACCGTACAACGACTCTCGAGGGTGACCGCCTTTGCTTCAAGTCTCGCGAGCTCGGCATTCAAAAACCCCACATCGAACGGTGCGTTGTGAATGACGAGCTCCGCCCCTTCGATGAACGCCAGGAGCTCTTGAGCAATGTCGGCGAACTTGGGCTCCCGCTGAAGCTTGGCGAGGGTGAGACCGTGCACCGCCGAGGCACCCTCGTCGATCTCGCGTTCGGGGTTCAAATATTTATGGAACTGCCGGCCTGTGAGGCGCCGGCCCACGAGCTCGAGGCAGCCGATTTCGATGAGGCGATGGCCCTGAGCGACTTCGAGGCCGGTGGTTTCGGTGTCGAGGATGATCTGTCGCATAGGCGGGCAGAGTGTACCGGATTGACTTGGCGAGCCTTAGCTCAAGAGCCCATCGATCGCGGCATTGGCGAGCGCATCGACACGCTCGTTGCCGGGGACCCCAGAGTGCCCCTTCACCCAGCGCCACTCGATGTCATGCTCATTCGCGAGCTCATCGAGCCGCTCCCAGAGGTCACGGTTTTTCACAGGCTTTTTGTCGGCGGTTTTCCAGCCGCGGGCTTTCCAATTTCCGATCCACTCGGTGATGCCGCGTCGCACGTACTCCGAGTCGGTATGGATCCGTAGCGCACTCGAGCGCTTGAGCGCCTCGAGCGCGCGGATCACGGCCGTGAGCTCCATGCGGTTGTTCGTGGTCTCGGCCTCAGCGCCTGAGAGCTCCCTCAGATGCTCACCGAGCTCGAGCGTTGCCGCCCAGCCTCCCGGCCCCGGGTTACCGCGACAGGCGCCATCGGTGTAGATCTCGACGCGCGTCGTCATGAGGGATCGCGATTGACCGAAGGTTCGGTGAGCCCACCGAGCACACGAGACCGTCGAGCCTCGCGCAAGCGCGGCCGGAGCGGCGTGAGCGCATGCATGCGCTTTCGAGCTTTCAAGAGATAAGCCCCCGAGGGCCAGGGCGCGAGCCAACCGCGCCGCAGTTGATGATCCACGCTCGCAGGTTCTCCCCACGGCAGGCCGAATAGGTAATGCCGCACTTCGAGCACGTCATAGCCCAATAAATGCAGCCAGTCGCGCACCCGACGCTCAGGGAGCACGCGGCGCATTCCCGGCGGAAAACCGCTGCGGCTCGCGCGGGCGCGCAAACCCCAGAGACTCAAAGGCGAGAAGCCGAGCACGAGCAGCTTGCCCTCGCCCGCGAGGACGCGATCGGCCTCGCGCACGAGACCATAGGGGTCGCTCTCGAACTCGAGCGCATGCGCGAGCAGCACCACGTCCATGCAATCGCTCGCGATGGGCAGCTGACTCGGGCGGCCGACGGCATCGAGGCCCTGAGTCGAGTCGATGTCAAGCACGGTCTGCGAGCGCGTGCGGGCATGCGCGATGAGCGAGCGCGTCTCGCCCCACACGCCGATCTGCAGCGCCTCCCACCCGAAACAATCTTCAAGAGACTCGGCGATGACGCGCGCCTCGGTGTCGAGCAAGATCTTGCCGCGGGCGCTGGCGAGCCAAGTTGTCAGGCGGGGGTCGAGCACGGGGCGAAACCATAGCAATTTTCGGTGGGGGTCGGTTAAATACGCGCCCAATGCGATTCACTTTCCTCACGCGCCTGGCGCTGCTCTTCGCGATGCTCACGCTCGCCGCCTGCGCGACCCTCGAGGACTCCTCGGTCGGCAGCTACCTCGCCGCCCCGCGCCCTGTGCCGGAGCCCGTGCTGCAGACCCCACCACCGGGCCCGCCATTCGATGAGACCCGCGCCGAGCGCGCCCCACCGCCACCAGCCCCCTCGGTGCTGATCGCGGCGGCCTCGGCCGAACGCTCGACGCCCGATGACCTCATCGCGCGTATCCGCTCGGGCTTCCAAATCGCCGAGGAAGAACGCTCGGCCATCGACGCCCAACTTGCTTGGTATGAGCGCAACCCCGCCCATCTCGATCGAGTGTTCGGGCGAGCATCGCTCTACATGCATTACATCGTCGAGGAGGTCGAGCGCCGCGGCATGCCGATGGAGCTCGCGCTCCTGCCCGTGATCGAGAGCGCGTTCGAGCCCTTCGCCTATTCGAAGGCACGGGCCTCGGGGCTGTGGCAGTTCATCCCCGACACCGGCAGTCGTTTTGGCCTGCCGCAGAACTGGTGGTACGACGGACGGCGCGACGTGATCGAGTCGACCCGTGCGGCGCTCGATTATCTGCAGTTTCTGCACGATGAGTTTGAGGGGGACTGGCTGCTTGCGGTCGCGGGGTACAACTGCGGCGAGAACTGCGTGGCACGCGCCGTGGCGCGCAACCGCGCGGCGGGTCTGCCGACCACTTTTTGGGATCTGCGCTTACCGAACGAGACGCGGGCTTATGTGCCGAAGCTGCTTGCGATGAAGCGGCTCGTTGCCGAACCCTCGATGTTCGGCATCGATTTCAGCCCCATTCCGAACGAGCCGTATTTCATTCGGGTGTCGCTCGGGTCGCAGATCGATCTACGCCTTGCCGCCGATTTGGCCGGCCTCTCGCACGAAGATCTCTCGGCGCTGAACCCGGCGTATCACCGCTGGGCGACGCCGCCTGAAGGGCCGCATGCGCTGCTGCTACCGATCGACTCGGCCGAGCTTTTCCAGCAGAACGTGACGATGCTCTCGCCCGACGAGCTCATGCGCGTGACGCACCACATCGTACGTGCGGGTGAGTCGTTGCCCGAGATCGCGACGCGTTACGGCACGAGCGTGATGACGATCCGGATGCTCAATGGCCTCAAGGACGCGAGCATCAACCCAGGATTAGACCTACGCGTACCCTCAGGCACGACGAAGCTGCCTGAGAAAGTACTGCGTGCCGCGGCTCGAGTAGATGGACCCGAGCCGCGTCAGCGTGGCAAGCGCAACCGACCCGAAGTACACGTGGTGCGGCGCGGGGAGTCGATCTGGGCGATCGCTCGTCGCAACAACATGGACCCGCGCACGCTCATGCGCCTCAATGGCAAGAAGCCGGGCGACAAGATCATGCCCGGCGAGCGACTCGTCGTCGCACGCAGCGGGTCGGGTGGGTCGAGCACTTCGAGTAGCGACTCGAACGATTCCCGTGACTCGAAGAATTCTGGCTCGAGCTCGCGCGTCACTCACCGGGTGCGCAGCGGCGAGACGCTCTCCGGCATTGCGCGGCGCTACGGCGTGACCGTCTCTCAGCTTGCCGCCTGGAACGATATTTCGGCTAAACACGTGCTGCGCGTCGGGCAGCGACTCGTCATCCGTCGAGGTAATTGATATGGGATTTTTGAGCGGTAAACGCGCCCTCATCGTGGGCGTTGCGAGTGATCGGTCGATCGCCTGGGGCATTGCCGAGGCCATGCATCGCGAAGGCGCTGAACTCGCCTTCACCTACGCGAGCGAGAAGCTCAAAGAGCGCGTCGACACCCTCGCCCACTCGATCGGCTCAAAGATCATCCTGCCGCTCGATGTGACGGTGGATGCGCAGATCGACGGCGTCTTCGAGAGCCTCCAGCGCGAGTGGGGACATCTCGACATCGTGATTCATTGCGTGGCCTTTGCGCCGCGCGAAGCGCTTGCCGGGGGCTTCACGCAAAGCACCACTCGCGAGGCGTTTGCCATTGCTCATGATGTGTCGAGCTATAGCCTCACCGCCCTGGCACGCGGCGCATCGCCCTTGATGCAAGGTCGCGCGGGCGCAATTTTGACGCTCTCGTATCTTGGCGCCGTGAAGGCGATTCCGAGTTACAACGTGATGGGCCTCGCCAAGGCGAGTCTCGAGGCGAACGTGCGTTTCTTGGCCGCAGATCTTGGCCCGCAAGGTATTCGGGTGAATGGGATCTCTGCAGGCCCCATCAAGACCTTGGCGGCCGCGGGCATTGGCGGTTTCCGCAAGATGCTCTCGCGCGTGGCCGAGGTCGCCCCGCTTCGTCGCAACGTGACGCAGGAAGACGTGGGAAATGCCGCAGCATTCTTGTGCTCGGATCTCGCCGCCGGCATCACGGGCGAGATTCTTTACGTCGACGGCGGGTTCAGCACCGTCGGAATGAGTTTTCCGGAAGCGCCGAGCGAGGCGTAACGCTTACTGGAAGGCCTGCGGGTTCTTCGTGACTTTTGCCTTCTCGCGCATGTCTTCGACGTACGCGGCGAGCGCCCCGAGCGCCTGACGGCCGGCGAGTTCTTGTCCGCGCGCGGCCCTCACGGCCGCATCGCCCGCAGCGGGCAACACACGGGTTTGCGACACGACGACGACGGCTGCACCGTCGCTCGTGACCACCGCCTTCGACGAGGTCTTGCCGGCAGTGGGTCGCGCAACATCAAAAGCTGCCGTACGTACTTCGGCGGGCACGGCGGGGTCGCGACGATCGATAAACCGCGCGGCATTCGGCGTAGCACCCAGACCCTTGGCAAGCTGATCGAACGAACCACCCTCGCTCATGACTTTGACGACTGACTCGGCGGCCTTGCGGGCTTCCTCGGTGGCGCGTTCTTTGGTCGCCGCCTCGAGCACCTGAGCACGCACGGACGCGAGCGGCGGTGCCGCAGACTTGCGGTGCTCGAGCACCTTCACGACGACGAAGCGATCTTCACCGACTGCGATGGGGCCGCCGATGCGGCGCTGATTGAGCACGGCATCGCCGAACACGAGCGCCACGAGTTCAGGCGACGCCGGAAGTTCCGGGCTGCCCGCGCCGCGCAGGAAAGTCGCGGACTCGCCGAGCTTGAGCCCCAAATCTTTGGCGATGACGGCAAGATCCGCACCCGACTGCTCGAGGCGCTGCTGCACGGCATCTTGCTTCTCGCCGAAGAGATCGGCGATGCGGCCACGGCGGTATTCTTCTTCGAGATCGGCGCGCACTTCGGCAAAGGCCTTGTTGCGACCCGCCTGAATGGCCTCGAGTCGCACGACGTGGAAGCCGAACTCGGTTTTCACGGGACCACGCAGCTCGCCCTCTTTCATGGCGAAGACGGCCTCGGCAAACGGGCCGACGAACGCGGATTTCTCCGAGAAGCCGAGATCACCGCCGCTCGCGGCGGAGCCGGTGTCTTTCGAAAGTCGCGTGGCGAGCGCTTCGAAATCGCTACCGCCCTTGAGCTGCGCGAGCACATCGTTCGCTTCTTTTTCGGTCGCGAGCAGGATGTGGCGCGCACGACGCCGCTCGGGCTCGACATAGCGCTCTTTGTTCTTGGCGTAAAGATCGAGCAGATCCGACTCGGCGACGACGACCTGACCCGACACATCCGCCACCGACGCCTCGGCAAACTGCAGACGTACGGACTCGGGCGTCAAAAACCCTCGTGCATTTTTTTGATACCAGGCTTCGAGCTCGGCATCCGTGAGGCGCAGGCTCGCGCGGTATTGGGCGGCCGGGAAGATCGCGTAACGCACTTCGCGCTGCTCGTCTTCGAGGGCAATGCGACGACCGATTTCGGTGGCAGTCAAAAATTCACCGGCAAAGAGCGCGCGTTGCAGCTCTTCGCTTTGCAGCACGCGACGCACATCGGCACGGTACTCATCGGCCGAAATCCCGATCTGCGCCAGACGCGCGAGCGCGAGGGTCTCGTTGTATTGGCCATCCACCTGGAAGGCCTGCTCGTTGCGGATGTTCTCCTGCACGCGGCTGCCATCGACGCGATAGCCGGCATCGCTCGTGCGGGCGCTCAGGAGCTCGGAGCGGATCAGACGCTCGATGATGCCCTCTTGCAGGGAGCGCTTGAGGTCCTCGGGGATATCGGTGCCGAACTGGCCTGCCCACTCGGACTGCTGGTCCTGCCAGAGGCGACTCGCGTCCTGCAGCGGAATCTCGTTGCCGTCGACCTTGGCGGCGTACTTCTTGGGCCCGATGAAATCGAGGGTCACCGCACCGGTCGCGCCCCAGATCGCAAACACGATGGCGAGCGGGATGAGGATGAGCCAAGCGAGGGTTTTCTTGCCTTTGAGCGAGTCGCCGAGTTTCTGGAGCATGGGATTTTCAGGGGGTCCGTCGATTCGAGCCGGCGATTATATGGCACTCCGGGGGTCGAGCCCCTATCATCGGCGCCAGTCATGAGTCAGGGCCCCGCGAAAATCATCGACGGCAAGGCCATCGCCCTTGTGGTGAAGGCCGAGGTCCGTGCGGCCGTCGACCGGCGGGTGGCCTCCGGGGGCCGCCGTCCGGGGCTTGCGGTCGTGATGGTCGGGGACAACCCGGCCTCGGCCGTGTACGTGCGCAACAAGCGCGCCGCCTGCGAAGAGTGCGGCATCCATTCGGTGGCGATCGACCTGCCCCAGTCGACGAGCGAGGTCGAGCTGCTCACGCGCATCGACGCCCTGAATTCTGATGAGTCGGTGGACGGGATCTTGGTTCAGCTGCCGCTGCCTGAGCATATCCGCCAGACCGAGGTCGTCGAGCGCATCGACCCGCGCAAGGACGTGGATGGGTTTCATCCGTACAACATCGGGCGGCTCGCCGAGCGGAATCCGTTGATTCGGCCGTGCACGCCGTATGGCGTGGTGCGGATGCTCGAGCACATCGGCGTGTCGGTGAAGGGGCTGCACTGCGTGATCGTCGGGGCGTCGAATATCGTGGGACGCCCCATGTCGCTCGAGTTTTTGTTGATGGGCGCGACGACAACCGTGACGCATCGGTTCACGGAAGACCTTGAGCACCATGTGCGCGAGGCCGAGGTGCTCGTGGCCGCGGCCGGCAAGCCCGGGCTCATCAAGGGCGAGTGGATCAGGCCCGGTGCCGTGGTGGTGGATGTGGGCATCAACCGACGCGGAGACGGCGCCCTCTGCGGCGATGTCGAATTTGCCGAGGCGGCCAAGCGCGCCGCGTGGATCACCCCTGTGCCCGGCGGCGTCGGCCCCATGACCGTCGCAATGCTGATGAAGAACACCCTCGAGGCGGCGCTGAGGAGGGGGTAGGAGTCGTGACCGCGACCTGAGCGGCGGCGTAGCGTCCCGTGTTCCGTTGGAGCCAATACGTATTCCGAAGGCGCCAACACGTATTCCGTTGGCCCCAATAAGGGGACGCCAAAACCACATCCCTGTGAGCTCGGCGCGCGCCATCCATGGCGCGCGACGCCCCTTCTTGGGGCCAACGAAACACGGGACGCTCCATCGCATTCGGATCAGGTCCGAATGTGGGTGCGGGGACTCGGCCTGCCGCGCAATTCACGCGATTTGGCGAGATATCCGAATTGAGAATCGTGGGTGAGTTGTTACTCTCTTGTCGAAAGTCAGTCTTTTTTCGGAGTAGCGACGTGGCGACTAAGCTCACTACCAAGGGTCAGGTCACGATCCCCAAACACATCCGAGACGCCATCGGTCTGCGACCAGGGCAGCGCGTGGAATTCCGCGTCGGCGAAAACGGAACGGTCGTCATTCAACAGGTCAAGGATCACAAGCCGCCGAGCAAAGAGCGCTTTGCCGCGGCTCGAGGCATCGCCAAGACGAAGCTCACCACCGACCAGTTAATGATCCTGCTCCGCGGCTCTAGCCCCTAACGACGATCAACTCGTCACGAGCGTCGCCAGACCGTCGCGCCGCCCGGCTTATCTTCGAGCACGATGCCCGCCGCTGCGAGCTCGTCGCGGATCTCATCCGAGCGTTTGAAATTCTTTGACTTGCGCGCGTCCTGGCGCTCGGCGATGGCCGCTTCGATACGCGCATCGTCCCAGCCGCCTTCGGTGCTCTGCCCTTTCGAGGCCTTGAACCAGTCTTCGGCGTTCAGCGTGAGGAGACCAAGTACCGAGCCGATCGCACGCAGTTCGCGCGCTTTGGCGGTGGCGCCCGCGACATCACCGGCATCGCGAGCCCGGTTGATTTCACCGGCGATGGCTTGCAGCACGGCGATGGCTTCGGGCGTGTTGAAGTCATCGTCCATCGCAGCATGGAACGTCTGCCACGCTGGCGAGTCGCCGGTTTGCGGTGCTTTGACCGGCGGCGCATCGAGGCCGCGCAGCGCGGTGTAGAGACGACCGAGCGAGGCATCGGCCTGCTCGATTTGCGCGAGTGAATAATTGATCGGTCCGCGATAGTGACTGCCGGTCAAAAAATAACGCAGCACTTCGGGGTGACGGATGTGCCCGGAACCGAGCACCTCGCGGATGGTGAAGAAGTTGCCGAGCGACTTCGACATCTTCTCGTCATCCACGTTGACGAACCCGTTATGCATCCAAAGATTGGCGAAGTGATCGCCCGTGGCCGCGCAGGACTGCGCGATCTCGTTCTCGTGGTGCGGGAACTTGAGATCCATGCCACCGGCGTGGATGTCGAAGTGGCTGCCCAAGATTTCACCGGACATCACCGAGCACTCGATGTGCCAACCCGGACGCCCCGGACCCCAAGGCGACTCCCACGCGGGCTCACCAGGTTTTGCTTTTTTCCAAAGCACGAAATCGAGCGGATCGCGCTTGGCGGTGTCGACCTCGATGCGCGCCCCGGCGCGTAGATCGGCCAGGCGTTTTCCCGAGAGTTTGCCGTAGTCCGCGAAGCTGCCGACCGAGTACATGACATCGCCGTCGGTCGCCACATAGGCGTGGCCCTTGTCGATGAGCGTCTGCGTGAGCGCAATCATGCCGGGCACGTATTGCGTGGCCCGCGGCTCGTGATCGGGTCGCAAGACATTAAGGCGATCGTAGTCTTCGTGCATCGCGTCAATGAAACGCGCCGTGAAGGTGTCGATGGGCTCACCGAGCTCGGCCGCGCGACGGATGATCTTGTCGTCGATGTCGGTGATATTGCGGACGAAGATGACCTTGAGGCCGCGATGCCGCAGGTACCGATGCACGATGTCGAACGCGACCTTCGAACGCGCGTGACCGATATGGCAGAAGTCGTAGACCGTGTCGCCGCAGAGGTACATGCGCACCTCGCCCGGACAAATCGGCGTGAGCGTCTGCTTTTGACCGGTCAGCGAGTTGTGAATGCGGATCGTCATGGGGCCGCGGATGATAGCCGCTCGAGGCGCGCGATGGCGCGCGCGGCCGTCATGATCTTGAGGAGCGGCGCGAGCTCGGGGCCATCGCGTCGTCCGGTGAGCGCTTGTCGAAGCGGCTTGAAAAGCTCGGGGCCTTTGCGACCCGTCTGCTCACGAATCGCCGTGGTGACGGCTTTCCAATCGGTGCCATGCGTGCGGATCGCTGCAGCGGCGGCTTCGAAGAATGCAGGGCCTGCAGCCTTGATGAGCTCGGTGCCTTCAGCATCGTGCTCGGGCAGTTCGCCGAAGACGACCTGCACCCAATAGGCAGCATCGGAAGGCAAGAGAAGATTTTGGTGAAGAGCCGCAGCAAAGGCGCTTTCCGAGGCCGCATCGAGCGTGCTCGGCAGATGCGGACGCATCCACTCGAGCGCTTCGTCGCTCGAGAGTGCGTGCACGGCCTGACGCTGCCACACCTCGAGCTGCACAGGATCAAACCGCGCGGGCGAACGCACGAGATGCGCAGGGTTGAACCCCGCAGCGAGTTTTTGCAGATCGAGCAGATCGTGCAGATCGCTCGAGTGGCCGAGTCTGAAGAGATGGTTGACGAGCGCCTTGGGTAAATAGCCCTGCTCGCGCAATTGTCTCAAAGATTTCGCGCCGTGACGTTTTGAGAGCGGCGAGCCGTCTGCCGAGGTGATGAGCGAGAGGTGGCCATAGGTCGGGGCCTTGAGCTCGAGCGCCATCGCGATGAGCAACTGGCGCGGCGTGTTCGAGAGATGATCTTCGCCGCGCAGCACCGTGGTGACGCCGCTCAAAGCATCATCGAGCACGTTCGAGAAGAAGAACGCCGCCGACCCATCGGCACGCTGAACAATGAAATCGCCGATGTCCGCGCACTCGAAGCGCTGCTCACCGTGCACGAGATCGACGAACTCGACGCGACCGCCGTCGGGCACTTTGAAGCGCAGCGTCGGCTTGCGGCCTTCGGCGAGTTTGGCAGCGCGCTCGGAATTATTGAGGTTGCGGCAGGTACCCGCGTAACGCGGGGGTCGACCCGAGGCGAGCTGCGACTTGCGGCTGACTTCGATCTCGAGCGGCGTGCAGTAGCAGGGGTAGACGCGCCCTGCCCGCTCGAGCTTATCGAGGGCTTCGCGATAGACCGGGCCGCGCTGACTCTGCGCGACGATCTCGCCATCCCAAGGAAGACCGAGCCACTGCAGGTCTTCCATGAGTTGTTGGGTGAACTCGGGCTTGCTGCGCTCTGCGTCCGTGTCTTCGATGCGCAGCAGGAAGCGGCCGCCATCGCGCCGGGCGAGCAGCCAGTTGAACAGCGCCGTGCGCGCATTGCCAAGGTGCAACTCGCCCGTGGGGCTCGGTGCGAAGCGGGTGGTGGTACCGGTTGGGGACATCAGTGCATATTAACCGACGGGTTCCCCTAGAATTACCCCGTGCGCCACCTGTTCGTCTCCGACCTACATCTCGACTCGAGCGCGCCTGCGACCATCGAGGCGTTTTTGCGCTTTCTTGAGGGCGAGGCTCGCGGGGCGGCGTCCCTGCATATCCTCGGCGATCTGTTCGAGACTTGGATTGGCGATGACGATCCGGATCCGGCGCGCGATCGGGTGTGTCGGGCGCTGCGCGCGCTATCGGTCTCCGGCGTCGCCCTCTACGTGATGCAGGGCAATCGCGATTTTTTGTACGGCGAGGCGTTCGAACGACGCATCGGCGGGACGCTGGTGTCGGACCCCTCGGTCGTCACCCTCTTCGGCGAGCGCGTACTGCTGACCCACGGCGATCTCTTGTGCACCGGCGATGCCGCGTATCAGGAGCTGCGCACGACGGTGCGTGATCCTGGGTTCAGAGATCGCGTGCTCAAGCTACCCATTGACGCGCGACAGATGCTCGCCAACGCCGCGCGTGCGGGCAGCAAGGCCCACATACGTGCCACCGCTGCGACGATCATGGATGTCACTCCGTCAGCCGTGATCGCGGCCTTTGAGGCGAGCGGTACGCGGAAGATGATTCATGGGCACACGCATCGCCCTGCCGAACATCATCACGCTACGCGTAACGGCGACGCGGAACGCGTCGTGCTCGCCGCGTGGGATGAGGCGGGGGAGTTTCTGGAAGTGACGACTGACGGTTGGCGAAGACGAGTCGTTGCTTAAACGATCCCGTTCAGCTCTGAGCTGACCCGATCTGCGGCGACCCTGAATGAAACCTGAACTCCGCATCCGGGCTCGTCGCGAGTTCGGCTTCGAGGGTTGCGAGCTCTTCGAGACGCGCTGACCAGGGTTTTTGGCGCTCACACTCAGGGTGTGCTTTAACGTGAGCTTCGGCGAGCTTGAGATAAAGCTCGAAATGCCGCGCCTCGGAAGCCTGCAGCCCTTCGTAAAGCGCCGCGACATCCGTGGGCAAGCTCTCGCCTTCAGTACGACTCGAGAGCAAAGAAAACCGCTCACACGATCGCGCCTCGATGAGTGCACCGCAAAGCAAAAGGTCTAGCTTTCGATACGGCTCGTGCGTCGTCATGGCCTCGCGCAGCGCGGAGGCGTAGCGACCGGGCTTGCGACGCAGATAAGGCACGGCGTGCGTCTGCATCAACTTATCGACTTGCTCAAAATGACGCAGCTCTTCGCGAGCGAGCTTCGAAAGGCGCGTCGCAAGCGCACGATCTTCGGGATACGCGAACATCAGCGCGAGCGCGGTGGACGCGGCTTTCTTCTCGCAATTAGCGTGATCGGCGAGCAACTCAGGCCAGCGACGGATGGCTTCATCGACCCACTCCGGCGGGGTCGCAGCGCGCAGCGGCGGCCGCATCAGACGCCGCGGACGACCCTGAGCGAACCGCCGGTCCGTCGACGCGCCTTCGCCGCATCGGAACGTTCTTGCTGCAAACGCTCGAGGTATTCAGGGGTCACATCGCCCGTGATGTATTTGCCCGAGAAGCACGAGGTGTCGAACTCGGTGACGTGCGAGTCGTCGTGCTGACAGGCGAGCTCGAGATCAGCGAGCTCTTGGTAGATGAGCCAATCGGCATGGATGAATTGTCGAACTTCTTCTTCGGTGCGCCCGGCCGCCACGAGCTCGCTCGCGGCCGGCATGTCGATGCCGTAGACGTTCGGGTGTCGCACGGGTGGTGCCGCCGAGGCGAAATACACTTTGCGGGCACCCGCCTCGCGCGCAAGCTCAATGATTTGCGCCGAGGTCGTGCCACGGACGATGGAGTCGTCGACGAGCAGCACGTTCTTATTGCGGAACTCGAGATCGATCGCGTTGAGTTTGGAGCGTACCGATTTTTGACGCTCTTCTTGGCCGGGCATGATGAACGTGCGACCGATGTAGCGGTTCTTGATGAACCCTTCGCGAAACTTGATGCCAAGGCCCTGCGCCAACTGCAGCGCCGCGACGCGGCTTGTATCGGGCACGGGGATCACGACGTCGATATCGTGGTCTGGTCGCTCGCGACGGATTTTCTCGGCAAGCCGATCGCCCATACGCATGCGCGCACGCTGCACCGACACGTTGTCGATGATGCTGTCGGGCCGCGCGAAATAGACGTACTCAAAAATACAGGGCGCTTGGCGCGTCGTCGCCACACACTGCTGCGAATTCAGTCGACCGGCTTCGTCGATGAAGACGGCTTCGCCCGGGGCGACATCACGCACCTGCGTGAAGCCGAGCATGTCGAGCGCGACCGACTCGGAGGCGAGCATGAACTCGACGCCCTTTGCCGTTTCGCGCTGACCGATCACGAGCGGACGGATGCCGTTCGGATCACGAAACCCCAAGATGCCGTGACCGATCACCATCGCGACGACGGCATAGGCACCGCGGCAACGACGGAAAAGCGCACTCACGGCGGCGAACACGTCTGCGGCAGTCACGCGAGGCGTGCCGACGCGCTGCAACTCGGAAGCGAGCACGTTGAGCAACACTTCGGAGTCGGACGAAGTGTTGAGATGACGACGCTCTTCGCGGATGAGCACATCGGCGAGTTCGGTGGCGTTCGTGAGGTTGCCGTTATGGCCGAGCACGATGCCGTACGGCGCGTTCACATAGAACGGCTGCGCCTCGGAGACGTTGTCGCCGCCTGCGGTCGGATAACGCACGTGACCGATGCCGATGTTGCCGCGCAGTTCCAGCATGTCTTGCTGACTGAAGACGTCGCGCACGAGGCCCTGCCCCTTGCGCATGCAGACGAGACCGTCGACGGCGGTGACGATGCCGGCGGCGTCTTGTCCGCGGTGCTGCAGCACCGTCAACGCGTCATAGAGCCGCGAATTGACGGGACTTTTACCGACGATACCTGCAATGCCGCACATGGGTTCGCCTCGTGATGATCAGGTGGGAGCGCTCGGGCGCCCGATGATACTTTGGTTACGGAGGAGCGCCTCGAAGTCGACGAGACTGTCGAGGAGTTCTGCAGAAGTGGTCGCTGCCATGCGCAGCTTGGAAGCCTTCCAGACGGCTTGGTCTTCGATCCCGAACTGCAGCGCAATCAACGTCAGGAAACCGACGATGACAGCGCCGCGTGCCGCACCAAACAACATGCCGAGCATGCGATTGATGGGCGCGAAGATGGTCGCGTTGATTTTTTTGCTAAGCAGGATGCCGATGAGCGTCACGACAATGAACGTGACGATGCCGACGAGTACGCAGGCGACGAGGCCTTGATATTTGGCGTTGGTCACGAAGGACTCAACGTAGGGCCGCGCGAGTTCGCCGTAATGCGAGCCGACGTAAAGGGCGACGACCCAGGAGAGCAGACTGAACACTTCAGCGATGAGGCCGCGCATGAGTCCGATCAAGGCAAAGACCAGGAAGACGACGGTGATGATGATATCCAGCCACGTCATGCCCTAACCTCTGGCCGCGCAAGAGAGCGCGGCGCGAATTCTACTGCACGACCGAACCTTTGTGCCCGGCATCGGCGAGTTTCTTTGCGAGTGCGTTCGCCGCCGCTCGATCGCTCTCGGGCCCGACGCGCACGCGGAACATCGTTTTTCCCGAACGCGTGATCTCATCGACGACGACGGCAAACTTCTTGTCGCGCAGCTGACGCTCGAGGCGACGCGCACTCGCGGCATTCACGAAGACGCCGATCTGAACGTAGTAGCTGCCCGCGGGCTTGGCTTCAGGCGTCGGCTCAACTTTGGCGACGATCTTGGGCTCGGCTTTGGGTTCGGCTTTGGGCTCGGTTTTGAGCTCGGCCTTGGGCGCGGGCGTGACGGTCGCCTTATCAGGGACCGTCGCCACAACGGGCGCAGGCAACGAGGCGGCCGCAGGGGGCGGTGACACGGTAGCCGGTACGGGCAATTCGAGGGGCGCTTCGACCGCCGGCTGCGGCTGCGGTTGAGATTGGGGTTGCGGCAGCGCCGACGCAGGGGCAGACGCAGATTCGGTGAGGTCTACTTCGAAGCGACGCTCGCCATCGACCGCGCCGTTTTGGGCAGCCGACGACGACTTCGCGGCCTCGCCCGAACCGGTCAACAACTCCGGTAACAGCAGCACGGCCAGCAAAACGAGAATGACGGCACCGGTGAGCCGGTGTTTGAGCGCGGTGTCCAAGCCCGAAATTATAAACCAAGCCAGTCGAGCGCCGGACCGACCACGTGAAAGGATCCGAAGACGACGATGCGATCGCCGCGATGCGCGAGTGCTCTCGCCGTGGCACACCCATGGGAGACATCGGGCGCGAGCGCAATGCTGCGACAGCGCGCGGGCAGTCGCGCGCGCAGCGCCTCGGCGCTGCTGCCGCGCGGACCGTCGAGCCCGCAGAGCACCCACTCGTCGATGACCCCGGCGAGCGACTCGCCGATGGTGACGGCGTCCTTGTCCTGCAGGATGCCGACGACGCCGAGCGTCTTGCCATGCGTCGGTGTGGCCTTGAGCGCCTCGGCGAGCACCCGAGCCGAGTCTTCGTTGTGCGCAACGTCCAAGATCCACTCGGGGTCATCTGCCCCCGTTGGTGCGACGCGCTGGAACCGACCGCGCAGATCGGCGGTCGTGAGTCCGCGAGCGATGAGTGCTCGGCTGGGTGTTGGGCAGACCCTCTTCCAGGCCGTGAACGCCGCGATGGCCGTTGCGGCATTGCGCATTTGGATGGGCCCTTGGAGCGCCGGCCGCGGTAGGGAGTCAAACGCATGATCTGCGCCCCGCCAGCGCCATCCCTCGCCGTCTTGCTCAAAGAAAAAATCCTGATCGAGCTGCGCAACCTCGCACTGCAGATGCGCGATGGCGTCATGAACGCTCTTCGGCATCTCGGGGGACCCCAGGATCACGGGCCGTCGCTCGCGGAAGATGCCCGCCTTTTCGCGCCCGATATCCTCGACCGTGGGTCCTAACCAGTCTTGGTGATCGAGCCCGATCGAGCACAGCACGGCGACGTCGGCATCGATGATATTGGTCGCATCGAGCCGACCGCCGAGCCCGACTTCGATGACGGCTGCGCCAACCGCCGCCTCGTCAAAGATCACGAACGCCGCGAGGGTGCCGTACTCGAAAAAGGTGAGCGGCGTATCGCCCCTCGCCTGCTCGATGCGCTCGAAGGCGCGGATCAGCGTGGCGTCATCGACCGGGTGTCCGTCGATCGCGACGCGCTCGTTGTAGCGCTGCAGATGCGGCGAGGTGTAGGTGCCGGTACGCAGACCCGCAGCGCGACACAAGGCCGTCAAGAACGCGACCGTCGAGCCCTTGCCGTTCGTGCCGCCGACGATGATCGAGGGATATCTTGAGGGTAAAAGATTGAGGCGCTGCGCGACCTCGCGCACGCGGTCGAGTCCGAGTTCGATCGCGTTGGGGTGCTGCGCCTGTTGGTGGGCGAGCCAGTCAGGGAGCTGCATGGGCAGCCAGAGGCGCCGCGGGCTGACACATCAGCATGCGCAGCAACTCGGCGAGGCGCGGCCGAAGATCGCGACGGTCGATGATCTGATCGATCACGCCGTGCTCGAGCAAAAACTCGCTGCGCTGGAATCCTTCGGGGAGTTTTTCACGCACGGTCTGCTCGATGACGCGCGGGCCGGCAAAACCAATCAGCGCACGCGGCTCGGCGATATTGAGATCGCCAAGCATCGCCAGACTCGCCGACACACCGCCCGTCGTCGGGTCGGTGAGCACGGAGATGAACGGTAAACCTGCGGCCTGCAGCTCGGTGAGTGCGGCGCTCGTCTTGGCCATCTGCAACAACGAAAACAGGGCTTCCTGCATGCGAGCACCGCCGCTCGCCGAGAAGCAGGTGAGCGGTGCCCGGTGCTCGATGGCGTGATCGACGGCGCGACGGAACCGCTCGCCCACGACCGAGCCCATCGAGCCACCCAGAAACTGGAACTCGAACGCGCAGGCGACAACCGGCAACTCTTCGAGCGTGCCCGACATCGCGATCAGCGCGTCTTTTTCACCGGTGCTTTTTTGAGCGGCAGAGAGGCGATCGCGATAGCGCTTGCTGTCGCGGAACTTGAGCGGATCTTCGGGCGTGATGCGCTCACCGATTTCTTTGGCGGTGTCGGGATCGAGAAAGCGCAGCAGTCGATCGCGCGCACCGATACGCATGTGGTTCGCGCACTTCGGGCAGACGAAGAGATTACGCTCGAGCTCGGCGCGATAGAGCGGCGAGTCGCAAGCGGTGCACTTGATCCAAAGCCCTTCGGGCACCGAACGCGAACGACGCTCGGTCTTGATGCGCGAGGGTACGATTTTTTCGAACCAGGCCATGCGGCGACTATACCGGATCAGGTAATCCGAACGCCTCGGGGTACTCGATGCGGCGCAGGCACAGCCCCTCGGGCTCGGCGGTCGGCGCATTACGCCGACGGTCGCGACCCTCGAGCAGGGTTTTGACCTCGTCGGTCGGGCGCAGACCACGGCCCACCTCGATCAGCAGCCCGGCGATGTTGCGCACCATGTGGTGCAAGAACGCATTCGCGGCGACGTCGATGTAGACGAGCTCGCCCTCGCGCTGCACCGAGAGATGATCGATACGACGAATGGGCGAGTTCGATTGGCACTCGGACGATCGAAACGCGCTGAAGTCGTGCTCGCCGACGAGATGCTGCGCGCCCTCGTGCATGCGCGCGACATCGAGCGGTGCCTGCACCCACGTCGCCCGCCCGTCGTGCAACGCCGAACGCGCACTGCGATTGAAGATGCTGTAGCGATAGTGACGACGAGTTGCCGAGAAGCGCGCATGAAAATGTTCAGGCACGGGCAGCGCCCAACGCACACTCGCCTTGCGATCGAGGTTGGCATTGGTGCCGAGCACCCAGGCGCGCGGCGAGCGCGCAGCTTCGGTCTCGAAGTGGATCACCTGCCCCGCTGCATGTACGCCAGCGTCGGTGCGTCCGCCGCAGATCAAAGAAATTTTGTGGTCGGCGACGGTGCCGATCGCCGTCGCAAACGCATCTTCGAGCGTGCGTAACCCGGGCTGGTGCTGCCAACCGCAGAAGTGCGTGCCGTCGTACTCGACACCCATGGCCCAGCGGGTCATGCGATTGACGTCACGATGTCAGGGGTCACGACTTCGGCAGCGAGTCGAGCAGGCGGATCGCCTCGGCTCGCTGCGTTTCGTCACCGAGACGCAGCGCCGCTTGCAGTTCGAGGATGGCGGCATCGTGCTGACCCATCTCGATGAAGGCGCGCGCGAGGTTGATCTTGCTGCCGGCTTCATCGACCGGCGGCGGATCGCCCTCGAGGTCTTCATCGAGGGTCGGCGAGGCAGGACGCGTGGCCGAGATCGAAGGGACGACGACCGGCGCGATGCGCTCGGGGGCGGCGCGCAGCGGCGCGTCCATGAGCGGGTCGGCGTCCTCCGCGGCCTTGAGGGGCGGCAGGTCGTAGGTCATCTCCTGGCGGGGGGCGGCCTCCTCTGCCTCGACCCGACGGCGACCCCGGACCAAAAAGGCAATCAGCAAAACGAGCGAGATCAGCAGCAAAGCGGGTATTGACCACCAGGCTTCGGCAGCCCAGCGACGGGCCTCCACCATCCAACCCCCCTGGTTATCGGAGACGGGGCCCGAGGAGGCCTCTGCGGCGGCGAGGCGGGCCTTCAGGGCATCGACTTCGGCCGCGGCCGCTTGCAGGTCGGCTTCGAGACGCGCCGCCTTCGCTTCTGGCGTCTCGGGCTCGGCCGGGGAGACCGTCGCAGGCTCGAGCGGCGTGGCGGCGGGTGACTCGTCGGTGGGTGCGGGGGCGGAGGCCGCCGCGACGGGCGCCGGCTCGGACGCCGAGGCAGCCGGGGCCGGCTTGGACGCTGCAGCCGGGGCCGGCTTGGACGCTGCGGCCGGGGCCGTGGTCAGGGTCTGCGTGCCGGGCGCGGGCGCGCTGAGTCGCGCGGAGGCCGCCCCTCCCGTACGCCAAATTCCGAGTGTCCGACTGATTTCGTTCGACGCCTCCGCGGGCGAGGTCGCGTTGAGCGCGGCCGTATCCGGCAGCGTGAGGGCTGAGCCGACGATCATCTCGCTCATGCCGCCGGGTCCGAAGGCCGTCGGGTTCGCTCGGTAGATGCCGACCATCGCCTGCGGCAACGTCACGCCGGTGGTCGCGGACCATTCTCGCGAGATCGACATCAACGTTTCGTTGCGACGCACGATGCGCACCGCGGGCCGGGGCGCAGAGTCCGTGGACGCTGCAGGTGCTGTCGGTACGGGACTTGCTGAAGGAGCTATCGCTGCGGGAACTGTCGCTGCTGGTGCTGACGCAACGGGAGCCGCCGGCGTCGCGGGCACACTCAAAGAAACGAGGTATTCGCGGAACCGCCGGCCACGACCCCAATCGGCTACGACCACGAACCGCACGTCATCCGCCGTGACAGGCGTTGCCGTGCGAATGCGCAAGACGGGCGCGCCTGAAGAAGACTGACCGAGTTCGATCGAGGCTGAAGCGAGCGAGGGCGAACGCGAACCTGCGGGCAATTGCGGCCTGAGCGTGTCGAGTTCATCGGCGCCGACCTCGAGCAGCGCGACTTCGATCTCGAGCGCCGAGCCCGGCGATGAGACGAGCCTCGCGGTACCGAGCTCGAGCGCCGATGCACTGGCTGCACCGAGCGCCAGTGCGAGCACGACACCCGCGCGCAGACGATGGCATGCCGCCCGAGTTCGCACAGTCAAAGAATGTTGGCGTTGCGTCACGATGTCACCCCCCCCGGCTGAGCGCGCTTGCGCTCAAAGATGATCGCGAATGAGGATTTCCGCAATCTGTACGCTGTTGGTGGCCGCACCCTTGCGGATGTTGTCGGAGACGATCCAGAAATTGAGGCCGCGCTCGTGCGATATGTCTTCGCGGATGCGCCCGACGAAAACGCGATCGTCGTTCGCCGCCTGCACGGCAGCCGTCGGGTAGCCGCCCGCCTCGCGCTTGTCGATGACCTTCACCCCGGGCGCCTTCTCGAGCAGCTTGCGCACCTCGGGCACCGTAATTTTTTGACGGGTCTCGATGTTGACGACCTCGGAGTGCCCGAAGAACACCGGCACGCGAACGGTGGTCGCGTTGACCTTGATGTTGGGATCACCAAAGATTTTCTGGGTCTCCCAGAACATCTTCATCTCTTCTTTGGTGTAGCCGTTGTCCATGAACTTGTCGATTTGCGGCACAACGTTGAAGGCGATCTGCGCCGCGACGACCTTGGGCTTGACCGGGCCCTTGCCGCTCACGAGTGCGACGGTCTGCTCGGCGAGCTCTTCGACGGCTTCTTTGCCGGCACCCGACACGGACTGATACGTCGCGACGTTGATGCGCTCGATACCGACCGCGTCGTAAATGGGTTTGAGCGCGACCAGCATCTGGATGGTCGAGCAGTTGGGGTTCGCGATGATGCGACGCTTGGTGAACTGCGAGATCGCCGCGGCATTCACCTCGGGGATGATGAGCGGAATGTCGTCCTCGTAACGAAACTCGGAGGTGTTGTCGATGACGACACAGCCTGCCGCAGCCGCCTTCGGCGCGACGACTCGAGAAACATCGCCGCCTGCGGAAAACAGGCCGATATCCGCTTTGGAGAAGTCGAAGGTGTCGACGTCGACGACGGGATAGGTCTTGCCGTTGAACTCGACGCTCTTGCCGAGCGAGCGATTGCTCGCGAGCGGATAGAGCTCGCCCACCGGAAACTTTCGTTCCTCGAGAACTTTGATGATGGTGTCGCCCACGAGGCCGGTTGCACCGAGCACGGCGACATTCCACTGACGACTCATCGATTCTTCTCCGATTTCGTGATGACCGGCGTCGTCGATTTGACGTCGCCGTTCTGCGCGCGATGGCGCAGCCAATGATCCATGAGCACGATCGCCATCATCGCCTCGGCGATGGGCGTCGCCCGAATGCCGACGCACGGGTCGTGACGACCGGTGGTGATGATCTCGGCGGGCTCGCCATCGACCGTGATGGTGCGACCCGGCACCTGAATGCTCGAAGTGGGCTTGAGCGAGGCATGGACGATGATGTCCTGGCCGCTCGAAATACCCCCGAGCACGCCGCCCGAGTTGTTGCTCGTGAAGCCGGTCGGCGTGAGCTCATCGCGATGCTCGCTGCCGCGCTGCGCGACAACCTGCACCCCTGCACCCACCTCGACGGCTTTGACCGCGTTGATGCCCATCATCGCGTAGGCGAGATCGGCATCGAGGCGATCGAACACCGGCTCACCGAGCCCCGGCGGCACGCCCTTGGCGATGACGGTGATGCGCGCGCCGATGGAGTCGCCCTCTTCGCGCAGCTTCCAGATGAGGTCTTCCAATTCTTTGACGCGCGAGGGATCGGGGCAGAAGAACGGATTGTCGTAGGCCGTCTCGGGCGCGATCGGGTCGAGCACGAGCGAGCCGATCTGGCTCAGATAGCCGTGGATCTCGATGCCAAGACGCGTGGCGAGATACTTGCGAGCGACGGCACCTGCGGCGACGCGCATGACCGTCTCGCGCGCGGAGGAGCGTCCGCCGCCACGGTAGTCGCGGAATCCGTATTTTTGCTGATAGGTGTAGTCGGCGTGCCCGGGGCGGAACCGATCTTTGATCTTGTCGTAATCGCGCGAGCGCGCATCGGTGTTCTCGACGACGAGCCCGATGGAGGTACCCGTGGTTCGCCCTTCGAAGACGCCCGAGAGAATACGCACGGCGTCTTCTTCTTTTCTTTGACTGACGAACTTCGAGGTGCCGGTGCGACGGAGGTCGATATCGCGCGTGAAATCGGCCTCGGAGATCTCGAGGCCCGGCGGACAGCCGTCGATGATGCAGCCGAGTGCCGGACCGTGGCTCTCGCCGAAGGTCGTCACCTGAAACAGGCGACCGATGGTGTTACCGGACATGACGTTGCAGCTGCTCGCGGGTCAACAAAAATACGCCGCCACCGCCACGCTCGAACTCGAGCCAGGTAAACGGCACGCGTGGCCACTGGCGTCGGACCTGCGTCTCGGTGTTGCCCACCTCGACGACCAGGAGACCTCCTGGGGTGAGGTGCCGCGCCGCCTGCTTGAGGATGACGCGCACCGAATCGAGACCCTGTTTGCCTGCCGCCAACGCGAGGCGCGGTTCGTGTTCGTACTCGGGAGGCAGCGAACGCATCTCGCGCGCCCCGACGTAGGGTGGATTCGAGACGATGATATCGTACCGACGGCCTTCGAGGGCCGCGAAATGATCCGATTTCGCGAAGCGGACACGGCGCGAGAGCCGCAAGTCGCGTGCGTTCTCACGCGCAAGTTCGAGCGCCTCATCGGAGATATCCGTCCCGTCGACTTTTGCTTTTGGCAGGTAGTGCGCGGCGGCGAGCGCGATGCAACCGCCTCCGGTGCAAAGATCGAGCACACGCTTGACGCGCGCCGGGTCGATCCACGGTCGAAACTGATTTTCGATGAGCTCGGCGATGGGTGAGCGCGGAATGAGCGCCCGAGGGTCGGTGCGCATCGGCAGTCCCGCGAACCAGGTGCGACCCGTGAGGTACACCGCCGGGCGTCGCGTCGAGATACGCAGCTCGAGCAGCGCCTCGTAAGCCACGGTCTGGCGGAGCGTCAGTCGCCGGCGGTAGACCGCGGGGCTCGGCGCGGCCTTGAGACCCAGCACGTGAAACAAAATCGCCGCCGCATCATCCTCGGCGTTGTCGGTACCATGACCAAAGAAGACCCCAGCCCGATCGAGCGCCATCGCGCCATGGGCCAAGGCCTCGAGCACGGTGGGGGGTCGGGGACGGGTGGGCGTGTGGGATACTTTGCGCATGTCAGACATTGTGCCATCCACCGCCGCCCGCGCGTTCATCGCGCTGCAACACGTTCTGCCGCAACACGGTATTTCGCGGCTCATCCACGCCGCGGCGCGCAGCCAAACGCCGTGGTTCAAGAATCTACTGATCTCGAACTTCGTCAAGGGCTTCAAACCTGACTTGAGTGACGCGCTCGTGAGCGATCCGCTCGCATTCGAGTCGTTCAATGCGTTCTTCACGCGCGCACTCAAGCACGATGCGCGGCCCTTGCCTGCCGATCCGCTCGAACTCGCCTGCCCTGTCGACGGGACGGTCAGTGAAATCGGTCGTATCGACGATGACCGCGTTCTGCAGGCGAAGGGTCGTCATTACACGCTCGATGCGCTGCTCGCCTCGCGTCGCGAGTGGGTCGAGCGATTTCGCGGTGGGCACTTCGCGACGATTTATCTTGCGCCCTACAACTATCACCGTATTCACATGGCGATGGCCGGTACCCTACGCGATGCATGGTATGTGCCGGGGCGCCTTTTCAGCGTAAACCGCGTGACGGCCGACGGCGTCGCCAATCTTTTTGCGCGTAACGAGCGCATCGCCTGTTTCTTTGAGGGCGAAGGACTCGAGCATGCGCTGCTCCTCATCGGCGCGCTCAACGTCGGCTCCATGGAAACCGTGTGGCACGGCGAAGTCGCGCCGCGACGGCCGCGAAAGCTGACCCGGCTCAACATCGATCGTGGCGGTACGCCCTTTGCGGCGGCGCGCGGTGATGAGATGGGACGCTTCAACATGGGCTCGACGGTGATCCTGCTCTTCCCCAAAGACACGATCGAGTGGGCGCCGCATCTTGCGACCGGCCGCATCGTGCGGATGGGCGAGACGATCGGCCGTCGAATTGGCGGCTGAGATCGCGGGCTTATTTAATGGCCTCTTCAGCGACGGACCGCTGGCTTCCTTCGGCAACGCGCGAACGCCTTGCGCAGCGAGCGGCGTTGCTCGAGACGGTCCGTCAATTCTTTGAAACGCGAGCGGTGCTCGAGGTCGAGACGCCGATGCTCGTGAATGCCGCGGTGACCGACGTTAACCTGCGACCTGTCGAGCTTGGGCTCGGTGAGCGACGACTTTTTTTGCAGACCTCGCCCGAGTACGCCATGAAGCGATTACTCGCGGCGGGCATGGGTGATGTGTATCAGCTCTGCAAAGTCGTCCGCGCTGATGAGCGCAGCCGTTTGCACAACCCGGAATTCACGATGCTCGAGTGGTATCGCGTCGGGCTCGAGATGGCGGGCCTCATTCAAGAAGTCGCTGCGCTGCTCGATGCTCTCGTGACCCGTGTGGGCGGCACAGCGCGCGCGTTGCGGCAGGTGACGTATCGCGAGGTGTTTCAGACCTCGCTGCAGATCGATCCGCTCGAAGTGCCGACGGAAGATCTGGCGAAGATCGCTGCGACGCATGGGCTTACCGGCCACAATTTGACTGGACTCGGTCGTGACGAACTACTCGATTTTTTGATGGGCGCCGTGATCGGCCCGACACTCGGCCAAGGCGAGTGGCTCGCCCTCACCCACTACCCCGCCTCGCAGGCGGCGCTGGCGCAACTCGACCCCGCCGATCCGCGCGTGGCGCTGCGGTTCGAGATCTATGCCGATGGCATCGAGCTCGCCAACGGATTTCAGGAACTCTCCGACGCGAATGAGCAACGGGAGCGGTTCATGGCGGATAATGCAGCGCGACGTGCGCAGGGCTTGCCCCAGATGCCGATCGACGAGCGCTTGCTCGCGGCACTCGAGGCGGGATTACCCGCCTGCTCGGGCGTCGCACTCGGCTTTGATCGCGCCATGATGGTGGCGGTCGGCGCGAAGCGGATCGACGAGGTCGTCAGTTTTACCATCGAGTACGCGTGAGAGATCAGGATGAGCAACGCCTTCGACACACCGGATTTTGGACACGACGCCGCAAGCAAGGCCAAAGGCTATGATGAACTCGAAGCCTCGATGCGCGCGCTGCTCACCGGCGAAACCGATGCAATCGCCAATCTCGCCAACGCCGCAGCGCTGCTCTATCTCGCGCTGCCCAAACTCAACTGGGCTGGGTTCTATTTGCTCGCCTCAGGCTCGAACGAGCTCGTGCTCGGACCGTTTCAAGGAAAACCCGCGTGCGTGCGCATCGCGATCGGCCGAGGAGTGTGCGGCACTGCCGCCGCACGTCGCGAGACCGTACTCGTCAAAAACGTGCATGAGTTCCCAGGGCATATCGCCTGCGACTCCGCCTCGAACTCTGAGATCGTCGTGCCGATTATCGCCACCACCGGCCCCCGCACCGGTGAGCTCGTCGGCGTCCTCGATCTCGACAGCCCGCTATTCGAGCGCTTCGACGACTTCGATCGCCGGGGGCTCGAGAAGATCGTGGCGACGATTGTGGCGGGAACCCATTTCACTCGCTGACTCATCGCTGGTTGATTTGATGCGCTAATTTCGGTGTTGGCGAGATTGCCAACGGAAGATGAGGCACTCATACTTTGCGGCAAGCTTTGGGGATAGAACGATGGCGCGGCGAACGTTGAAAATCACGATCAACCCGGATCTCAAGTCGTTCATGTCGACGGCACGACGTAAAGTACAATCAGGCGGATACCGAGGCGAGTCGCTGAGCTTCGAAGCGCCCGAGCTTTTTTTGTCCCGATTGACCGCGCTTCGCTGGGCACTCGTTCGCGCTCTGATGGGCGAAGGTGAAATTCCGCTTCGCGAGTTGGCGCGTCGCGTCGGGCGTGATGTGAAGCGAGTACACGGCGATATCGCCGCACTCACCGATATGGGGCTCGTCGAGCGCACTGATACAGGCGGGGTGCGATGTCCGTACGAAGACATCCATATCGATCTTCACCTGCGACGGGCGGCTTGAATATGGCACTGAAAATTTTGGTCGTCGGTGGTGCGGGTTATATCGGCTCGCACATGGTCAAGCGCCTGGGCGAAGCGGGCGTTGAGGTGGTCACGCTCGATAGTCTTTCGAGCGGCCATCGTGATGCCGTCACCTGCGGCGAGTTCGTGCAGGGCGATATCGCCGATCGCACCCTCCTCGACTCGCTCTTCGCAAGCCGCACGTTCGATGCGGTGATGCATTTCGCGTCGCACATCGAGGTGGGCGAGTCGGTGCGCTTGCCGCTCAAGTATTACCGCAACAATGTCTCGAATACGCTGACCCTGCTCGAGGCGATGCAGACCGCAAAAATCGACAAGTTCATTTTCTCCTCGACCGCAGCGATCTTCGGCACACCGCAGTCCTCACCCATCGACGAGCGTCATCCCCGCTCACCGATCAACCCTTACGGCCGCACGAAGCACATGGTCGAACAGATCCTCGACGATCTGGATCGAGCGCATGGGCTTCGCGCGGTGTGTCTGCGTTATTTCAATGCGGCCGGTGCCGACCCCTCGGGCGCACTCGGCGAGCGGCACGATCCGGAAAGTCATTTGATTCCGCTCACGCTGCAAGCGGCGTCGGGCCGACGCCCGTCGATCGCGGTGTTCGGCACGGATTACGACACGCCGGATGGCACCTGCATCCGTGACTACGTGCATATCGTCGATTTGTGCGAGGCGCATTGGCTTGCGCTGCAGTCGCTGCTCTGCGGTGCGGGCAGTCAGCAGTACAACCTCGGCAATGGCGATGGCTTCTCGGTACTCGAGGTGATCGAGACCGTTCGACGCGTGACAGGTCGGGACTTCAAGGTGTTGAAAGAGGCGCGTCGCGCAGGCGATCCGCCGAGGCTCGTCGCCGATGCGACGGCCGCACGATCAACGCTCGGCTGGACGCCTAACTATTCGTCGCTCGAGACGATCGTCGAGCACACCTGGAACTTCGAGCAGAAGCGGCCGCGCTGAGGGTCGCCGTCGTCGCCCTTGCGGGCGACGTCAAAGATTCACTGCTTCGCGCGCGAGATGTACTCGCCCGTTCGCGTGTCGACGCGGATGACTTCACCTTGGTTGATGAAGAGCGGCACACGCACGACAGCGCCGGTCTCGAGCTTCGCGGGTTTCTGGCCACCGGTTGCGGTGTCGCCACGCACGCCCGGGTCGGTCTCGACGATGGTCGCTTCGATGTGCGGTGGCGGCGTCACGACGAGCGGCACGCCATTCCAGAGCGTCACGATGCAGGTGACACCGTCCTTCAACCACTGAGCGCCATCACCGACCGCTTCTTTGCTGGCCGTGTGCTGCTCGAAGTTGTCGGGCACCATGAAGTGGAAGAAGTCGCCGTCCTGATAGAGGTACTGCATATCGACGTCGACGACGTCGGCGGACTCGACCGAGTCACCGGACTTCCAGGTCTTCTCGACCGTGCGACCTGTCTTGAGATTGCGCACGCGAACGCGGTTGAAGGCCTGACCCTTGCCCGGCTTCACCATTTCGTTTTCGACGATGACGTACGGGTCGCCGTCGATGAGGATCTTGAGGCCGGATTTGAATTCGCTGGTGTTGTAGCTGCCCATTTGAGTCTTCCGCTTTGCGTTCGCGCTCGGTGAAGCCCAGAATATCTGGGCCGAAAAGGCCGCGTATGATAACGGCAACCTCCAACACCCGCCACCTAAACCCGCCCGATTCCACTTGGCAACAGCATTTCGCCGAGGCCATCACGGACCCGGCGGAGTTGTTGTGTGCGCTCGATCTAGGTTCGGAGTGGCTGGCCCCCGCCGAGGCGGCGGCGAAGCTCTTTCCGCTGCGAGTGCCCCGAAGTTTCGTGGCGCGCATGCGTCCTCGCGACCCTGCCGATCCGTTGCTGCGTCAGGTGTTGCCGCTCGGCGAAGAGCTCATCGAGACCGTGGGCTTCGGTAGCGACCCGATCGGTGAGTCGGGCTATCGGCAAGCACCGGGGCTCTTACGCAAATACTCGAGCCGCGCATTGCTCGTCACGACCGGTGCGTGCGCGGTGCACTGTCGTTACTGCTTCAGGCGCGAGTTCCCTTACGAGGACCAGCAAGCCGAGACGGGTCGCTGGCGAGAAGCCATCGCATCGGTCGCGGCAGACCCCTCGATCGAAGAGCTGATCTTGAGTGGCGGCGATCCGCTTTCTTTGAGCAATGCACGACTGAACGCGCTTACGAACTCGCTCAAGGGCATTGCGCACTTGAACTCACTGCGCCTGCACTCGCGAAACGCCATCGTGCTGCCCTCGCGCATCGACGCGGGCTTCATCGACTGGGTTCGCTCACTGCCTTGGCGCGTGACGATCGTACTGCACGTCAATCATGCGCAGGAACTGCAGGGTGATGCGCTCGAGGCACTCGCCCGACTGCGCACGACCGGCGCGTTGCTGCTCAATCAATCAGTGTTATTGCGGGGCGTGAACGACGATGCGGCGACGCTCGCAACGCTCTCACGTACGCTGCATACGCATGGCGTACTGCCCTACTACCTGCACCTGCTCGATCGGGTCAGGGGCAGTGCGCATTTCGAGGTGCGCGAGTCGCGAGCCCTCGAGATCATCGAGACGATGACGAGCGCCTTACCCGGCTATCTCGTGCCGAAACTCGTGCGAGAGATACCGGGTGCGGCCTCGAAGACGATGATCGTCGCTCGGGCGTAACGCCGCCTTACGACGCCGCCACCGCCTCGAGCCGCGTCACGCGACGCCAGCCGCGCGGCAGCACGGCACCCCGCTGAGCACGAGCGCCGACGTAATCTTTAAGATCTCCCCACGAGAGCGTCATCGAACGCTCGCCGGTGTGCACGAGCAGTGAGCCTCCCGGCTCGACGGCGACCGCGCCGATGACGACCTCGGCGCGCTCTTTGGCGAGCGCCGTCGGAATATTGAAAAGCTTGTTGCCCTTGCCGCGCGGCATCTCGGGAATATCTTTCACCGGGAACGCGAGCAGTCGACCGTTTTCGCCGTCTGCGTCGACGATCGAGACACAGACGAGACTCTTCTCGGAGGGCACGAACGCCGGAGGCAAGGCAAAAGAATTCTCAGGCGGATTGAGCACGGTCTTGCCGGCCTTGCGATCGGTGATGAGATCTTTGAGGCGCGCCGTGAACCCGTAGCCCGCATCGGAGGCGATCAACCACAGCCCCTCCGGATCACCCATCATCACGCCGGCGAATTTGGCACCGTCCGGCGGGTTGAGACGACCCGAGAGCGGCTCGCCGAGTCCGCGAGCCGACGGCAACGAGTGCGCCGCCAGGCAGTAGGTGCGTCCCGTGGTGTCGAGGAACACCGCCTGCTGCAGCGACATCCCGCGCACGGCCGCCTGGAACGCATCGCCCGTTTTGTACTGTAACGACCTCGGGTCGATCTCGTGGCCCTTGGCCGCGCGCACCCAACCCCCCGAGGACAGCACTACGGTGACCGGTTCGTTGGCGATGAGCGCCGTCTCGTCGATAGCCTGCGCGGCTTCGCGCTCGACGATCTTCGAGCGACGCGCATCCCCGTATTTTTCGGCATCGGCGGCGAGTTCGTCGCCGACGAATTTGTGCAGACGCTTCTTGTTGCCGAGGATGGCTTCGAGCCCATCGCGCTCCTTGGCGAGCTCTTCCTGCTCGCCGCGGATCTTCATTTCTTCGAGCTTGGCGAGGTGACGGAGTTTGGTTTCGAGGATGGCCTCGGCCTGCTCTTCGCTCAACTTGAAGCGCTTCATGAGCACAGGCTTGGGTTCATCTTCGCGACGGATGATGCGGATCACCTCATCGAGATTGAGGTACGCGATGAGCAATCCATCGAGGATATGCAGGCGCTTCGAGACTTTGTCGAGTCGCCACTCGAGGCGACGCTTGACCGTCGAGATGCGGAACTCGAGCCACTCGGTGAGGATGTCACGCAGCCCCATGACGCGCGGACGCCCGTCGAGGCCGATGACGTTCAGGTTCACCCGATAGTTGCGCTCGAGATCGGTGGTCGCAAACAAATGCGCCATGAGTTGTTCGGCGTCGAACTTGCGGCCCTTCGGCACGATGACGAGGCGCGTCGGGTTTTCGTGATCGGACTCATCGCGCAGGTCATCGACCATCGGCAATTTCTTGGCGCGCATCTGCTCGGCGATCTGCTCGAGTACGCGCGAGCCGGAGGTCTGGTACGGCAGCGCTTCGATGACGATGCAGTCATCTTCGATGGTGTAGGTTGCGCGGGCCTTGAAACTGCCCGTGCCCTTTTCATAAAAATCGACGAGATCGGAACGCGGCGAGACGATCTCGGCACCGGTCGGCAGGTCGGGACCCTTCACGAACTTCATGAGCGCGCGCGTCGTCGCCTCGGGCTCATCGAGCAAATGGATGCAGGCTTGCGCCACTTCGCGCAAATTGTGCGGCGGAATGTCGGTGGCCATTCCGACTGCGATGCCGGTCGTGCCGTTCAGCAGCAGATTGGGCAAACGCGCCGGCAACACCTGCGGCTCTTCGAGCGTGCCGTCGAAGTTTGGTACCCAGTCGGCTGTGCCTTCGCCGAGTTCTTTGAGCAACACTTCGGCGTAACGGGTGAGCTTCGCTTCGGTGTAGCGCATGGCCGCGAAGGACTTCGGGTCGTCTTGCGAGCCCCAGTTGCCCTGCCCATCAACAATGGGATAGCGATAAGCAAAAGGCTGCGCCATCAGCACCATCGCCTCGTAACAGGCCGAGTCGCCGTGTGGATGGAACTTGCCGATGACATCGCCCACGGTGCGCGCGGACTTCTTGTGCTTCGAGACGGCCGAGAGGCCGAGCTCGCTCATCGAGTAGATGATGCGTCGCTGCACGGGCTTGAGCCCGTCGCCAATGGCAGGCAGTGCGCGATCGAGGATGACGTACATCGAATATTCGAGATACGCCTTCTCGGTGAAGGCGCGCAGCGGTTGACGCTCGACACCTTCGAAACCCAATTCCTGCTTCTGCATCAGACGCTCACCTGTACGAGATTGCCTTTCTGCTCGAGCCATTCGCGACGATCGGCGGCGCGTTTCTTGGCGAGCAGCATGTCCATGAGACTGTCGGTTTGATCGGCCGCATCGAGCGTGAGCTGCACGAGTCGCCGCGTACGCGGGTCCATCGTGGTCTCACGCAACTGCGAGGGGTTCATTTCACCCAAACCCTTGAAGCGCGTGACCTGCGGCTTCGCCTTCACTTTTTCATCGGTGAGGCGCTGCAGGAAGGCGTCGCGTTCGGCATCGTCGAGAGCGTAGAACACTTGCTTGCCCGCATCGATGCGATAGAGCGGCGGCATCGCGACGTAGACGTGGCCCTGCGCGACCAGCGGCCTGAAATGCCGCAAAAAGAGCGCGCAGAGCAAGGTCGCGATGTGCTGACCGTCCGAGTCGGCATCGGCGAGAATGCAGACCTTGTGGTAACGCAGTCTTGAGAGGTCGGACGTGCCCGGGTCGATGCCGATCGCGACACTGATGTCGTGTACTTCGGCCGATGAGCCGATCTCGCCGGGCTCGAGCTCCCAGGTATTCAGGATCTTGCCGCGCAGCGGCATGATGGCCTGGAAATCTTTGTCGCGGGCTTGCTTCGCCGAACCACCGGCCGAATCACCTTCGACCAAAAAGAGCTCGGAGCGCGAGGGATCGTCGCCTGCGCAATCGGCAAGCTTGCCGGGTAACGCAGGTCCACCGGAAATACGCTTGCGCTGCACTTTTTGAGCGGCCTTGAGACGCTGCGTCGCATTCTCGATGGCGAACTGCGCAATACGCTCACCCGCATCGGGATGTTGCGCGAGCCAGAGACCGATGGCGTCTTTGGCATATCCCTCGACGAGCTGCGCGGCATCGCGCGAGGCGAGTCGTTCTTTGGTCTGCCCGGCGAACTGCGGCTCGCGAATCTTGATCGAGAGCACGTAGCGCACGCCGTCCCACACGTCTTCGGGCGCGAGCTTGATGCCACGCGGCAAGAGGTTGCGGAACTCGCAGAACTCACGCACGGCAGCAGCCGTACCGCCGCGCAGACCGTTGACGTGAGTGCCACCATCGGAGGTCGGAATGAGATTGACGTAGCTCTCGGCCATGGCGCTTTCGCTGTCGGGCGCCCAGCAGAGCGCGAAGTCGACGCTGTCTTGATCTTGCTCACGTTTGGCCGCGATGGGCTCCGTGGGCAGGCGCTCGGCCTTGCCGAGTTCGTCGACGAGATAGGCACCGAGGTCGCCGGCGAAGAACCAGCTGTCCTTTTCGCCCGTCGCTTCGTTGGTGAACGTGATGCGCAGACCCGGGCACAGCACGGCCTTGGCCTTGAGCGTGTGGCGCAGCTGCGGCACCGAGAACTTGTCGGAGTCGAAGAATTTGGGGTCGGGCCAGAAGCGAACGGTAGTACCCGTATTGCGCTGCCCCACCGTGCCGACGACTTCGAGCTTGGAGCTGATTTTGCCGTCGCGAAAACCGATGTTGTATTCCTTGCCGCCACGACGAACCCAGCACTCGAGTTGCTTGGAGAGCGCGTTGACCACCGACACGCCGACGCCGTGCAAACCACCGGAGAAGTTGTAGCTGCCGCTGTCGAATTTGCCGCCCGCGTGCAAGCGCGTGAGGATGAGCTCGACGCCGCTCACTTTTTCTTTGGGGTGGATGTCGACCGGCATGCCACGGCCATCGTCCGTGACTTCGAGCGAGCCGTCTTTGTAAACGGTGACGTCGATTTGCTTGGCGTGTCCCGCGAGCGCTTCGTCGACGCTGTTGTCGACGACCTCGTGCGCGAGGTGATTGGGTCGGCTGGTGTCGGTGTACATGCCCGGGCGGCGCCGAACAGGCTCCAACCCGGAGAGGACCTCAATCGCCGAGGCGTCGTAGTCTTTGGCCATCCCCCAATTCTAGGCTAAATCGACCTAGTCGAGGTCGGCGAGCAAGGCCTTGCGCGACACTTCGGGCAATGCATCGTTCGCGTGCGTGTAATTCGCGTGGTCGATACCGATGACAAGCCGCGCACCTGAGCGCAGTGCACCCACCATGGCGTCGCTGAGCTCGAAACGCAGAAAGTGCACAGACGAGGTCTTCTCTTCGTTCTCGCGCTCGAGATCTTCGTCGGCGATGGCGTAGACGCGCGAGAAATCGGCGACTTGCACGTAGCAACGATCTTCGATGCCCTTGAGCTGCGCGAGATGCTGCGGACGGGTTGTCGGATCGGCGAACTCTACGAGCAGCGTCACTTTCCAGTTGCGGCCATCGGGGATGAGCGGGTTGTAGGCGTCGAGTTCTTCGGCGATGCCCTCGGGCTCGAAGATCCGCTCGGTACGCAGCATTTCCTGCACTTGGTAGTGAATGGTCAGTCGGTCCTCGAAGAGCCACGTCGTGTTCGGCCCCACCGGCACGGTTCGAGTTTTCTTGTGCGCGATGATCTTGCTGCGAAACGCCGGGCGCTCTCGCGCGTAGGTCTCGAGGGTCATCAGATCGGCTGTGGTGAGTTTTTGCATGGCGTCAGATTCCGTAAGCCTTCCGGAGCAACTTGAGCGGGTGTTCGGGTTCCTTCGGATCCTTGAGGCCCGTCTCGATCTGGTGGCCGGCCATCGGGCAGTCCGAGGTGTAATGGTCGGGGTTCGCTTTCTCGACGCGATTCATGACGGGCTTGCCGATCTTGACCGAGGCGGGGCGGAACTCTTTCTTCACGGCGTAGGTGCCGTTGTGCCCCGAGCAGCGCTCGATCACGTCGATGGTTGTGTTGGGCACGAGCTTAAGCACGTCGCGCGTCTTGAGGCCGATATTCTGCACGCGAAGATGACAGGGCACGTGATAGCTCACCTTGCCGAGCTCGTCGGTGAAATCGGTCCGCAAGAGCCCGGCCTTGTGGCGCAGCATGAGGTACTCGAAGGGATCGAAGATGCGTGCCTTCACGGCTTGTACATCGGCATCTTCAGGGAACATCAGCGGCAACTCTTGCTTGAACATGAGTACGCACGACGGAATGGGCGCGACGATGTCATACCCCTCGTCGATCGCCTGCTTGAGCGCGGGGATGTTGGTGTCTTTGTGGCGCGCGACGGTCTCGAGATCGCCAAGTTCGAGCTTCGGCATGCCGCAGCATTTTTCCTGCGACACGATCTTCACGGGAATGCCGTTGTGCTCGAATACTTTGACGAGATCGAGGTTGAGATCGGGTTCGTTGCGATTGCCGTAGCAGGTGGTAAAGAGCACGACCTTGCCGCGGGTCTCGTCGGTGGGCTTGGCCTGAACCTTGAGCTCGCGACCGGCCAGCTGGCGACGCGCACTGTTCGAGTGGTACTCGGGAATCGGCGCATCGGTGGCGACACCGAGCGTGGCATCGAGCAGCGTGCGGCCGATGTCGGTTTTGTTGACCGCGTTGACCGCCTGCGCAATCACCGGGATGCCCGCGATACGGCCGACCACGTCGGTCGCGGAGAGAATTTTATCGCGCACCCGCACTTCGCCTTTTTTGGCCTTGATGGCCTTGGCGCGCAGCATGAGATGCGGGAAGTCGAGGTTCCAAGGGTGCGGCGGAACATAAGGACACTTCGTCATGTAGCACATGTCACAGAGGTAACAGTGATCGACGACGTCCCAGTACACCTTCTTGTCGACGGTATCGAGTTCGCACGAGGGTGCTTCGTCGACCGCATCGAACAAGGTGGGGAAACTATTGCAGAGCGAGAAACAACGGCGACAGCCGTGACAGATATCGAATACGCGCTCGAGTTCTTTCTCGAGGGCGGCCTCGTCGTAGAACGAGGGATCTCGCCAGTTGAGCGGATGACGGATCGGCGCCTCGAGTGACCCTTCGCGGCCGCCGGTGATGGTGCTTTGGCTCATCGTCCCTCTCCCTGGGCAATGCGCTCGCCAGAATCAGAACGGCGACGTCGGCGCCTTGGGGCAACCGACGCCGCCGTACCGGAGAGCGACTTAGATCGACTCGAGCGCCTTGGTGAAACGGTTCGCGTGCGAACGCTCGGCCTTGGCCAGCGTTTCGAACCAGTCGGCGATTTCGTCGAATCCCTCGTCACGAGCGGTCTTCGCCATGCCCGGGTACATGTCGGTGTACTCGTGCGTCTCGCCGGCGATGGACGCCTTCAGGTTCGACTTGGTGTCACCGATCGGCAGACCCGTGGCCGGGTCACCCACCGCCTCGAGGTACTCGAGGTGGCCGTGGGCGTGGCCGGTCTCGCCTTCGGCGGTCGAGCGGAACACGGCAGACACGTCGTTGAAGCCTTCGACGTCGGCCTTGGCTGCGAAATAAAGATAACGGCGGTTGGCCTGAGACTCACCCGCGAAGGCGTCTTTCAGGTTCTTTTCGGTCTTGCTGCCTTTGAGTTGCACGGAATCACTCCTTGTGTCGGAAGTCCTTGGGAACCGGTTAGACTCTGTCTAACGGGCCTTTGAATGTAGTCGGGGCACCCCCCACCGTCAACCCGCCGAGAATCCGCCATGAGCAAAGCCAAGCGCACACCCGATTTCGAAAAATCCCTCGCCGAACTCGAAGCCATCGTCGAAAAGCTCGAGACCGGGGACCTGCCCATCGAAGAATCCTTGAAATCTTTTGAGAAGGGCATCGCCCTCACCCGCGACTGCCAAGGCGCGCTCGATGCGGCTCAGGCCCGGGTCGATATCCTGCTCAAGCGCGACGGCGCGGCGAGCCTCGAACGCTTCGATGCGGACGAGGATGACGAGGCCGCGCAGGACGAGTGAGCATGGATTACCGCGAGCGGATCGAGCGCGTGCTCGAACGCGCGCTACCTTTGTCAGGATCGGGCTCGACCCGCCTCATCGAAGCGATGCGTTACAGCGCGCTCGGGGGTGGCAAGCGCTTGCGACCGACGCTCGTCTACACCGCAGGCGTCGCGCTCGGTGCCTCACTCGAATCTTTGGACGATCCGGCCGCGGCGGTCGAACTCATCCACGTCTACAGCCTGATCCACGACGACCTGCCTGCGATGGACGATGACGATCTGCGACGCGGGCGTCCCTCGTGCCACAAAGCGTTCGATGAAGCGACGGCGATCTTGGCGGGCGATGCGCTGCAGGCAGTGGCCTTCGAGCGACTCGCAGGTCCTGCGGATCAATCGCCCGAAGAAGCCGTGCGTCGGCTCACCATGGTGCGCCTGCTCGCCGGCGGCATCGGCACCGCAGGGATGGCCGGCGGTCAGGCCATCGATCTCGAATCGGTCGGCCGCAAGCTCGACGTCCCGGCGTTGCAGCGCATGCATCGGCTCAAGACCGGTGCGCTCATCGAAACCTCGGTGCTGCTCGGTGCGGCCGCAGCGGGCGTGCTCTCGGGACCGAAGTGGCAGGCGCTGCACGAGTTCGGCGCGGCCATCGGCCTCGCGTTCCAGATCCAGGACGACATCCTCGATGTGACGGGCACAACCGACACCATCGGCAAGATCGCCGGGGCGGATGCGGCCCACGATAAGCCCACTTACACGAGCCTCATGGGTCTCGAGGGCGCCAAAGCGGCCGCCGAGGCGCAACGGGCCCGGGCGCATGCCGCGCTCGCCCCGCTCGGAGCGGCCGGAAAGGGGCTCGCAGCGCTAGCCGATTTCGTCATCGGCCGCGCGAACTAATACACTGTCGCGCTGCCATGACCACGCTCGACGAACGTTATCCGTTGCTCTCAAAGATCAGCTCTCCGGCCGACCTGCGCGCACTGCCGGTCGAGTCCTTGGGTGCGGTCTGCCATGAGCTGCGTCAATATTTGATCAACACCGTCGCCACGCGCGGCGGTCACTTCGCGGCCGGCCTCGGCACGGTCGAGCTCACGGTCGCGCTGCACTACGTGTTTGAGACTCCCGAGGATCGTCTCGTGTGGGATGTCGGCCACCAGGCCTATCCGCACAAGGTGCTCACGAGCCGGCGTGATCGGCTCGACACCGTCAAGCAAAAGGACGGGCTCGCGCCCTTCCCCACCCGCGCGGAGAGTGTGTACGACACCTTCGGCGTGGGTCACTCGAGCACTTCGATCAGCGCAGCGCTCGGCATGGCGGTCGCCGCCGAACGAGAAGGCACCTCGCGGCGCGTCGTCGCCGTGATCGGTGATGGCGCGATGACGGCCGGCATGGCCTTCGAGGCGCTCAATAACGCGGGATCTCTGCGCACCGACCTGCTCGTCGTGCTCAACGACAACGACATGTCGATTTCGGAGAACGTGGGTGCGCTCTCGAAGTACCTCACACGTGTGCTCTCGAGCCGCAAGTACGCGGCGCTGCGCGAAACAGGCAAGAAGGTGCTCGCCAAGATGCCGGTCGCCTGGGAGTTCGCGCGCCGCTCCGAGGAGTATTTCAAGGGGATGATCCTGCCGGGCGGCCTTTTCGAGGCGCTCGGGTTCAATTACATCGGCCCCATCGACGGTCACGATATCGGCGCGCTCGTGCGCACGCTGCGCAATCAACGACTCTTGAAGGGCCCGCAGTTCCTGCACGTGGTCACGCGCAAGGGCAAAGGCTATGCGCCGGCCGAAGCCGACCCCATCAAGTGGCACGGTCCGGGTGCGTTCGACCCGGCCAGTGGCACCATCTTCAAGGAAAAATCGGCGGGCCCCTCGTTCTCGCAAATCTTTGGTGAGTGGCTCTGTGACATGGCCGAGCGCGACCCCAAGATCGTGGGTATCACGCCGGCGATGCGTGAGGGCTCGGGCCTCGTCGAGTTCTCGAAGAAATTCCCCGATCGGTATTTCGACGTGGCGATCGCCGAGCAGCACGCGGTGACCTTCGCCGCGGGTATCGCCTGCGAGGGCTTGAAGCCCGTGGTTGCGATCTACTCGACCTTCCTGCAGCGCGGATACGATCAGTTGATTCATGACGTGGCGCTGCAGAATCTGCCCGTGGTGTTCGCGCTCGATCGCGCAGGCCTCGTCGGCGGTGACGGTGCAACCCATCAAGGCGCGTACGACGTCTCTTATCTGCGTTGCATTCCGAACATGGTGCTGATGGCGCCCTCGGACGAGAACGAGTGTCGTCAGATGCTTTACACGGCGACGACGCTCTCGGGACCCTCGGCCGTGCGTTATCCGCGCGGCATCGGCAACGGCACGCCCACGGTGCGCGAGATGTCGGCGGTGCCGGTCGGTCGCGGTGTCGTGCGGCGCGAAGGTCAAAGCGGGCTGGCCATCCTGGTATTCGGTACGCTGCTGCATACCGTGCGCCCGATCGCGGAGCGACTCGATGCCACGCTCGTCGACATGCGCTTCATCAAGCCGCTCGATGTGGCGCTCGTGACGCAGATCGCGGCCCGTCATCGCGCCGTCATCACGGTCGAAGAAAATGCGGTGCAGGGAGGCGCCGGGTCGGCGGTCGCCGAGACGCTCGCAGAAGCGGGTATTACCCTCCCGCTGCATCTCGTCGGTATTCCCGATCGGTTCATCGAGCATGGCAGTCGCGAAGACTGTCTCGCCCTCGCCGGCCTCGATGCCGCCGGTCTCGCCAAGCAAATCGACGGTTGGTGGCAGGCGCAGCGCAACTTGTCGCGGACGGGGACCTGATCAATGAATTCGGTGGTTCAGTCGGTCGAAGATGTGCAGTCGCGCGCCGATACGCGCCAGCTGCCGATCAACAAGGTCGGCATCAAGGACATCACGCACCCGGTGAAGCTGCGTGATCGCTCGAGCGGCGAGCAGCACACGGTTGCCACGTTCAACATGTACGTGAACCTGCCGCATGATTTCAAAGGCACGCACATGTCGCGCTTCGTCGAAATCCTGCACGGCGAGCGCGAAATCTCCGTCGAGAATTTTCGGCGCATGCTGAGCGAGATGACTCTGCGCCTCGAGGCGGAGTCGGGTCACATCGAAATGAGTTTTCCGTTCTTCGTGATGAAGAAAGCGCCGGTATCGGGCGTCGAAAGCCTGATGGACTACCGCGCGACGCTCATCGGCGAGCAGCGCGGCACCTCGGCCGAGATGTGGGTGCGGGTGGTGGTACCCGTGACGAGTCTTTGCCCCTGCAGCAAGCGTATTTCAGATCGGGGTGCACACAACCAGCGCTCGCACGTGACCATCACGGCGAAGCTGCGCGAGCATCTCTGGATGGAGGAGCTCATCGATATTGCGGAGTCCGAGGCCTCTTGCGAGGTGTTCGGGATCTTGAAGCGCCCCGACGAGAAATACGTCACCGAAAAAGCGTACGACAATCCCAAGTTCGTCGAGGATCTGGTGCGCGATATCGCGATGCGGCTCAATGCCGAAGATCGCGTCGCCGCCTACAGCGTCGAAGCCGAGAACTTCGAGTCGATCCACAATCACTCGGCCTACGCCCTGATCGAGCGGGATAAAGACGCGGCCGGCTGACGCTCAGTCGCGGATACGAAATAGCTTTCCGCTGTCGGTGACGAAATAGAGGTAGCCGTCGCTGCCTTGGTGCACATCTCGAATGCGCTCACCGAGACTTCCGAAGAGACGCTCCCTCGCCGCCTCCACGTTGCCGTTGAGCTCGACCCGCCAAAGCGCCGTTCCGGCGAGGGTGCCCATGAAGGCGTGCCCCTGCCATGGCACGAAACGAGTGCCGGTGTAGAACACGAGACCTGCGGGCGCGACGGATGTCGGCACCCAATAACTCACCGGCTCAAGATACGTCGGCGCGTGCACACCGCCGCCGATGCGACAGGCTGCACCGACCGGGTCGCCGTAGTTGCACCCGTAGCTCACGTTCGGCCAGCCGTAGTTGCCGCCCGCGACGATGCGGTTCAATTCATCACCGCCCTGGGGGCCATGCTCGTTGAGCCACAGCTCGTCGGTGCCGGGTCGCAACGCTGCCCCCTGCGAGTTGCGATGACCAATGCTCCAAATCTCGGGTCTGCCGCCTGCGATCACCGGATTGTTGGCGGGGATCGACCCATCACGCGCAATGCGGATGACCTTGCCAATCGATGACCCGAGGTTTTGAACGAAGGCTGCGTTACCCCGGTCGCCGAAGGTCACGAACATCGTTTTGTCCGATCGAAAGACCACGCGGGAACCAAAGTGGACGCCGCCACCGACCTTCGGCACCTGACGGTAAATCACCTCGAAATCATTGAGCGCGTTGGCGACAAACCTCGCGCGGGCCACCGCTGTGCCGAAGAGACCCGCTTCCGCGCCGCTCCCCGCCTCGGTGTAGGTGACATATATCTTTGGGTCGGTGTTGAAGTCGGGGTCAAGCGCGATATCGAGCAAACCGCCCTGCCCTTCGACGCCGATCGCCAGTGGGGTGTTGATCCGCGCTTCCACGGCCGTGCGCGCTGCATTGCTGATGACGAACGTGCCGACCCGCTCGGTGATCAGCAGACGTCCATCCGGCAACTCGGCGATTCCCCAAGGCGATGACATGCCTTGCATGAGCAACTCGGGTCGCGCAAAGGTCGCGTTGATAGCGCACTCGGCGGTGATGGGGCCTGTGGTGTAGCGCGATCCGGTGAGCGTGCCGCCGCAACCGCTGACGCCAACTAATGCCGCATCGGCACCCGGAATGACCGAGAACTCAGCCGTCGCGCCGTGTTCGACCGAGACGACCGCAGGCGTGATCGATCCCGAAGTGCTCGCATTCGCCGAAACGTTGTAGCGCTTGAGGCGAAACGACGCGGTGACCATGCAATTGTTGGTCACAGGTCCGGTGACGTAGCTCGTCCCCGAAAGTTGACCCCCGCAGCCACTGATGGAGGCGATCTCGTAGCCGGTCGAGTACGTGAGCGTGAAGCTCGCAGTGGAGCCGGAACGAACTGAGGTCGTGGTCGGGCTCAATGTACCGCCCGTACCCGAGGACACGGAAACGACGAACGAATCAACGCCTCCACCCGAGCACGCGCCGATCAAGGAAATCAGCGGGGCGAGGAGACCGATCGCGTGGAGTTTAGGCATGGCCAAAGTGATCGAAGCTTGAAGGCAGGGCATCAAGATACGGCTGTAACTCGGTTCGTTCCGTGCGGACGGTCACGAGCGGCTCTGAGCTCGTCGCCTCGACTAACGTACCGATCACGAAGACCTCGCCTCGCGCCTCGAGTTCCGCGAGTGCCTCTCGATTCTCGGGGGGCACCGTGAACGCGAGCTCGTAGTCATCGCCTCCCGCCAGCATGAAACGCAGGGCTTCACGCTCTTGGAATACCCCTTCGCGCACGAGCGTGGCAAGCGCCTCCGAGCGCGGTACGCGCTCGAGGTCGATCACGGCCGCGCATCCGCTTGCTGCGGCGAGCTTGCCGATGTCGCCCGCGAGTCCATCCGACACGTCGATGCAGGCGGTCGCGATATCGAGCAGTTGACGGCCGAGTTCGAGTCGAGGGGTGGGATATTCGAACCGCGCGCGTAGCGCGGCGCGAGAGATCGGGTCGCCTTGCGCGCGTCGGGCTGGGTGGCCTGCGCCTGCCACGGCATCGGGCGCAAGCAGCGCAAGGCCCGCAGTCGCGTCCCCTGGCGTACCCGACACGCAGATCAGATCGCCGGGCCGGCCTCCGGCGCGACGCAACGCGACGCCATGGGGCACGAACCCAAACACTTGCACGCCGATCATCAAAGGCCCGCGCGTGGTATCTCCCCCGACGAGCGACACCTCGTGTTCGAGTGCAAGCAAAGAAAACCCTTTCGCGAATTCCCTGAGCCAGGCCTCGTCGGCGCGCGGTAGCGTGAGCGCGAGCAAACTCCAGGCGGGCGCGGCGCCCATGGCGGCGATGTCGCTCAAATTGACGGCAAGCGCGCGATGTCCGACCGAGCGCGCCGGCGCATCCGCTGGGAAATGCACGCCCTCGACGAGGGTGTCGCTGACGGCAATGAGATCGAAGCCCTCGGGCGGACGCAGGATCGCGCCATCGTCGCCCACGCCGAGCACGACGTCGCCGCGGCGACAGCCGGCTTCGCGGAAATAGCGACCGATCAGTTCAAATTCACCGAGTGGCATTCGGCTCAATGTTCGTGCGGTCGCAGCACGCGCGCTGCGCGATCGAGCACGGCATTGACGTATTTATGCGCATCCGTGGCGCCGAACCGGCGCGTGAGGCTCACGGCCTCGTTCACCACGACACGCCAGGGCACATCCGGGCGGCGCGCAAGCTCATGCACGCCAATGAGCAATACGGCGTGCTCGACTGGGTCGAGCTCAGCGGGTGCGCGATCCGCCCAGTCTTTGAGTTGCTCATCGAGCGCTTCGCGTGACTCGACGACGGCACGCACGATCTCGTCGAAATACTCGCGGTCGGCGCGGGCCATGTCTTCTTCGGCGGCGAACTCGCTGAGGAGATCTTGCCAAGGCGCCTCGTTGAGTTGCAGGCGATAGAGCGCCTGCATGGCCAGTTTGCGGGCGACGGAGCGCGCACCCGAGCGAGGATCTTTGATGGGACTCACGAACGATTCTCCCGAAGCAGCTGGATCATTTCGAGGGCTGCTTCGAGCGCCTCGCCACCTTTGTTCAAGCGCGCCGGATCGGCACGCTCCTCGGCCTGCGCAGGGTTCTCGACCGTGAGCACACCAAAAATAATCGGTAACCCTGTCGAGAGTCCGGCCTCCATGAGGCCACGCGCGCACTCCCCGGCCACGTACTCGAAATGCGGGGTATCCCCTCGGATCACGCAACCGAGCGCGACCACCGCATGCACTCGCCCCGCTAGCGCAATTTGCTGACACGCGAGCGGCAACTCGAAGGCGCCCGGCACACGATGCAGGATGAGCGACTCCGGTGAGCCGCCGTGACGCACCCACGCCGCGCGCGCGCCCTCGAGCAACTGCGACACGAGGGCATCATTGAACCGCGCACAGACCACGGCGACGCGCAGCGATCGCGCATCGAGAGTCGGCGGTCGACCGAGTTCTGTCGCGGGTGTGTCCAGTTTCATGAGCCGCGGTCCAGGTAGCTGTCTACTTCGAGATCGAACGCCGCGAGGCCCTGCAACTGCCAGGGTCTCGAGAGGACTCGCATTTTGCGAACTCCCAAATCTTTGAGAATCTGGGCACCGATGCCATAGGTGCGCAGCACCTCGGGACCTTCGCCGATGGCGCCCGCGGAGGGGCGACGATTGAGCGTCTGCACGGCGTCGGCAAGTTCGCGCGGAGATTCGATATCGCGAAGAATCACGACCACCCCTGCGCCTTCCTTGACCACGCGCTCGAGGGCGGCGCGCAGCGTCCAGCGCCTTGCGCCGTCGACCACGCCGACGACCACGCCGACGACATCCCGTAGCGTATCGGTGAGGTGTACGCGCACGAGGGGTGATGCGTGGCTCGCGATGTCGCCGTACACGAGCGCGAGATGCACATCGCGATGCACGTGATCTTGATACGCGAGCAGCTGGAACTCGCCCGCGTCGAGCGTGACGCGTCGGTCGGCGATGCGCTCGACCGAACGCTCGTTGCGCAGTCGGTAGCGGATGAGATCGGCAATGCTGCCGATGCGCAGCCCATGCTGACGCGCGAAGATTTCGAGGTCGGGACGTCGCGCCATCGTCCCGTCGTCGTTCATGATTTCGACGATGACGGCTGCGGGTTCGAGACCCGCGAGGCGCGAGAGATCACAGCCCGCTTCGGTATGACCCGCGCGCGTGAGCACGCCGCCCGGCTGCGCCATGATCGGAAAGATATGTCCCGGCTGGCGCAGGTCTTGAGGCGAAGCGTCGGGCGCCACGGCCGTACGCACCGTATGTGCACGGTCGTACGCCGAAATACCCGTCGTGACGCCCTCGGCAGCCTCGATCGAGAGCGTGAAATTCGTACGGTGTTCGCGATGGGTATCACTCACCATGAGCGGCAAGCGCAGTTGTCGGCATCGTTCCTCGGTGAGCGTGAGGCAGATGAGCCCGCGACCGTGGCGAGCCATGAAGTTGATGTCCTCGGGCCGCACCTTGCTGGCGGCCATCAAGAGATCGCCCTCGTTCTCGCGACTCTCGTCGTCGATGATGATGACCATCTTGCCGGCGGCAAGATCGGCCAAGATATCTTCGATGCGGTCGAGCTCGACACTCATCGCGCCACCTGCGGATCGAGCAGACGCTCGACATAGCGCGCCACCTGATCGACCTCGAGGTTCACGCGACGACCCGGCGCGAACTCCCCAAGCGTCGTCACCTCTTGGGTGTGCGGAATGAGATTGACCGAAAACTCGGTCGGCCCGACGTCGTTGACCGTGAGGCTCACGCCGTCGATGGCCACCGAGCCTTTGCGCGCAAAATATCTGGCGAGCGACGATGGGCAACCAAAGCGCATGCGGACCGAGCGCGCATCCGCGCACACCTCGAGCACTTCGCCGAGGCCATCGACATGGCCCGACACGAGATGTCCGCCGAGCGCCTCCCCGGCTTTGAGGGCGGGCTCGAGATTGACGCGGCTGCCGACCTCGAGTGCGCCCAAGGTCGTGAGCGACAAAGTCTCGTTCGAGACATCCGCCGAAAACCCTTGGGCGTCGATCTCGAGCGCCGTGAGACACACCCCGCTCACCGCAATACTGTCGCCGGCACGAGCGGCCGCGAGCGACAGGCGATCGACCGCAATGCGCAGGCGCACGTCGCCGCCGCGACGCTCGAGCGTCAAGATCCGACCCACATCCTGCACGATTCCGGTGAACATCGATTCTGGTCCTGGGTGACCCAGCCGCCTCAGCGGTTCGGGCGCAGCATGATACGGATATCGGGGCCGATCTGGCGCAGATCATGAACCCGCCATTCGGGCGAGTCGGCCAAGCGTAGCGGCCCCTCGAGGTGGGCGAGCGGTCGCGCCTCGGGCCCGAGCACGCGCGGCGCGAGATACAGCACGAGCTCGTCGACGAGCTGCGAGGCGAGCAAGGTGCCGGCGAGCGTGGGTCCGGCTTCGGTCCACACCTCGTTGAGCCCTGCCCCACCCATCCAGGCGAGTGCCGCCTCGAGACTGAGACGTCCATCGGGCGTGCTCGCAATCTCCTCGACGCGATGAATCGCTTCGGCGCCATGACCGGCGCTTGCGGTCGCCGCTGCGCTCGAGAGCGCGGAGGCCGACGTCAGGCGAACGATCTCGCCCGCCGTGGCAAAGACTCGCGCTGCGCGCGGAGTACGCAAGTGACGATCGAGGATCACGCGCAGCGGATGTCTGATCTTTGAGTCATCGTTCGCAGCACCAGCAGGTCGCGCCGTAAGTTCGGGATCATCAGCGATGACGGTAGCACTCGTGCTCAGAATCGCCGCGCTCTCGGCCCGAAAACGATGCACGTCTTCGCGGGCCTCTCGCGAGGTGATCCAGCGACTCTCGCCATTGGCGAGTGCGGTACGACCATCGAGACTCGCGGCGAGTTTGAGGCGCATCCACGGGCGCCCTGTTCGCATGCGCTTGAAAAAACCGAGATTAAGCTCTTCGCCCTGATCAGAGAGCAGCCCAGTCTCGACCGCGATACCCGCGGCGCGCAGTCGCGACGCGCCCGACCCGTCGACCCGCGGGTTCGGATCGCCACAAGCGAAAATGACTTTGGAAATACCGGCTGCGATCAAGGCTTCGGTGCAGGGTGGCGTACGCCCATGGTGATTGCAGGGTTCGAGTGTCACGAAGGCCGTAGCCCCGCGCGCCGCCTCGCCCGCAGCACGCAGCGCGAAAACTTCCGCATGCGGCTCACCGGAGCGTTGATGCCAACCTTCGCCGATGATGGTGTCGTCGCGCGCGATGACGCAGCCGACGCGCGGGTTGGGCTGGGTCGTGGTGGCGCCGAGCGCCGCGAGCTCGAGCGCGCGCTGCATCGCGAGCCGCTCGACGCGACTCCAGCGCTCTTCGCGGGCGTCACTCATCGCCGGCTCCGCTCATCGCAGGTTCGCTCATCGCGCGGCTCACTCACCGTCATCTTTCTTCGAACCTTTTCCAAGGCCGGCGGATTTCTTTGCCGCATCTTCGCCGCTGAGCAAAGACAGCTGACCGGCGAGCGGCTCGCGTCGGCGACGGCTGCGAAGCTTCTCCACTTCGTCGCGAAACGCCTCGACATCCTGAAAACTGCGATACACAGACGCGAAGCGCACATACGCAACTTCGTCGAGATGACGAAGTTCATCGATCACGAACTCGCCGATTTGACGCGAGCGGACTTCGCGCTCACCGAGTCCGCGCAGTCGCTGCATGATGCGGGTAATCGCCGACTCGACTTTCTCCTGCTCCACCGGGCGCTTCTGCAGCGCCTTGAATAGACCAGAGCGCAATTTTTGTTCATCGAACGGCTCGCGACTGCCATGACTTTTGACGACGAGCGGCATGACGAGTTCGGCGGTTTCGAAAGTGGTGAAGCGCTCACCGCAGGCGAGGCACTCGCGACGACGGCGGATCTGCCGACCTTCGGCCGCGAGACGCGAGTCGTTGACCTTGGTCTCTTCGTGACCGCAGAAGGGACAGTGCATGGCGTCGTCCCGTCAGTGGCGCGTCCGGTCGATCAGCGACCGGCTCGCGACGACTCGTAGACCGGGAACCGGCGGCACAGGGCCGTCACCTGCTCGCGCACCTTTGCGATCGCCTCGGCAGAGCCTTCGGCATCGAGCACATCGGCGATGAGGTCGGCGACTTGCGTGGCCTCGGCTTCCTTGAAGCCTCGGGTCGTGACCGCAGGGGTGCCGATGCGAATACCGCTCGTCACCATGGGCGGTCGCGGATCGTTCGGCACGGCGTTTTTATTGACCGTGAGATGGGCCGCCCCGAGTGCGGCGTCGGCCTCTTTACCCGTGATGTTTTTGTCGGAGAGGTCGATCAGGAAAAGATGGTTGTCGGTACCGCCCGAGACGATGCGATAACCGCGCTTCTGCAACTGCGCGCACATGGCGCGGGCATTGGCGACCACCTGGTGTTGGTAATCTTTGAACTCGGGTTGCAGCGCCTCGAGGAAGGCGACGGCCTTGGCCGCGATGACGTGCATCAACGGGCCGCCCTGCGTCCCCGGGAACACGAGCGAATTGAATTTTTTGGTCAGCTCGTCGTTCTTGCGCGCGAGGATAAGCCCACCGCGCGGGCCGCGCAGCGTCTTGTGCGTGGTCGTCGTGACGACATCGGCGTACGGCACCGGGTTCGGATACACGCCCGCCGCCACAAGGCCGGCGACGTGGGCCATGTCGACATGCAGATACGCACCGACCTTGTCGGCGATCGCGCGGAAGCGCGCGAAGTCGAGGTAGCGCGAATATGCGGAAAAACCGGCAATGATGAGCCGAGGCTTCACTTCGAGCGCCTGCGTCTCGAGGGCGTCGTAATCGATTTCACCGTTGTCGGGCCGAATGCCGTACTGCGACGCGTTGAAGATCTTGCCCGAGAAATTAACCTTGGCGCCGTGCGTGAGGTGACCGCCATGATCGAGGCTCATGCCGAGGATGCTGTCGCCGGGCTTGAGCATGGCAAGGTACACGGCAGCGTTCGCCTGCGAACCCGAGTGCGGCTGCACGTTGGCGTAGTCGGCACCGAAGAGCTGCTTCGCGCGCTCTATGGCGAGCTGCTCAGCCACATCGACGAACTCGCAACCGCCGTAATAGCGCTTGCCGGGATACCCTTCGGCGTATTTGTTGGTGAGCACCGAGCCTTGAGCTTCGAGCACGCGAGGGCTCGCGTAATTCTCCGAGGCGATGAGCTCGATGTGGTCTTCTTGCCGGACGAGTTCCGCACTCATCGATCGGGCGAGTTCGGGATCGAATTCTGCGATGGTCATGCGACTCGAATACATCGTCGGGGCCTCAGGCTGTTAAAGATCGGCAACGGAAGGCCCGGTATTCTAGCCGAACAGCCCCTCGACCACGGCGTTCCAGCCCGCCGCAATATTTTGCCGGTCGTATCCGCCGCCGCCCGTAGCGAGCACTCGCCCATGGCCGAGTCGCTCGGCAAGCTGCGTGAGATCGCGAGCCGCCCTCCCATGCGCCTCGGATGACAGCGCCAGATGCGTCAGGGGATCGCCCGCGATGCTGTCGGCCCCACACTGCAGCAGCAGGAACTCGGGCTCGAAACTTTCCAAATGACGCAAGACTTGAGCCCAGGCGGGCGCAAACGCGGCATCGTCCGAGCCCGGTGCGAGCGGCACATTGAGCTTGGTGCCCGCGGCCTCGCCCGTCCCGCGCTCATCGGTACTGCCCGTGCCCGGATACAAAAATCGCCCATCCTCATGGATGTCGGCAAAGATGACTTGCGGATCGCCCTCGAAGCCGTAGAACACGCCATCGCCGTGATGCGCATCGATGTCGACATAAGCGATGCGCGAGAGGCCGTACGTTCGGCGCAGCCACTCGATGGCGATCCCGCAATCGTTGAGTGCGCAAAAACCCGCCGCGCCCCCGCGTCCCGCGTGATGGAGGCCCGCGATGGGCACGAAGGCGCGCCTGGCCTTGCCCGTCATGATCGCCGAGGCCGCTTCGAGCGTGCCGCCGACGACGTCGGAGGCGGCCTCGAACACGCCGGGGAATACCGGGGTGTCGCCACCATCGAGATAACCGAAGCCCGCCTGCGAGCGTCCGCGAAGAAAATCGAGGTATTGCCGGGTGTGGAAGAGCTCGAGTTCCTCGAGCGTCGCCATGCGCGTGTCTTCGACGTGACAACGCCTCTCGAGGCCCCGGGCCTCGAACTCGCGGTAAAAAGCCGCGTGACGATCCGGACCCCAAGGATGGCCGTTACCGAAGCCGTAGCGGGCGAGCCGCTCACCGGCGATGACGAGAACCTCGGACATGACCCCCGCCTGCCCCGAACTTTCGATGCGCGGGAGCCTAGCACAGGCGATAATGCGGGTCCTTTTCCAAGCCTTCGGCGCCCCCATTACATCGACATGGCTCAATACATTTACACGATGAACCGGGTGGGCAAGATCGTGCCCCCCAAGCGTCAAATCCTCCGCGACATCAGCCTGTCGTTCTTCCCGGGCGCCAAGATCGGCGTGCTCGGCCTCAACGGCTCGGGCAAATCGACGCTGCTCAAGATCATGGCGGGTCTCGATACCAACATCGAGGGCGAGGCGCGTCCCCAGCCGAACATCAAGGTAGGTTACCTGCCGCAGGAGCCCGAGCTCGATCCCAAGAAGACCGTGCGCGAGGAAGTCGTGCAGGGCATCGGCGGCATGTTCGCGAAGGTTGAGCGCTTCAACGCGATCAGCGAGCAGTTTGCCGAACCGATGTCGGACGACGAAATGAACAAGCTCCTCGAGGAGCAGGCGAAGCTGCAGGACGAGATCGACGCCGCAGGCGGTTGGGAGCTCGATCGCAAACTCGAGATCGCCGCCGATGCGCTGCGTCTGCCGCCTTGGGAATCAAAGATCGAATTGCTCTCGGGCGGTGAAAAACGCCGTGTGGCGCTGTGCCGCTTGTTGCTGTCGCAGCCTGACATGTTGTTGCTCGACGAGCCGACGAACCACCTCGATGCCGAGTCGATCGCGTGGCTCGAAAAATATCTCGAGCAATATCCCTCGACCGTCATCGCGGTCACCCACGATCGATACTTCCTCGACAACGTCGCCGAGTGGATTCTCGAACTCGATCGCGGACACGGCATTCCGTATCAAGGCAACTACTCATCGTGGCTCGAGCAAAAGGAAAAGCGTCTCGCCCAGGAAGAGCGCGAGCGCGAAGCACTGCGCAAGACCCTCGAGCGCGAGCTCGAGTGGGTGCGTCAGAACCCGAAGGCGCGCCAGGCCAAGAGCAAGGCGCGTATGCAGCGCTATGAAGAACTGGCCTCGCGCGAGTTTCAAGAACGCAACGAGACCAATGAAATCTACATCCCGCCGGGCGAGCGTCTGGGTGATCTCGTCATCGAGGCGAAGGGTCTGCGCAAGTCGTTCGGCGATCGGTTGCTGATCGATAACCTCAACTTCAATCTGCCGCCCGGCGGCATCGTCGGCATCATCGGCCCGAACGGCGCCGGCAAGACCACCCTCTTCCGCATGCTGACGGGTGTCGAGAAGCCCGATGCCGGTGAGATCCGCATCGGCCCCTCGGTGAAACTGTCGTATGTCGATCAGTCGCGTCAGGCGCTCAACGACAAGAACTCCGTGTGGCAGGAAATCTCGAACGGGCTCGATCTCATCAAGGTGGGCAACTACGAGACGCCGTCGCGAGGCTACGTCGGTCGATTCAACTTCAAGGGTACGCAGCAGCAACAGCTGATCGGCGAGCTCTCGGGCGGTGAGCGCAATCGCGTTCACTTGGCCAAAGTATTGAAGTCGGGTGGCAACGTGCTGCTGCTCGACGAACCCACCAACGACCTCGATGTCGAAACCCTGCGCGCACTCGAGGAAGGCCTGCTCGCCTACCCCGGCTGCGCCGTCGTGATCTCGCACGATCGTTGGTTCCTCGATCGCATCGCGACCCACATCCTCGCCTTCGAGGGCAACTCGGAAGTCGTGTGGTTCGAGGGGAACTATCAGGAGTATGTCGAGGACTACCGTAAGCGACGCGGCGAAGATGCCAATCAGCCGCACCGCATTCGGTACAAACCGCTGGTGCGGTAAATTTCTGGAATCTTTATTTGAGGGAGCTCAAGTGAAAAGCTGGATCAGATTCGCGATCGTTGCCGTCTCTTTGCTCGCATCCGCTGCAAACGCGCAGCCGACGCCGGCACCTTCGTCACCCATTGCCCTCGAGGCGCTTTTCCGAGAGCCGGAGTTCCGGCAAGTCACCCTCTCGCCCGACGGGCAGCACATTGCCGTAACAATGCCCGAGGGCGACCGGACGGTGCTCGTCGTGCTCAAGATCGGTACCAAAAAGCCGCTCTCGCGCTGGGACTTTGGCTCTAACCAGCATATCGCCAATGTCTATTGGGTCAACAACCAACGCATTCTCTTCGGCGTCTCCGAGAAGAAAGGCAGTCTCGACTCCCGGCAACCCACCCCCGACCTCTATGCCTCGGACATCGACGGCTCCAAGCGCATCGAGATACCGAACGGCAACACCTACCAGATTCTGGGTCGAACCAAAGACGACCCGAGCGTCCTTTGGGCACAGCGCTCGATCGAGCAAGCCTTCCTGTTCAAGCTCGACACGCGAGATGGCCGGGCAAATACCGTGGCTTCGGCACCGCTCGAGTTCGGTAGCTTCCTTCTCGACCATGACGAGCAGGTTCGCTACGCCATCGGCCGCGGCAAAAATAACGTGCTTCGCACTTTGCAAAGACAGGGCGATAACTGGATCACGATCAGCGAGACGGAACTGGGCGGTGATGATTTCCTGATGCCGATCGCCTTCGACGCCGACAATCGTCGCGTGTTCATGATGAGCAGCGAAAAAGGCGCGCCGAGAAAAGTCATCCTCAAAGACCCGCAAACCGGTGCGACCGAGGTCGTGAGTGAAAACGCCATCTCGGATCCCACCGAGCAAATCATGAGCGGTGACGAGCGGCATATGCTCGCCGTCGAGTATCAACCTGATCGCTACACCGTCGACGTGATCAATACGACTCATCCGGAGGGTCGTGCAATCGCGGGACTCATCAAGGCTTTCCCGAAGTACTCTTTGGCATTCGGAAATTCTTCGAGTGACGGCCGCTTGAGAATCTTCCGCGCCTTCAACGACACCGATCCGGGCGCGTACTATTTGTTCGATCTCCAGAAAGGCACCGCCACATTCCTGCTGTCCTCTCGGCCTTGGTTGTCGCCCGAGTCCATGGCGACTTCGCGGCCCATCAGCTTCAAGGCGCGCGACGGTCTGACGCTGCACGGTTACCTCACGACTCCGCGTGACGCTAAGGGCCGCTTACCGATGGTCGTGCTGGTTCACGGCGGACCCCACGGCCCCCGCGACAACTGGGGCTTCGATCCGGAGGTTCAAGCGCTCGCCACCCGAGGCTACGCCGTACTGCAGATCAACTTCCGCGGATCCGGCGGCTATGGCCAGGCCTTCGAGCGTGCCGGGTACCGGCTTTGGGGCACGACCATGCAGGACGACCTGACGGACGGCGTCCGCTGGGCCGTCGAACAAGGTGTCGCCGACCAAGATCGCCTGTGCATCTATGGCGGCAGTTACGGCGGTTATGCCGCCCTGATGAGCCCGGTGCGTGAACAAGATCTCTATCGCTGCGCCATCGGCTACGTGGGTGTCTACAGCCTCCCCATGATGTTCGAGAAAGGAGATGTCCCGAGATCTCCCGCAGGACGTAATTTTTTGAAGCGCGTACTCCCGGAAAGTGAGGACGAGCAGAAGGCCCAGTCCCCTGCATTCAATGTCGACAAGATCAACATTCCCGTCATGCTCGTCCATGGCGCCAAAGATCAGCGAGTGCCCATCGAGCAGATGGAGTTCCTGATGAGTCAGATGAAAAAATCGGGAAAGAAGCCGGAGCTGGTCCTCGTGAAGCCCAAAGAAGGTCACGGCTTCCAGATTCCGGAGAACAACGTCGAGCTGTACACCAAAATGCTCGATTTCCTCGATCGACATCTCGCACCTCGAAACGCGACGCCCTGACGATCCGCTAGCGGCATGCTCGAGAGCGATATCGACAAGGCAGAACGCCTGATCTCCCAAGGCGAGATCGAGGCGGCTGCCGGGGTCATTCGTCCTGTGCTCTCGAAGAACTTCGAGGACACGATGGGCTTGCTGCTCGCGGCCGATGTCGAGATGGGGCGCGAGCGCAACGACAGCGCGAGAGGGTTCGTCGGCAAGGCGCTCTCATCGAACCTGGACGGACCGCGCACCGCCCTCAAGCTGCTGCAAGTACTCGCCCGACTCAGCGAGTCCGGGCTGATGATCGAGATCAGTCGACAGATTCCGCCACGCCAGTGGGACTCGGCGATGTCCCTGAGCCGCGTGTCGCAACTCTTGATGAGCGTCGGCGCCTTCGATGCCGCCCTCACCTTCGCCGAGGCGGCCGTTGCCCGCGATGCGAAGTACCAGCCCGGTCTCTACAGCCTCGCGACGCTCAAGACCTTTTTCGGCGAGCATCAGGAGGCGGCGGAACTTTGTCGGCAATGCTTGACGCTGCTGCCCGATGATCCGAGTTCGTACTGGCTGCTCTCGCGTCTTCGTCAACCCGGCGCCGGTGATCGCATCGATCGCCTGAAGCCTCTGCTCGCGGCCTCGCAATCTCCCGAAGATCGCGCCTGGCTCGCCTACGCGCTGCACAACGAACTTCATGATCAGGGCGATGCCGACGCCTCGTGGAGCGCGCTCGCAGCAGCCTGCGACGCAAAACGACCCAAAGCCCTGCCGCTGATCGAGAAGCAGAACGAAATTTTCGACGCGTTAAGAGAGGCTGAGGATTGGAACACCGATCGCGCGGGGCATGCCTCGACAGACCTGCGGGCGATTTTCGTGATCGGATTGCACCGCTCGGGTACGACGCTCGCCGAGCAGATTCTGGCAGGCCATTCGAAGGTGGCAAGCGGAGGCGAGACCTACGATCTTCGCGCCCAGCTTCGCCGAGTCAGCGCACTGCATTTTCGGCACGAGCTCGACACGAGAGTGGTCGGACGACGGCGCGAGCTCGACTACGCGGCGCTCGGCGAGCATTATTTGAGAGGGATGTCGTGGCGCGCCGCCGGAAAGCCCTACGTCACCGACAAGCTGCCCTCCAATTATTTCAATGTGGGTTTCATCGCCCGCGCGCTTCCGGAGAGCCGATTCATCCATCTCGTCCGCGACCCCATCGACGTCGGGTTTTCGAGCCTTCGAACGCTGTTCTCCCACGCTGCGCCTTATTCTTATGCGCAGCAGGATTTCATCGCGCATCATCATCGGTATCGCGAGCTCATGTCTTCATGGCATGCGCGTCTGCCGGGACGCATCATGGATGTGCGCTACGACGATCTGGTTCGTGAACCCGAATCGATGGCGCGACAGATGGCCGAGTTCGTCGGACTCGATTTCGAGCCGGGAATGATCCAGCTCGAAACCCGTACGGGCGCCGTGGCGACCGCGAGTAGCGTCATGATGCGCGACGGCATCCGCAAGGATCGCGGCAAAATCTGGAAGCCCTACGAGCGGCATCTCGCGCCGCTCATTCAAGCGTTTACCTGATTCGCTTCACGCCGATCCAACGACCGCTTTCGACAAGCCTCATTCGATCGAGTCCGAAGGCTCCGCGGGTGATAACCACGCGCGTGTCGGTACCTTTGAACGCGTAGTTTCCGTCCATCCGCTGCTGCCAGACTTGGCCGTTTTCCAGGGTGAAGATCGTGCGACCCGTCCAACCCGAAAAAGGAGGAAGGATGCGCGTGTTGATTTCGCTCTCATCTGAGAGCGGCGTCAGCGGCGCCGGTAAAGCCGCTATGGCCGGTGCCGCGGTCGGAGCTGGTGCCGCAGCGACCATCGGCGCACGCGGGCTGGCCGGCGCTGCAGGAGCGGCGGGTCCAGAGGCCGTCATCGGTGCGCCGGCGTTGATCCACTCGATGAGCGCCTTGCGCTCCGCGTCGGTCAGCTTGTCGAGTCCCGCCGCACGATACACCTCGGGCGGAATCGTGGAGGATGCCGGTTGCGCCACGACATCGAGCGGCAAAAGCACGCACGCGAGACCCAGCACGGCGATACGCATTAAAGTCGAATACCACATCCGCTTTACCTCCAATGACACATCAAGAATTGAGCAGCTCTTTTTCGAACTCGGCCGCTCTGAACAAAACGACTCGGAAGGCCTCGCGCTCGGCGATGGATAACTCGGGATTCCAGACGTCGAAAATCAGCACGACTCGCGTCTGCTCGCTGCCGTTCCAGGCCTCGTGATCGAAGGTGTCGTCGAACATCATCAACTTCCCCTCCTCCCAACTGCGCTTCTCGTCGCCGACCCGCAGATAGCCGCAGTTGGGGGGCACGACCAAGGGAAGATGCACGACCAGTCGTCCGTTGACACTGCCTCGATGCGCCGGGATGAGGGTCTTCGGTTGCAGCACCGAGAACATGATCTCGGGGCCGTATCCCGGCACGTCATGGAGATCGGGAATTGCCGTCAAAGTTTCGAGCGTTTTGGGACAGCGCGCGCACGCCTCCGCCTCGAACTTGCCGTGACGTGCCAGATGCAACGTCGACCAATCGGTCGATCCGTTCAATGTGTTCCAGATGCGCGCTTCTTCGGACCCCTCGGCGTACTGCACATAGGGTTTGAAGCCCTTGTTTTCGGAGAGCGCCGCTCGCAACTCCTCGCGAATGACGTCGGTGTGACGCTCGACCGAGTCGATCCACGAGAACTGTTCTCGCTCGAAAAACTGGCGAGGGGTCATGCCCGGCACGTAAAAGAGACCCGGACGCCAACGCGGATGCTCGTAACGCAGAGGCTTGATGCCTGCGAACATCTCCGCTGCGTGATAGAGACGAGCGATCGACGCTTCGCCGTGTTTGCGCGCGACCGAAGCCAGCTCGGCCGACAACGCACCGAAAACCTCGCCACCCAAAAAACGAGCACCGTGCGTCAAGAGATTTCGAACATCGGGCGGGATGCTCGCCGGAGGGGTGCCGCTCATCAATCGATCGGCGCGCAAGTACGCCCCCGCGGCCGGAGATCGCAAGCCCATGCGCTCGTTCACCACGCCGAGATAAAGCCAAGCGTGGACGAAGTTCGGCTCGAGACGACAGGCCTCGACGAGCGACTCACGGCACTCCTCCAATCGACCCTGCTCGTACAGCGCCATCGAGAGGCCAAATCGATCTTGAGGGTCGACGGACCCTGCCGCAATCAATTCTTTGAAGAGCGCCTCGGATTTAGGGAAGTCGCGCTGCCGCAGGCAGTCGAAGGCTGCATCGCGATGGGCGGACTGTGATCCCGCGTCTTTCTGCATGGTCGAGTTCCCCGGTTGTTGCCCGGCAGAGGAGCGGTTAAGCTGCCCGGCGTTCGCCCTTTCGCCTGAGCAAAAAGATGACGACGCCCAATCTTAGCATCGAACCGTTTTTCGCCGTTCCGCTCGCCTCGGTCATCCACCCAGATCCCGCGTCACTCAACGCGCGGCTTCGGGAGTACATCCTCGCCGAAGAAGCCAAGGGCGAAGAGCGCGCCAATCGGCAGCCCATGGTCAATCGCAGCAAGCAACTCTTCGAGAGCCACTTCCAGCTTTTCGCCGCCGAGAATGCGGCGGTTCAGGAGTTGCGCGTGTTCTGCTATCAGCAGCTCTATCAGGCCATCGGACAACTCAACGGCTATACCGTCGACATGCTGAAGAACCTGCATATCGGTGTCGAGTCGTGGTTCCACGTCACGCGACGCGGGGGTTATTTCCCGATGCATAACCACGCGCTGCACAGCTGGTCGGGAATCTATTGCGTCGATCCGGGGCAAGAAGCCGCGGACGAGGCTGGCAACGGCGTGCTCAGTTTCCTCAACCCGTTTGCGATGAGCACCATGTTCATCGACATGGCCGTCGTGCGCATGATGGGCGGATACAACTACGGTCCCCGCGAGATCAAGCTCAAGCCCGGACAGTTGCTCCTGTTCCCGTCTTGGCTCCTGCACGAAGTTCGGCCCTACAACGCGGACGGAGAGCGCCTCACCATCGCTTTCAACGCCAAGTTCAAGCTGGCCGGCGCCGTGCCCGATCAGGTTCCGGTCAACAACTGATCTATTTTTTTCCAGAGCAAGATCCAGCCAACGAGATTACCGTCGTGACGCTGCTCCTCGCGGGGCGCCACGGCAAGGCCCGCCTTCGAGGCCATCGACTCTAGCGCCGTAACCTTCTCGGGCGAGCAGGCATGCGCCAGCAGATCTTGCATCCGTACCACGGCGGCTCGCAGCGCCCGTCGTTTCGCATCGATTTCTGCACCCACGAACTGGGGCGAGGCGCGTCTGCGAAGATCGAGGAGATTCTGGACGGCTGCGACGGTGACGTTGAGGACATGGCTTTCCGGGACGCGACGCAACTCTTCGGTCATCGCCCTGCCCGCCTCTTCGAGTTTGGCGAACGCCCGCTCGATGGCGGCGGACTTGATCCGCTCCATGTGCAAGAAACGTTCGAGTTTCTCGAAGACCTCGAGCTCTTCGAGGACCCATTTCGCATGGGTCGTCGATTGGCGTGCGGTCTCGACGACGATCGAGCGCTCGTGATGCACCACGAAGCGCGCTGCGCCCGACGGCTTCAAGACTCGCGCCACCTCGGCAATGCTGCGCGTGGGATCGCCATACTCCAAGGCGAACTGTCCCGTGACCGCATCGAAATGTTCGCTCGGGAACGTGAGCTTCTCGGTCGGCATGCGAGCATGAAACGTGATCCCCGAATATCGCTCAACGCCGCCTGGCACGTGTCGCGACGGATCGATGGCTGCGCGATCTGCACCATGCAGTCGGAATTTCCGATCGGTGGACTCCGATACGCTCTTCGCAATAAGCAGGATCGGCCCATTGCCCGTACCGACATCGAGAATGACTGCGCCCTGATCGAGCGCCGCGAAAAATGTCCGCCAGCCCTGTTCGAGCTCGAGATCGTAAGTCCCTTCCGCATTGGTGGGGCACGATGCAATCGCACCCGTCTGCAGGAATTGATCCCAGTGGTCCGAGGACATCAGACCTCCACGCCGATCAGGAAACTCGCAGCGCCCAACCGAACACCTGATCGTTGACGCTGAGCGCGTTGAGCGAGCTGCGTGCTGCGCGGCCTTTCGCCGATTTGAAGCGCTCCTGCAAGGCGAGAACGCCTGGTTCGTCGAGCGCACTGCGCACGAGATCCTCGAGACGCAAACGCGAGTCTTCGAGCAATGCACGATAGCCAGACAAGCGATCGAGCGCGGGGGGCGCGCCCGCGGACACCGCAGCGCGAAAACAGTCCTGCACGAAAATCTGCACGTCGGTGAGTAGATCGGGGATCGGTTCACTCGCCACGCGTTTTTGAATCTCTCCTTGCGCGGCATCGAATCTTTGGCGCGCCTCGGTCGCCTGCGGATCCGACTGAAGCCGCGCTCGTGCCTCGACGTCGTTCAACAGCGCGAAATACGGAATCATCGTCGCTGCGCTTTCGAGGAAATCGCTGCGACTCAAAAACTCGAGATGACGCAATTCCTGCCGCGAGACATAGACCGGCAAGGACTGCGCGTGATGGACGACGAGAGCCAATCTGCCCGTCGGTTTCAGGACGCGCATGACTTCGGGTTGGCTGCGCGAAAGGTCGGAATACTCGATGCCGAACTGACTCACCACGAGATCAAAACTCGACGCCTCGAAAGGCAGCTCCTCGGCGAGCACCCCACCGCGAAACTGCACGCGCTTCGCCGCGGACTCGGCGAGCTGCGCGATCCACGTCGGCCGGGGGTTGGAGAGGTCGATGCCGGTCCACTTCGGGCCGTCTTCGGGATACAGGTCGATCAATATTTTCGCGAGCGGGCCATTACCGCATCCGATATCGAGGATGGCCTCGTGCGAGCCGCAGGCGGCGAACTCGCCCTGCCAAAAGGTACCGATCGCGTCGGCGTAATTGCCCGCGAACGACGTGCCAAGCGAATGCAGGGGACCCTGACCCCAGAATCGGGTCCATGCCAGACGTCGACGGGCCAGCAGGCTCGAGTCGTCGGCCGATGTGTCGCGATCACTGGTCAAGGACGTCCTCCAAAAAAGAAGGGGGGCTTTCGCCCCCCTTCTTCGACTGGCACTCGAGCCTATTAGAAGTTCTGGAGCAGGCGGAAGTAGACCACCCGACCATAACCATTGTAGAGGCTCTGATCGTAACCCTGACCGGTCGGATCGAACGGATCCGTCACAGGATCCTTGTCGGTCACGTTGGTCGCACCGAGGGTCAGACGACCGTTCCACGGCGTGTTCCAGTTAGCCTGCACGTCATGGGTCACCCACGACGGCAAGCGCAGGGCGTAGCCGTAGTCGTAGTCAGGACCGAACGAGTCGATGTAGTCGGCCTGGGTCGAACGGGTCGAAGCGATGTAGTTCATGTTCCAAGTGAACGAGAAGTCACCGTAGGTCCACGTGTTCGACAGGACGCCACGCTCTTCCGGCACGCCGACGTTGTCGACGGTGTTGACGCCCGACGAGCCCGAGTAGTTCAGCGTGCGGCTGAGCAGCAGCTCGCTCGAGAGCTTGCCCCAGCTGCCGAAGTCGTACGAGGCGCGGATGTTGAGGTCGACGCCGTCCGTTTCGGTGAAGCCAAGGTTGGCATAACCTGTCTGACCGTAGAGGATCTCGCCAGCCGGCGCGCGGACGAAGCCGAGGCCGTTGGCCACGACCGGCGGATCGACGTTGGCGGGCAGGATGCTGAGACCCGACGGGCAGATTCCGGTACCACGCTCAAGGCACGCGATGATCGTGCCGATGCCCACGAAGGACACCTGGTTGGTGAGCTTGATGTTCCAGTAGTCCGTCTTGACGCGGAGCCACTCGAGCGGATCCCACACCACACCGAAGCCGAACTGCTCCGACTGCTCGGACTCGAGGTTCGGGTTGGCGATGGAGTAGGTCGTGACCTGCGTCGTGCAAGTCGGCGCGAGACCGAAAGCTTGGCAAGTACGCGGATCGGCCACGCCCGAAGCGCTGAACGCCGGCTGAGCCGAGAGGATGTCAAGCGTCGGAGCGCGGAAGCCTTCGCCGTAGCTCGCACGGACGGTCACGCTCTCGAGCGGGGTCCAGCGCAAGGCAACCTGCGGCGAGAGGTCATCACCGTAGTCGCTGTATTCGTCCCAGCGAGCCGCGATGTTAGCCTCGAGGCTCTTGACGATCGGCAACGACACTTCGACAAACGCGGCCTTGGCCTGACGTCCACCGAAGGCCGAGTTACCCGCAGAGCCGACGATCTGACCGGAGGACTGCAGCGTGTCGTAAATATCCTGGTAGGTCTCTTTGCGGTACTCGCCACCGAAGGCGATGCCCGCCGTACCACCTGGCAGTTCGAAGAGGTCGGTCGATGCCGTGGCGTAGATTTCCTTGGACAGGAATTTCGCGTCACGGTTGATGGTCGCGATCATCGAGTCGAGGACCGTACGCGGGTTGCCGAACGGATTGTAGATGTTGTACGCACCGCTCGAGATCTGCTGCTGAGCGAGACCGCCCACCACGTAGTTGCGGCCGAACTCGTAGTACTGCGCATCGGAACGGCGGACACCTGCGTTGATGTCGAAGTTGCCGAACTTGCCATCAACACCCCAGTCGACGAGGTAGTTGTTGCCGTCCGTGAACGTATCGCGGTTACCGAGAGCCGCGAAGCGGTGACGCATGAAGAGCGGCGTGGTCGGATAACCGGCCGTCGGGAACTTGTTCGCCGGATGGTTCGGCGAGTTCGACGGCAGGAAGATCGAGCCACCCGGCCAGGGCGACGACGGCACCGGCGCGTATCGGCCGAAGGACTCGACGCGCGAGATGGACGTGTTGAGGTAGGTGGTCCAGTCGTCGTTCAGGTCATACTGACCGCGAGCGAAGAGAGCGGCGTTGCCGACCTCGGCTTCGTACGCACCCTCGAGCGAGTAGTTATAGAAGCAGCGTGAGGACGCGCCCGAACCAGTCTTGACGAAACCGCGGCCTTCGCAGCCACCCGGAACCGCCGAACCGTAGGTCGGGTTGATGTGACGCGAGGTCGCGCGGAAACCGTAGAGAGTTCCCGGAGCTGCCGCCGCGTTGTAGAACTCGTTCGAGAACGACGAGATCGAGCTGTCCGAGAACGAGTAGTCACGATCGCGCTGGAAGATGATGTCGCGATGGGTGTAGGAAACGCCCGCGAGCAGCGAGCCACGGTCACCCGAGGCGCCAAAGATCAGCGAGCCTTCTTCGGTCTCACCGCCTTCACGCTCAGGGTCGCTTCCGCCCACCATGACCTGCACGCCCGAGAAGTCGCGACGCGTGATGATGTTCACCACACCGCCGATGGCGTCGGAACCGTAAATTGCCGAGGCGCCGTTCGTGATGACCTCGATGCGCTCGACCGCGGCGAGCGGGATGCTGTTGAGGTCCTGTGCGCTACCGACGTTCGGCGCAACCGGGGCGCGACGACCGTCGATGAGGATCAGGGTGCGGCCTTCGCCGAGACCACGCAGGCTGATGCCCGCGAAGGACTGGGCCGAGTTACCCGACTGCTGACGGGCCGAACCGAATGAGTTGAAGGGCAAGTCGCGGATGTAGTCGGCGACGGATGTTTCACCGCTCGCCTCGAGTTCCACACGGGTGATGACCGTGACAGGGAGCGCTGCCGTCTCGATGTTCTCGCGCTTGATGCGCGAACCCGTGACGACGACTTCTTCGAGATCCTGAGCGACAGCAGACTGCATCCCAGGAACCGACATGGCAATCGCAGCCGAAACTGCAAGAGCAATTGGCGACTTATACATTTCTTTGAGACCTCCGGTTTTAAATCTTGTGTTTGGGACGCTCGCGATGCGCCCAAAACCCCGTTCGACCAACTTCGTCTGTTGCCGAATTGTGACGTTTATAGCCGTTTTCTTGTCACCAAGCAATTGTTGTTGCTTCAGCGCAACACAGCGATTTTTTTGCCGTCATCCACTCCGCTGCCCGGGAAGAGTACGACCGCGTCACCCGGAACGAGTCCTGACCGAATTTCGCGGAACTGTTCGTCCTGAACCCCGGCCTCGACCGGGCGCAACCTGGCGCGGCCGCTCTCGATCACATATACCGCCCAACGATCGCCGTCCCTGAACAGTGCGCCAAGCGGCACCCGAGCGGCGTCCCGGTTTTCGGCGACGATCACGCGCGCATCCACCCTATATTCATGTGATTTGAGCGCATCGGGCGGCGGATCAATGAAATTGAGGATCACCCGCGTACGCTGTTCCTCGATACCCAGCGCGGACACCTTGGTGCGGGCGACGGGCTCGATGCGCTCGACGACCGCCGCGATGGCGCTCGAGGTCGTCGTGCCCCGTTCACCCCAATTTTCAATGAATGCGCGATCGCCCGGCTTCATCCGAACCGCATCTTGGGAAAGGAAGTCGGCGACGACGTCGATACGCGAGGGATCGCCCAGTACGACGACGGGCATACCCGCCGTGATCATGGTTTCGCTTTCCTGCGGAACAGACAGCACCGTGCCTGATGCGGGCGCATTGAGCGACAGCACGCCTGCCCGTCCATTGCGACCGGCATCGAGTAAGGCGCTGCGCGCCCGTCGCAACTCGGCTGACGCGGCCGCCTCGGTCGCGAGCGCCGCGCGAAGACGAACTCGGGCTGTGTCTCGATCGGAGTCGGCGATGAGGCGTGCCGCAGCGAGTTTTTGGGCACGAGCGTCTTCGATCGCCGCAAGTTCGCGCTCGGCGATCGCGGCGCGTTCGCGCGCTTCGGCAGCCGCGACGATTGCCCTCGCCTCGGCGTCGCTGCGCGGATCGAGAAACCCCGACGGACCGCGCGTCATACGGGCGAGCGGCTCCCCTTTTTGAACGCGATCACCCGCCTCGACGGCGACGCGCAACAAGCGACCTGATACCGGGGCGCTGACGACGTACACCTCGCGCATGCGCGTGCGGCCCTCATCGAAGAGGCTCGCGCGCACCATGCCGCGATCGACGACGGCCACTTCCACGGAGACTGCTTGCGGCAAAACCGCAAACACCACGAGCGCCAAGAGCACGACGATGCCGAGGGCGTAAACCCATCGGCTGCGGATCATTTCGATGATGCGGTTCATGGTTACTCCCTCGATTTGAGCACGCCGACGAGATCGAGTCGATCGACGTCGCGACGAACCCACAGTGCCGCAATGACGACTGCCGCGACGACGAAGAGCGCAGAGCGCGCATAGGTCGCGACATCAAACACGAAGGGGAAAGAAAACAGATCGGTTTCGAACTGCTCCATCATCCAGCGGGATAACGCCGCACCGAGCAGGAGACCGAGAGGCAAGGCCGCCGCGAGTAGCACGGCGAGCTCACCGAGTAACACCCACGAGGCCTCGCGACGCCTGAAGCCGAGCACGCGAAGCGTCGCGAGATCGCGCTCCTGCTCGCCGAGGGTGACGCGCGCCGCAGAGAAGGCGACACCTACCGCCATGGCAAGCGAGAACATCAAGAACATGAACGAGAAAAATCCGGCACCCTGCTCGAAGAGTTGGCGTAACGAGCGCTCGGCGTTGTCCGCAAACGTGACGCCGACGATCGCAGGGATATCTTTGAGACGAGAACTCAGTTGATCGCGGAATGCGGCGTCGATGACGAGGTATGCGGAGTCGACTCGGTCGGGTTCGCGCAGCAATCGACCGAGCGCCTGCCGCTCCATGTAGGCTGCCGATCCGAGAAACGGCTGCACGATACGAACGACGCGAATCTCTGTACTGACACGAGGTCCGTCCGTCGCCTCAAGCCAGAGTCGATCGCCCACTTCGACATTAAGCTTACGGGCGAGGCCTGCGGAAAGCGTCAGTCCCTCTGCCGTCGGTTCGATCACCTCGAGATCGGTACTCACGATGCGATTGAGCATCGCCCCTGCCGGGATACCGAGCACGGCCTCGCGCTCGCGTCGTGAGCCAGCCGAAAGAAACACGTCTGCGGTACGCAGGGGTTCGACTTGCAGCACACCTGGAAGTCGCCCCACCTCGCGCAGCACCCGCTCGTGTTCGCGCTCGGCGAGCGTGAGCGTGACGTCCATACGTTGAGTCGTGCCGAAGTTGATGCTGATGATGCGCTCGATTGCGATCGGAAAATGTTCGGACATGATGAGCAGGGCGAGCGCGAGTGCGATGCCCGTAACCGTGGTCGCGGATCTTCTCGGAAATCTCAGAATACGGCGGGCGAGCATGCGCGAGCGCGCGTCGAGCGCGCGGAGCGTTTGCTCCAGATGTTCTCCCAGCCTGCGAAACGAGGTCGGTGCCGGAGGCGCAAGCGCCACGGCGGGTGCGAGACGAATGGCCCGGCGCACTGCGGCAAGCGCACCCAAGACCGCTGCGATGAGCGCCACCACGAAAGCACCGAGATAAACGAGCGGCCCCGCTTCGAAATCGAGTTCAGGCAGGTGGTACACCGCTTGGTAGACACTCGCCATATACCCACCCACATAGGTGCCGAGCACGATGCCGAGCACCGCGGCCGCAAGACAAAACGCGAGCGCGAATTTGGCGTAGTGCGCGCCGATGATCGTATTGGGATAGCCGAAAGCCTTGAGCAGACCAATGTTCGCGCGCTCGGTCGCCACGAGGCGCGAGAGCATGACGTTGATCAGGAACACCGCCACCAACAAAAAAATCGGCGGCAAAATGCTGGCGAGCGTTCGCAGTTGCGACAGCTCGTCCGAGAGATATCGCGCGGAGAGCATGCGATCGCGGCCATAAAGGCCTCGCCCGCCGTAGCGGGCAAGCTGCGCATCGAGGCTTGCGATCACGGCCTCACGATCGGCGTCGACTTGCAGACGCAGCACGACATCGTTGAATGCTCCATCGAGATCGAGCGCACGACCAAGCGCTTCACGGTTCATCCACAGCACACCGAAGCGCCGCGGCTCGGGAAGAATGTCACCCGGCGCCACAGCAAACACGAACTCAGGACTACTTGCGATTCCAGTGACTTCGACAATCTTGCGCTGACCGAGAATGAGCACAGGCAATAGGTGACCGGGTTCGATCGAGTGCGCTTCGGCAAAAGATTCGTTGACGAGCACCTCGGAACTGCGCGTGGACTCAGGCCATCGACCGCGCTTGAGCACGAGATCATTCACCCGAGGCCGTCGATCGGAAGGCAGCGAGACGAGACGCGCGGAGACCGGCTCAGCCACGCCTTCGATGCTGAGCAAGCCGACCCCACTCGCCCGCGCTTCGAGACCTGCGACGCCAGGTTCTGCCGCCAGATCCGCAGCGATGCGATCGGGCGCGCGCACGAGTGAACCTGCGAGGTCGGCCATGAGCGAGCGCGCGTAATACTGATCACGCGACACTTCGAGCGAGCCGTACATGCCCGTCGCCATGACGAAGATGGCGATGCCGCAGCCGAGCACGACGCCCACCGCGACCGCCTGCACCCAGAGCCGGCGCAAGTCTCGCAACAATTTGCGATCGAGCGGCGTCACCAGTGCAACTGCGAGGGCGGAACGCGCGCAGGATTACGCTCGACGGTGCGGATGAGCCCATCCGCAAAACGCACCACGCGATCGCCGAGCCTTGCGATATCGGCGTTGTGGGTGATGAGCAGCGTCGTCGTACCGAGTTGTTCATTGATGCGCAGAATCGACTCGAGAACGCGGATACCGGTTGCGACATCGAGCGCGCCGGTCGGTTCGTCACAGAGCAGCACGCTGGGCCGCTTGGCGATGGCGCGTGCGATGGCCACACGCTGCTGCTCACCGCCCGAGAGCTGCGCCGGGAAATGTGTCATTCGCTCGGCGAGTCCCACCAAGCCGAGCGCTTCCTCGGCGGGCATCGGCGCATCGGCCACTTCGGTGACGAGTTCGACGTTCTCGCGCGCGGTGAGGCTGGCGATAAGGTTGTAGAACTGGAATACGAAACCGACGTGGTGACGACGATAGTCGGTGAGCGCCGCATCGGTCGCCGTTGCGAGTTCGAGCTCGCCGAAGCGAACGCTGCCTGCCGTCGGGCGATCGAGTCCACCCAAAATATTGAGCAGTGTCGATTTGCCCGACCCCGATGGCCCGAGCAACACGAGTAGCTCACCAGGGTCGATATGAAGGTCGATGCCGCGCAGCGCATGGACCGCGGCTGCACCCTCTCCATATGTCTTGCGCAGCCCCCGCAGTTCGAAAACGGGTGGACGCGAAGCGGTCATCCCACCCAGGCTCGTGCATTTCTGAAGAGCCGCATCCAGCCGGAGTATTCGGTATTACCCGGTGGTCGCCAGGACATCTGCACCGTTCGGAAGACGCGCTCCGGGTGAGGCATGGCGAGCGTTACCCGGCCGTCGAGATTGCAAAGCGCAGCGAGTCCGTTCGGGGAACCGTTGGGGTTGGCGGGATAGCGAGAGGCGATTTCGCCGGCGCGCAAGACGTATCGGAGCCCCACGGTGCCCGACGCCTCGCAGGCGGCTGCTTGTGCGGCATCGGCGAACTCGGCGCGGCCTTCGCCATGCGACACGGCGATGGGCAGCACGGAACCCGTCATGCCCATGAAGAAAATAGAGGGGGTCGGCATCACTTCGACGAGCGTGGCACGCCCCTCAAATTGTTCAACGCGGTTGCGCACGAAGCGCGGCCAATGCGCCGCTCCGGGGACGATGGGGGCAAGCTGCGCCATCATCTGACATCCGTTGCAAATACCGAGCGCAAACGTCTCGCGACGGGCAAAGAATTCGGCGAACGAATCGCGCATCTGCGGATTGAACAGAATCGACTTCGCCCAGCCCTCGCCAGCACCGAGGACGTCGCCATACGAAAACCCACCGCAGGCGACGAGTCCACGAAACTCCGCGAGCTCTCGACGGCCCGCAATGAGGTCGGTCATATGGATGTCGTGCGCTTCGAAACCAGCGCGATCGAACACCGCCGCCATCTCCGATTGGCTATTGACGCCCTGCTCGCGCAGCACCGCAATCTTGGGACGCGCGCCGCGGCTGATGAAGGGCGCAGCGATATCTTCGTCGGCATCGAAACTGAGCACCGACTGCAACGGCAGCGTGGCGAGCGAGGCCGACGCCTCGAACTCTTCTTGTGCGCAATCGGGGTCGTCACGCAGGGCACGCATGCGATGGCTCACCGAAGACCATTCGCGCTTCAGCGCTTCCCAGGGTTCGTCGATCACAAGCTTGCCCGCCGCGATACGGATGCGATCGGACTTGGGCTCGACGCGACCGATGACCGCACTGCAATGCCCTACCCCGTGCTTGAACAAAATACCGAGCACTTCGGCGCAGTTCTCGACGTGGACCTGCAGCACGACGCCCGGCTCTTCGGCAAAAAGCGCCGCGAGCGCCGCAGCCTTGTTACCAAGCTCGCTCGGGTCTTTCATGCCGATGTTGACGTCGACGCCGCAGTGGCCGGCGAAGGCCATCTCGGTGAGCGTTACGGCGAGGCCCCCATCGGAGCGGTCGTGATACGCAAGCACGGCATCGAGCGTGCGCAGTTCGGCGAGCGCCGCGGCGAGCCCTTTCAAAAGTTGCGGATCGTCGAGATCGGCGGGCGTCTCGCCAAGTCCGCCGTAGACCTGCGTCAACACCGAGCCACCGATGCGATTTTTTCCTTCGCCGAGGTCGATGTAGATGAGCGAGGTGTAACCCCGATCGGTACGCAGTTGCGGCGTCCAGCATCGACGCACATCGCCCACCGGCGCGAACGACGACACGATGAGCGAGACCGGCGCGACGACGGACTTTTGATTGCCCGACTCGTCTTTCCAGGCCGTGCGCATGGAGAGCGAGTCTTTGCCTACCGGAATGGCGATGCCGAGCGCCGGGCAAAGCTCTTCGCCCACGGCCTTCACGGCGGCATAGAGCGCGGCATCTTCGCCCGGCTCTCCGCACGCAGCCATCCAGTTGGCCGAAAGACGAACGTCGCCGAGGCGCCGGACGTCGGCGGCGAGAATATTGGTGATCGACTCGGCAACCGCCAGACGCGCCGCGGCGCAAGCGTCGAGGATGGCGACCGGCGTGCGCTCACCCATGGCCATGGCCTCACCCGCATGACCAAAGTAATCGGCGGTGGTCACGCCGCAATCGGCGACCGGCACCTGCCACGGTCCGACCATTTGATCGCGGGAGATCATGCCACCGACCGTGCGATCGCCGATGGTGATGAGAAAGGTCTTGTCGGCGACAGCCGGGAAACGCAGCACGCGACGCAGCGCCTCGCGCGGATCGATGGTCGTCACGCCGAAATCGAGCGTGCGCGGCTTAACCGAGGCGACGTCTCGAAGCATCTTGGGCGCCTTGCCGAGCAGCACCTCGATGGGCATGTCGACGGGCGAGTCGTTGAGCAAAGAATCTTTGACGAGGAGACGCCCGTCATCGGTCAGCGTGCCGATCACGGCATGCGGACAGCGCTCACGCGCGCAAAGCGCTGCGAACTCATCGAGCGACTCAGCGCCGACCACGAGCACGTAACGCTCCTGCGACTCGTTGCACCAGAGCTCCATGGGCGACATGCCGGGCTCGTCGCTCGCGATCGCGCGCAGGTCGACGATGGCACCGCGACCGCTGTGCGCGACGGCCTCGGGCACGGCGTTGGAGAGCCCGCCCGCACCGACATCGTGAATGAGCAAGATCGGGTTGCGATCACCGCGCGCCCAGCATCGATCGATCACTTCTTGGGCGCGACGTTGCATTTCCGGGTTGCCGCGCTGCACCGACGCAAAATCGAGATCGACACTCGAAGCACCCGCGCCCACCGAAGAGGCCGCACCACCCCCGAGCCCGATGAGCATCGAGGGGCCGCCCAACACGACGATCTTTGCGCCGGGCGGACAATCGCGTTTCTCGATGTGCGATCGACGGACATTGCCGAGACCGCCAGCGATCATGATGGGCTTGTGATATCCGCGGAATCGCGTGGCGGAATCGCCGGCAGCCTGAATTTCGAGGGTGCGGAAATAACCGTTGATCCCCGGTCGTCCGAATTCATTGTTGAATGCGGCTGCGCCGATAGGTCCCTCGAGCATGATGTCGAGCGCCGAAGCGATACGCTCGGGTTTGCCAGGCGCCGGCTTGCCGGGCAGAGATTCCCAGGGCTGCTCGAAACCCGGAATGCGCAGGTGAGACACCGAATAGCCGACGAGTCCCGCTTTCGGTTTCGCGCCGATGCCAGTCGCCCCCTCGTCACGAATTTCACCACCCGAGCCGGTCGAGGCACCCGGAAACGGCGAGATCGCCGTCGGATGATTGTGCGTCTCGACCTTCATCAGAATGTCGATCGGCTCGACTTGCGCGCCATAGACCCCCGTCTCGGAGTCAGGGAACCAGCGACGTCCGTGGGCCGCACCCTCGATGACGGCGGCGTTGTCCTTGTAGGCACTCAGCACGCCCTGCGGAGCTTGCGCATGGGTGTTGCGGATCATGGAAAACAGCGATTTCTTCTGCGGCTCGCCGTTGATGACCCATTCGGCGTTGAAGATCTTGTGCCGACAGTGTTCGGAGTTCGCCTGCGCGAACATCATGAGCTCGACGTCACTCGGGTCGCGACCGAGTTCGCCAAATGCCTTGAGCAAATAGTTGATTTCGTCGGGCGAGAGCGCGAGGCCAAGTTCGGCATTGGCCGCCTCAAGCGCAGCGCGACCCGCCTTCAAAGATATCCGTCGCAACGACCGAGGCGATTCGACGGCGAAGAGCGCTTGGGCCTTCGAGACCTGATCGATCACGATCTCGGTCATGCGATCGTGCAGCAGGGGCGCGATCGCTTCGAGCGCCGCCTGATCGAGCGGCGACGCGCATTCGAATCGGTACTCGATACCGCGCTCGATGCGGCGTACAGCCTCGAGGCCACAGACCTTGGCGATGTCGGTGGCCTTGCTGGCCCAGGGCGAGATGGTGCCCGGACGCGGAATCACCCACAGGGTCTGCGCACTGGCGACACTCGTAGCCTCATTTGACGGGGTTGCACTCAGAGATGCGCCCGCTCGAGAACCGTAGAGGAGCAGCGACTCGAGGGTGCGAGTTTCTTCGGCGCCGAGATCACGCGACAGATCGACAAAATGCACGAAGCGGGTATCGACGGCTTCGATGCCACCGACGACGGCGCGCAGGCGCGGCAGCAACTTGCGTAAACGGAAACCGGAGAGCGCGGGAGCGCCGCGTACGAGCATGGTCGCGGCGCGGCCTATTTCTTGGACCCGTCACCCGCCGGGGGCGGAAAGACAGGCATCGGGAATTGGGCCACGTTCGAACCTTCGTAGGTGCTGATCTTGCTGACGCCCTGCTTCTTCACTTCGTCGATGCGCAGCACGGAGTGCAAGGGCAGATAGCTGCGCTTGACGCCTTCGAACTCGGATTTGATGCGTTCCTCGCCGGGGTCGAGGACCACGGTCGAGCGTTCGCCGAAGACGAGCTCTTCGATCTCGATGAAACCGAACAGTCTGCCGTGGTTGACCTTGCGGGCGTAGACCTCGTAGATCTTGCCCTGGTTCACGAACATGACCTTGTAGATGTGACTCGCTGGCATGGCGTCGCTGTAGGAAAGTGGCGGAGAGGGTGAGATTCGAACTCACGTGCCGGGATTAACCGACCATCCGATTTCGAGTCGGCGCCGTTATGACCACTTCGGTACCTCTCCGGAGCCGGGTATTCTACCCGACATGACTCGGACCGGGACAGTCCGAAGGGTGCTCCGAACCCTTCTTCCGCTCATGGTTTTGCTGGCGCTGGGCGCCTGCGGACGAGGTGGAGACGTCCTCGGGGAGATCCGCGAACGCGGCGAATTGCGCGTCGCCACCCTCAATGGGCCGACCACGTACTACATCGGCCCCGAGGGTCCAGAGGGCGCGGAATACGTGCTCGCCGAGAGGTTGGCAGCCGAACTCGGCGTCAAACTCACCCTCGTCGTCGAATCCGATCGCCAGGGCTTGCGTAGCGCCTTGAAGGACAAGCGCGCGGATCTCGCTGCGGCGCAGCTGTCGTGGAGCCCCCGCTGGCGTCAAGTCGCCCTGCCCTCCGAAACCTACTCGGAGTCGCCGCTCTTCTGGATCCGCGCCAAAGGCAGCGCACGGCCGAAATCGATCGAAGAAATCTCGAAGATGAACGTGATCGTCATGGACGAGAGTGCCGAGCTCAACTGGCTCGAGCAGCAACCTTCCATCGGCCGCAACCGAATCCGCTACACCGTCATCCCGCGGAATGTGGGCCGCGAGCCCCTCGAGCTCGTCGCCTCGGGCCGCGGGGAGATCACCTTGATGGATGGTCGGGAATTTGCGGCAGCCCGTGCACTGCACCCCTCGGTCGAAATCGCATTCGCCCTGCCCGAGCGTCGACAACTCTATTGGATGGTACGACGGGATGGTCGTGATCTTCTCGACACCGTGAATGCCTTCCTCGTCCGCGAACGGCCGAAGATGCCACCCCCGACGATGGAGATCGAAGCGCTCTCGCGCCCGCTCATTCTGCCGCGCGCGAATTCCGAGCAACTGCTGATCGACTTGGAAGCGAGATTACCGGAACTTCGAGAATTCTTTGAAGAAGCCGCGGAACTATCCGGTCTCGACTGGAGACTCATCGCAGCGGTCGGCTATCAAGAGTCGATGTGGGATGCAGACGCCGTATCGCCTTTTGGGGCGCAGGGCCTGATGATGCTGATGCCGAGAACCGCGCGCGCGCTCGGCGTGGCGAATCCCTTCGATGAACGCGAGAGCATCCTTGCAGGCGCCCGTTATCTCTCGCAGCTCTATGCCACCATCCCTTCGCGCATCCGCGAGCCGGACCGACTTTGGATGGCGATCGCCTCCTACAACATGGGTTACGGTCATCTCGAGGATGCGCGCGTACTCACGGCGAGACAGGGTGGCGACCCCGATGCCTGGATCGACGTGCGCGAGCGGTTGACCTTGCTCTCTGAGGAGTTCTGGTACCTGCAGGCGAAGAACGGTTATGCGCGTGGTATCGAGACCAAGCAAATGGTCGATCACGTTCAGCAGTATCTGGCGCTCATGCGCAAGAATTTCCCGGACGACGACTCGCCGATGACTAACGCCGGGCTCGAAAGAATGCGCTGAGCAGCTCGCCGCATTCCTCAGCGAGTACGCCACCGAACACATCGACCCTGTGATTGAGCGCCGGGATGGCAAAGATATCGGCAATGCTGCCGGCCCCTCCGGCCTTCGGATCCCAGGCACCAAACACCACACGACTGACCCGAGCATGCACCAGCGCCGAAGCGCACATGATGCAAGGCTCGAGGGTGACGTACAGCGTCGACTCGTTGAGTCGATAGTCACCGACGCGTTGCGCCGCATCGCGCAGCGCGATGATCTCCGCGTGGGCCGTCGGATCGTGACTGTGGATGGGTCGATTGGCACCTTCGCCAATGACCTCACTCCCGCGGACGAGCACGGCGCCGACGGGAACCTCGCCGCGATCGGCGGCCTGTCGCGCCAAACTCAGCGCGTGGCGCATGAAATCGGTGTCGGAAGGCATCGGCATGCACGAATTAGACACTAATCCGTTCAGCGTTCGAAACCCGCGGTTAAGGCGGGGTCGGACGGATTGACCTCGCGCAGCCGAGCGAACGCCCGTTCTGCGGCGACACGATCCCCCTCGCGGTTCGCCCATGCTGCGAGCGCGATGAGCGAATCGCGATGAAATCGCCGCTTCACTCCAAGCTCGAGCAAGCGCTTTGCCTCGCCGCGACGGCCGGCGTCCTCGAGCGCGAGCGCATAGACGTACCGAAAGCGTGGCTCGTCGGCCGCGGCGCGGTGGGCTGCCGCGAACTCCGCCAACGCCTCGGTCTTTCGACCCTGCCGGACGAGCGAGAATCCGAGAGCCTCACGCAACGCCGGCGCGGAGGGGTTTCTTTGAATGCCGCCTCGCATGACGGCCTCGGCCTCACTCTCGCGACCCGATGCGCGCAGCAGATCGGCGAGGTTTGCGTAGGCAGGCACGAACCGTGGCTCGGTGGTGATGGCGCGCCGCAGGCTCTGTACGGCAGCGGTGCGATCACCGCGTGCGAGCTGAAGCTCCGAGAGATTGAGCCAGGACTCCCCACGACTCAGATCGTGGCTCAGTGCTCCCTCGAGATCCTTAAGTTCGGTATCGAGCCGCGCTCGATCGGGTTCTTTCAAAGATTCCCTGACCGGCATCAACTGCCTCGCTGCCTCGTGACGCACGGCACGGGTGGCGTCGCTGAGCATCGGTCCGAGCAGCGACACCCGGCGCTCGAGCGGCAAGTCGGCCTGTGCGCGTAGTGCGTGGTACCGCACGAGGGAATCGGCGTCCGCAAGCTGTCTGCGGACGGTCGCAGCCGGCACTTCGCCCGGATGACGCGCGAGGAGTTCGATGGCCGAAGCGCGAACGATCCCGGCCTGCTTCGGATCATCGATGAGTCCCATCAACTTCGATACGGCACCCGCTTCGTCGCGCCGGCCCGAGCGCAGTGCTTCGGCGAATTGCGGTCGATCGCGATACGCCTCACCGTACCAGCGCTGCATGACTGCATCCGCCCACCGCGCATCGCGATCGGCGTGGCAGTCGTTGCAGGCATTCGGCGCATCGAGGGTCAAAGTAAGATCGGGCCGCGGCAGGTGAAACCCATGATCACGACGCGGATCGATGACCATGTAGGTCTCCTCGCGCATGTGGCAACTCACGCACTGCGCGGTACCCGCTTCATGGTGATGGTGCTTGGGCGTATCGAATTCCCCCGCCGCGTGGCATTGCGTACACGTCGCGTTGCCCAGCTTTTTGAGCTTCTGGGTATGCGGATCGTGACAGGCGGCGCAGGTGACGCCCGCGGCGTACTTGGCACTTTGAAGGAAAGAGCCCCAGACAAACACTTCGCCCTGCTGTTGACCGTCGGCGTGATACAGACCTTCGGACAACGTCTCGGGCAGATAGTGATCGAGCAAGGCGTCGCCCGCTCGCGCACCCTCCGCAAACTGAGCTCGTCGCGAGTGACAGGCCGCACAGGTTTGCATCTCGGCGGCTGCGCGATCCTGGCCGACTCCGACAACATACGGCGTTTCCGGCGATTCGATATGGGATGACCCCGGGCCATGACAGGCCTCGCAACCCACGGCAAGGTCCGACCAGCTTGTCGAAAAGACCAGGGTCTCGGTATCAAAGTTTTTGCGGATATTGGTCGAGTGGCAGTCGGCGCACATCACGTTCCAGTTTTGGGCGGGCTGCGTCCAATGCAATTCGTCGCGATGGTCGATGCGCTCGTCGGGATAAAGATGAAACCAACGCTGGCCACCCTGCTCAAGAGGGCGGGTGTCCCAACTGACCGAGAGCGCCTGCAGTCGCCCACCCGGCAGCTCAACGAGATACTGCTGCAGCGGTTCCACTCCGAAGGTGTACTTCACTTCGAAATCCGTCAGCGACCCATCAGGCCCGTCGGTCCGAACGAAAAATCGATTGTCGCAATGGAAGAATGTCGTCGTGACGTCAGCGTAACGAAACGTCGAGTTGTCAAAGTTACCGAGCACCGTGGCAACCGACGCGTGTTGCATCGCCTTGGCGTGCTGCGAGTTCTGCCAAGCTGCGTGCTCGTCCGCATGGCAGTCCGCACAGCGCGCGCTGCCCACGAAGGTCGGCGCAGCGTCACTCGCCGAGTCGGGCGCGACATACGTCAAGATGGTGAGCACGACCGCCGCGATTGCGACTCCTCCGCCCCCTAGGACCCAGTTCTTGCGCATGAGCGCGAGGATATCCGGATCTTAAGAGAGGACCGCGACCCGCTACCTATTGGGTGATCGCCCGCGCACCGTCCGACGAGAACACCTCGCGGCCCGCAAAGTAGGTCGCGTCGACTTTCAGCGTTCGGAAGGAAGGGCTAATCGGCTGAGGCACACGTCCGCTCAGGAGCACGAAATCAGCCCATTTTCCGGGAGCGATCGAACCGATCTCATTCGCCCAATCGGTCATCTCAGCCGGCGCTCGGGTATACGCCAGTAGAGCCTCTTCGAACGATAGCGCCTGCTCTGGGAACCAAGGCTTACCCTCTGCGAACCCAAAAGGACTGGTACGAAATATCGCATCGGCCATTTGTGTCAACGGATCGAGCGGTGACGTGGGGTAATCCGCGCCGAAAACGAGTGGAACACCCGCCGACAGCATGGAACGCCAAACATAGGCGTCCCCTTGTCTTCGTGGTCCGAGACGGCTTGGTACATACCCGACGGCATTCGTACAGTGATTGGGTTGCATCGAGGCCACGACGCCGAGTTGTTTAAATCGGCGCACATCAAGCGGGGTAACCACCTCGATATGCTCGACTCGGTTAGGTAACGTCGGACGAAAGTCCCCTGCCGCCTCGAATGCGTCGAGCGACGCGCGGACCGCTGCATCACCAATGGAATGAATCGCCACCGGGAGTCCCGCCGCATTGATGGCTTTCACTTTCGCCTTGAGCCGCTCGGGACCTGTGATGTATTCGCCACGCCAGCCCGGTTGGTCGGAATAATCGTCCAACATCACGGCTGTTCTTGCCGACAGCACCCCGTCATTAATCAGTTTGACGTAGCCAACCTTGAGCAACGGCCCAACGCGAGTCGATTTTCCGGTCGCTGCGACACGGCTGCTTACGCTGTTGCGAAGATCAATGATTTCTTTGGCGGCTGCATCTGGTGATACGTCCTCGCCGGTCGACCAGCTTTGCCCGTACCACACGCGAATCGAGGGGCGTGCCGTTTCGAGGAGGTGCAGGTAGTCGGCGAGATCCCCCATTTGATGCAGACCCGTGATCCCGACACTGCTGGAGAAAGCCTGCATCTGAGCAAGCCCCTCGCGTCGCCGCGTGACATCACGCTCCGGAATCACTCGCCTGACCAGACTCATGGCGCCCTCGAGCAAGATACCGGTGGGCTTCCCGGTTTTTGCATCGAGCACGATTTCACCGCCGGGCGGCACCGCCGACGACTCGTTCACACCCGCGATCTCGAGAGCCTTCGAGTTGACCCATGCGTAATGACCATCGATATGCGTCAAAAAAACGGGTCTGTCTGGGGTGACTGCGTCCAGCATTTCACGCCTTGGGTACTGACCATCCGAGATCGTGTGATCCCAATACCCGCCCGTCAGCCACTCCCCTTTTGGCAGCCGTTGATCTGCCGCCACGATCAGGCGCAGCCACTCTGCTTTATCAACGATGTACGAGAGGTCGACGCCCGCCACTCGAGGCGCGTCACCACTGACGTGAGAGTGGCCGTCGATGAACCCTGGCGTCACCGTTCGACCGCGCGCGTCGATAACTTGCGTATCGCGACCCGCAAGCCGTCGGACGTCGATGTCATCCCCTACTGCAATGAATCGGCCTTGGCTGATCGCAAACGCGTTCGCCCTCGGCCGCGACGGATCGGATGTGTAGATATCGGCATTGACCACGATCAGGTCAACCGTTGGAGACGCCTGACTGACCGAAGAGAACGGAAGAGCCAGTACGGCGACTGCGAGCACGACGAACAACCCACGCATCGATGGATGCCTCATGACAGTCAAATGAGAGCTCAGAGAATGAGTGAGGCGGAAGTGTATCGGCTCCCGCCTCGCGTCAACCCATTCCAGTCCGCAAACGGCATGGAAATACTCAGGGCTTATAGCTCAACCCGAAGAAAAAGAATCGTCCGCGGGGGCCCACAGGCCAGGCCAACTGAGTGGAGTACGGCTCCTCGTCCGCGATGTTGTTCACACCGCCGTAGAGATTTAACGACTCGCTAATCTCATAGCTCGCATTGACGTCGAAGATAGTGACTGCATCGAAGAAGCCCGCATCACCATACAGCGGCTTTTTGCCGTACAAACCACGAACATCCTGAATCTCAGCTACCGCCTGTTTACTCTGATAGTTCATCTGAATACCGACGCCGATCGGGCCACGATTCCAGGTCAGATTCAGATTGCCGCTCCACTCCGGAAGCCGAATCTCTTCGACTTCAGGATCGATATCCGCCGGGTTACGCGGGTTGAAGAATCGATCGAGCTTCTCCTGTTGAGAGCCAACCAATCGAACCCCGAACACGTTTTCACCCACGGGGATCCGATAGTTGACAGCAAAGTCGACACCGGTCGCCTCGAGTCGCGCGAAGTTGAGCAAACCCGAATCGAGCGTGCGAAGACCGCCGTCCGGACGTCGGGAGAACTGAGTGCAGAACGGCACGTTGGGATACGACGTCGAGTCGAAGCAACCCTGAAGAACATCGTTCGCCGAGACTGCTGCGACCGCCTCGTCGATCGCCACGTCCCAATAGTCGATCGTAATGGACAGACCGTTGATGAAGCTCGGCGCAAACACGAGACCCGCCGTAAATGTTTCTGCGGTTTCAGCCTGAAGGTTCGGATTTCCACCCGACGTTCCCGCAAAGCGCCCCGTAAGCGGATTGTTCCAGATGTAGGTGTTGTTCGGACCTAAGATGCTACTCGAGGGAACTCCCGCCGCCTGCAACGCAGCCACACAGTTGGCTCGGCGAGCATCCGTACCCGAGGCAACGTTCACCTTGTCGCAAGGATCAGCAGTTGCTGCGATGAAAATCGGAAGCTTCGGATCAAACAATTCGGAGATATTCGGAGCTCGGACCGCTTCCGAAATCGTTCCGCGGAAGGTGAGCCCCGAAATCGGCGCCCAAGACAAACCCGCCTTCCAAGTAGTGGTTTCTCCGAGCGTCGAATAATCCGCCAAACGGACTGCGCCATCGAGGGTCAATTCTTCAGCGAGCATCCGACCGCGGAAAATCGGGAGGCGGATTTCTGCGAATACATCCGTCACGTCGTAGCCTCCGCCCGTGTTGAATTGCTGAACGTTGTCGATCGACAAGAACGAATTCACCCAAGGATCGATGCTCTTGGCGAGCACACCCGGAGTCAGCGACGTTCCCTCAGGAAGGATACCGAGCGTCAGCGGATCGAGTTTGTTGTCGCTCGACTCGTCGCGGTACTCGACACCGGCCGCATAGCCGATCGGGCCATCCAGAACGCTTTGAAGAATTTCGAACTGACCCGCGGCTGTCGCGGACACCACAAGCTGCTCGATGACGAGCTTGTCGACGAGGTTAGCTGTGACGAAGTCTTGTGCCTCTTTGCTTGCTGCATAAACGCCAAAGGGATTTAGCGGCTTGCACTGTCCATCTCCCGGCGTGAAGGTGTAATAACGATTGGAGAAATAGTCTCCGTTGCCAAAGCCTGCGTTACCCGTGAAATAGTCGATCTCGTAGAAGGCCCCCGAATCTAGATCTGATCGGCAAACGGTCTGTCCATTGGGCCCGCGCACCGCGTCCATGGCAGAAAACAAACGGTCGAGATAGACGCCCGAGGTCTTGGACGTGCTGGTGAACTGACCAAAGTTGGCCGACACCTCAAACTGATGACCCGCGAACGGCTCGAACTGCGCACCCGTCACCAAACGAAGGGTCTCGCGTTCAAAGAACTCGGGGTTGTCGTCACTGATGTCGAGAGGATCCTTGGTCAAGAGTAGGTATCCCTGACGATTTGCGACCGGCAGCAACTCTTTCGGGACGAACGGATTATCAGGATAGATCACCAAGGTATCCCAATAAGTGTCCTGTTCCTCGAACCGACTCGAGGTTCCCTTGACGTACTTGGCTTCGAAAAACAACTTTGTGGCGTCGCTCAACTCAAACGTCGAGTTGAGATTGACAGACACTCGATCTGTTTCCGGGTAGAGCGTATCGCGATCGAAGTACGCCCACGCGCCGCCCATCCCACCGATGCTCCACAGACCGTTGAGAACCAAACCATCCTTGAATACACCAACCGATCCATCAGGGTTGGTGATCCAGCAACCCGCGAGATAACTCGTCCTGCCCGCCTCGGATTCCTGACAATCGATGATCCCGTTGCGATTGATATCGACGCCATAATCTCTTGTGCGCGACGACGTTGAAAAACCGCCAGGCGCGATGGACCCTGCCTGAGAAGTCAGCCAAAACCGCGCATCGTTGATGACCGCTCGTGGCGGCGCATTCGGATTAGTCAAGAAATCGGGGTTCGTCTGTGTCACGGCGATGCCGTTATTGCGTGACCAGTCTCGATCGCCGTGAGTGATGCTGGAGTCTTCCTCGACCGTCAGCGCAAAGACCAGGTTTCCCCGACCATCGGCAAAGTTGTCACCGAATAGGACGTCGACCGAAAAATTCTCAGCGTCCCCTTCCCCAGAGACGCCCCCGCGAAAATCGATCTGAGATCCCTCGAAGTTATCTTTCAGGACGAAATTCACGACGCCGGTCACGGCATCCGACCCGTATACCGCGGACGCGCCACCGGTCGTGACTTCGACGCGCTCGACGAGGGCTCGTGGAATGCTGCCGATGTCCACCGCTTGAGTTCCGCGGAAGCCTGCGACGTGTCTCCGGCCGTTGACCAACGTCAAGGTGCGCTCACCCCCCATGCCACGAAGGTTGAGAGCATTAGCACCGGTCAATGAATTTTCGGCTGTGGTCGAAGACACGAGCGCGGGGATATCGTTGACGATCTCCGCGAGATTGATCTCGCCTGAAAGACGCAACTCGGTCTCATCCAAAAATTGAACCGGCGTCGAAGCGACGAGGTTGGGGTCCGTCGGAATTCGAGACCCTGTCACCACCACCTCTTGAAGCGGTTCGCGACCTGCGCCATCGGCGTTCTGGGCGATCGCAGCCGTCGAGGCCGAAATCAAACCGACAAAAAATGAAAACCCTACACTCGTAATGCGATGAACCATGACGCCTCCCTCAGCGTTTCGAGTCAATGCAGATCGGATGTTAGTTTTGACGTGTATCGAATTTGAACAGGTTTCCAAGCGATTGCAACCCTGCTGCTTGAAATTAAATCATCGCGCCGACTAGGGTGCCCCATCTGAATGCAGCCCGATTACGGAGCGCCCTTTTTCAGTGCACAACTTGGGTGCGGCCGATCAACCGCTTTGGCTGAAACGGTCTGACGGAGCGATCGGTGTAGAGTAGTGCGATGCCGTTTCATCCCTTTCGACGCTTCTTCATTCTTGGGTGGGTCGCCCTCGGCATCTTGGCTTGGACTCTTCCCCCCGCTGACGCCGCCTCCCCCTCCCCGGCGGGTCTTTGGAAAACAATCGATGACAAAACTGGCCAAGCCCGGTCCCACGTCCGAATCTCGGACGCTGCCGGGGTACTGACCGGGCGGATCGAGCTGATCCTCGAACTCGACAAGCGCGATGCCAAATGCCTCGCCTGCAGCGGGCCAAAGAAAAATCAGCCCATCACCGGCATGACCATCCTCGAGGGTGTGCGTCGCAACCGAAGCGCCACTCATTGGGATGGCGGAAACATCCTCGATCCGAACGACGGCAAGGTCTATCGAGTTCGCCTCACGCCGCAAAGCGACGGTCGAACACTGGAAGTTCGCGGCTATCTCGGGCCGTTCTATCGGAACCAGTATTGGGTAAGAGTCGACTAAGCGGCGAACAAGGCGATGATCGCCGTCGCGGCGGCGATGTTGAGCGCAAAGCCGACGACGAGCATGCGCTTCAACGTGACGACGCCTGATGAGAAGGCGATCGCATTCGGACCGGTCGCTACGGGCAGCATGAAGGCGAAGCTCGCGGCGATCGCCACGGGAAACACCAAGGTCTGAAGCGGCGTACCGGTGGCTTCGGCAATCGCCGCCACAACCGGGAGCATGGAGGTCAGGGTCGCCACGTTACTCGCGAGTTCCGACACCAGGATGGTCGTGAGCACGAGAATCACGATGAGACCGAAGGTCGAGAGCCCCTCGAGATTGACGATCCAAGCGCCGATCCATTGCGCGAGTCCCGTGGTCTCCATGGCCGCAGCCAGCGAAAGCCCACCTCCGAAGAGAATGGCGATTCCCCAGGGAATGCGCTCGGCACGCGTCCAGTCGATGAGTTTTTCACCGCTTTTTCGACCGGAGGGCACGAGGAACAACACGAGCGCGCCGATGACGGCGATGCTGGTGTCGCTGAGCTTTGCGAGAGGCGGCCACTCGTTGAGCTGCAAACGAAACATCCAGGCCACTGCCACGAGACCAAAGATCACACCGATGCGAATCTCGGGCTTCGAGATCGGTCCGAGTTTCTCGAGCGCCGATCGCACGACATTTCCCATGACCGAGGACGATGCCGCTCTTTTTCCGAAAAGCGGCGCGCAGAGCAAGAGCCAAGAGATCGGCAGCATGATGAGAATGAGCGGAATCGCCTGACTCATCCAATCGACGAACGCCATCGGTTCACCGGCACGCTCAAAGAAACCCATCGCAATGAGATTGGTTGGCGAGCCGACAGGCGTACCAACACCCGCAATCGTCGCTGCATGCGCCACACCGAGCAGTAGCGCACCCCCGAGCACGAGGTCTGGCTTGCCTTCGGGCGACAACGCCCTCGCAGCGCCGAGTGCGATCGGCGCCAGCATCAGCGTGGTCGCCGTGTTGGAGATCCACATCGAGATCACCGCCGACGCCAGCATGAAACACCCGACGAGCGGAATCGGCCGTCCTCCCGCGAACGACGCGATGGAGAGCGCGATACGTTCGTGCAGTCGCCAATGCTCGACAGCCGCCGCGAGCATGAAACCACCGATAAACAGGAAGATGATGGGATCGGCGTAGGGTGCCGCGGCATCTTTGACCGACGCCGCACCCAGCAAAGGCAATACGGCTAGTGGAAGCAACGCAGTCGCCGCGATCGGGATTGCCTCGGTGACCCACCAAACCACCATGAGCGCCGCAAGCGACACCACCCACCAAGCCTCGGTCGTGAGGCCATCGGGCGGAGAAATGCCTTGCAGTGCGAGCGCCAGCATCGGACCGAGGACGAGACCGATGCGACGTCCCAACACTCCCAAAGAACCGGAGTCGTCCTGATCAAAGTTTTTCATGTCGACACCAGATTACGCAGGGCGGCGAACTTGGCCCAAGCCTCGTCCCACTCCGACTCGATTTCCGAATCGTGCACGATGCCGCCGCCGATGTCCCATCGAGCTTCGCCACCACGCGATTGCAACGAGCGGATGACGACACTGAACTCGGCATCGCCATCGGGCTCTACCCAGCCAAGCACTCCGCCATAGAGCCCTCTCGGGCCCTGTTCGAGCTCTCGAATCATCCGGCACGCTTCGATCTTCGGTGCGCCCGTCATCGAGCCCGGCGGAAATGCCGCAGCCAACGCGTCCCACACATCGAGACCCTCGCGGAGCTCGCCTCGAATGGTGGAAGTCATCTGCGCCACGCTGGCGTAACGCTCCACTTCGAAGAGCGAGTCCACCCTCACGCTGCCCGGCACGCACACACGGCCCAGATCGTTGCGCGCGAGGTCGGTGATCATGACGTTCTCGGCACGGTCCTTGATCGACTCGCCGAGTTCGCGAAGGGTTTGTTCGGTCGATGCGCCATCGAGCCGACGAGTTCCCTTCATGGGGCGCAACAGCGCCTCGCGACCGCGTACCGATAAAAACCGTTCCGGACTTGCCGACAGCAGTTCGAAGTCGGGCAGACTGATCCAAGCCGCATGGTCGACGGGGTTTCGGGCAAGCAGCGCGGCGAACAACGTCGCGGAATCTTCGGGAGGCGAGAACCGTACCGGGAAAGTCAGGCACAACTGATACAGACGACCCGATGCGATAGCCTCGTGAATCGCCGTGACCGCCTGCGCATGCCAATCTTTGAGACGAGGCGACTCGAATGCCTCTCGGGCCTCGAGCGTCACGGGTCCTCGAGGCTCGCCCCACGCACCTCCGACCTCGCCACCCGCGCTGCGCATGACGGTCTTCGCCGACCATAGTTGAATGCGAGGCAACCCGAGCCAGTCTTCATGCACGGGAATGCGATCGAAGCAGGCGGCCGCCTCATGAGTCAGCAGTACGAGCACACCTTGCGCACCGCGCTCGAACGCGCGCCGGGATGCGAGGCGAAGCTGCTTCGCGATTTCCAAGGAGCCCGTGAGATCGGCAGGCGCACTCCATTCCAAAGAAAGCCGACCGGCCATGAGGGAGCGACGTCCGAGGTCTGCATGACCCCGCGCGGACACCAAACAGGCGAAAGGTTCGGCAGCCCCGCGCGATCGCTCGGCCAACTCACGCAAATCGGCGAGCGAAGCCGCAGAACTCACGGAGCGTCTCGGGCGTGAAGCTCGAGCAATGCCGTACGCCATCGCGCGGCCTCGGCCACGGCACTCGGTAGCGCGCGGCCGTCGCAACTGCGGATCGCCATCGCGAGTCGCAAGGCACTGATCAAAATCAAGCCCTCGACAAACCCCGAGGAATCAGGATCGAGCGCAGCGACCGGCAAAGTCCCCGATTCCAGCGAGACTCCTGCGCGACGCAATGCATCGAGCGTGACGCTCTTGAGCACCTCGGAGGACTCATGAACGAACCACCGACCTTTCGATTGCCACGCGATGGCACCCGTCGCGCCTTCCATGATCATGCCGTCACGCACAAGCAATGCTTCGCTCGCGCCGCGCGCCAACGCTTCCTGTCGCGCGCGCAGAGACCAGTGGTAGCTCGCCGATTTTCCGAGATGGCCCAAGCCAGGATGGGCAAAGGAGGCGATGACGATATCGATGCCCTGCTCGATCGACGAAGCGGAAGAGCGATGCTCGCTCCACTCACCGAGCGCCTGCCACGCGCCCGTTTCAGACTCCGTGCGAGAGTCGTCGCATGCGAGGATGAGCCGTAGTCGGCCCGACTCATGCTCCGAAAACTTTGAGGCCATTCGCTGAAGGCAGCGTCGAGCGGCACGCAGCGCGAGCGGAGCCTGATCGGGCCCGCGGAATTGCGAAACGCTGTTGGACAATCGCTCAAGATGCTGCGGCAAAAACATCGGCCGCCCCGCCTCGACCCGCAACGTCTCGAACCAGCCCTCTCCGGAAGACACCAGACTCGACGACGGCGCGAAGGCGGCCTCGCCCGCTGCGAGCCAACGGCCGTCGAGACAGTAGCGAAGGCTACCGGCGCTCATCAGCCTGCGAGCACGTACACCACGAACGTGACGATTCCGAGCCCTCCCGCCGCGAGCGCCTTGCGACGATAGACCGGCACATTCCAGGCCATCAGCAAACCCGACAGCAGAATGACCACGAGGCCAATGCCCCACAACACGGAGATGCCTTTGGCCACCTCACTGCCCTTCGCCTTGTGCAACTGCACGAGGTGACGCCAAGGCGTGGTTTCTTTGATGACGAGCATGGCACTCAGCGGATCTGCGGAAGGCTTCAACACCACATCGCGACTGACACCCGTCCACTCGAGCTCGAATGAGGTTCCGGCTTTTTTGATCGAGGCTGCCCCAGACGGATATTCGACTCCGGCTTCATCGAGCGCGCGCTCCACGACGGCCGTCAAAGCGCTGAGCTCCGGCGAAAGTGGCTGCGCGAGTGGGATCGATCGGCTCGTCTCTTCGTAACTTCCCTTGATCGAGATCGTGTAGAGCACGCCAGTCGACGCAAACATCACGGCGATCGGCAGGAAAAACGCAGCGAGCCAAAGATGGACGGCGATCAGGGTCTTTTGCATGTCGAGGTTCCGAAATTTGATGCGTGGTGATTGAGACGGCAGGCGAAGTTTAAACCGTCTACCCCGATCGCTCAGCGAGCGCCCTCGCAACCTCACGCGCTCGAGGCGGGAACCGCTCGGCCCGAATCGGCTTGACCGGTCATGCTCGATCCTGTACCTTTTTAAGTAAAGGTACTGGTTTTAAAAACGTGGCTCGCGAAACCCACTTCGTCGCCATCAAAAAAGGGCTGCTGGAATTTGCCGTACTGAAGGTGGTTGGCACCGGTCAGTTGTATGCGGCCGATATCCTCGCTCGCCTCGAGAAAACAGAGTTCGCGACCCAGGAAGGCACGCTGTATCCCCTACTCAGCAAGCTGCGCCGCGAAGGCTGGGTCCAGTATGAATGGCAGGAATCGAGCCTTGGTCCGCCGCGCAAGTACTACCGGCTCACTTCTCAAGGGCGCGGCCACCTCGACACCCTCGATCGCTATTGGAAAACCATCGACCGCACGCTCATCGAGCTCGGCGGCTGATCGCCACGGAGAAACTCATGCAACGCGTCATCCATGCGAGTCTCAATCGCAACCCGTACCCCATCGAGGAAGATGCCTACGCGCGCCTCGAGGCGTATCTCGCAGAATCGGCAGCGGCGCTCGGTGACGATCCCGATCGCGATGAAATCCTGCTCGATCTCGAACAGGCGGTCGCTGACCAGTGTCGCCGACGTCAACCTCCGCAGTCCACGGTGATCACGATGCAAGAACTGCTGCCCGCTCTCGAAGAGATCGGCCCCGTTCGAAGGCCGGGCATCGAAGCCCCTTCCGCTGAAACGTCGAAGGCGACGGAAGCAAAACCTGTTCTGCAGCAGATCAGTCAGGGCGCGTGGATCAGCGGCGTATGCCTCGGCCTCGCCCGCTACCTGCGCGTCGAGGTGACGCTCATCCGCGTGATCGCGGCTGCACTGCTGTTCTTCACCGGAGGTGCGGCGCTACTCCTGTATGGCGTTCTGGCCGGCATCGTACCGTTCGCAGAGATCGATCCGAACGGTCCACCCGTATCGAAAATCCCGGCGAAAATCCGCGAGTGGATCGAATCCCTGCGTCGGAAAATCGCGGGTTTCGCACGCTGATTTTTTCCAGGACTTTTTCAAGACTCAGCGAATGAGGTGCCAGCGGGTCTGACGGCCCGCGAGGTAGGTGACGCGCGCACCATCGAACAGCGCACTCTGCTCGAGTTTCATCTGCACGAGCTGACCACCCCACTCGGGTACCGCCTGCTTGATGTTCCCCTCGATGGCGTACACGGTATTCGGGTAGAGGGGCCAGTCGCCCTGCACGGGTGTCGGTCCCTGGTTGTCCCACATGCCGATGGTCGGACCGGGCGCGTGACCGAACATGCCGAGCGCGTGCGTGTACACACTCGCCGAAATACGCGCCTTGTCGGCTGCGGCACGAGTCAGCGCGAGCACTGCGTTGCCGGTACGTCCCGTCGAGAAGTTTGCAGTCAAAAGATCTTGCCATCGATTACCGGTCTGCATCGCCGCCTGCAGGCCTGCGGGTACTTCGGTTTCACCGAGTCGCGCGACGTAACCCATCTCCTGCGTGTCGGTGCAGAGCTTGAGATAGCAAATGCCGACATCCGTATGCAGCACGTCACCCGGCTCGATGACGCCGCTACCACCGCAGAACGGAGCATCGGCTTCGCAAGCGACGCCCTGACGCTGACGATTCACATCGGGAAAAAACCAGATCGGCAGACCGAGACTTTCGAAACGCGCACGGATGTACCACGCGACATCTTGCGTCGTGGTGACACCGGGCGTGATGACGCGCGTGCTGAACGCTTCGGCGATGACGCCACGCGCGATCCCGACGATTTGCGGGTACACCGCGAGCTCCGATGCGCTACGCGTCTCGAGCCATCGAACGACGAGCGATTCGGCAGGCACCAGTCGCGATGAGAACTCAGGCGGCAGCACCTCTCGCAAGCGCGCGTGCAGCGCCGAAGTCAGACCGTCGGCGACGGGCCACTCGCGCGATACATTGATGCCGATCCGCTGCGGATTGCGACTGACGATGAGCTCGCCCAACGCTTTCCACTGCGCATCGAGATCACCGCCTGCCCAGGCGGACGAATACGGCTCGCCGAGCGGATAACGATTGACCGAGAGACGTGCGACGCTGCCATCGGCCTGCCTATGAAAAACGAGCATGGTGGTCCGGCGAGCCGCGAAACTCGGCTGCGGCACAAGCGTGAAATAGACGGGGTCTTCTGCATACTCGCGATTGATCACGAGCCACATGTCGAGATTGGCTTCGGCCATGAGACGCGGAAGAAGGGTATCGAGTCGCTCGCGAACCATGCGGTTCTCAGGCTCGACCCGCGCGCGCGTTGACAACACGTCGAAGCCTTCCGCGGACTCGATCACGCGCCCCTGAGACGGCTCACTCGCAACGGCCTGTGCCGCAGACACCGTTAAAAACGCTAGCGCAAACAAAACATGGGCGCGAGCCCATACCGCACGATTCATCGATACCCCCTCCGAGATGATTTACTTAGTCGGCGTCAACCGAAACAGTTTTCCCGTCGATTCGGACAACACGTACAACGCACCGTCCGACCCTTCCCGCACATCACGCACCCGTCCGAAACCGGTGATGCGCTCCTCGGCCGTGACGGTATCGCCGCTCAAACTCAATCGAATCAGCATCTGCTCTCTCAACGAGCCAAGAAAAAGACTGCTGCGCCACTCCGGAAAGAGTGCGCCGGTGTAGAACGTGAGACCTGACGGCGCAATGGACTGCGGCAGCCAAATTTTCAGTGCCTTCGGAATGTCGGCGCGCTCAGTCCCCTCGCCGATGGTACGACCGAGGCCGTAGGTGCGTCCGTGGGTGATCACCGGCCAGCCGTAGTTGCGGCCCGATCGGAGGATGTTCAGTTCGTCGCCGCCTTGCGGCCCGTGTTCGGTCGCCCATAACTCACTGGTGCGCGGATGAAGCGCAGCGCCCTGCACGTTGCGATTGCCGTAAGTGAAGATCTCGGGCATCGCACCCTCGCGCTTGGCGAGGGGATTATCGGCGGGAATTTCACCCGTCTCGGTGACACGCAAGACGGTGCCGAGGTGATTGCCGAGATTTTGAGCGTCGTCCTGACGGCCTCGATCACCGAGCGCGACGAACAGATTTCCACTGCGATCCCAGACGAGTCGCGAACCGAAATGCTGCCCTGCATTCGCCTTGGGTTTCTGGATGAAGATCACTTGGACATCGGAGACGCGACACTCATCGCCGTCACAACTGAGACGACCTCGGGCCACCTCGGTGCCGACTTCCGTAGCGGTTCCCGCCGAGTAGCTCCAATAAATCAAACGATTTTTTTGATACCCGGGATGGGCAACGACATCGAGCAAACCACCCTGCCCGCGCACCGTAACCTCCGGCAGCCCCGCAACCGGGCGCGCCAGAAGCTTGCCGTCGCGCAACACGCGCAGTTGGCCCGCCTTCTCGGTGATGAGCGTCAACCCGTCGGGTAGCAGCGCAACACTCCACGGCGAAGACAAACCGCTCGCGAGCGTGTCGACCTTGAGCGTGTAGCGTTCGGTCTTGATCGAGAGGTCCTCGGCCGAAATGAATGGCGCAGTGAGCGTGAGCAGCGCCGTGACCGCCACGAAGCGGAATTTTTTCATAGAGGCAATTTTCATGGAGCCAAAAGTCAGGGGCATTGTTTTCTCCTTTTCTGATGATAATCCACGATCTCGAGGCCTCGCGCGAGCACCATCCGCCATGCGCGCCACGATTGATAGCATCTATCGATGACATACGATCTATCGATTGTACTAATTTCGAGTTTTAGCCCATCCTTCGCGCCGCTCCGCTAGGTTGCGGCGCAATGGAACCCTCTATTCACTATCGATAGGAAGTCGCATGTCCCTCATCAATACCGCCGTCAAGGCATTCAAGGCCACGGCATATCACAACGGCAAGTTCATCGAAGTCACCGATCAGTCGCTCAAGGGCAAGTGGTCCGTGATCTTCTTCTACCCGGCCGATTTCACCTTCGTCTGCCCGACCGAACTCGGTGACCTCGCCGACAACTACGACACCCTCAAGTCGCTTGGCGTCGAAGTCTACGGCGTATCGACGGACACGCACTTCACGCACAAGGCGTGGCACGACACCTCCGACACGATCCGCAAAGTGCAGTACCCGCTGATCGGCGACCCGACCGGCACCATCACCCGGAACTTCGGCGTGATGATCGAAGAAGAAGGCCTCGCGCTGCGCGGCACCTTCGTGATCAACCCGGAAGGCGTGATCAAGCTTTGCGAGATCCACGACAACGGCATCGGCCGTGACGCCAAGGAATTGCTGCGCAAGGTTCAGGCTGCCCAGTACGTGGCCAAGAACCCGGGACAGGTGTGCCCGGCCAAGTGGACTCCGGGTGCGGAGACGCTGAAGCCCTCGCTCGACCTCGTGGGCAAGATCTGAGTCACCCCCCGCGACTCATCGGTAGAACATGATGCTCGACGAAACGTTGCAGTCCCAGTTACGGGCGTATCTGACGAAGATCGTCCAACCCGTCGAGCTCATCGCCTCTCTCGATGAGTCACAGGGTGCGCAAGACATGCGTGCCCTGCTTGAAACGATCGCCAGCCTGACCGACAACGTGTCGGTCAGGCTGGACGGTCAACACACCCGTCGCCCCTCGTTTCAGATTCGACGAGTTGGCGCGACGAGCCCGCTTCACTTTGCCGCCGTACCGCTCGGCCACGAGTTCACCTCGTTGGTACTCGCGCTGCTGTGGAGTGGCGGTCATCCGCCGAAAGTCGATGATGCGAGCATCGAAACGATCCGCAGTCTGCAGTCCCAGCTGCGCTTCGAAGTTTTCATGTCATTGTCGTGCCACAACTGCCCGGATGTCGTGCAGGCACTGACGCTGATGTCGGTTCTCAATCCGAATATCGAAACCGTCGTTATCGACGGTGCGCTGTATCAAGACGAAGTCACGGCGCGCCAGATCATGGCTGTGCCGATGGTCTTCCTGAACGGCGAACTCTTCGGTTCGGGGCGGATGAGCCTCGAAGAAATCCTCGCGAAGCTCGACACCAATAGCGCCGAAAAAGAACGCGCCAAGATCGATGCCAAAGCGCCGTTCGACGTGCTCATCGTCGGCGGTGGCCCTGCCGGTGCAGCCGCCGCGGTCTATGCGGCGCGCAAGGGCCTGCGCACGGGCATCGCCGCCGAGCGCTTCGGCGGACAAACCAACGACACGCTGGGGATCGAGAACTACATCTCGGTACTCGAAACCAACGGGCCGAAATTCGCTGCCGACCTCGAGGCGCATGTGCGTCATTACGACGTCGACATCATGAACCTGCAGCGCGTCGAGAAACTCGTCCCGGCCGCGAAGCCCGGCGATCTCGTCGAGGTCGTGATGAATCATGGCGGCACGCTGCGATCACGATCGGTGATCATCGCGACCGGCGCGCGCTGGCGCAACGTCAACGTGCCGGGCGAATCGGAATATCGAAATCGTGGCGTGGCGTACTGCCCGCACTGCGACGGTCCGCTCTTTAAGGGCAAGCGTGTCGCCGTGATCGGCGGGGGTAACTCCGGTGTCGAAGCTGCGATCGATCTCGCCGGCGTCGTGGGGCACGTCACCGTCGTCGAGTTCATGGATCAGCTCAAGGCCGATGCCGTGCTCGTCTCCAAGCTCAAGAGCCTGCCGAACGTGTCTATCGTGGTGAATGCTCAGACCACCGAGATCCACGGTGACGGAAAGACCGTGAACGCGCTCTCGTACAAAGATCGCGCGAGTGGCCAAGCACATCGACTCGATCTCGAAGGCGTCTTCGTTCAAATCGGTCTCGTACCTAACACCGAATTCCTGAAAGGCACGATCGAGTTGTCGCGTTTTGGGGAGATCGTGGTGGGCCATCACGGCGCAACGAATGCGCACGGCGTATTTGCAGCGGGTGATGTGACCACGGTGCCCTACAAGCAAATCGTCATTGCCGCAGGCGATGGTGCGAAAGCCGCTCTCGGTGCCTTCGATTATTTGATCCGCAGTTCGGCTCCCGCTGTAGACGCTGCAGCCGCCTGACATTGATGCCTGGCGGAGCGCGGGTGATATCAACCCGATCTCAGACCCATCCACGTCGCCACTGCAGTACGTCCTTGAGATCCCGCCATGCGATCACCCGGACGCGCTTGGAATGAACCGCCTCGATCTCGATCGACACCACGGGCGATCCCGGGGGAATCGGATCAATAACTTTGGTCACGAGGAAATGCTTTTCTTTGTTGTGCGGCGTGACCGCCGTCCACTTGGTGTGCAGCAGTTTCTTCGGGCTCAAGGCATTGGTTGAGGCGCGTGTCACCCGGGATCGCCGCGTCGCAAGGCCTGCAGCCCCTCCGGACCCAACTTTGCAAGTGTCGCGAGATTGGTGATGGAGATGCTTCGGGTATCACCGAAAGAGTCGACCGCCCGCGAGATACTCTCCTCTCGCAACAAGTGCAGGGTCGGATACGGCGATTGATTGGTCGCATTACCGATGTCATCCCGCTCGGTGTCGACGAACTGGTATTGCGGATGGAAGCTTGCGAGCTGGATCACGCCCTCAAACTCCAACACCCGCAGCAGCTCATCTGCGATCTCTAGAAAGTCGTTGAACTCGTGGAAATCTTGCAGGGCCCGCGGAAGAATCAACAAGGTCGTCTCGACCTCATCGGGCGATGACGCCACGAGCCGCTCCAACTCCTTAGCGAGCTCTTCCAGCACCGCCTCTTGTGTCTCGGCATCGCTCGTGACGTAGCGGATCAACCCCTTGAGCGCAGGCGCGGGTGCAAACGGACAGAGATTGAGTCCGATGACCACCCGTTCGACCCAATCACGGGTCTCGGCGATGGATTGCGGAATCACTCCCACTCTTTAGTACACTTCTATATAAATCAACGACTTATGCCGTTGGGTATTCTCTCGGTACTTTTTTCAAGGGAGCCTACCTGTGAACCAAGCTAAAACCGCTTTGTACATTCGAGTATCCACTGATAAGCAAACCGCTGACAATCAACTCAACGAACTCGAACGTGTCGCAGCCCTTCGTGGATGGCACATCGTCGCCACATTCAGAGACGACGGAATCTCAGGGTAATCCCCCCACAGGGGTGGGGGATTGAGAAGTAGAATTTTCTCGTTGGAGGAAGTTTTACATGAAGCGATCGAGGTTTACGGACAGCCAGATCCTGGCGGTGCTGAAGCAGGCGGAAGCT
>JBILWC010000026.1:0-34101 GCA_044370105.1 Steroidobacteraceae bacterium | reverse complement strand
CTGAAGAGGCGCGCTCGCGGATTGAGGACGCTGACTTTGCGACGGAGTCTGCAGCGCTAGCTCGAGCAAATGTGCTTGTCCAAGCGGGAAGCGCGATGTTGGCGCAGGCGAATCAGAATCCGCAGTTTGTGCTTGCGTTGCTTCGCGGCTAAAAGGGGCTGAGATCGGCGGCTATCAAGATTTACTCTTGGTGGCCGCCTCTTGTAAGTGAAGTAGCGACGATGTTCGTCGCGCGGGCCGCGTCGGGTCCGTTGGCTCGTCGGAGCTGAATGACGACGATGTACTCAAAGCAGCACCAACTGTTCTTTAGTACAGGAAAGCGACTATGGCAATTTCCGCTAATACAAATATTTCCTCTATCGCCGCTGCTCGTGCCGTAAGTGAGACACGCAACGATCTAGAAAAGGCGATGGAGCGATTGAGTTCCGGTAAGCGAATTAACAGCTCTGACGACGATGCGGCGGGCCAGACGGTTGTATCGCGGATGAGAGCGCAGATTTCAAGCCTTAACCAAGCGATTCGTAATACTAATGATGGCCTATCAATGCTTAACGTTTACGATGGGGCAGCTGATGAGATTGAGGATATCCTCGTTCGTATTCGAGAGCTTGCGACGCTTTCGCAGAACGGTACGTATACAACGGCCGACCGCGCAAATGCGGATTTAGAAGTGTCTTCATTGATTACCGAAATCGGTCGGATTGCATCGAAGACGCTCTTCAATGGCACGCTCGATGTAGCCTCTGCAGGTGGCACTAAGACCTTTCATATCGGGTTCGGAAATACCGACAGTGCAGCCTTCAGCTTCAATAAGCTCGATGCTACAACACTTGGAATTAACGGTGTAACCGTCAGCGGCGTTGATGCTCAACCGGGTTCTGCTACGGTCACAGCAGCTGATGCGGCATTGAGTAACCTCAACTTACATCGCGCTACCGCGGGTGCCGCAATCAATCGTTTGGAGCATACGGTCAGTAATTTGATGAATGTTGTTCAGCGTACTGAGGAAGCTCGCTCGCGTATCGAGGATGCGGACTTCGCAACGGAGTCGGCAGCGCTTGCGCGAGCAAGCGTGTTGGCCCAGGCCGGTACGGCGATGTTGGCGCAAGCTAATCAGTCGCCTTCATACATCTTGGCGCTTTTGCGTTAATCGGCATTAAAGAGGATTTATTTATGGCAGTCTCGCCAAATACCAATATTCCCTCAATCGCTGCAGCGCGCTCTGTTTACGAGTCGCGTAGCGATCTTTCCCAGGCGATGGAGCGCTTGTCCTCCGGCAAGCGTATTAACGCCGCGAAGGATGACGCTGCGGGGATGACCGTCGTCTCGCGTATGAAGGCTCAGATTACCAGCCTAAACCAAGCCATCCGTAACGCTAACGACGGTCTGTCGATGGTGCAGACCTACGATGGTGCGGCGGATGAAATAGAAGACATTCTGATCCGAATGCGGGAACTCGCAACGCTTGCTCAAAACGGCACCTATACGACTAACGACGGAGCAAACGCGGGGCTCGAATTCAAGGCGCTCAAGGCTGAGATCGATCGGATACAAGAGAAGACGAAATTCAACGGGACGCTGGATATTTCATCTAGCACCTCAACACAGACTTACTCGTTTCAGGTGGGTTTTAAGGGCAGCGATGCGGTATCGATTGCGTTCGGGAGTCTCGCGGCGTCCGCGCTCGCGGGATCGATCGGCGCGTCGGCGGTCCAAGGTTTTGATAATGCCTTCTCGGCTGTGGGACAGGCGTCGCAAATTACGCATGCTGCATCTGCAGTGTCCGTGGTCGACACCATGCTCAGCAACCTCAACGTGCACCGCGCGACCGCAGGCGCCACGGTCAATCGCCTCGAGCACACCATTAGCAACCTCATGAACGTGGTTCAGCGCACCGAAGAAGCGCGTTCGCGAATCGAGGACGCGGATTTCGCGACGGAGTCTGCAGCGCTCGCTCGAGCCAACGTGCTCGTGCAGGCGGGCAGCGCGATGCTCGCGCAGGCGAACCAGTCGCCGCAGTACATCCTGGCCCTCTTGCGATAGGCATCCGGTATCTCGCAACGACACATGAATAATCGGAGATAACCATGAGTATCGGAGCAGGCGCAGTGAAGGTGGCTTCACTGCCGCCGGAGCAGCAAGTCCAGCGACGTGAGTTCGTCGCGAACGGGGACTTCGCCGCACTCTCGCGCGGCAACGACGGCGGGACGAATACGTCCGCCATCGAGGTGCTGCGCGCAGAGCTCGGCGACTCGGTTCGCGTCGTCAACGAGAAGCTCGCTCACCGCGGGCAAAGTCTCGACATCGGCGTCGATCCGTCGACGGGCGCGGTGGTGGTGAAGGTTTCGGACGATAAGACGGGTGAAGTCGTGAGGCAGATCCCGTCGGAAGACGCGTTGCGTGTGGCACGCAACATCGAAGCATTGACGGGGATTCTTGTAGATCACAGAGAGTAAATCGGAGGAAAGCATATGGCACCAAATGCGGCACTCAAGGCATATCAGTCGATCACGAAGGAATCGATGGCTCACGGGGGCAAAGGCGCAGAGCTCGTTACGATGCTGTACGACGGCATCATCGAGTCGCTGGTCAAGGCTCAGGGGCACATCGAGCGCAAGGAATGGAGAGAGTCCGGGCACCAGTTCGCCCGTGCGTTCACCATCATTGCGGGTCTTCGCGAAACGATCGATTTCGACCGCGGTCAACCCGTGGCCGATGATCTGTTCCGCTTCTACAACGCGCTGACGGCGCAGCTGATCAAGGCGCAGTCGCGCCGAGACCTCGAGCTGCTCAAGTCATGCATCGATATGGTCACAGACGTCCGAGGTTCCTGGTCGCAGCTTGCGCTCCAGAGTGCCTCGGGGCCGGCCGTGACAGTCAATCCGGCCGAGTCCACTCGGACGGCGACGGCACCCATTGGTGCTGCGGTAGCCGCCGCCTTCTAGGCGGAATCGGCTGGTTGACTGTCGGGATCGCGGCGGGGGGTCAAACCCCCGCCGCCAATCCTCGTTTCCAGGGGGTCGCCCTAAAGGAAGGTCGGGTCATGCCGACTGATCCGGCATAGGGGATTTGAACCGTCTGGAGCACCACCATGTCGGCTATGGCACTTAAGGCTTATCGGAATACCGCCCTCGACTCGCGCTGCGAGACCTCGAGCAAGCGGGACCTCGTCATCATGATGTACGACGCGGCGATCGATGCGATCAAGCTCGCTCGTCAGCACGCCCTGCGTCAGGAAAAGCGTGCGGTCAGCACGGCCACCTCGCGGGCATTGTCCATTCTGGCGGCCCTGCGCGAGACGCTGGACCGGAGCCAAGGGGGCTCGGTAGCCGCGCATCTCGATGATTTTTATCAGTTTTTGATGCGTCGGCTGGTCCGCGCCGGTGGCGTCGGTTCGACCGACGACCTCGCCGAGTGCGAAGACCTGCTGGGTCAGGTCCGCGAGGCCTGGGCGGTGATCACGCCGGAGACCGTGGGCGAGGTCAACCGACGAATGTTTGTTGTGCATTCCTGAGCCTTTCCCTACTATCCGGTCAAATTAATCCGATTTGAACCGGTTTAGGGGAGAGGCTCATGTCGCGCGTGAGTGCGGCGGGATAGGCGGAGCATGGTCGCTTGGACGGCATCCGCCTCATTAATAGAGAGTGATCCGCTCGAGTCGCTGGCTGGCGACTCGGCGGTCATGCGCTCCCTGCGTTCGCTCGTCCGTCGGGTCGCCGCGAGCGACAGTACGGTCTTGGTGCTTGGGGAATCCGGCACCGGTAAAGAACTCGTCGCCCAATCCATCCATCGTTTGTCGGTTCGAGCGCGCAGCGCCTTCGTGCCGGTGAACTGCGGGGCGATCCCCCACGAACTGCTCGAGAGCGAACTCTTCGGTCACACGAAAGGGGCGTTCACGGGTGCGCTGGTCGATCGGCGCGGGCGCTTCGAAATGGCCAATTCGGGCACGCTGTTTCTCGATGAAATCGGCGATATGCGGCTCGAAATGCAGGTCAAACTGCTGCGCGTGCTGCAGGAGCGCTCGATCGATCGGGTCGGTGACGAGCGGTCGTTTCCGGTGGATGTCCGCATCATCGCGGCGACGCACCGTCATCTCGAAGAGGCCATCGGCGCCGGGGAATTCCGGGCGGATCTTTTCTATCGCCTCAATGTGATTCCGCTGTATGTGCCGCCGCTGCGCGAGCGCGATCAGGACGTGCTGCTGCTGTTCGATCATTTTGCGCGGCGAAGTGCCGGGAAAGATCTCGGCCCCGTGCGGGCGGGAAGCTGCCTGCGAGAGTGGATGCTGGGCTACGACTGGCCGGGCAACTGCCGCGAACTACTCAATTTCGTCGAGCGCCTGTCGGTGCTTTGGCCGGGCGAGGAGTTGACCCTCGCGAAGATTCCGGCGGCCTTGTTGCCGAGAAAGCGGGGCGCTTCGGCGCCGTCGACCGAGGAGCAGCGCGCCGTGCTCGACATGTGGCAGTGGGGCGACGAGCCCGCTGCGGCGACCGCCGACTCGGAGTCTGCCGGATCGCTCGAGTGGACCGCCGCGGTCGGGGTACCCAAGGTGCCGGGGACCTCGGGGAAGATGTCCGCCATCGACCTCAAGCAACTGCTTGCCGACTACGAGGCGTCCTGGGTCCGCGAGGCGATGCGGGTGTCGGCGGGCAACATCACCCATGCGGCCGATCTGCTCGGTTTGCCGCGCACGACTTTCATCGAACGACTGCGCAAGTACGAGCCCTCGGTTTTCCGACAGTAATCGACTTTCGGTCATCGACGCCTGTAAGGCGCTGTTCTGTCTGGGGTTTTCTTTCTTGGCATACGAGTTGCTTATAGCATCACGTGTCCGCGATCGCAGAAAACAGTTACGACGTCCGAACCCCGCCATCCATGGGTCCTGCCATGTCGATGGGCGATGCCCGTGAGGGCGGTGGGCACGAGATGGTTTACGGTGACCCCTTCACCAAACAGCTGCTCGCCCTCGCCACGCGCGTGGCCCGGACGGAAGTGACGGTCCTCATCGGTGGCCCCTCCGGTACCGGCAAGGAAGTGCTGGCCCGGGTGATCCACCAGAATTCGCTGCGGCAGAAGGGCACCTTCGTCGCCTTCAACTGCGCCTGTTTGCCCGAGTCGATGGTCGAAGACCTGTTGTTCGGACACGAGAAGGGCGCCTTCACGGGTGCCGTGTCCCGGTTCGAAGGGTTCTTCGCCCAGGCCGATGGCGGCACGCTCTTTCTGGATGAGGTCGGCGAGTTGCCGATGTCGGTGCAGGCGAAGTTGCTGCGCGTGTTGCAGGAGCGCGAGTTCACGCCGCTCGGTTCGACCACGCCGCAGAAAACCAAATTCAGATTGCTCGCCGCCACGAATCGCGACCTCAAGGGCGACGTGCAGGCGGGGCGGTTCCGCGAAGATCTCTATTACCGACTCAATATATTCCCCTTGCAGATGAAGCCGCTGAAGCAGCGTCCGGGAGACATCCTGCCGCTCGCGCGTGCGCTCATTCAGCGCCATCGTTATATCTCGGGCGATCTGCATCTGGATTCGTCGGCGATCGAGGCGCTGCATGCGTACGACTGGCCGGGTAACGTTCGCGAACTCGAGAACGTGATCCAGCGCGCGATGGTGATCGCCGATGGTCCGGTGTTGACGGCGATGCATCTCGGTCTCGACGCTTCGCTGCCGCAAGCGGCCCGTCTGTCGCCCGTGGATTCCAGGGTGATGGAGCCTGCCGTCTCCGAAGAGATTTCGATGGACTTGCCGGTCGCAGCGCCGCGCGCCGACCTCTCGCTCGCCGATCGTCGTGCGATGCAGGAAGCCGAAGTGATCATGGCGACGCTCAAGACGACGCCCACCAAGACTCTCGCAGCTGCCCAGCTCGGAATTTCCGAGCGAACGCTGCGCTACAAGCTGGCCCGACTGCGTGAGCACGGGCTGATGGCAGCTGGCCTATGACCGTGCAATCCGTCGCCATGCAGCAAGCTCTCGAGCATCTTCGTGCGATGCGCGAAGCGGCTCGTCCGCCCGATGCAGGTCTTGAGACCTTGCAGGGCACGGCCTCGAAAATGGTGGATACGACCGGCGATCGGCCGTCGTTCCTCGACACCATGCGTTCGGCCGTCGATTCGGTGAACGCGCAGCAGTCGCTGTCGCGCCAGTTGCAGAACGCCTATGTGCGGGGCGAGGACGTCTCGCTTACCGACGTGGCGATCGCGATGCAGAAATCGTCCGTGGCGTTCGAAGCAACGGTGCAGGTTCGGAACAAGATTCTCGAATCGTACAAAGAAATCATGAGCATGACGGTGTAATCCCATGGCAGCGGTCGAAGCAGATGTCTTGAGGTCGCGACTCGACCAGGAAGGTACCGGAGCCGGGGTGATGGTGACCACCTCCCGTGATGCCGCGCGCTCGTCCGATCTCGCGCCGGCCGATGCGGCACCTGCAGGACCGGTCGCCAATTTCTTGAAGCAGCCTGTTGTTCGGACCACGTTGCCGTTCGTCGGCTTCGCGCTCGTGTTGTTGCTCGCGGTCGTGGCCTACGTAACCATGTCGACGCCTCCGCCCCGGGCGCTTTACCCGGAGATGGCGGACTCGGACAAGGAAGCGGCCCAGCAGCTATTGAACAAGAACGGCATCGGCGTGCAGCTCGATCCGGCGACGGGTTCTTTGACGGTGCCGGCCAGCGAATTCCACGAGGCGCGCATCATGCTCGCCGCGGCAGGGTTGCCCAAAGACGCCACCACCGGCTCGTCGATGCTTAAAGAAAGCATGCCGCTCGGGACGAGTCAGTTCATGGAGCAGGCGCGTTACAACGCAACGGTTGAAGAAGAGCTCGCGCAGAGCATCCGTCGGATCAACTCGGTCAAGGATGCTCGGGTGCACCTGGCCTTGCCGCGTCAGAGCGCATTCGTGCGCGATCGGGCGGATCCGAAGGCCTCGGTGATCGTGACGCCGTTTGCGGGCCGTTCGGTTAGCGACGGTCAGGTGCAGGCGATCATTCACCTCGTCTCCTCGAGCATTCCGTACATGATTCCGGCCAACGTGTCGGTGGTCGACCAATTTGGCCGCTTGCTCACCGAGCCCGCGGGCGCGAAGGACTTGAACGCCAAGCAGCTCGAACTGCGGCAAAAACTCGAAGCGGACTACGTCGAGCGGATCAATCAGATCCTCGCGCCGATCTTCGGCGCGGCCAACGTTCGCGCGCAGGTCAATGCGGATCTCGATTTCTCCGTCATCGAGCAGACGACGGAAAACTTTGATCCGAACAATGCCGGAACGCGGGTACGGTCGGAGCAGCTCAAAGAGAGCAGCACCACCGAGCCGAGCGCGACCGGCGTTCCGGGCTCGCTGTCGAACGAGCCTCCGCCGCCTGTCGCGCCGGTGGCCGATGCGAATGTTCCGGCCACGCCGGCTCCGGCGACCGAGCCTGTGGTTCGTGGCCAGGAGCGCAGCGAAAGCCGAAACTTCGAGATGGACCGTAGCGTTCGTTACGTCGTCGATCCGGCCCCGCGCATGCGTCGTCTGACGGTGGGCGTTGCCATCAACGATGCGATCGCCGCGCCGGGTGCCACGACGCCCCCTGCGCGACGTCCGCTGCCGGCCGAAGAGATCACCCGCCTGACGAATCTCGTCCAGGGTACGGTGGGTTTCGATGCAGCGCGCGGAGACGTGGTCAATCTCATCAGCACGAGCTTCGAGGCACCGGCCATCGAGGCTGAAGTGCCGATCTATCTGCGTCCGCAGGTGCTCGATACCGGCAAGTATTTGGCGGTCGCTCTGGCGATTGCTCTGCTCGGACTGCTCATCATCCGTCCGATCATCAACAAGTTGACCTACATTCCGCCTCCGCCGGAGCCGGTCGGTCCCGATGCGGCCCGCCTCGCCCTTGCGGCGCCGGTGGGTGGCGAGACCGTCGAGGGTGCAGCCGGTGTGGCCGTGGCCGATTCGGCGGCGGCCGAAGGCGAAGTCGAACTTCGCGAAGGCGAGACGCTCGAAGAATTGAAGGCCCGCATGAAACCCAAGAAGAAGGGGATCTCCGCGGATCTTCTCGACACCGCTAACAGCTACGACGACAAGGTCACCGTGGTTCGGATGCTGGTGTCCCAGGACTCCAAGCGCGTCGCGCTGGTGCTGAAGAACCTGATCGGCCGCGACTTGTCGTAACAGGAGCAAGACGATGGCAGAGGCGACGACAACCGCGGTGCCCGCGACGACGGTGGATCCCGAACAGATCGCCATGGAAGTGGCGGCGCTCTCGAACACGCAGCGCGCAGCCGTGATGCTCATGTTGCTCGGCGAAGAAGAAGCCGCCAGCGTCATCCGTCATCTTGCGCCCAAGGAAGTGCAGCATCTGAGTGCCGCGATGATCTCGGTCGCCGATCTTTCGCAAGAGGCGGTGAGTGCGGTGCTCGATGGCTTCATCGCCACGATCAAGAAGCAGACGAACATCGGCGGTGGCATCGACTACCTCGAAAGCGTTCTCAAAAACGCCATCGGCGAAGACAAGGCGAGCAGCGTGCTCAGCCGCATCATGCCGGCCTCCGCCAACCGCGGACTCGAAGTGTTGCAGTGGATGGACGCGCGATCGATCTCGGAAATGATCGCGAGCGAACATCCGCAGATCATTGCGATCGTGCTGTCGTTCCTCGATTACGATGTCGCGGCGGACGTCATTCGGTTTTTGCCCGATTCGCTGCGCCCCGAGGTGCTCTCGCGCGTTGCCACGCTCGAGACGATTCAGCCGACGGCGATGCAAGAGCTGGAAGTGATCATGCGCAAGCAGTTCTCATCCAACTCTTCGCTCAAGTCCTCGAGCGTCGGTGGCGTGAAAGCCGCCGCCCGAATCATGAATTACGTGAAGTCCGAGGTCGAAATCGGGCTCATGTCGCAGCTCGCCAAGAAAGACGCGGATTTGGCGCAGCGCATCCAGGACAACATGATCGCGTTCGAAAATCTGGCCGGCTGCGACAACCGCAGCATCCAGACCTTGATGCGTGCCGTACCGTCCGAGCTTCTGATGCAAGCCCTGAAGGGCGCCGACGATCTGCTCAAGGACAAGTTCCTGCTCAATATGTCGGGTCGTGCCCGCGAGATGTTCGTCGACGAAATGGACAGCAAGGGGCCGATGCGTTTGTCGGATGTGGAAGAAGCCCGCAAACAGATTCTGCGCACCGCGCGCAAACTCTCCGATGCCGGCGAGATGATGCTCTCCGGTCGCGGCGCCGACTATGTTTGATGAGGCGGCGACCCGGTGAGCGAAACGATCACGTTGCGACGACACAAGCGAGTACCGTTCGCCCCCGTCACTTCCATTCGCAAACCCGACGCCGATCCGGCGGGGCAATTTGCTGCACGACATTTTGCGGTGAAGCGAGCAGGGTTCATTCTGCGTGAATACGCTCGCCAACAGGAAGACCCGCGTACAGCCTCATCGAGTGACGAGGCGCAGTCCGCCACGATCGAATCGTTCAAAGAATCTTCACTCGACGACCTCGCCACCGGGATGGCCTTCGAGGCATCGACGACTTTCGTGGCGCCATCGGGGATTTCCGAAGAGGAAGTCGATCGACGTGTCGCCGAAGCGGAGCAGCGGGGCCGCGAGGCCGCGCAAGCGGAGTGGGTTGCGGCACTCGATCAGGCCATTGCGGCACTCGATGCCGCCGGGCGCGCTGTCGGCGATGTGCATCGCGATCTCGAACGTCGCATGGTGGCGCCGCTCGCGCAGGCGAGTTTGCAGATCGGCAGTGAGCTTGCCCGCCAGGTGCTCACCGATGCAGCGGGATTGCAGCGCTACCTCGAGTCGGTGACGGCGGCCTTACAGCCCGGACATTCCGACGATGACCCTTCGGCGGTGAAACCCGTCGTCGAGGTTCGCGTCAATCCTGAAGATCTTGCGGTGCTCGAGCGGGCCTCGTTGCGCCCGTCCTCGATCACGTTCATCTCTGATCCGCTCGTCCCGCGCTCCGGTGCGATTGCGAGCAGCGAGAACAAAGTGGTCGATGATCGCTTCGGGAATCGCATCCGCTTCGCCAAAGAAGCGGTGTTGGCCGCCGCCGCCGATTTGCTGCGCGAACCACCATCATGAGTGCACAGCTGCTCGAAAATCTTGGCGAACGACTCTCGGCGCTCTCACTCCCGCCGCCGGGAGTTTGTGGCGTTTTGACGCGCGTGACGGGCATGCTGCTCGGCGCGCGCGGCGTTCGCGCCCCGCTCGGCGCGTACTGCGAAGTGATGGCCGAACAAGGCGAGGGCATCACCTGCGAAGTCGTCGGCTTCAATGGTGAGGAAGTCATGCTCATGCCGCTCGCCACCGTACAGGGCTTGTTGCCCGGCACCGGCGTACGCGTGATCACGCACACCGCGCGTGTGGGCGTTGGCGATGCGCTGCTCGGTCGCGTGGTCGACGGCCTCGGTCAACCGCTCGATGGTGGTGAACCGATCGAGCCGTCCGTCTACGTCACGCTTCGAGGCGAGCGGAAGAACCCGCTACAGCGCGCGCCGATCAACGGTGTACTCGATGTCGGCATTCGCGCCATCAATTCGTTTTTGACCCTTGGCCAAGGACAGCGAATCGGCTTGATCGCAGGCAGTGGCGTCGGGAAGAGCGTATTGCTCGGCATGATGACGCGATTCACGGCCGCCGACGTCGTCGTCATCGGCATGATCGGCGAGCGAGGTCGTGAAGTGCTCGACTTTGTGACCGAAACCCTCGGTGAGGAAGGGCGTAAGCGCGCGGTCGTGGTGGCCGCGCCCGGGGATTGCTCGCCAGTGATTCGTCTGCGCGCGACCCACTACACCTGTGCGATCGCCGAATACTTCCGGGACCAGGGCAAGAACGTGCTGCTGCTCATGGATTCCATGACCCGCGTGGCCCACGCTCAAAGGGAGGTCGGGCTCGCCGTCGGCGAACCGCCGACCACCAAGGGCTATACGCCTTCCGTATTTTCATTGATCAATGAATTGATCGAGCGTGCAGGCAGTGTGGCAAGTGGCGGCAGCGTCACCGGGATCTATACGATCCTGGCCGAGGGTGACGATGCCAACGACCCGATCGTCGATGCCGCACGAGCCATTCTGGATGGACACGTTTTGCTGTCGCGCGATCTTGCAGCGATGGGTCAGTACCCCGCCATCGACATCAACATGTCGGTGTCACGCCTGGCGAGCCGACTCGTCACGAGCGAGCAACGCGCCTTGGTTCGAAAATTTCGGCGGCTCATGGCGATCTGGGAGGAAAACCGGGATCTCGTGTCCGTCGGCGCGTATCGCGCGGGCACGAACCCTGAACTCGATGAATTCATGCAGCGTCGCAATACCCTGCAGGCGTTCCTGCAGCAGGACGTCGATGAGCGAGTGGAATATGAAGGTGGCTTCCGGCAGTTGGCCGAGGTCCTCGCATGAGTCAGCGCACGCGACAGCGGGCGACTCGCTTGGCGCGTATCACTCGGATCGGCGAGACGCTCGCGGCGGTCGCCGAAGGGGCGGCCGCCGATCGTCGTCGTACCTTGTTCACCGAGCAGGACCGACTTGAGACGGTGCGACACTACCTCGGCGATTACGGAGCGATGGTCCAGGAGCGCGAGGCGGGTACGCAGTCCGTAGGTAGCCTGCGCCTGTATCGGGACTTTTCCGGTTGGTTGACGGAGCTTTCCCAAAAACAGCAAAACGAGGTGGCGCAGGCCGAGTTCTTGCTCGAAGCCGCGCTCGAAGAGGTGCGAGAAAAAAGGCGCTTCGCCGATGCGCTCGAGCGAGTGTCCGAAAAGACCGCTCGCGCGGCGCGCCGGGAGGCGGAGGCGGAGGAGCAGAAGACGCTCGACGACATGGTGCAACAGGGCCGTTCGGCGTCCCTTGGCACTCAAGTTGCAATTCCCCGGTTAGCGATCACAACCGGCAATAAAACTCCGTAATCATGGCTATTCCAGATGTTCTGCTGAAAGCTGTCCGATCTTCGGCTCCGACAGGCAAAAATCCGCTCGAAGCGCTGACTGAAGCGCCTTTTTCGGGTGCGGAGGGCTCGTCCTTCTCGGCCGTCATGGCGGAAGTGAACGTCGACGCCAGAAAAGCCGACGAAAACGAGACTGAAAAAGCGGGTTCCGAGACCGGCAAGGGTTTGCCGGAATTGCCGGATCGTTCTTTGAATTCGAGGCGGTTGCGTTCGGTCGCAGACACGGACCAAAACCTCGAAGAATTTGCCGTAGGGATGGGGATCGATCGCGGACTTGTTCGGCTGTTGCTGAGCGAGACGGCGCCGGCTGCGGCGGGGGCCGTCGAAGCGAAGGTTGAGGAAATCTCCGCGGGCGTCGCCAATCCGATCATTCCGCCGACCGTCCCGATGGTTCAGCCCGCGACGCAGTGGGTATTGGCGGCCGACGCTGCAGTGGCCACGGCATCCGATTCGTCGGTGCGGGCTGCGGTCGAGGAGGCGGCGACGCTTCTGGGTTCGGCGCCGATGGCGGGCGCTGGTGCGACGGTGGGCTCTGGCGCGATGACGGGCTCTGGCCCGATCGCCGAGTCTGCGCCGATCGCGGATGAAGACTTGCTGCTGTGGCGTTCCTCGCTGCTCGCGGCGCCGTTGGGCGATGACGCGGCGACGCCCGTCGAGGGGGCCACGCCGATGACCACGCCCGCGCTGGCTTCGACCGCGGAGCAATTGAAGGCTCGCGGCGGATCGATTGCGATGCCGACGGCGATGGCCTCGGGTGTTGCAGCCTCCGCTGCGGCGACCTCGGGCGCTGCGGTGACGCCCGCCGCGATCACGGACACGCTCGATACGATGTCGCCGATGGCCGCGACCTCGTCGGTTGCGTTGCCCGAGGAGTCGGGATGGCGCTCGCGTCGTTTCAATTTCGTGAATGACTCGGCTGTCCAATCGACCTCGACCTCTATTGCGAGTGAAGGGATTTCGAAGGCGGATTCCAGCGAGTTTGCAGACTTCATGGACAGCCGTGCTGGATCTGGCGCTGAGCGTGGCGGCGAAATGCCGGCCCGTCCTCTTGCCACTCCGGGCATGATCGTCTCGATGACCGCGGAGCCGCGCCCTGACGTAGCACCGACCTCGACCGCCACGGCGCTGATCGGAAACTTGTCGTCGCCGACCTCGATTTCGCTTGCCACTACCGCTCCGCAGGGTGCCGCTTCCGGAGAGACCTCGATGGTCCTCCAGACCCCTGATGCGAAGCTGAGTTTTGGTGAGCGGGTGCAGGCCTTCGCCGATGCGGTGGCCCAACGCGTGATCGGTCAAATCCGGGACGAGAACTGGAGTGTACGGATGCAGCTCGAGCCGGCGAATCTCGGCACGATGGACATCGATCTCAGCCTGAAAGGCAACGTCGTCGCCGCGACCGTCGGGGTCGCGAACCAGGACGTACGGGCCTTGCTCGAATCGGGCCTGCCGCGGCTTCGCGAGTCGCTCGAATCGGCCGGGTTGCAACTTTCGGGATGGAATTTCGGTCAAGCTGGCTCTCGAGCCTTCAACGATTCTGCAAAAAAATTCTCGCAGACGGTCTTTCGTGGGCGAATCGACGAGACGGGATCCGTCACAGAGGTCGATGGCTCACGCATGATGCCTATCCGGAACGCGGCATCTGGCAAAATCGATTTGTTCGTTTGATTCCCTTTTCAAATTTCACTGACGGTATACAGCGATGGCAGACAAAAAAGACGACAAGAAAAAGGCCCCTGATGCGGCCGCTCCGGCGGGCGAAGAGGGTGCTCCGACCAAAAAGTCGAAGTTGATTTTCTTCGTGTTGATCGCCGCGGGTGCGCTGGCCCTGATCGGCATCTCCGTCGGCGCAACGCTCTTTCTGACCGGGTTCTTCAATCCGCCGGCCGCGACAGCCAAGGCGGGTGAGGAGCAACACTCGGAAGAAGAGGGGCATTCAACCGAAGAGGGTGCCGAAGCCGGCGACGGCAGCGCGACCCCCGAGGGTGGCGAACCGAAACCCGATGCCGAAGTTCCGGCAGGTGAAAAATTTGCGGCGACCTACAAGCCCGTGACGGGCAGTAACGGCGAAGAGCGCGACTTCACGCTGAACGTCCCGAATACCCGTCGGTATGTGCAGTTCAAGGTGGCCTACAAGACGTTCTATGGCGAGAAGATCGTCGAGCGCGTGACCAAACATCAGATCGCCATCGGGGCAGCCATCATCTCGACCGCAAGTCAGTTCAGCGAAGAGGAGATGGTCTCGGTCGAGGGTCGTGCGCGACTCGCCGCTGCGCTACGTGATTCGATGAACGACGTGCTGATCCGCAACGAAGATTTCGGCGGTATCGACGAAGTCATGTTCACGCACTTCGTATTCCAGTAAGACTCGGTCGGATAAAAACAGAGAAGAACATGTCGTCAACCGGCCAAATTTTGAGTCGAGAAGAGGTCTCTGCATTGGTGGAAGCCATGCAGAGCGGGGACGTCGACACGTCCTCGACGGCCGCCTCGCCCTCGGCAGTGCAGCCTTACAGCCTGATCGCGAACGACACCACGTCGCGTGGGCAACTCGCTGCGCTCGAGATGATCAATGATCGATTCTCGAGACAGTTCAGGGGAAGTCTGCTCACCTTGCTTCGGCAGGCGGTCAAGGTGACCGTGGCGCCGTTCGATGTGATGACCTTCAGCGCCTATCTCAAGACTCTGCCCTCTCCCTGCAACGTCAACATCGTACGGTTTCCGCCGTTGCGCGGCTATGGCCTCGTGACACTGGAGCCGTCGATCGTCTACGGCGCAGTCGACAGTTTCTTTGGTGGTCGAGGCGGCGGCTCGCTCGAGTTGTCGCCCTTGCGGGGTTTCACCCAGACCGAAGAGCGCATCATCCAATTACTGCTTGATTCGGTGTTCGACAACCTCCGTGATGCCTGGGCGCCGGTCTATGCGCTCAACCCGGAATTCGTGAGCCGGGAGATCAATCCTGCGTTCGCGCAAATCGGCGAGGATCGCGAAACCGTGATCGTCAGTCGGTTCGACCTCGAGTTGGGGTCCGACATCCGTGGACAACTCACGGTGATGTACCCGTTCTCGGCGCTCAAGCCGATCCGGCTGCTGCTTCGTGGTCGACTCCAGGCCGGTGAGCGCGATGAGCGACTTGCCGCAAAATGGTCGGATCAACTTCAGGATGCGGTGTCGGACGCCGAACTCGAGATGGTCGCGCAGCTTGTCACCTTGCGCGTGTCGGCACTCGATCTTGCCGCCATCCGTCCCGGCGATACCTTGTGGTTCAAGCCGCCGCAGAGCGTCAAGGTACTCGTGCAGTCCTCGCACGTCTTCGATGCCGAGTACGGCACCGCCGACGGCAATGTCGCCATTCGAATCGAGCGGGTGATCGAACCGCCTGAAGACAAGAAGTCATTGGAAGCGAGTGAGTCTCATCACTCGGAAGAATCGGCGGGTGCCGAACACGGCGCCGCCCCGCATCGCAAGCGCGCATGACGCAAACAGAATACGTCGCAGGAGCAACGGCAGCATGAACGAGTCAGCAGTAGGCAATATTTCCAAGGGTGAAGCTGGAGCGGAATCGGCCGTGCAGCTCGAGTTGATCCAGAACGTCGCAGTCAGCGTATCGGTCGAGGTTGGTCGATCGTTGCTCCGAATTCGCGATCTCCTTCGCCTCGGGCAGGGCAGCGTCGTCGAGCTCGATCGCGTGGCCGGCGAACCGCTCGACGTCTGCGTGAACAACACCGTCATCGCCCGCGGCGAGGTGGTGCTGGTCAACGAGCGTTACGGCATCCGTCTCACCCAGGTCGTCGATCCGGAAGATCGCGTCAAACACCTTTAAGCGGAAGCTGCGTCGATCATGGATCCTGTTCGATACGTCACCGCTCTACTTCTTGTCGGCGGTTTGCTGGCGCTGGCCATTTGGATGCTGCGGCGGTTTCGCTTCGGCAATCCCGATGCTTCGCGCAGCACGCTCAGCATTACGGCACATGCGTCGCTCGGCGCGCGCGAGAAACTCGTCGTCGTGCGCTTTGGTGGCCGAGATCATCTGATCGGTGTGACGCCGGGTTCCATTACCCGCATCGCAACCGCCGAGACCGATGGATCTTCGAGCGAGGAGCGACCGTCGTGATTCGCATACGCGGCCTGCTCGGGCCAGTTTTGACGCTGCTCTTCCTCGTTGCGGCTCCGATGGCGCTGGGTCAGGACGCCGCGGCCATCGAGTTGCTGCGCACGAAACCCATTGCAGGGGGCGGTCAAGCCTACAGTCTGACGCTGCAAGCGCTCGGCTTGATGACGCTGCTGACGCTCTTGCCGGCCATCGTGTTGTCGATGACGGCTTTCACGCGCATCGTCATCGTGCTGGGGCTTCTGCGGCAGGCGATGGGCACCGCTTCGACGCCGCCGAACCAGGTGATCGTCGGTCTCGCCTTGTTCCTGACGTTTTTCGTGATGGCGCCGACGCTCGATGAAGTGCAGCGCGTCGCACTGCAGCCCTATATGGAAGAGTCCATCCCGTTCGAGACGGCACTCGAGCGCGCGGTCGATCCGATGAAGAAATTCATGTTGGCGCAGACCCGCGAGTCTGACCTCAAACTCTTCATGGATCTTGCGAAGACGCCGCCGGTCAGCGCGCCGATGGAGACTCCGCTCAGCGTCTTGTTGCCGTCGTTTTTGACCAGCGAGTTGCGCACGGCCTTCACAATCGGGTTTCTGATCTACATCCCGTTCCTCGTCATCGATCTCGTGGTCGCGAGCGTGCTCATGTCGATGGGCATGATGATGGTATCGCCGATCATGATCGCCTTGCCGTTCAAGTTCCTGTTGTTCGTGCTCGTGGATGGTTGGGGGCTCATCCTCGGATCACTCGCAGCCAGTTTCGCGGCGCCACTACCATGAACGAGACCGGCGTCATCGATCTGGTGAGGGAGTCGATGTGGGTCGGTGGACTGGTCGCGGGCCCCATCCTGGTGACCGTGCTACTCGTGGGCGTCATCGTCGGTATCTTCCAAGCCGCTACGTCGATCAATGAAATGACGCTCAGCTTCTTGCCGAAACTGATCGCGGTCATGCTCGTCACGCTGCTCATCGGCGGCTGGCAATTGCAGCTGCTGGTCGACTTTGCGCGACGAATCTTCGAACGGATCGCCGACGTCGGGATGTAAGCCTGTGCTCGACCTCGGCGTACTCACCCTCAATTGGCTCCAATCGATGCTGCTGCCTTTGACGCGGGTCGGCGCCTTTTTTCTGGCGGCACCGCTGTTCACCCAATCGGCAGGCATCGGGCGCATCCGTGTGATCTATGCCGCGACGCTATGTCTGCTCATGATGCCGTCGTTTCCGACTTCGTTGTCGGAACCCTCGATGCCCTATGGTGAGCCCAATCTCCTGCTCATTTTGAGCGAGGCGCTGATCGGGGTGACGATGGGCCTCGCGCTCCAATTCGTGACGGCCGCGGTGGTCACGGCGGGTGAGCAGATTTCGATGTCGGTGGGCATTGGATTTGCGCAGTCGTTCGACCCCTCGCTCGGTTCGACGCCGGTCCTGTCGCAGTTCCTTAATTTGTTGGCACTGCTGATATTTCTGACCGCCGGTGGTCACACCATCATGATCGCGATGATCACCGAGAGTATCCGTGCGATGCCTCCGGGGGAATTCCGTTTGATGGATATCCCCGCGTTGCTCGAATTCTCCGGCATCATCTTCAAGGGGGCGGCCTTGCTGGCGGCTCCGCTATTGTTGACGCTGCTCGCCGTCAACCTTGGAGTGGGCGCGCTCTCGCGCGCGACGCCGTCGTTGAACGTTTTCGCTGTGGGCTTTGCCGTGAGCTTGTTGGTGGGCTTCGGACTGCTGTTCGTGTTGATGCCTGCGATCGGTGAGCGTATTGCCGAACTGTGGCAGGAGGCAGGCGCCTTCATCCGACCGAAACTGCTCGGGGAGGGGTGAGGCGTGGCCGAGGAGCAAGGTCAGGAAAAAACAGAAGAACCGACTGCGCGCAAACTCTCGCAGGCCCGCGAGCGCGGCGAATTGCCGCGCTCTCCGGATTTCGGCGGGGCGATGGAAGTGCTCGTCATCTGCTTGCTGATGTTTTTCCTCGGCGCTGAGATCGTCGACGGCTTTGCCGAGATGTTGAAGAACGGGCTGACGTTCAATCGCAGTCAAATCGAGGACGTTCAGGATCTGCCACTGGTCGCGGGCGCGCGGCTTTTCGAAGGCCTGTGGGCGGTGAAGTGGTTGCTGCTCGCGTCAGTCGTCGTCGCATTGCTGGCATCGACGCTGAATGGCGGGTTCAATTTTTCAGGCAAGGCTGCTGCGCCCAAGTTGAGCAAGCTCAACCCGCTCAGCGGTTTGAAGCGGATGTTCGGGGCTCAAGCCTGGATCGGTTTGCTGCGTAACCTGCTCAAATTTTTCGCCATCGCAGCGGTTCTCGGTTTCGTGCTCTGGACGCGCCGTGCCGAGATGATCGCGATGTCGCGCGACTCGTTCGAGATGATGATCGCCGCCGGGGCATCACTCGCTCTCGTCACGTTCACGTTGGTCAGCGCCGCCGTCGCGGCGATCGCCTTGCTCGATGTACCGTATCAGCGTTGGAGCTACCTGCGACGTTTGCGCATGACGATGCAGGAAGTGCGCGACGAGATGAAGGACATCGAGGGTCGACCCGAAGTCAAACGACAGATACGTCGCAAGCAGCGCGAGTTGAGTCGCGGTCGGATGCTCGACAAGGTCAAAGACGCCGACGTCGTCATCGTCAACCCCTCGGAGTTCGCCGTCGCGTTGGAATACGACGAGATGCGCAACGCGGTCCCGACGGTCCTCGCAAAGGGGCAGGGTGAGATCGCGAAGTCGATCAAGGAGCGGGCCACGCTCGCGGGGGTACCGATCGTCTCCGCGCCGCCGCTCGCCCGTGCGATCTACTTTACGACCGAAGTGGACGATCCGATTCCAGAGGGTCTGTATCGCGCGGTCGCCGCGGTGCTCGCCTACGTATTCCGACTCAGTGCGATGACACCGGGTCTCGAAACACCGGCTGCGCCGAAGCCCGAGCTTGCGCCTGAGTTCATGTTCGACGAGTTCGGTAAACCGATGAAAGGGGAAGGCACATGACGGTTCTCGATAAAGCAGCTGCCGCGCGACGCAGCGTGATGCGAGGAGATCCGACGGTCGTCCTCATCTGCTCGGCGTCGGCCGAGGTGCTCTCGAATCGGTCGCGGGAGTTTGTGCGCACGCTACGCAGCGACGGAGCGCGTGTGGAGTTTCATACGCCCGGTCATGCCGATGCGCTGCTCCAATCGACCAACCGACTTTTGGAGAGCATTCCCCTCGAAGCGATTCTGTCGAGCACCGAGTTATTCCCGCCCCATCTGCTCATCATCGATGATGCCGAGACCTTGTCGGGTGCCGAAGCGACGGCGCTTCGACGTCTGGTGCAAGGACTGCGCGGCAGCGCGTTCCGAGTGCTTCTGCTCGCGAAGCGGAGTCGCTCCGAGGTAGATCGGCTGCCGCTCGCTGACTTGATCGACCTCATGGTGATTTGGGACGCGGACAAGCCAGAGAGCGAACCGATCGCTGCCAAACGAGCGCCGAACGAGCCGCCCAAAGTCGAGCCGGTCAAAGTCGAACCGATAAAGGCCGAGCCGGCCAAGGCTGAACCGATCAAAGTTGAGCCAACCAAGGTCGAGCCGACTCAAGCAGCGTCTGATAAAAAAACTTCGAACTCGGCGACGCCGATCCCGGATGTACTCGCCGATCTGGCGCGTGAGCGCGCCGAGACGCGCGGTTTCGATGTGACGTTCTCGCGAAGCTGGAAGTCGACCCCACTGAAAGTGGCGGGGGCCGTCGTCGCCGTGTTGCTTCTCGGCTACGGTGTCACGAGCGGGTTGATGACTTCCAAGGATGCCGAGCCGGTCGTTTATGACTGCGGCTCACATCCCGATCAAGAGTCCATCGACGTACTGCTCGCTCGGATAGGACGATCCACTCCTACGCGAGTGACCGCCGAGTCGGGACGTTTTCGTTTGCAGTTGGGTCCGTTTCCGAGCGAGTCGGCCGCAGAGGCCGTGCGGGAACAGGCTTGGCTGCTCGGTTCATGCCGCGTCAATCCGATCGCCGTTCGCGCGATGGAATCGTTGGCACGCAAGGCTGGAGGTTGAGCTCATGACGAACATCCCGACAGGACCGGACGCGACGGAGCCGGAAAATCCTTCGATTGAGGTCACCGGCGTTTTCAAGTCCGGCGATCTCGCCGTGCAGCGGCTGAAGCCTGGAGCCACCTCGGCGGTATCCGATATTGCCGTGGAGCGCGCTTCCGAAGATCTGTTCCAGCAATCCGAGATGATCTCGGAGGCGTCAGCGTCCCCGCCGGTCGCGCCAGTCGTCGACGAAGGCGCTGCCGCGGTCGCGAGCGCTGCCGAAACTCTGGAGACCCTCGAAGAGACGGTGGCCAAGGTGGACGCACTCGTGCAGTCGGTGGAGCAACGACAGTCGCAAATCGAAGATGCCCACAACAAAGCCGAAGCGATGCTGGCCGAGGTCAGTCGAATCGCCGAAGCACTGACTTTTTCGAATGCCCTGCGAGACAGAATCAACGCCACGGTCGCGCGGACGAAGCGCTTGCGTGGCAACGACGGTAACTCGCGAGGTTGACTCGCGTCCGTCGTCGGCAAGGAGGAATTGAAAAATGAGTAAAGAAACCGAATCGAAAGAGGGCGAAGCCGCCAAGGCCGACAGCCCGCTCGAGACGCTCACTTCGCTGGTACTCGATGCGGCGGATGCCGCCAACGACAGTGCCCAGTCGACGCAAGAGGCGATCTCGCGTTTGTCGCATGTCGTGGATGCCAACCTCGACACGACTCGTGCATTGCGTACGGCACCTGCAATCTTTGGTGCGGTCATTTTGAGTATCGGCATTGCGATCGCCGTCGTCGTGGCGATGGTCTTCTCGAAACTCGACGAGAGGGCGGCTGCGCTGAATCAGGCGATCGTCGCGCAGGAGGAGAGTCTCGAGAAAATGGATAAGACCCTCAAGTCGCTGTCCAATCTCGAATCCGACCTGCAGAAATTCCAGAGAATAGCGGATGACACCACGCAACGAGCCGTCGTGACGCTTCGCGAGCAGGTCAAAGCCGATCGCATCGCTCTGCAGCAACTCGAAGTGCGGCGTTTGAACGAAGTGCTCGCCTCGTTTCGCGGCGCAGTCGCCGGGGCGCCGCCGCCGGGTTCGGCGCGTCAAAACGAGGAGAACAAACGCTTTGCCGCGCTCGAGAAATCATTGACAGGTCTCGAGGGTGCGATTTCGCGAGTCGATGCACGCCTTGCTGCGATGGAACAGCAGAGCGAGAAGCGAATGTCCGCGATGGAAAAATCGATGGGTGCGCGGTCATCCAGCGAGGCGGGCGGCAAGCGTCCGGTGGCAGTCCTGTCCGATGCGCAAGCCAAGGACATGAAGGCGACCGCCGCAGAAGTCGGTCGTCTCAAGCAGGAAATCGCGAGCTTGCGCGAACTCATCGAGCGTCGCGGGAGCGAGTTGCAGTCGGGCGTACCGACCATCAAGAAATAAGAGAGCGGATCAGGAACGGCGTTTTAGAGCGGGATCGCGCGGCAGCCGGCTTCGCAAAGCTCGGCTGAGCCGCGAACGACGCCGAGTTCCGCTCGACCTTCGGGTGAGAGACTGCGGATCTTCGCAATAGGCCACCGGCTCGCGAACGCCGTATCTGCCGTGGGCACGAGCAGTACCGAGAGACCCTCTTGCAGACCGGAATACTTGCCACCGGACAGCCAGATCTTGTCTCGATCGGTCGAGACGTTGAGCCATGGTGTGCCGCACCCGAGCGGTTCGACCATGGATTTGGCCGTGGCGTCCACTTTTTCGAGTACGCGAGTCATCCAACGCGAACTCGAGGTCGAGGGATGACGACTGCGAATCTGCAATCCCTGACTGGCGGTGAGTACTCGAGTCGAGATCGTGCGACCCCCACGAGCCGGATCTTCGACGAGCGTCATCGTCACGAGCAGCTTTCGCGGCGCGACGATCCAATCATCCATGTCGCGTTGCGGTGTCGTCATGCCTCGATAATCGACTCGAACACGCAGAACGTCATTGCCCGCGGAGACGCCTCGACCCGCGACGGGGCGAAGGCGGACGTTCCCCGAGAGATGGGGCAGCGCCGACGGGATGAGGTGCTCGAATCGAACGCGATCGTTGACGGACCAGGCCGGATGGGACTCACCCGCGACGAATTCGAGATCGACGACGCGCTGGAGTGCTTGCGGAGCGCGACACATCTCGCGCGAGGAGATCACCGAGCCACACTGGGTGTCCGAAGACCCGCCCCATCGCGTGATCCGTACGGCTTCGGCGATGCGTCCATCCGTGCTGAGCGTCGACTCGAGTTGCCAGGGTGCGGGTTGCGACTCGAGACAGCGCTGCAACAGATCGGCGTCTCGCTGCAGCGCCGCGTCGGCGTAGAGGTCGCTCCGTGACTGAGCAGACCCGACGACTCCTGCAAGACTCATCGCCATCGCACCGAAGGCGGTGGCGAGAGACCGTGAGGTACGGCGTCGAGCGGCGTCGGTCATCGACGTTGGAGCCAGGCCACTTTGTCGGCGGGCAGCCGCACCGTCGCCTGATACGAGTCGTTCCCCAGCGGCTCGAGCGCGACGACTTCGGCGCCGGCGATCACGCCGGAGATCCGCACGCGGATCTGATCCTCGCGAACTCGGCTGTCGTTGATCAAAGAATCGCTGGCGAACTCCACGCCGTAAAGCTGCTCGGCGAGGTTACGGTAGGCATCGAGTTTTGCCGCTCGCGCCGCCTGCAGTCGACGTTGGGCCGCATCCGCCCCGGGCTGAGCAGTGATCGAAGCAAATCCGATCGCCGTGATGTCGGCGAGACCCGTTGGTGCGCTCGGGTCATCCGCATCGACGCTCTCGACGACCGCGGCGTGTCGATCACCGGGCCGATGATCGAGCCCGACCGATCGGTCGCGGGCTTTCATCTGGACAGTGAACGTCCCCCGCGGGGTGCCCTGCGCGAGCGGGTCCACGACAGACACGAAAGAACACCCGGACAGCCAGAGACTGGCAGCCGAGACGGTCAGTATTGGTGCGATACGACGGTCCATAGGCGGTCAGTCGGCCCGTGAGTCCGGGCCTTGAGCGTCGATCCCATCCGAACTGGCGGAAACCCGCATGGCACGGTCGTTGCAGATCAGGGAAGGGGGCATCCCCGGCTATGCGGCAAAGCTCGATTAGAAACCCTGTAACTCATTGATTTTGAATAAATAAAATGACTTCAATTCCGTTCGACGTAATGTCGAACCTTCGACAACTCGGCAAGAAATTGCCGCTCGAGGCCGTGGCGATTCCGATGGGATTCCTGCTGCTTCTTGGGATGTTGTTGCTTCCCGTGCCGCCCTTGATGCTGGACCTGTTCTTCACGTTCAACATCGCGATGTCCTTGGTGATTCTGTTTCTCGCGATTGCGGCGGCGAGGCCGTTCTCGTTCTCGGTGTTCCCCACGGTTCTGCTGTTCGCCACGTTGTTGCGCCTCGCGCTCAACGTCGCCTCGACCCGAGTGGTGCTGAGCGCCGGACACGAGGGCACCGATGCAGCCGGGCACGTCATCGAAGCATTCGGCTCGGTGCTGGTCTCGGGCAATTATGTCGTCGGTATCGTCGTCTTCGCGATCCTCGTGATCATCAACTTCGTCGTCGTCACGAAAGGCGCGGGGCGTGTCTCCGAAGTGACGGCGCGATTCACTCTCGATGCCTTGCCCGGCAAGCAGATGGCCGTCGATGCGGACCTTGCCGCCGGGTTGATCAACCAGGAGCAGGCGAGAACGCGACGCCGCGAGATCACCTCCGAAGCCGACTTCTACGGATCGATGGACGGTGCGAGCAAGTTCGTTCGCGGTGACGCCATCGCCGGCATCCTGATCCTGATCATCAACATTATTGGCGGCATTCTCGTCGGCACCATGCAGCACGACATGTCGATGAGCATGGCCGTCGAGCGCTACACGACGCTTGCGGTGGGTGACGGTCTCGTCGCGCAAGTGCCGGCGTTGCTGCTGTCGATTGCGACGGCGATCATCGTGACCCGAGTCTCGGGTGAAGAGTCGCTGCACGATCAGACCTCGAACCAGTTCAACAATATCGAAGCATGGTGGTTGACCGCTTGCATCCTCGCGTTGCTCGGCGTGATCCCGGGTATGCCCCACGTCGCTTTCCTCTCGCTCGCTGCGGTCACCGCGGGCGCGGCGTGGGTCCTGAGTCGCAAGCGTGAAGAGACTCGTCTTGCCGCGAAAAAATCGGATGAAGCGCCGGCTACGCCGAAAGAGTTGTCGTGGTCCGACGTGCAGCAGGCCGATGCCATCGGGCTCGAAGTCGGGTACGCGCTCGTCGCGTTGATCGACACCCAGCAAGGCGGTTCATTGGTCACGCGTATCCGCGGTATTCGCAAGAAGCTGACGTACGAACTCGGATTTCTGATTCCGCAGGTACACATTCGTGACAACCTCGATCTGCGGCCCGAGGCCTACCAGATCATGGTGAACGGCGTGGTGATCGGACGAGGCGAGGTGAAACCGACTCGAGAGCTCGCGATCCATTCAGGCGTCGTGCATGGTGAGTTGCAAGGCGTACGCACCAAAGATCCGACCTTCGGTCTCGAGGCGGTGTGGATCGACCCGGCTCAACGCGATTACGCCCGATCGCTCGGCTATACCGTGGTCGATGCGAGCACCACCATCGCAACCCATCTCAACAAAATCCTGCAGGACAACTGCAACCTGCTGCTCGGACACGATGAGACGCAGCAGCTCGTCGACAAATTGGCTGCGGCTGCGCCGAAGCTCGTCGAAGAATTGATCCCGAAGAAATTGTCGATCGGCGTGCTGACGCAGGTGCTGCAGAATCTTCTCGCCGAGGGCGTCTCGATTCGCGATCTTCGCGGCGTGTTGCTCGCGCTCGCTCCGGTTGCGGAGAAGGTTCAGGATATCGACGAACTCACGGGTGTCGCGCGCATCGCGCTCGGTCGCATGATCGTGCAGCAGTACGTTCAGTATGGCGACGAGTTGTCGGTCATGACGCTCGCTCCGGAACTCGAGCAGGTGCTGCACGCGACGGCGAGACGCGGACAGGGTGGCAACATCCCCGTGGAGCCGGAACTCGCCGAGGGTCTGCTGCGTTCGGTCAGCAAAGCATCACAAGACGAACTCAACAGCGATCGTCCGGCATTGCTCGTCACCTCGCCGACGCTGAGACCCTGGTTGTCCAGGATCCTGCGTCCGCGAATACCGGGACTCTCGGTTCTCTCTTATTCGGAACTCCCGGAGGACACGAACCTCCGGGTCAACACCAGCATCACAGTGCAAGCGCGGCAGACCGCGGCGGCGTAACGGGGATAAGTCATGCGTATCGAACGAGTGGTAGCGGGTACCTTCAACGAAGCCAGTGAGCGATCACGGCGTTTGTATGGTCCCGACGTACTGCTGATCTCCTCGAGCCGGGTAGGGAATGCACACGAATTGCTCGTGTGCACCGATGCGTCGTCCAACGACGAGCGGGTACTTGACGATGTCGAAGCACGCGAAACCTTTGCCGCGACGATGCAAGAAGAAATGTTGGCTCGACCCAAGACACCACCAGTCGAACCCGTCATCGCGGATCCCGAGCCACAGACGATCACGCGCGCCGTGGATCCAGAAAATGGAGCTGCGCTCGTCTCGCTCATCCGCAAAGAATTGCTCGAGTTGGAGAGACGAATCGTCTCGAACAACGGTGGAGTACATGGTCTGCGCGAAAAAATGGCGCTGCTCGAACAAGGGTTCTCTGCCGGCTATGCCGGGCGCCTCGTCGAGGCGGGTCTCAGTTCGACGGCGATGGCCACGTGCCTGCTCGATGATCTGAACCTCGGCGGCCCCGAGATCGGCATTGCAGGTCGGCCTGCGGTTTTCGTGGGTCCTGCCGCCGGTGGCAAAACCACCGCCGCGATGCAGGCAGCTCGATCGATCGCAAATAAAAAGGGATCGCCTGCCGTCGTGAGCGCATCACGCGATGCTCGTCCGGGTGCGCGAGAAAAGTTTTTTGCGATGGCCGATGCGGCGCGCATCGAGTCGAGTTGGGGCGGCGTCGCGCCCGGCGCTTTGGTCGTCGACGCGGGAGGTTACAACCGCGAGGATCTGTCGATCGATCGACCGGAGCTTTCGAGCTACGACCTTTATCTTTGCATGCCGGCTTATCTGAACCGCATCACCGCCGCGCGTTGGTTCGACAGCGTCAAGTCGGTCACGGGCGTGATTCTCACGCATTGGTCCTCGGCTGAAGTACCGCTCGGACTTTTGGGTTGCATGGCCGAGCGTGGACTGCGTCTTGCGGGATTGTCGGCAAGCGCTGATCCGACGGCTTCACTCGTCGACCCGACTGTCGAGTCGTTCGGCGGTCCTGTTCGTGTGGCGCTCGAGCTGACGCTCGATCTCTCTCCGGCAGGTGTCGAATGACCGACGCCGCTGAACGCAAAACCCGTTTGATCGCCGTTTCCAGCGGAAAGGGCGGCGTGGGCAAGACGTTCCTGAGTCTCAACCTCTCGGCGGCGCTGGCGACGCGCGGCCATTCCGTCTGGTTGTTCGACGGAGACATGGGGCTCGCCAACGTACACGTTCTTCTGGGAATTCAGCCGCAGTTCGATATCTCCGATGCATTGGAAGGACGCTGCACGCTCTCGCAGACGCTCTTCGACGGACCTGGCGGGATCAAAGTCATCCCCGGTGCGTCGGGAAAGCGGGATATGGCCGAGATGGGCACGCTCGAGATGACGCAGATCATCCAGAGTCTGACCACCTTGACGCCTTCGGCAGATTTCATGTTGATCGACACTGGCGCGGGAATCGGCAAGCACGTCACGACGTTAGCGCGCCTCGCTGACACGATCGCGGTCGTGGTGTGTGACGAGCCGGCCTCGCTCGCCGATGCCTACGGGCTGATCAAGGTCATGTACCGGGATTTCGGCAGCCGCAACTTCGAGATCATCGTGAACGATGTCTCGTCGGTGCAGCGTGGACATCTGGTGTTCGAGAGGCTCCAGCAGGTGGCCATGAGGTTTCTCGAGTTGAATCTCGTGTTGGCCGGAATCGTCCCGCACGAGGCTGAGGCCATGATGGTCACTCGTCGACGAGAGACCCTCATGAGCGCTGCGCCGCGAAGCGCGGCGACTTCCGCCATCCTCGAGATCGCCACTCGATTCGAGAAGTTGAAGGTCGTGACGGACAGCGCACGATTCAACCTCACGCTCGTCGATGGAGCATCGGGAGCACGAAGCCCATGAAACGGCCCGGCGACGCATACTCCGAGGTGGCGTCATCGACTGCTCCGCATGCCGGTGCGGACTTTGCATCGCATTTCAAATTGGTGAAGCGCGTCGCGGCGCATTTCCGCGGACGCCTGCCTGCCGCAATAGAACACTCGGATCTCGTTCAAGCGGGAATCGTCGGCCTGATGGAGGCCATCGAAGCCTTCGATCCGGAACGCGGTAACGACTTCGAGACCTTCGCAAAGCTCCGTATCCGCGGGGCCATGCTCGATGAAATACGGCGTGCGGCCTGGGCACCCCGAAGCACGGTGAAGGTCGCGGTGGAGGCGAGAGCCGCCGCCACCCGTATCGAGAACGAGAAAGGCGTCCCGGCGACACATCGGCAGATCGCCGACGAACTCGGGCTCGACGTCGGGCGCTACCATGAATTGCGGGGACGCAATCAGGGGCTCGCAGGCTCGGTCACACTTGAGGAGATCAACTTCGCGAGCGAAGAGCCGACTCCTGACCAAGTCGCGGACGAGGACAGTATTCGTGCAGCGCTCAAGCAAGGGATCGCATCTTTATCTGAGCGCGAGAAAACGATCGTTGCGCTTTACTACGACCGCGAGCTGACGCTTCGGGAAATCGGAGCGGTACTCGAGGTCAGCGAGTCGCGGGTCAGTCAGATGCTGACCGCGATCGCGAAACAGTTGCGATCGTTGATCAACGGGAGCAGCGAAGGCGCTACCAGGAAAATGGGGCAGGTCACCGGCAAGGTACCTCCTCCACCCCGCGAATCAGCGCGAAAAAACGGGGAGCTGCGGGGTTAATCATCGTGCAGGGCTGTGTGCCCTGTCGGGAGAAGGGACATGTTCGTCATTATCGGTTTGGTCATTCTGTTCGGCTGCGTTTTCGGGTTCTACATCCTGCACCACGGGCCGATGGCGCCGATCATCGAAGCCGCCCCGACGGAGATGGGGATCATTCTCGGCGCGGGCATCGGCGCCATGGTGATGGGAAACAGCATCACGATCCTCAAAGGAGTCGGTGCGGGAATCGGCAAATGTTTGAGTGGACCTGCGTATCACAAGCAGGAGTTCCAAGACACGATCACGCTGATCACCAAGCTCTTCAAACTTCTCAAGGCCGAGGGCGCTGTCGCTCTCGAGCCGCACATCGAAAATCCGGAAGCGAGTTCGATCTTTGGTGAGTTCCCGAAACTCCTGAAGGATCACGCGCTCATCGGCATGATCTGCGACACCATCCGTCTGCTCGTGACGTCCAACCAGCCGCCGAATCCCGAGACAGTGGCGGACAACCTCACGGTTGCGATCAAGACCCACCATCATTCGGCATTGAAGCCGGCGCAGGCGCTTGCCAACCTCGAAGGCGCGCTGCCCGCGCTAGGCATCGTCGCGTGCGTACTCGGCGTGGTGAAGACGATGGCGGCGATCGATCAGCCCCCCGCGATCCTCGGTGGCCTGATCGGTAGTGCGCTCGTCGGAACCTTTCTTGGCGTGTTCATGGCATACGGCATCGTGGGACCGCTCGCAGCGCGTCTTGCGCAGATCGTCGATGAAGAAGGCCAGATCTACGCCGTCGCGAAGTTCACGCTTATCGGGCACATCCGTGGTGATCCGGTTCCGTTGATCATCGAATCCGCGCGCGCGGCGATCGACCATCATTCCGCGCCTACGTTTGCGGAAGTCTTCGATGGCCTCCGAGGCAAGTAACGTCGCCGCGGCCGTGGCGACCGAAGATCCGGCGAATGCCGGAGGGGCCCCTGTTCCCGCAGCCGAGGCGCCTCAAGCCGATGCAGCGCCGGCAGCTCCACAGCTGCCGCCGATCATCATCAAGAAAATCATCGACGAGGGTCACGCGGGTGGCCACGGCGGCGCGTGGAAGATCGCGCTCGCGGACATGATGACGGCGATGATGGCGTTCTTTCTTCTCATGTGGTTGCTCGGCGCGACCAATGCGGATCAACGCAAGAGCATCGCGGAATACTTCCAACCGACCAACGCCCCGAGAGCCGATATGTCGGGAGGTTCCACCGGATTCTTTGGCGGCATGTCGCTGATCGATCCGAAGGCGCTTCCGATGACGTTGACCCAGACGGGCGTGTTGCAGCTGACGGCGCCGGGGACCGAAGAACAGGAAGTCACCTCGGAGGATCAGGCCCTGCCGCAAGGGCTGAGTGACGAGGAGCGACGAAAAATCGCCGCAGAGCAGGACGAGAAGAATTTCGAGAACCTGCAGGACCAACTCGAGAAGCAGATCGGAGCAGATCAGAAAACCTCTGATCTGATGTCCGTGGTCAAGTTCGTACGCGAGAAGGAAGGCTTGCGCATCGAGATACTCGATGACGCCGGATTCTCGATGTTCGGATCAGGCACCGAAGAGTTGTCGGGTGAGGCGGTCGCCTTGATCGAGAAGGTCGGCGCAAGTCTCAAGAGCATTCCCAACGAGATTGCAGTGCGTGGTCACACCGACAGTCTGCAATTCAAAAAAACAGCGGCGAAGAACAATTGGAGCCTTTCTGCAGGTCGGGCCGACTCCACTCGCCAGTTCCTAAATTCCATCGGGGTGGATAATTCGCGTTTCTCGCGTATCGAGGGTGTCGCTGATTCGCAGCCCGTCAACGCGGACAATCCCTCGGATCCTCGTAATCGCCGAATCAGCATCACGGTGCTCTATCGCGACGGAGCGAAACCTCCGCAATGATTCGTGACTCTCGCTACCCGGTAGGGCTCGTCGTCATGCTCGCGGTGCTCTCGTGGTCGGCGACCGCCCATGCCCAGTTCATTCGCGGGTTCGATCTGTTTCGTACCGGTCAGTATTGCGAGGCTCGCGAGGCGTGGTTGGAGAGCGAGAAGTCGGGCGATTCGACTTCGCCTTTCGGTTTGGCGGAGTTGTACGCGCGCGGTCTTTGCGTCAAGCAAAACGAGCGGCTGGCGAGTCGCTGGTATTTGACGGCCGCACAACGCGGGAACCCCAGGGCACGCGCGGAGATCGGTCTGCGGTACGCCTATGGCAAGGGTGTAAAGCCGAATTCCTTGAAGGCCTATGTTTGGATGTCTACGTCACTCGCGTCGGCCGGAGGCTGGGAGAAGGATTTCGTGACGACCGTCGACAAGAATCTCTTGGTCGTCGAGGGTACGATGACGCCGGAGCAGCAACAGCGTGCGAAGGCGATCGTGGCCGAATTCAAAAAAACCTATCGTCTGCCGCGCGAGTTCAACGCGCTCGATTGATCAAAGACCAGTGCCTGCAAACCGGACGACGATCTGGGTGCAGGCAGGCGTCTCCGTAGTCGGTGCGCCCGAGACAGACCACGTGGCATCTTTGGCCCAAGCGACTGCCGCCTCATTGACCTCGGGGTAGGGCGCAGGATCCGAAACCTCGAAGGACCGATCGCTCTCCTGCGAGGCAGCGCAAACTTTGAGGCCCACCGTCTCGCGACCCACCTTGCGGCGCTGCTCGGCCGTCAACTTCGACGATGGCGTTCGGCTTGCGGACTCGAGCTCGATGCGAAGCATCGCCGCGGAGTCCGCTCCGGAGGGCGCCTCGGCGGCGACCTTCACGGGTGTTTCGACGCGTGCTGCCGCGTGCGTTCCCGCGTGCGCATCGGTGTGCGCTTCGGTGTGCGCTTCGGTATGCGCGTCGGTACGCGCTGCGGGGCTGGCCTCCGGCGTCTTGGCGACGGGCTCGGGCATCGCTGAAGAGTGATGATGTTGGATCTTCCAAGCACCGTCGCGATAGGAATAAACGTAGGTGTAGCGTGCGGCGACGGTCGAGGCGTTGCCCGCCGAATCCATCACTGAGAACTCGTAGAGCCCTGCATCGATCGAGACTCCGCAATAATGCTGAGTCATTCGGCGAACGATCGTCCCGCGCGGCGACTTCTGCAGGAAATGATCAAAGTATTCGGTGATCGAGGCCGTATCGGTCCGCGGGATATTCGAGACGGTTGGCAGAAGCACGGCGTTAGGCCAGTACAAGGCGGCGACTTTGGCGGAGTCTTTCGAGGCCAGTGCCAGGTTCCATGAGCGGAAGAGATCGGCTACCGCTTGGTCGGTTGCCATCACGCAGGGGCCTCCCGAGGGGCTCTTCGACTTCGGCGTCCCGCGTTCGGCAGCGACAGCAGAATTCCATGATCCCCACGTGATCGCCAGCGCGGCGATCATCAGGGCTCTAGCCAAGACAGGTTTGATCTGCGTGCACGAGTGGTTTTTCATCTTGGGTTGCTTCCTTGTCCAAACGCCTTATATCTTGCCTCAGAATGTCACCGAGTCACGATCAACACCGCGCCCTGCCGGGCCTGCTGCGCCGAAGCGGAGGTTTGCAATGGCACTTTCGTGCACTCCGTCATCGTCGCTTGCATGATCCGTTTCGGGAGTCGCTCGGCGCATTTCTGCAATCCTGGAACCCGGGAACATCACAACTGATCATCGTCGGCCCGAGTGCCGGTTGGTTTTTGCCGGACTCGTTTCTCGGTCGTTTCAGTCGACTCACCCTCATCGATCTCGATACGTCGGCGCCGCTATTTTTTGCGCTACGGCATGGTCGAGGGCTTCGGCGTGTCGGGACGCCCACGGAGTGGGTACAGGGAGACTTCGTCGATTGCCTGCCGAAGGTGTTGTCTGCCGAGGGTGATGCGGCCATCCTCTTCTGCAATGTACTCGGGCAGCTGGCGCTCGAGCGCGAGGATTACGAGGCGCGTCTCGACGAGTTGCCGCAGAGGCTCGCCGGCAGGCGCTGGGCGTCTTTCCACGACCGTTACTCCGCACGGATTCCCGACGATAAACCGATCGACGCCACCGCGTTCACGAGTTTCGAGAAACTGGATGCCCAGATGTTGCAGAGGTTGGGGCTGAGCGGAGAATGGATGGATCATGGTACGGACGCGGTATTTCCGGCGGGCGTATTGAGGCACTATTTTCCTTGGCATATCGTTCCAGATCGTCTCCATTGGATAGAGGCAGGAGTGGCGCCATGATGTTTTGGACGCGGACTGCAAAATCGCAGGATTCGAGAGCGACGCGAAGGCTGCGGCTTGCCGGCGCCGGTGCGATCGCGCTGTTGCTTCTGACCGGATGCAGTCGCGAAGTTGCCTGCGATGAGTCCGAGGTGGTCGACAAGATGCTCGAGCTCGCCAAGCGCGATGTCGTCACCGACCTCGCCGGTCAGTGCGCCTCTCGCCTCTATGGAAGAATTCCGCAGGTCGCGCCGCAGTGTCCAAAAGACTCTGACGGGCACACGACAGCCTGTGTGGCGGTGTGCACGGCGTGGGCCGAAACCCATGTGACGGCCAAGGCGAGCGCGTTCGAGACGCTTTTCAAGGACGATCTCGTCGCCACCCGTCGCTGTCGCGCGGACGTCCGGTTCGACGTCGCGTTCGATGGAGGGCAGACCGTCGATGCGCAAATCACCTATCTTGCTGCCCCGAAAGTCGGGGGCGCTCAAGTGGTGTTGAGTGACTGATGTCGCTCGAGACAAATACCATATTCATATGAGAAAGCGTTCGTCGGTTCAGGCTCTCCTGTCGCTCGTGCTCATCGTGAGCGCCGCGACCTACGCGTACATCGCTCAGATCAATGGGTTTTCGGACTTCGCCCTCGCGGCAGGCGCGACGATCATCAGCGCTCTCGTCCTCGGATACTTTTGGCGTCGACAATCGAAGGACGGCGAGGACTGATCTGCACAACACGCGTGCACAAGATCCGATGGCAGGGCAGTAGACACGGCTGCAGCCTTGGGGCTATTTTCTCAGCATGGACGTTGCGCGCGCCATCCCCGAAACCTCTGCCGATATCGGTCGGGCTGGGCCCATCGAGGCAACGCGCCCTGCGGATCGCCTTCCGGCAACCTCTGCGGCGTCCAAGACTCCTGAGCCCGCGCGCGATACTCGCAGCGACGACAACAATTCGCCCACTCCGACCCTCAGCACCCTGCGCGAAAATTTTCGTGAGTCCGTCGAGATGGCGAACGAGCGTCTCTCCGATCGTGGCGCATCGATCAATATTTCGGTCGACGAGTCGACTAACGCCGTGATCGTGCAAGTGAAGGACCGCGAAACCGGCGACACCATTCGTCAGATTCCCCCCGAATCCGCATTGCAGGTCTCTCGAAACATCGAGCGACTGACCGGCATTCTCGTCGATCAAAAAGTCTGACAAGAAGATTCAGTCCGTCGGACGAATCGTCACTCCAAAAAAATCCGAAGACCTACAACAACGAAATATAGCGAGCTATAAATGTCTCGCGGGGGCTTGGCATGACCGGTAGCCGTTCGATGCGTGAGGCCGTCTTTCGCAATCTGTTTGACCTCGAGCACGGACATCCGTTTGCTCGGCAACTCGAAAAGTTTGTCGTCTGGCTGATCATTGCGAACGTTCTCGCGCTCCTGCTCGAGCGACTCCCCTGGTACGAGCAGCACCAAGGCCTTTTTGGTTTATTCGATGAAATCTCGCTCTATTTCTTCACTCTCGAATATGTTTTGAGGCTGTACGCCGCCGGTGGCGACCCTCGTTACCAAGGAAAGAAATTCGCCTCGTTGCGGTTTGCCAAGACCCCGCTCGCCTTGATCGATCTCGTCGTGATTGCGCCGTACTGGCTGCATATGCTGGGTTTGGTAACGCTCGATTTGCGCGCGCTCCGAGTCGTTCGACTCCTTCGTCTGCTCAAGATTCTCCGCGAGCTCGGCCCGTCTCTTCGGGAATTTAACCGTATGAATGCGGGGCGCACACTTCGGCAGAAAGTGGATGCGTTGATGAACCGACGTCCCCCCGGATTTAGTTCCGGTTGGGTCTAGAGACTGACGGTTAGTGTATCTGCCTTTTGACTGATCTGTTTTGCGTATTCCGTTGGCGTTAATCCGCCAAGCGTTTTCTTCGGTCTTTCAT
>JBILWC010000005.1:0-107079 GCA_044370105.1 Steroidobacteraceae bacterium | reverse complement strand
ATCTACCATCGCATCGAATTCGTCCTTGCCGAGGTGGTGGTACGGCTCGGGATGTATCGTGTTCAGCTTCGTTTGAACGAACCTTAGGTCTTGCTGCATGGATTGAACATCCATGGTGCGTGACTCAGCCGCATAGCCTGGATGAGTAGCGCTGATCAGCCACAGCAGAACGGCTAGCGTTCTTATGAGTGTTGTATTCAAGTCTCGATCCTTTGAATTAAGCTCCGATGATGGCTTTTTTTAACTCATACCCCATCCACGGTACAACCCAGCAAAGCCAGCCGATGGTCGTCGAAACCTCAGCGTCTGTTCCGAGATTTTCGATCCAGGGGATTTCGAGAAGTAGGCGGAAGCTGACAAAAGAAAACGTGAAGATGTAGCTACGAATCATCCACTCGCGATGAAGGTCGATATGACGCCGTAGGGCTGCGAGCAAGCCTTTTCCAGTGGCGGCTAGCCAAAAGACACCGCCGATGAACAGCACGACCCCAAAGGTCCAGTTCTCGGTATGAAACGCCAACTGAAAGGCTGTGGCCGAACCCAGTGCGACGCCTGTTGCATAAATCCTACCTGTCCACTGATGAAGCCTTAGATGCCGCTGACGCAGGCCTGACCAGAACTGGAAAGGCCCGACCAGCAGTGCGAGAGAACCGCCGATCACGTGCAGCAGGAGCCATCCGGATCGATCCCAAAATCGGCCGTAAGAGATTTCGCTGACGTCAAAGTAAGGAAGCGCATCGTCAATCAAAAACAGCAGAGTCAGTAAGGCGAGTAGCCCTACTCCAAGAGTCGGGATGATCCCTTGCGGTGGATCTCGTTCACGCTCCGGAGTCTGCTGCATGACGAGTTACTTCTTTCCAAATCTCCAGACGAGTGCCAACGACACTTCAAATTCGTAGTCTTTGCGTGCGATAGGGCTCTCACCGATCTCACTTGAGTAACGCTCTACGCCGAGTTGAGCGATCGCGTGTAATTGCTCAGTGACATGGCGGCGATGGACAAGTTGGATCCCCGTCGAGCGATATCCACCGCTCAAGACCGTTTGGCGTAGACCCGAGCTCAAGGCGTCTGCTGCTGTCACACCGAAATCTTTATTGATGAACTTGTCGGTTCCGAACGTGAGAAAACCGTAGATCTCCGTGCCGGTGCCGTCGACCTGCTGCCCGAAGCGATGGCCCGCGGCAATCACACCAAGAACACCAAAGTCGCTCGGTCCACCCATGACCCGCGCGGCGACCCAGTTACGCCAATCTGGGCCGAGCCCTCGGCGCACCTCGAGAAATCCGACGACGTGCGAGTCCCGAGGCTTGATACCGTCGAGATTGCCGTCGCTTGAGTCATCCGGCTCCAGACCGCCTTCATTTCGAACACCGGCCTGAACCAGCCAAACATCAGCGAGTCGACCTCTCCACCCGAGTTCGAACCCCTCCCAAAAAAAGAGGTGATTACCGTTGCGGTAGTGCACCGCGCCGGCGGGTTCGACTTCGACTTCGGTTTCATCTGCCCCGTCATAAGCATTCTCGAACTCGCCGCCGACTCCAAGCGCGACAGCGAAGCCGTCCCCCTGGGCGAAGTCGAGGACAGACGGGAGGGGGACAAGCGCCGGTTCGGCCGATCCGTCCGCGAGTACGGGGCTAACTAACCACAGGGATGACGCAGCTAACAACGCTCCAGCGCAAGAGGTTTTCGGGAACTTCATCTCTTCTCCTAGATCTGGGATATTTTTCGACGCCATCGCGGTGGTCCGACCACGATTTACCGACTGACAAAAAAGATAAGCGTCGGGTTGCTATCTCTCACCTGCGAATGAACGAACGGTCGGGGCGGTGAACGAGCGGTAGCCCTCTTCGCAACACGGATGTCAAAAGCAGGCTATTTACTTGCGCGTTCTCTTACACACTGCTTAGTGACACGTGTAAGACATTGATGGCCAACGGGGATCGCTGAGTCCAGTCTTCTCATAATCCCTTGGTCCGCAGGTGTAAATCCAAGCGGGTCCAGTCTTACAAATCAATGAGACACGAAGTCGCTCGCTATTCGGTAAACCACCGCATCGACCGTGATGCCGTGGAGTTCGATACGGTTGGCGTGAATACCGTCATTTAAGGCACCGAGGGATTCGGCGACCTTTCGGCTCGCAATGTTGTCGGGATGACAAAGGATTTCGAGCGTCGTTAATTGAAGCTCAGAGAATGCGAATTTGGCTGCCTGCCGAGCCGCCTCCCGCGCAATTCCTCGTCGAGTCCAAGGCGTACCCACCCAATAACCAAGGTTTCCCGTCTTGGTTTCCCAGTCAATTTTGTTGACGCCGACTCCGCCGAGAACTTCGTTGTTGTCGCAGTTAATGATAGCCATCGGGAATTCACTTCGACGTGACCACACTTTCAATGAGTGGCTGATCCAGTCGTCGGTGTCGTTCCGGGCATACTCGAGCCTGCACCAAGGCAGCCACGCGCTCAATTCCGTAACGGATTGTCGCACCAGCCGATAAAGCTTATCGGCATCGTTGCTCTCCCACGGCCTAATGCGGATCACGCCGCCGACTTGTGCTTGCGCAGCCATTCTTGCAGCGCGGCGTCCATACGCGATTGCCAGCTTTCGCCTGTTGCGCGAAAACGTGCGACCACTTCAGGTGACAACCTGATGATGAGTTCCTTGGTCGGTGTCTTCTGCGGCCCTCGGACGCCAACCTTGCGCTTAACTGACGATGGGAGCGCTTCTCGGGCCGCGCGAAATCCCTTCAGATCGGTAGAGGAGAGTTCTCGAACCTCTCCCTTCGAATCAGTCAATGATTTGCGTTTTTTCATAACGTCTAACCTCGCGAGCGTTGGCTTTACTAAAGCTGATGACACGAATGCCATCGTCAGTCTCGACAAAGCACAGAACATGAAAGCGATCGCGCGGCGTTCCCAAAGCGACGTAGCGCGTCTCGCCGTAATCGCACCGATCAAATTGTGCATACAATTAAATCACTCCGCTACCGGATGGCGGACTACGGGATCGGGTATCAACCGGCAGCTGACTGCGCGGTCTGATAGGGGCAACTCCAATCGCTAAGCTCTGTGGCGTCATCGCGATTCGCGCTCATGCGATCTCCGCAGCCTCGCGCAGTCCGGCAATCATTGACGTCTTCAGCAGGTGCTCGCGGGCTCGTTCCGGCGAAGAGGCAATGGCCTGCAACTCGCGCAGCGTAGCTTGCCGCTTGTCGGAGTTACGCTCCTGCATGCGCGTCCGGTTCTGATGGGCCTGCGCAATGATCTGCTCCTGCGCTACCGGCCGGCGCTGCCGCACGTACCGGTCGAGCAGCGCATCATCGGCGCCGTACCAGACCTGTACTAGTTTCTCGCAGAGGTTGAACGCATCGTGTAGGCCGCCGTTCATACCCATGCCGCCGCTCGGGCTGTTCAAATGTGCGGCATCGCCTGCGAGCAGCACCCGGCCCGCGCGGTAAGTCGGGGCGATGCGGCGGTGAATGCGATAGGGCCTGGCCTCGAGCACGTCGTACGGCCGACCCGTCGGTACGATTCGCTGCAGCTTCACTTCGATGGACGCACGCGTCAGTGCCTGCTCGATGCTCTCATCGGCGTCGGCGTAGAGGCTGACACGCCAGAGATTCGGCAGGCGCAGCAGGCTGAACGTGCCGTGCGGAGACCAGCAGTAGTTCACGTTCGACAGGCCCTCGAGGTGCTGCTCGAAGGCAAACTGCGTGGTCGCGAGAATCGTGGTCTCGGGGTATGTGCTGCCCTCGAGGTGCAGGCCCACGGCTTCGCGAATCGCGCTGCGCGCACCGTCGGCGCCGATGAGCCATCGGGCCTGCAGTGTCACTGTCGCGCCGTCCGGCTCACGAGCCTCGACCACGACGCCTGAGTCCGATTGCCGCAGTCCAGTGACCGTGACGCCGCGCTGCAAGGTGCACAATTTGCTGAATGTCGGCAGCCGTTCTTCGAGCAGTTCGCAGTAGACCTGCTGCTCGCACTGCAGCCGGTACGGGTGGTTCGTCTCGCCGGCCAGCACGCCGAGATCGAACACTGCGCGCTCACCCGACGGGTGCATGCGCACCTGCCACGTAGGCGTCACGAGGCCGCGGGCGACCAAGGAGTCCGCGAGTCCGAGTTCATCGATCATGTCGAGGGTGGGTGGGTGCCAGGTGGAGGCGCGCAGGTCGCTCGCGCGCTCCGAAGTTGCTTCGAGCAGCAGCACCGGGATGCCGGCGCGGACGAGCAGGGCGGCACACGTGAGACCGACCGGCCCGGCGCCGACGACGATGACTCGATCGCTCACGCTGCTCCTAATCATTAAATATGGTCCGGCCGCTGGATTCTAACGGAAGCGCGATGCCATGATCGGGCCAATGACAACAACGACGCAGGGGATCGCCCGTCCGTGGTGGACGCAAAAGCGATGGTGGGTGGCCATCATGCTCTGCGCCGTCACGATGATCGGCTATGTGGACCGTCTCGCGCTGTCGGTCGCGGCGCCCGTGGTCCGCAAGGAATTCGGCTTCACCAACGAGCAGTACGGCTTCATCACGTTCGCGTTCCTGGCGACCTATGCCGCCGGCCAGTTGTTTCTCGGACCCTTCATCGATCGGCTGGGCAGCAAGCGCTCGTTGTCACTCGCGGTGTTTTGGTGGAGCGTCGCTTCTTGCGTGCACGCGTTCGCTAGGGGCGTGGGCGGGTTTTTTGCGGCCCGCGCATTCCTCGGCATCACCGAGGCTGTCAACTTCCCGGCGGCTTACAAGGTCGTAGCCGAGTGGTTTCCGCGCGCCGAGCGCAGCATGGCCAGCGGCTTCATCACTGCGGGCACAGGCATCGGCGCGATCATCGCGCCGCCTCTGATCACCTTCCTGATCGTCGCGTTTGACGATTTGAATACCCGTGGCTTGTCGCCCACCCACGGCTGGCAAGCCGCGTTCATCGTGCCGGGCGTGCTCGGCCTCGTCTGGGTGTGGATCTGGAAGCGGCACTTCTACCTTCCAGAGCACGACCCCGCGCTCGGTGAGGACGAGCGAGCGTTGGTGATGGCCGAACGCGTCGCGCCGGCTGTCGAGACGACCGGGCGGCGACCGTTGAGCGAGGAGATGCGTGCATATTTTGCGCGCCTGACTTACTGGTTCCGTTACCGGGAGACCTGGGGACTCGCGCTCGCGCGTTTCACCGCAGATGGCGCGTTCTACTTCCTCGCCTTCTGGATACCGAATTATTTGAGCGACGTGCGCGGCTTCGGACTCAAGGAGATCGCGTGGGCGGCTGCCATCCCGTTCGTGTTCGCGGATCTCGGTTCGCTGGTCGGCGGCTATGCGGGCCAGCGATTGATCCGCAACGGCTGGACGGTCGATGCCTCGCGCAAGGCGATGATCTGGATCGGTGCGTTACTCGTGCCGCTCGCGCTGCCCGCCGTGTACGTGGATTCGGCGGTGCTCGCTGTGCTGCTCATGGGCCTCGGCATCTTCGGCATCCAGGTCAAGAGCGCATCACTGTTTGCTGTGCCAGCCGACATTTTCCCGCCGACGGCCGTTGCTACCGTGTGGGGCGCAAGCGGTGCTGCTGGCAGCCTCGCCGCGGCGTTTTCGCAGCCCGTCATCGGCTGGACGATCGACAAGTACTCCTACGAGCCTGTGTTCGTCGCCGTAGCGCTCATGCACATCGTCTCGGCGGCGTGCATCATGCTGCTGGTGCGGCGGATCGAGCCGGTGGTGTTGAAACCGGGACTGCGAGGTCCAGTGTTGTAACTCAAATAAGTTGTTCTGTTCCGTTGGGCGCCCAGTCAAAGCGTAGTTCGTCGTAGCGTCGGCGATGTGCAGTAGAGGGAAGAAAACGGCGTGTATCAGGGTGTCGAAAGTCTCGGAACCGACCTAAACTTCGATAGAATTTTTCGTTTACTTGATTCGCTGAGGACCTAGCGAGTGTTGCTGCGTTTTGACGACGTGTCGCTAGCGTTCGGCTCGCGACCTCTTCTCGATCATGTTTCTTTGCTTGTCGACGAAGGCGAGCGCGTGTGTCTCGTCGGTCGAAACGGCGAGGGCAAGTCGTCGTTGTTGCGTCTAGTCGCCGCGCTAACAACGCCCGATGACGGTTCCGTTTGGAGTCGGCCCGGCGCGCGGATCGCGATGCTGGCGCAAGATCTCGATGCGGTGGCCGACACCCGCGTGCGCGATATCGTAGAAGGGGGCCTGCCCGCCGACGCCGGCGAACTTTGGGAAACGACGCCGCGCGTCGATGCGGTGATGTCGCGGCTCGGACTCGATGGCACTGCGTCATTTGCTTCGCTGTCGGGCGGGTGGCGTCGTCGTGTGTTACTCGGTCGTGCGTTGGTCGGTGATCCCGACGTTTTGTTACTCGACGAACCGACCAACCATCTCGACATCGCCGCGATCGAATGGCTCGAGAGTGCAATGCTGTCATTTCGCGGCGCACTGCTTTTCGTCAGTCACGATCGTGCCTTTGTCAATCGACTCGCGACGCGAGTGGTCGAGCTCGATCGAGGTCACTTGAGTTCGTGGCCTGGTAACTACGACGATTTCGTGACGCGCAAAACACTACAGCTCGAAAATGAAGCAAAGGCTAACGCCGAGTTCGATCGCAAGCTTGCCGAAGAAGAAGTTTGGATCCGTAAAGGTGTCGAAGCGCGCCGTACGCGTAATGAAGGCCGTGTGCGCGCGTTGATGGCGATGCGCAGCGAACGTCGTGCCCGCCGTGAGCGTATCGGCCGCGCCGAATTTGCGGTCGCCGAAGCGGCCGAATCAGGTAAGCGGGTGTTCGAAGCGCACCGCGTGGATGTTTTATTCGGCGATCACGTCGTCATTCGCGACCTCGAACTCAAGATTCAGCGCGGCGATCGAGTCGGCATCGTCGGTCCGAACGGTGCAGGCAAAAGTACGCTATTGAAATTGCTGCTAGGCGAGCTCGAACCGTCGACCGGTAAAGTCTTCCGCGGCACGCGTATCGAGGCGGCCTACTACGACCAGCAGCGCGCGCGCCTCGATCTGTCTGCTTCGGTGCAAGACAACGTCAATGACGGCAACACGTTCGTGCCGATCGGCGGCGAGAATCGGCACGTCTCGGGATATTTACGCGATTTCCTGTTTCGGCCGGATCAATTACGTACGCCCGCTTCTGCGTTGTCGGGCGGGGAGCGTAATCGCCTGTTGCTCGCAAAGCTGTTCGCACGTCCGGCAAACCTGTTGGTGCTCGACGAGCCCACCAACGACCTCGATCTGGACACGCTTGAACTTCTCGAGGAGCGCGTCGCCGAGTTCGACGGTACCTTGCTGCTCGTGAGTCACGATCGCGCATTTCTCGATCGGGTGGTCACCAGTCTGCTCGTGCTAGAGGGTGACGGTCGAGTGCAGGAGTTCATCGGCGGCTGGAGCGATTATGCGACCTGGCGGACGTTACGACAGCGGGCAACGGCGCCGCCGCGTGAAACCGCACCCTCACGTGAGTCCGAAGCAGCCTCCGCGCGCGGAAAAGAGTCGACGTCTTCGCGTTCGCGACGTTTTTCGTTCAAAGATCAACGCGAGTTCGACAGCTTGCCGGCAGCGATCGAATCGCTTGAGACCGACAAATCGGAGCTTGAACGCGTAGTCGCCGATCCAGCGTTCTATCAGCGCCCGCAAGACGAAGTACGTGGCGCGCTTACAAGACTGCAGTCCTTGGGCGCCGAAATCGATGCGGCGTATGCGCGTTGGGCGGAACTCGAGGCACTGCGTGGCTGAGCTTCCTGTATACTTCTGACCGATGAAGTTTTCTGATCTCGGGCTCTCGTCCGAGTTGCTGCGCGCAGTCGCAGAAAAAGGCTATGACACCCCCACACCCATCCAGCAGCAGGCGATCCCCGCAGTGCTCGGCGGTCGGGATGTTCTCGCTGGGGCACAGACGGGTACCGGTAAAACTGCGGGCTTCGTGTTGCCGTTGTTGCAGCGTTTGGTCGCAGCCGATGGTCGTACGCCGCGTGTTTTGGTGTTGACGCCGACCCGCGAGTTGGCAGCGCAAGTAGCTGAAAGCGCGCGTGTCTATGGGCGACACACCAATCTGCGTACGACCGTGATCTTTGGCGGTGTCAGCGAAAAACCGCAGATCGCGGCTCTGCGCTCGGGCTGCGATATTTTGATTGCAACACCCGGTCGTTTGCTCGACCTCGTCGAACAGCGCACCCTCGATCTCTCAGGTATCAAACATTTCGTCCTCGACGAAGCCGATCGCATGCTCGATATGGGTTTCATCCATGACATCAAGCGCATCATCCGCTTGCTGCCGGTATCGCGGCAGAATTTGATGTTTTCTGCCACGTATTCCAACGACATTCGGGATCTCGCGGCGCGTTTTCTGCGCAGTCCGATCTCGATCGAGGTGGCGCCGCGTAACACAACTGCCGAACGGGTCGACCAAGTCGCTTTTGCAGCACCCAAAGAAATGAAGCGCCATTTGCTCGTCCACCTATTCGATCATGGCGCTGCGGGCGAGGGTACCTGGCATCAAGTGCTGGTGTTCACGCGCACCAAGCACGGCGCGAATCGACTTGCCCAGCACCTCGAGAATGCGGGCATCCGGGCGGCCGCGATCCACGGCAACAAGAGTCAGGCGGCACGCGTACGCGCACTCGCAGACTTCAAAGAAGGCAAAATCGTAGCATTGGTGGCGACCGAGGTTGCATCACGGGGCCTCGATATCAAAGAATTGCCGCAGGTAGTCAACTACGAATTGCCAAACGTCCCCGAAGATTACGTGCACCGAATCGGTCGTACGGCACGTGCGGGCGCGACGGGTCGGGCGGTGTCTTTGGTGTCGCCGGACGAGGCTGGTTTGCTGCGAGATATCGAACGCACGATGCGTCGCAGCGTTCCGTTTCTGCCGACACCGAAGTTCGAGGTGCGCGAGCCGAAGCCCACGGTCAGCCGCCCGAAGGCCTCACCGGATAGCCGAGGCGCGTCGGCTCCGCGACCGAAAGGGTCCGGTCGTAGGCCTGGACCTCGATCAAAGCGTTCCGGACGGTCCCGCCGGGGTCGCAACGCTTTTTGAGTGGCGTAGCCAGTCCCTCGGGCTGACTCGCGCGATTATTCGAAAGCGGTCTACTCATTGAGCGATGAGGTAGACTTTTGGTATGAGATGGTTGGTTTCCGCGATGCTAATAATAGTCGGCGTCATTCATCTGCTGCCCTTGTCCGGGGTACTGGGTCGCGCGCGTCTCGTCTCGTTGTACGGTGTTCCGATCGAAGATCCAAACCTCGAAATCCTCATGCGTCATCGGGCGGTGCTTTTCGGGTTACTCGGAGTCTTTCTTATCTATGCCGCCTTCAAGCCGCCATTTCACTTGATCGGCTTACTGGCAGGGCTGATCAGCGTGGTCTCATTCATGGTTTTGGCTTGGTCTGTGGGCGGCTATAACGCCCAGCTCACGACGGTGTTCAGGGCAGATGTCATCGCGCTCGCATGCCTCGTGATTGGAATCTTGGCATGGTGGCGCGCTGCCGTATCGACCTAGTACGTATGATTTCCGGCGCCTAAATCATCAGATGGAAGCACGATGTCGACCACGCGGCGGCGCAGCAGCGCGGAAAAGAAAAGTGGTACTTGGATTATCGAGTGACGATTGCACGGGTCGAGCGTAGTTATGGGAAGACCCTCTCCTAGTCAAAAATCCCTCGACGCGTACGCGTGAGTTTGGGTAGGGAATAGCAACGATCTGCGCCATCGTGAGTGTCAGAAGTTGACGCCCGCGGCACCGTCGATCGCGATTCCGGCACCCGATACGAACTTGGCCTCATCCGTCGCCAGAAACAGCGCGACCACCGCCACGTCGATCGGGTCGCCGATACGGCCTAAAGGCGCCTTGGCTTCCCAGTACTTGCGGAAGTTCGGGTCGTCGAAGAACGGCCTCGACATGCCGGTCCAAATCGAACCTGGCTGCAGCGCGTTAACACGGATCCCGTACTTGCCAAGATCAACCGCCATACCGCGCGAGAGGCCGAGTACGGCGTGTTTGGAAGCTGCGTAGGCTGAAAGCAGCGGTCCGCCTGTGGATGACATGATCGACGCAAGATTGATGACACTGCCTCCACCGCGCACCCGCAAATGAGGTACGGCGGCGCGTGTCATTCGGAAGACCGATCGGACGTTGATATTCATGATCCGGTCGAATTCTTCGTCGGTGGTGTCCTCAAACTGTTTGCCCAGTGCGATTCCAGCGTTATTGATCAATACATCGAGGCCGCCGAATTCGCGCATTGCAGTCTCGATGATCCGCTGTGGAGCCGCGTCGGCAGTGATGTCGATCTCGACGGCACGGACTTGCGGATGATCCGAGAATTGCTTTGTCAGCCCGCGTTCAGGCAGGTCGCTCACCACCACGTTCGCACCTTCACGCAGATAGAGCGCAGCGATCGACTCACCGATGCCACTGGCTGCTCCGGTGACGATTGCGACCTTGCCGCTAAGTTTGCCGCTGCGATGGTTCATCTGGAGTTCTCCTCGGCCCTGGTACTTCCAGGAATTCCAAATCACATAGTACTTTCAATGCATTTGCGCTGCCACGAGTAATGACGTCAGGGCCCCCAAGCCTGATGACTACACGATGGCTCAAGGATTTCTCGAAGCGGGTGTAAACTTTGAATATGACGTCTTCGGGAAAATGCCTTAACTGCGAATCGACTTTAACCGGTCGATACTGCTCGCAATGTGGGCAAAAAGTAACGTCCGGCAGGCCGACGGTCGGTCATTTCTTCAGCGAAACCGTCGAAAGCCTGACCCATGCCGACTCAAGACTTTGGAAAACGCTTTGGCTTCTGCTGTCAAAGCCTGGGTTTTTGACCAAAGAGTTTTTCGAGGGAAAGCGGTCGCGATACTTGCCGCCGATCCGACTCTATATCGTTCTCAGCGTCGCGTTTTTTCTTATTCTCGCTCTCTTGCCTAGCGAAGCGACCCTTTCCCCTAACCAAGCGGCGGAGCCAGAAGTCGAGAGCGCGATTAACATTGATCTGGATTGTAAAAACATTTATTACGATGGGCCGTTTTCCGATTTCCTTCGGAAGCAGCTCGAACATGCGTGTGAGCGTCTAAAAGAAACCGGCGGTGTCGAAGCGCTGGGTCAAGCTTTTTTGGCGAATGTCCCGAAGGCGATGTGGGTGCTATTGCCGCTATTTGCGGTGTTCATGCTGTTGTTTTGGTGGAGGCCAAGAAGACTGTACGCCGAACATGTTTTGTTTCTCGTTCACAACCACAGCGCTGTTTTTGCGGTGTTATCGATCGACATGATTTTCGATGTCATCGTGCCCGAGTTCTTTCGGGGTGGACTGGGATTGATAATTCCTTTTTATCTAATTTGGTATACCTGGCGTGGTCTACGCGTTTTCTACGACGATTCGATAAGGCTTGCAGTATTCAAGTTCTCTTCTCTGACTATTCTTTACGTATTTTGCGCAGCGTTTGTATTGACGGTTACCGGAATCGCGGCAGCGCTAACGTTCTGACGTCCGTCGGTGAGCCATCTCAGATTGAGCTCCCAGAGAGCCGCTGCCTCGGGTCGGAAGTATCCAATGTGTCCGATTTTCTTGAGCTTCCAATCCCGTGGTTCAACTGTCTCGAGCTCGACGGGCGCATTCTTGTATGCAGCCATGAACGCGTCGCGAGAGGCGGGCATGGCCCAGGCGTCGTCGGTGGCGTTAACCGCTCGGATTGGGGTCGTTACCTGAGCGAATCGTTCGGCGAGGTCGGGTAGCTCGGGATCGTCAAAAAAATAACGTGGCCACTGGCACCATCGACGCCATTGCAGAAAAAGGTCCCGAGGAAGATCCTCGCCGAGTCCCAGCCGTTTCCAGGCGAGATATCCGGTTGAGCGAACTAGCAAGGGGCCAATCACGTTCCATAACAACTTGACGCGAAGGCGCTCGAGCGGGGGCATCCAGCCATCCCAGCCCGCGCCGGTGCCGAAAGTCACGACTTTTTTAAGTTGATCTGTTCGCGGCAGCAAGCCAATGGCATGACCTCCGTAGGAGTGGCCGACCATCAGGACTGGTGCGCGATGGACACCCGCGACATGCTCGATGACCGCGGATAGATCGAGCTCCGCCCAGTCAAGGTAACTCATTCTGAAGTTTTCTAGGCTCGCGGGGGCAGAGCGGCCAACGCCTCGATAGTCGAAAGTCCACGTCTCGATCCCGAGTTTGGCCGCCGTCTCTGCAAAGCGGCGATAGAAGCGCTGAGCGACACCCGTTGCGCCAGCAATGATCACGACGCCTTCCCCCGACCCCGCAGCCGGAAAGCGACTTACGCCGAGAGGGTAACCGTCCAGTGCTGAGATGGTCAATTCTTGCATGAAGATGAACTCTAATATAGTTTGACGTCATATCAAAATATCAATCGTACGTTGGGAGGCGTTTATGCCCACTCGTCGAAAGGTGCTTAGATTGATTGGTGGCGGCACTGTCGTTGCAGCTGTTTCGGGTGGTGCCGCGTGTTCGAATAAAACAAGTTTTTCAGACTCTGCGCGTGAGCCTTGGCGACAAGCCGGCCAGTACGATGATTACCGAAAGCGCGCGCTGTCTTATGCGTTACTGGCTCCAAATCCCCATAACCGCCAACCGTGGCTCGTCCGGCTCGATGGGTCCGACGCACTGACCTTGTTCGTCGATCTAGACCGGCGGCTGCCTGCCACCGACCCATTCGACCGTCAGATCACCATTGGGTGCGGGGCGTTCCTCGAAATCCTCTCGATCGCAGCCGCGGAGGAGGGCTATCGAGTAGATCTCGTACTCTTCCCGGAAGGAGAAGACCTCAGGACGCTTGATCAACGCGCCATTGCTCGCATCGAGTTCATAGCCGGTGAGGGAGTGCGCGATCCATTGTTCAGGCAGATTCTGGCGCGTCGATCGAACAAAGAGATTTATGAGCCTCGAGACATCCCCGACAGCGCGCTTGCGGCCCTGGCCGAAGCGTCGCGCAGCCATAGCATGACGGCGAACACGGTGGGGAACACGAGTCTGACAGCAACGCTGCGCGATTTGACCTGGCGTGCTCATGTCAAAGAGGTCACTACTCCCGCGGCCAATCAGGAGTCGGTCGACTTGATGCGGATTGGCGCCAAGGAAGTCGCAGCCAACCCCGACGGAATCGAGCTCGAGGGCGGGATGATCGAGATCGCCTCGCGATTGGGAATAGTCACTCGTGAGGCGCTGGCTGACCCGACCTCAACCGCCTTCAAGCAGGGGCTCGAGCTATACGAAAAAATGGCGAAATCAGCACGGGCGTTTGGTTGGATATCGAATTCCAACGCGACTCGAGCGGACCAAATCAACGCGGGACGCGCCTATGTTCGGATGAACCTCAAAGCCACAGAACTCGGACTCGGGGTACACCCCTGGAGCCAGTGTTTGCAGGAGTATCCCGAAATGGAGGCGCTCTACCGCGAGGTCCACGAACTGATAGGGGACGGGCAAACTGTGCAGATGTTGTACCGTATCGGGTATGCGGAAAAAATCGAACCTACCCCGCGTCGAGGGCTCAAGGCGCACCTTGTCAAAAAATGATCGCTACGCATCGCTATCGGACGAGGAGCTTCTGTTTCGTTACTTCGTCGAGATCGGCATCATTCATCAGCTTGTGAGTACGGCGTTTCAAAACGTTCTGCCGCATGGGCTGACCGGGGCACAGTTTACGGTACTCAATCATTGCGTCCGGATGGGGGACGACAAAACACCTGCGGAGCTCGCTGAAATTCTTCAAGTAACTCGCGGAACACTCAGCAGCACGCTCGCGCGACTCGAGTCTAAGCAGTTTATTCGTTTATCGCCGGACACGGCTGACGGCCGATCAAAGCGAATCCGGCTGACCAATGCTGGACGTGCCGCCCGCGAGCAGTCGATCCGCGCAGCTTGGCCCCTCATTGCCGATGTCAAAGCCGCGCTTCCTCGCAAAACAGCTGCGCGGGACTTGCCGAGACTCGAGTCGCTGCGTAACTGGCTTGACCAAAATCGTTGGCAAAAGATTCCCGACAATAAAACCAACTCAAAACGGAGACGCTCATGATTACCGCACTCTATGCCGGACTATGCGGGTTGCTGCTCGTCGCTCTGTACGTTCGTGTCAGCCAGCGACGGCTGGCAACCAAAATCGGAATGGGGACTGGAGGTGATGCGATCCTTGAACAGCGAATCCGTGCTCACGGTAATTTTATTGAATCGGTCCCGATCGCGTTGGTTCTCTTGTATTTACTTGAGCAGACTGGAGGCGATCCACTCTACATTCACGCGTTCGGTATGACGTTACTGCTCGCGCGGATCGGACACGCCCAGGGGATATCGACGACATTGGGGCGTTCAGCGGGTCGGTTCTACGGCTCGATTGGAACCCTACTCGTCACTGCCGGCCTGTCCATTTGGCTGGTTATCAACGCGATTTTCTAACTCTCTGGCTTGGCGCGTTATGTGAGGTGTCTGACATAACGGCACACCAAACTTTCGCATTGTTGCGGGGGGGGGGGTGACTCGGTAATGTCCGGTAACAACGGCGCTTAACGGTAGATGGTGTCACCGGGGAGGGCGGGATGCTGTTACGCCACGAAAATAAGCTGCTGGCGACGCTTCCGGCCGCGCGCTACCAAAAGTGGTCAAAACTTTTCACTTTGCGCGAGCTCAAGACCGGGCAGTGTCTCAATCTCAAGGGGAAACGCGGAGAGGTGTATTTCCCGATCTCGTGCGTCCTCGCCATTTACGCGACGAATGCATTAGGCCGACGAACCTTCATGCGTTTCGTGGGGCCGAGCTTCGCTGCTGGGCTCGTGAACATGATCGCGATCGATGACATGGTGTTTGATGGTGTCGTTTGTGGCTCTGGGTATGCGATGTCGATTGCGTCCGAGATCTTGCTGCGGAGTATCGACACTCAGTCGTTATCGGGGCGAGCGCAGTCCGTTGCCATGGCGCGAACGGCAAAAGGCGCACTCGTGATCGCGCAATGCTTGGGCGCTCACACAAACAAGCAACGCTTGGCGCGATTACTGCTGCAGGCGTATGACTGCTTCGGTCCGCAGCGTCCCGTTACGTTGACGCAGAAGTCTTTCGGAGAAATGTTGATGGCGAGGCGAGAAACGGCGGCGGATATTCTCGCGGAATGGAGTCGAGACGGATTGATAGCCTCGCGTCGATGGGCTATTCATATCAACAATGTCGATAGGCTAAAACGTGAAAGCTGCGAGTGCTATGGCTGGATACAGCGCTCATACCTCAAAGAGCTTAATCTATGGAAAAGCCTTCGGTGGTACGACGCCTAGATTTCTGCAAGTGAGGCATCGAAAAAATATCCCCGCGTATAAACCTGATCATTTTCGGTTTGATGATCCGTTGTTCAGCATCGCGAGCTGATCTTGTGTCAGCTTCACTTGCCCGGCATCTGACGCTTTATTGAGAGCCTGAGTAGCCAGTAGGTAATCTCGCTCGCAGTCTTGGTGCCGGCCCTCGAGCTGGGCGAGTGCGGCCTGGGCAAGAAGTCTGCGAGATTTTTCGACGACCCCACCCTTGCTGGTTTCGAGATACCGACGAACGGCATCGGTGTCACCGGTCAGCCATGCACAGATGGCGAGCTCGACATAAATCGATTGCTTGAATCCCGACGGGTATGCGTCTACCCGGTCCTCCAAAATTTTCCGATATCGCGCGATATCCGCGTGATGTCCGGAGTCCATCGCTCGATAGAGCAAGTACAGCGAGCCGCCCGTTGACCGAAGGGGGTCGTCTGCACTTATCTTCGATAGCTCGTCTATCGCCTTTGAATCCCAATCACGAGGACGAACTCCGTCCAAGCTTTCAGCGAAGATCTGCATGAGGGCGCTTCTTTCAACGACTGCGCTGCCGCCTCGCAAGACATCGATGATCTGCATCCCATCGCTCATGAACCCTCCTGAGCGCACAGGAATGAGGGTAACGATGAAGATGCCCAACGATGTGGCCGCGACGAATACGCAATACGCTGCAACGCGCGGGTCAGATATCGAGGCTAATGCAACGGCGAGCATCGTGAGAAGAAAGCTTGCCGCCGGACCTCCGGCGATCAGTACCAGCAACTGGCGACGGAGGGCTGCTCCGACCTTCGTGGGTACGGTGGCGGCGATCCCTCCCATGAGCGCCAAATTCGTGTTCCACTCAAATCTCGGACCCGATACGGATGCGTGCCAGCCAAACGGCCCCACGATGAGCAGCAGGAATCGCATTCCCTGCGACAGGCCGCCGACAAGATGCCCAACTTCGTGCGTGGCGAGGACAATGAGAATCAAGACGGGGAGTACCAAAACATCCCAAGCCGTCAAAACCTCGTCGACTGCAGCGAGCCGTTGAACGAGTTGGTTTTCGGAGAGGTCCGAATCAATGAGCAGGGATCCCAGCCACACTGCCAAACCTACAATGAGTCCGCCGATGAGGCCCCCGACGAGAAGACCCTTCAGCACTCCGGACTCGGACGCGCTCGATGAGTGTTGATTTTTCGTGTCCATGAATTTGAGGCCTCGGAGGATAGCGCCGTTCGAGGGGCGTGAGACCTCGCGACAGCAAATACTGTATGAATACTTAGTAGCATGTATACTCTATACCGAAGTGTCCCTACGGGTTTGAGAGCCGACCTTGGAGTGATGATCATGAAGAAACCTCTTGTCACTGCGTTGATTGCCGTCGCCCTCACGATGGGTTCAGCAGTCGTTCCTGCGAAAGATACGTCGGCGCCCCTCATCGAGCGGACGAAGCTTTTCGGAAACCCGAGTCGTTCAGGTGCTTCGCTCGCACCCGATGGCAAGCACCTGGCCTGGCTCGCGCCGCGAGATGGCGTCATGAATATTTGGGTAGCACCCATCGAGCAGCTCGATGCGGCGCGCCCGTTAACGTCGTCCAAAGATCGGCCCATCCGAGTCGTGTTTTGGTCTCCGGACAGCGCGATGGTGATGTACATCCAAGATAAGGCAGGGGATGAAAACTTCCTGCTCTATGGAGTCGACGTCCGAAGCGGCGTCGAGCGCACGCTTACCCCCTTCGAAAAAACCCGTGTCCAGATCGTAAGCGTTTCGCCCCTGATCAAAGATCGTATTCTCGTGGGTCTCAATAATCGCGATCCACAATGGCACGACATCCACAGCCTCGATCTCAAAACCGGAAAACTCACCGAGATCATGCGAGGTGACGGCTATGCGGGATTCGTCGCCGACGCCACGCACGCACTGCGTCTTGCGCTGCGACCGAATGCGGCCGGCGGGATGGACTACTTCACCGTTTCGGGCGGCAAAGTTTCCGATAAGCCGGTCGCGTCGACCGGACTCGATGATTCTCTGACCACCAACCCGGCGGGTTTCACCACGGACGGGAAAACGCTGTATTGGATCGACAGCCGCGGTCGAAATACAGCCGCTCTAGTTGCTCAAGACGCTGCGACGGGGAAGACGCGCATTATTGGCGAAAACGCCCGTGCCGATATCAGCAATGCGATGTCGAATCCGCGTACGGGTGTTATCGAAGCGTATGCGGTGACCTATCTACGTGATGAATGGACTGCGCTAGACCCAGTGATCGGTGCCGATCTAGCTTGGTTGCGCGAGCAACTGAAGGGCGATATCAGCGTCTCGTCGCGGACCGAAGACGATCGACTGTGGACGGTCGCCGTCGATCCAGTGGTTGCACCGGCATCGGTTCACCTATACGACCGAAAGAAAAAAACGCTGACGCAGCTTTATGTATCGCGCCCTGAGCTCGTCGGTGCGCCGCTCCAGGCGATGTACCCCGTCGAGATCAAGTCGCGCGATGGCTTGACGCTCCCGTCCTATCTCACGTTGCCGCCTGGAGTAGACCTTGACGGTGATGGCGTACCTTCGGCGCCGGTACCGATGGTGTTGTTGGTGCACGGCGGGCCTTGGGCGCGCGATGACTATGGCTACAACCCGTATCACCAGTGGCTCGCCAATCGCGGCTATGCCGTGCTTTCGGTTAACTTCCGCGGCTCCACTGGTTTTGGCAAGGCCTTTATTTCAGCAGGCGATCTGGAATGGGGTCGCAAGATGCATGACGATTTGATCGACGCGGTCGATTGGGCAGTCACGCGAGGCGTTACGCCCAAAGATCAGGTTGCCATCATGGGTGGCTCGTACGGTGGCTACGCCACATTGGCCGGTCTCACCTTCACTCCTACCTCGTTTGCTTGCGGCGTCGATATCGTGGGCCCCTCGAATCTCGAGACCTTGCTCAAGACCATCCCGCCGTACTGGACGCCGCTCATCGAGCAGTTTCACCAGCGCATGGGCAACCCGAATACTCCAGAAGGCCTCGCGTTGTTGAAGGAGCGCTCACCGCTTTATAAGGCGGGGAACATTGTCCGACCCCTCCTGATTGGTCAGGGCGCCAATGATCCGCGCGTGAATCAGGCCGAGTCCGACCAGATCGTCGCAGCGATGAAGGCGAAAGGTATTCCGGTGACGTATGTTCTTTTTCCGGACGAGGGTCACGGGTTCGCCCGTCCCGAAAACAATATCGCCTTCAATGCAGTGACAGAGAATTTTCTCGCAGGCTGTCTGCGTGGTCGCGCAGAGCCGATCGGTGGCACCGTGAAGATGTCATCGGCCAAAGTGCCGGTCGGTGCGCAGCACACGCCCGGACTGGAGGCGGCATTGAAGTGATTCCTCATCGCAACGGCCTGACACTCGGGATACCTGTAACTGAAGGTTGAAATGTAGGATTACCGATATTGCTTGACATACAGTACTGTGGAACATACAGTACCGGTATGAGTGAAGCCGCCCGAAAGTTCCAACGAGACCTGAATTCCGGGTTGGTCGCCCTGGTCCTATTGGGGGTGCTGGCCGAGTCCGAGGAGGACCTGTACGGCTACGACATCGCCAAGCGGTTGCAGCAGGCCCGGGCAGGGGAACCACTTTTCAAAGAGGGCACGATCTACCCCGTGCTTCGATCGCTGGCCGCGTCTGGCTGGCTGTCGAGCCGGATCGTCCCGTCTTACTCCGGTCCGCCGCGACGGTATTACCGCATCACCGACGAAGGCAGAGAAGTGCTCGCCGAGTGGCGCGCTGCATGGCGCGATACCCGCGAGTTCGTCGATCAATTCACCGGGTCATCGGAGCTGATGGACCCAACACCCGAGGATCGCGCGTCATGACCGTCAACGATTCCATTCCGCCACGCAGCATCGACGACTATCTCAAAGCATTGCGTCGCGCGCTGAGCGGCGCGGATCCTGCGCTGATTCAAGATGCGCTCAGTGATGCCGAGGCGCATTTGCGCGCCGAGTGCACCGCTCGTCCCGATCAGTCGGAAGAATCGGTACTCCGTACCATCACGAACAGCTACGGGAGTCCTGAGCAAGTTGCTGCGGCGTATCTCGAAACCGACCAGGCCGCTCAAAAGGTCCTGTCACCACCGCGCGTCTCGAGCGCAGGCGGCGCAGATAACTCGTCAGGAATTCTTGGACGATTCTTCGCGGTATATGGCGACGTTCGCAGTTGGACTTCTTTGATGTTCATGCTGTTGTCGCTCTTCACGGGCATTCTTTACTTCACGGTGGCAGTCACCGGGCTCACTCTCTCGCTGGGATTGATGATCTTGATCATCGGAGTCCCCTTTTTCGTCGGTTTCATCGGCCTGACCCGCGTGCTGTCGCTTGTGGAAGGGCGACTCGTCGAGGCGATGACTGGCGAGCGCATGCCGAGGCGAGTCAAACCGGCGCATACGGGCGGCTGGCTCGAAAGAATTGGCGCGATGCTCCGTGACCTGCGTACCTGGTCCACCCTCGTTTACCAACTTCTGTCGCTGCCGCTCGGCGTCATTTACTTTTCGATTGCCGTGACGCTATCGGCATTTGGATTTGGGCTGATCGGAGGAGGCGTAGTGAATCTGCTTCAGTCCTTAGGTGTCGAGCTGCCGATGAACGTTTCTACGGGCATCGAAGGCGGCGTGATCGGCGCAGTGGCGGCCATGGTCTTCGGCGTGATTATGCTGACGGCGCTCATGCATCTGGCTCGCGCGATCGGAAGACTGCAAGGAAAAATTGCCAAGCGGCTGTTGGTCGAGGGCTAAGACACCTCGCGCTCGGAACCAGGATTAATCCCGATCCCGAGCGGGTCGATGTGATTTTTGATCAGAACCGCCAGCCGAAAGAGACCGTGATGGCGAGTGGTTCGTAATCTGCCTTGATTTTGCCTACGGCACCTTCCTCTCCATCGAGGTCGACATTCGAGACGAGCAAGTAGCGAATGCCTGTATCGATGAAGGCGCGTTCACCCCATAAGTATCGCGCTCCGAGTAATGCCTGAAATCCGGAACCGGAGCCGCTGTAGGAGCGCTCGACGCCGTTACTTTCGAAGTCGACGTCTACCTCGGTCGCATAAACAGCACCGAGGCCGGCGTAGGTTCGAGCGCGCGGTGACCCAAAGAGATCGAACTCGCGCAGGGCATTGAATGCAATGCTCGTCGAGGCATAGTTGCCGTCCCCGGACGGCAAGCCGGGCCCGCCGGCCACGAGCGAAAAGACCGGATGATCGACGGACTGATACATGAACTCGGCTTCGATGCGCCACGCTTCGCTGACATAGCGACCGACCGAACCACCGGCGAGAAAACCCGTATCGAGCGGAAGCGTAGGCGACACTGCCCCGGACACCCCGGGTCGGGTGTAGGTCAACTGTTGATCCGACTGAGTCACGTAGCCGAAGGTACCCGTGGCATACCAACCCTGAGACTCGGCAGCTGTCACCATGCCGCCTGCGCCCGCCAGAGCGAGCAGTGCGCAACCCGCACCCATCCGAAGACCCGAAACCGTATTGCTCGACATAATCTGAAGTCACTCCATGTGATTTTGAAACGCTAAACGACATCGCAGGTCATAACCTGGGACGCCACGTTCGACTCGGACCTTAAACCCGAAGTTGCAGCATTTCCTTTGGAGATGAACGAACGGTCGTGGCGATGAACGAGTGGTGTCTCTGGAAGCGGCGTTGCGTGCGTTGATAAACTGCCGCCGTCTTGGGCCTGACTGGAAATCATGACGTGACCGCAAACGATAAATCATTGATTCGGTTCGATTTTGTCGAACCTTCGTATCTGCTCGCGGTCGGCTTAGTGTTGTTTGGCGCGTTCGTCGCGTTAGGTAGCGATCTCGGCCTCGAAGGTTCCGTCTTGTTGATCAGTTTGGTCTGGGGGATCCATCTGACGATCGGTCTCGCCGCGCTTCGGCTGAGCGTGATTGGGCTCTCCCGATGGCGGATTACTGCTCGCTGGACAGATCCGGTACTACTCATCTCGGCCGGACTGCTGACGTCTCTAGTGCTGGCTCCGGTCTCATTCGCGATCGACCAGCTTCTGATGTTCCGGGGTGTGTTGACCGACGATGAACCGCTTGTCAGCCCGCGACTGTGGCCGATCGGCATTATTGAAGAGTGGACCGAGGTCGTAGGTCCGACGCTCCTCGTCTCCCTGCTTCTCGGTTTTCCGGCCTGGTGGGCCCGACGGCGGACCGCCGAACCCGTCTCGACTCCGATTCCGACGTTGGTGCCTGAGGCCTCTGCGGTGTCAGCGCAATCATCGACCGATGGATCATGTCTGCAGCGTTTACCACCGGCGCTCGGTACCGATCTGATCGCGGCACGATCGGAGTTGCAGTACGTGCGGATTTACACCACTCGAGGCGATGCCCTGATTCTCGGTGCGCTGAAAGATATCGCCGAACAAAGGGACGAAGGGCAGCTCGTCCATCGAGCCTGGTGGGTCTCGAGCAAACACGTACGCACGCTGCGACGAAGGGGTACGCGTTGCATGCTCACGCTCTCCAACGGGCTTGAAGTTCCAGTCAGTCGACGACGACAGCAGGCGCTCGTCGAGCAGTTCGGTGCCAGTGCGACGCTCAATAACTAGTCGCTGAGTCCAAATCGTGTAGTCAGCGCCTAGGCTCGAGGAGCTGAATTGCATTCATGCTATATAGTATGTATGCTCTAACGGCATGAGCCGCCAAAAAGAAGAACCGGTCTTCAACCGGGTCGAAGAACTTCGTATCTCGAGAGGGCTGACCCGCCAGCAGTTGGCTGATCGCGTCGGTGTGCATTACCAGACGATCGGTTATCTCGAGCGGGGAGAGTACAGCCCAAGTCTGATTCTCGCGCTCAAGATTGCCAAAGCCTTGGATGCGGAGATTCCTGAAATTTTCTCGATCAAGCCGTTCAAGAGGGGGGCATGACATGACTGAGCAGCCCGAAAAGAATATCTACTGGACCGAGGGGGTAACTCGCAAAGAGGTCGAAAGGGCTTTGACGAGCACCAAACATCCGTCTCTCTATCGTCGTCCGACACGACGAGCGCTCATCATGGTGTACATGGCACTCGTCGTGTTGCTTTTGATTTCCGAGTCGATTGGAACGCCGAAAGTCTCGAGTTATGTGGCGGCAATCACCGCAATTCTTCTGATCCCTGCTTATCTCTTGCTCCGTTATTCCGTCCGCTTGATCGCCGATGCGCCTGCCGAGCTCCTCGATGAGCGTCTCGTGATGATCCGTGATCGAACTTATCTGAGTGCGTATCGATGGCTGTCATTTGTCGTCGGAATCATCATGGGCACCGCGATTGCCACGGATTTTTCATTCGGTGTCGATTCTTGGTGGGCGGTTTTCGTTGCCATCGCAATGGTCATTGCAGGCCTGCCGAGCATGATCCTTGCGTGGCGTCTTCCGTCCGAGGAGCCGGCTTCAGAAGATGCGATCGAGGGCGGTCGATGATGAGTCATGTCGGGTCAGTGATCAGTGTGTTGATCACGACACTCACGGTGACTGCCGGATCGCTGGCAGTCTCGGCCAACTCGAACGACGCGATTTTGAGCAAGCCTTTTTCACAGTGTCGCCTGAACGACACGATGAAACTACGTTCGATCGAAGCGGAGTGCGCCGAAATCAGCGTTCCAGAAGGCGATGCTGCGGGCAGTCGACGGATTACATTATCGGTGGCGCGTATTCCTGCGATCAATCGCAGCAAGCAGACCGACCCTATCGTGCTGCTGGCCGGCGGTCCGGGACAGGGTGCCCAGCTTGCGTTCACCGCGACATCGCCGACCTTCGCGCGGGCCAAACGAGATCGCGACATCCTGCTGATCGATCAGCGCGGTACGGGCCGATCGAACCTGCTGTCCTGCGATGTTGAAACTCGCACGATGACCGAGGCGTTAGCTGTCGATGCGAATGCATTCATCCAAGTCAACGAGCGTTGTCTCGAACGACTTCGGGAAAAAAATGACTTAGCCGCCTACACCGCAAGTCATGCAGTCCGGGATCTCGACGCCGTACGCGCGCTGCTGGGGTATGCGCAGCTCAATCTTTACGCGGGTTCCTACGGCACTCGCGTTGCGCAGCACTATGCTCGTAGGTATCCGGAACGAGTTCGCAGCATGGTGCTCGACGGCGTCGTCGCGCCTCAGTCCGTACTTGGACCGAGAATTTCACTGGACGCGCAGGCGGCGCTCGATGGCATCTGGAAGCGATGCAGCGTCGATAGCACCTGCCGAGAACGTTTTGGTGATGTGGAACAAAAAACCAAAGCATTACAGTCGCGTCTCAAAGTCAAACCTGAGGCCGTGGAGATTCCGAATCCACGAACAGCGACCTTGGAGTCGTTCAAATTCGGATCCGAGCAACTTGCGGCGGTTCTTCGATTTGGAAGTTATGAACCGAACTTTGCGGCGATGCTGCCCCTGGTCGTCACTGAAGCGACCCGCGGAAATTTTCGACCGATCAGCACGCTGTTTCTGCTTACGGCCAGCAGCGTTCAAGAAATGATCGCGCTCGGGATGCACAACTCCGTGATCTGCAGCGAAGACGTCCCTCGCTTCGATACGGTATCCGTCGATCGAGGCGCTATCGCCGCCACGTATCTCGGCACAGCATTTCTCGACGCGTTGCCGCAGATTTGCAAGAAGTGGCCGCGGGGACTCGTCGATCCTGAATTCTCCCAGCCACTGGTGAGCGATGTTCCGACACTGCTGCTGTCGGGTTCACTCGATCCGGTCACGCCTCCCGCCGATGCAAATCGAGTGGCAAAAAATCTGAAAAACTCTCGGCACCTCGTATTCGAGGGAGCCGGTCACGGTCAGACTGGCATCGCGTGCATGGATCGGGTGTTGGCCGAGTTCTATGCAAACGTCGACCCGAAAGCGCTGAATACAACGTGCCTCGATCGACGAATGCAACCGCCGTTCTGGCTCTCTGTTGCAGGCCCCTCGCCATGATCAAAGTCACTGACCTCAGCAAGCGATTTGGCAAGGTGCAAGCCGTCGAGCGGGTGAGTTTTTCGGCACCGGACGGGCGCATCACCGGACTGTTGGGTCCAAACGGCGCCGGTAAATCGACGACATTACGAATGCTCGCGACTCTGCTACGCCCGGATTCGGGGGACGCGATGATCGACGGCCAGTCTGCCTCGAAAAACCCTATCGAGGTCCGGCGGCGAATCGGTGTGCTGTCTCATGCGAGCGGGCTTTACCCGCAGCTCACGGCCCGCGAAAACATCGTTTACTTCGCGGAGTTGCACGGGTTGGATCGGGTCACGGCCAAAACACGGGTCGAAGAGCTCGCTCGGTTGTTGGAACTATCCGAATTCCTCGATCGAAAAGCCAAGGGATTTTCACAAGGACAGCGCCTGAAAACGGCGTTGGCGCGCTCGCTCGTCCACAGCCCGAGAAACCTGATTCTCGATGAACCGACGAATGGTCTCGATGTCATGGCAGTACGCAATCTGAGGGCGCTGCTGCATCGTCTGAGGGAACAAGGACATTGCATTCTTTTTTCGAGCCACGTGATGCAAGAGGTGGCTTTGCTCTGCGACGAAGTCGTGGTGATCGCTCAGGGGCGCGTCGCTGCGGCCGGCACGGTTGAATCGCTTCGTGCTGAGGCCGGGGAGGCCACGTTGGAAGACGCCTTCGTCAAGTTGATCGGCACGGCGGAGGGTTTGAACTGATGCGCAATATTTTCACCGTCTTCCGAAAAGAGTTCTTCGAGAACTTGCGCGATCGACGCATCTTGTTGTCGGCCTTGGTTTTCGGGCCGGTGCTCGGGCCGCTTCTTTTGGCGGGGGTGTTACAGCTGTCGATTTCCCAGGGGGAAACCACGTTTGATAAACCGATGACGCTGCCTGTGATCGGGGCTGAGTACGCGCCTACGCTGATGGCTGTTCTCGAGTCGAAAGACATCAAAGTCGAGCGCCGCGATCTTGATGAAAATCAGATTCGAAAGGCTATCGCGGAACGGGAAATCAAAGTGGCGTTGCGAATCCCCGCGGATTTCGCCGAGCGATGGTCGAAATCGGAGCCTGCCGCCGTAGAGATCTTCGTCGATACTTCCGATCAATTCGGAGGCGATGCGAGTGCGACGCGCGTGTCGCGGACCATCAACGCCTACAGCCAGCAAGTGTCACAGACTCGGTTGGTGCTGAGGGGGGTCGACCCCACCAGCATGGTTGCCGTGGTGGTTCACGAAATCGACGTGTCGACGCCATCGAGCCGTGCAGTTTTTGCACTGGGAATGCTCAGCTACCTGACGATTTTCGCCATGTTGTTCGGCGGAATGTATCTCGCAATCGATGCAACCGCCGGTGAGCGCGAGCGTGGATCGCTCGAGTCACTGCTGACCGCACCGATGCCGCGTAGTCATCTCATTTACGGAAAGATCGCGGCGACCGCCTCATACATGCTCATCTCGATGGGGCTGACCCTCGCTGCGTGCGCGGTGTCGCTGCAGTACGTGCGCCTCGAAGAGTTGGGGATGAGTCTCTCCATGGATCTTCTGGCGACCATCAAACTTTTCGCCGTCGCGGCACCGCTCGCGATTTTTGGCGCGGGGCTGCTGACGGTTGTCGCATCGTTCACCCGCAGTTTCAGAGAGGCGCAGAGTTATCTCACCTTCGCCATCAGCATTCCGACGTTACCGCTGATCTTCGTGGGCCTGCTGCAGGTGGACCCGACGCCCCTCGTAATGTCGACTCCTTCGCTGAGTCAGCATTTTCTGATGATGGAGATCTTGCGCGGAGAAACTCCGACAGCGATCGACCTCGCGTTGTCGGCGTCGGTGACAGCGCTGATTGGCGCCATCCTCTGCTGGGTCGCCGGACGACTCTACGAACGAGAGGCGATTCTCGGATAAGAGAAAGACCCTATCCGAGAATGAGTCAGGCTCGTTTTCTGAACTCGACCTCTGGGAACCCCGAGTTGGCGGAGTCGCGTAGCTTGTCGTAGTAGTTGTTCGCTCCACCGAAATAAATGAGGACGCGCGGATTTCTGTCTTGCAGGTTTGCGCCCATCATCCAAGAGTGAACTTTGTCGCCCTGTGCCATCAGTGTCTGACGATGGATATCGGCGGTGTGAGCCACCCAAGCTTCCTCTGCATCGCGTTTCGGCTCGCAGAGGGAATAGCCTTCCCGCTCCATTTTATTGATGCAGTCGACGATGTATTTGATGTTCTGCTCGATCGATGTGGGCAGGTTGGCGAACGGCGCCTGCGGTCCCGTGATCATGAAGAGATTCGGGAAGCCCGACACGAACACTCCCATGATCGATCCTGATACATCCTTCCACTTGTCTTTCAGCAGAAGTCCATTTTCACCACGAATCGGCAACGCCTCCTGAGCACCGGTGTAGGCCTGGAACCCGGTGGCGAGCACGATGATGTCGAATTCGTAGTGGTTCTTCGTCGTGCGGATGCCGGTCTCCGTTATCTCGACGATCGGCTCTCGTTCGTTGATATCGACCAGTTTCACATTCTCGCGGTTGAACGCTTCGAAGTATCCGTGATCGAGAGGAGGGCGCTTCGCAAAGAAGGGGTAGCCCTTCGGCTTGAGCATTTCTCTGGTTTCAGGGTCCTTCACCTTGGACAGGGTCTTTTTGATGATGAAATCGCCGACGACACGGTTGGATTCGGCGTTCACGACGAGGTCATCGAAGGTCTCGAAGACGAACCGGAAACTGCCTCGTGGCCAATGCTCCTCCAAAATCTTTTCCACTTCGTCCGGCGGTGTATCGGACAGATTACGGCCGACCGGGCTATCGAACGCCATGCCGAACGAATGGTTGCGGCACTTGTTGATGATGGCGTCGTAGTTCTCCTTGATTTCTTTGTCCCACTCCGGGGTAATCGGCTTCTGCACGGCCGGCATCACGAAGTTTGCGGTTCGTTGGAACACCGTGACCTGTGCTGCAGTTTCCGCCACGACCGGGAGCATCTGTACGGTGGTTGCGCCGCTGCCGATGATCGCTATCCGCTTGCCCGCGTAGTCGAGCCCTTCTTGCGGCCAGCGTGAGGAGTGAAAGCATGGGCCTTTGAACTTTTCACGGCCCTTGAAGTTCGGGATCACCGGCTCGGAGATCATGCCCATCGCGCTGACGAAGTACTGGCAGGTGAACTGCTCGCCCTTGTCCGTGCGGACCAGCCAAAGACCCGTGTCCTTCTGGAAGTCGGCGCCGACGATCTTGGTATTCAGAGTGATGTGCGGCCACATGTTGCATCGGTCTGCGACGAAGTGCATGTAGCGCAGGTTTTCTTCCCAACCGGGATACCGAACCGACCACTTCCATTCCTGGAGCAGCTCTTTCGAGAACGTCAGGCAGTAGTAGTAGCACTCGCTGTCGCTCGCGGCGCCAGGGTAGCGGTTCCAGGTCCAGGTGCCCCCGACGTCGGACGCTTTGTCGAACACGCGTACCGATAACCCCGCCTCACGGACGTAGTGGATGAGCCCGAGTCCGGCGAAACCTGCGCCTACGCCGATGACGTCGAAATCTGCCTTAACGCTGTTGGTTTTTGCGGTCATGGAAAAAATCTCCCGAGCTCGTTCGAGTCCATTTTGACGTTTTGATACTAGTTTTCTTGTTGGTAACTAGCAAGTGCCACCTCATTCCGGACCGGTCTTCAGGTGGCCTTCTGCATTGACTTGTTGGCGTCAAACAAGACAAGATACCGGGTCTTAATCACCACGATTTCGGGGGGCTCCGCCATGATCACCATCCACGGGCTCACGGCCCGACTCCTCGTCTTGTCCAGCCTCGTTTTCGCTGCCACCTCGGTTCGGGGTGAGGGTGTTTACGACCCGGCGCAAGTGGCCGCTGGCAAAAGCGCCTTTGATCGGTATTGCGTCGAGTGCCACCACGGCTCCCTTCGCGGTACCGGGCACGGGCCTGCCCTGACCGGCTCCGAATTCGTCGGCAAGTGGGCCAATCTTCCGGCCGGCGAGCTGGTCGGTTTCATCCGCAGTTCGATGGCGACTACCGTTCCCGCCTCTGCCGGAGAGCGGGTATTCGCCGACATGGCGGCCTATATCCTGAGCATCAATCAATTCTCCGCAGGCTCGCGCCCTCTGACGATTGCTGAACGCGCGGCACCGGGCAAACCTCAAGGGGGTGCCGCTGTACCGGCCGCGACGTCGGCTGGGAGCGAGGCCGAGGAAGGTGGCGCTCGACGGGCTTGGGAAGGCGCTGGCGGCGTGGCGGAGGCGGCGGCGCGGGCCGGTCGATGGATCAACCAATCGACACCCCCGCTAGCGAAGGTCACCGACGAGATGCTGCGCAACCCGCCGGAGTCCGCTTGGCTCAATTGGCGGCGGACTCAAGACGGCCAGGGCTTCTCGCCGCTCAAGGAAATCAATGGCGGCAACGTTCGCAGCCTCCGACTCGCGTGGTCGATCACCATGCGCGACGGCAGCAACCAGGTCACGCCGCTCGTTCACGACGGCATCATGTTCTTGACCCATCCCGCCAATCTGATCCAGGCCATCGACGCGGCCACTGGATCGTTGATCTGGGAGTACGCCTATCCGCACCCGCCTGAATCCCGCACCTTGGGCGGACCGACTCGCAATATCGCGATCTACAAAGATCGACTCTTCGTGGCGACCTACGACGCCGCATTGATCGCGCTCGATGCCCGAACCGGGAAACTGCTGTGGCGAACGACCAAGGCGGACTACACCAAGGGATACACCCATTCTGCTGGACCGATCATCGCCGACGGCGTCGTGGTGAGCGGCATCAACGGCTGCGAGCGTTTCAAGAAAGAGGGATGTTTCATCACCGGACATGATCCCGATACGGGACAAGAGCTGTGGCGAACGTCGACCATCGCGCTTCCGGGAGATCCGAACGACTCGTCGTGGGGCGGGGTTCCCCTCGAGCTGCGCGGGGGTGGAGACAACTGGATTGCCGGGTCTTATGACCCGAAATTGAATCTCGTTTTCCTCGGCACTTCGCAGCCGAAGCCGTGGGTGGCTGCGAGCCGCGGCATGACTGTGCGATCCGCTGCGCTGTACACGAATTCGACGTTGGCGATCGAGCCGAAGACCGGAAAGCTCCGCTGGTTTTTCCAGCATATGCCCGGTGAGACCCTGGACATGGAGACCGGGTTCGAGCGGGTGCTCGTCGATCTCGATGGCAAGCCGTATGTCGTGACCGTCGGCAAGGACGGAATTCTTTGGAAGCTCGATCGTCGAACGGGCAAGTTCGTCGACTTCACCGAGCTGCTCCCCCAGGATATTTTCGTCAAGCCGCTGGACAAAAAAACCGGCAAGCTCGTCTACCGCGACGACATCGTCAACGCGAAGATCGGTGATGCGGTTGCAGCGTGTCCCAGCATCTACGGCGGGCACAATTGGCAAGCCAGTGCATTCAATCCGGCTTTGTCTACCCTCGTCGTGCCGCTCCATCAGATCTGCATGGAATTCACGGGTCGACAGGTCGACTTCGTCGAGGGCGGAGGTGGATACGGCGGAGAGTCGAGCATCGTCCCGATGCCTGGCGCCAATGGCATGCTGGGACGCTTGAGCGCCATCGACCTGCGCGACTTATCGACCAAGTGGTCGCACACGCAGCGCGCGATGTTCCTGACCGGTGTGCTGACTACGGCCGGTAATCTGACTTTCGTCGGTGATCTTGATCGCTACTTCAAGGCCTTCGATTCGAATACCGGCGAGGTGCTGTGGCAGAGTCGTCTTGGTGCACCACTGCACGGTTATCCAATCTCTTACTCCGTCGGCGGAAAACAGTACATTGCCGTCTCTACGGGAATGGGAGTGTTCAAGTTGATGACTGCTCGCGAAGCGCCGGATATCTATCAGCCTTCAGGTGGTAATGCGCTCTATGTCTTCGAACTTCCCACCGATGGCAAGCCTTGAACATGACTGACGCATTCATCTTCGATCACGTCAGAACTCCGCGGGGCCGTGGCAAGGCCGATGGTTCGTTGCATGCCGTGACTCCCATCACCCTGATCGCGCAGACGTTGTCTGCCCTCCGGGAGCGAAGTCAGTTCGATTCCTCATTGATCGACGACGTGATCTTGGGCTGCGTTTCGCCGGTCGGTGAGCAGGGCGCCAATATTGCTCGCGTCGCCGCGCTCGTCGCGCAGTACGACGAGAGCGTGGCGGGGCAACAGGTCAATCGATTTTGCGCATCCGGGCTCGAGGCGGTGAATACTGCGGCTGCCCAAGTCATGAGCGGGCAAGCGATCGCGTCGATCGGTGGCGGAGTCGAGTCGATGTCTCGCGTCGCGATGGGTATCGATGGAGGCGCGTGGTACTCCGACCCGGCGGTGTCTTATCCCGTCTATTACGTGCCTCAAGGTATCGGTGCCGATCTCATTGCGACGATCGACGGATTCAGTCGCGAGATGCTCGATGCGTTCGCGGCGGAGAGTCAGCGACGAGCCGTCGAAGCGTGGCGTGAGGGCAGGTTTTCGCGCTCTGTCTTTCCGGTGCGTAATGCGATCGGCGAGGTGGTGCTCGAGCGCGATGAGCATGTCCGACCAGACACTACGGTCGAATCGCTCTCTCAACTCAAGCCGGCTTTCGTCACGGCCGGCGAAAAGCTCGGTTTCGACACGGTTGCCCAGCTTCGTTATCCGGAGGTCGAGACCATCCGGCATCTGCATACTGCCGGTAACTCGAGTGGAATCGTCGACGGCGCTGCTGCTGTATTGGTCGGCGGCGCGGAGTTTGGCAAGGCATCGGGTCTGAAGCCGCGAGCGCGCATTCGCGGGTTTGCATCGATCGGCAGCGAGCCGACGATCATGCTCACGGGCCCGGCCCTCGTCACGGAAAAACTCCTTCGCAGGGCCGGAATGAATATCAAAGATATCGATCTGTTCGAGATCAACGAAGCATTCGCCGCCGTCGCGCTGCGTTTCATGCGCCACTTCGATCTGCCGGCCGATCGCGTGAATGTCAATGGTGGGGCGATCGCTCTCGGGCATCCGCTCGGTGCCACGGGAGCGATGATTCTCGGAACTGTACTCGACGAATTGGAGCGCCGGGATCTCAACACTGCGCTGGTCACTTTGTGCGTGGGTGCGGGTATGGGCACTGCCACGATCATCGAGCGGGTGTAAGTCAATGACTCGACATTTTTCACTTGATATCGACCGAGACGGTATCGCCACGCTGGCACTCGATGTCCCCGGCGCGCCGCTCAATATGTTGTCGGACGAATTTGTCATCCAGTTGGACGAGTCCATTCGAGCACTCTCATCGGATGCCGCCGTCCGCGGCATTTTGGTGACCTCTGCCAAGGCTGCGTTTGCTGCAGGTTGGAATCTTCTCGATCTCGTGAATGCGATCGATACTTCCGCGGATGCCGGATCGCTGCACAGGGCAACCAACGGATTTTCGAAGGTACTTCGTCGCCTCGAGACTTGCGGCAAGCCGGTAGTCGCGGCCATCAATGGGCTTGCCTTGGGTGGCGGTCTCGAAATCGCGCTCGCGTGCCATCACCGGATACTCGCTGATACGCCGTCAGCCAAGCTCGGTTTGCCGGAAGTGAAGGTGGGTCTGTTACCCGGAGGAGGAGGAACGCAGCGCTTGCCCCGTCTGATCGGCGTTGAACCCGCGTTGAGGCTCATGCTCGACGGCGGACCCGTCGGTCCTGCTGAAGCGCTGCGACTCGGGATGGTGGATCAACTCGTTCCTCCCGATCAGCTCACGGAGCGTTCTCGCGCGTGGCTGTTGTCTGCTGATAGCGCGGTTCAACCTTGGGACCGCAAAGACGGAAAATCTCAGGGATCTTCTCGCGGCGCTCTTGCGGGTGATTTTGCGCAGACCTTCATGACCGCGATACCGGACGTGACGCGCAAGACGTTGCGAAACTACCCTGCGCCCGTCGCCATCCTCTCGTGTGTTTATGAGGGACTTCAGCTTCCCATCGACCGCGGACTCGACATCGAGCGTCATCAATTCGTGACGCTGGCTCGCAGACCCGAAGCGCGAAATCTCATTCGCACGATGTTCATCAACAAGGGTAAGGCGGAGAAACTGGCGCGCCGACCGCAGGGCGTGTCGAAGCAAGCCGTCTCGCGGGTGGCTGTGCTCGGTGCTGGAATGATGGGAGCGGGGCTCAGCCATTCGCTTGCTCGAGCGTCGTACGAAGTCAGTGTCCTCGACGTCTCGCGTGAAGTTGCCGGACGAGCTGTCGAGCACACTCGCAAGCAATTGGAGAAAGATCGGACCGCAGGCCGAGTGACGGAGGAGGATGCCTCGGCGATCCTCTCGCGTATTCGGCCGACTGATGACTATGCGGATCTCGCGGGCAGTGATTTCGTCATCGAGGCTGTCTTCGAGAAACGTGAAATCAAGACTGACGCCATTCGTCGGGCTGAGGCGGTCATCGCGGCTGATGCGGTGTTTGCCAGCAATACGTCGACGTTGCCCGTGACCGGACTCGCGGAGGCATCGAAAAGACCACATCGATTCATCGGCATGCATTTCTTCTCGCCGGTGGAGCGTATGCCTCTGGTCGAGATCATTCGCAGCAAGATGACGGACGACACGACGCTGGCCTGGACGCTCGATTTGGCACGACGACTTGGAAAAACGCCGATCGTGGTCAACGACAGTCGGGGATTTTTCACGAGCCGAGTATTTGGCACGTATTGCTATGAAGGGCAGATGCTCTTGAAAGAGGGTGTCAATCCGGCGCTGATCGAGAATGCAGGACGTTTTGCGGGCATGCCGGTCGGACCGCTCGCCGTGATGGATGAGGTCTCGCTCGAACTGCAATACCACGTCGTGCAGCAGACTCGTGCGGATCTTGGCAAAGATTTCAGAGAGCCACCGAGTTGGGATGTCCTCCGACACTTCGTGGAAGACTTGCGTCGTGTCGGCCGCAAGGCGGGCGGCGGATTTTACGAGTACCCCTCGCAAGGTAAAAAATATCTTTGGCCTGGGCTCGCCAAGGAGTATCCGAAGCTTGCGAAGCAGCCTTCGCTCGAAGTGGTCAAGCAGCGTCTCCTGTTCATCCAATCTCTCGAAACGGCGCGCTGCCTCGAAGAGGGTGTGCTCACGAGCGGCGTCGATGGCGATCTCGGGTCGATTCTCGGCTGGGGCTTCCCCGCGTATACGGGCGGTGCGATGTCCTTCATCGACATGATCGGCGTCAGGGAGTTCGTCGAGGTTTGCAAGCGTCTCGCTGTTGAGGCGGGGCCGCGATTCGAGCCTTGCGAGTTGTTGTTGGAGATGGCGCGGACCGGACGACGAGTCTATGGCGCCACCTGATAGTCCATCGATGATGAATCAAGAAGCATCGGTTAGAGAGCGCAGTGCCTCGATGCGTCGAGGGCCGCTCGCCGGCTTGCGCGTCGTCGAGATTGCCAGTATCGGCCCTGGACCCTATGCGGGGATGCTGCTCGCCGATTTGGGTGCCGACGTGATTCGCATCGAGAGGCCGGGCGCCTTCGACGGTGGCAAGACTGAGCCGACATTGCGCAACCGTCGTCACATGATGCTCGATCTCAAAGATCCCGAAGCGATCGAAGTGGTTTTGAAGCTCGTCGAGCGGAGCGATGTATTACTCGAGGGATTCCGTCCGGGCGTCACCGAGCGACTGGGTATCGGCCCCGAAGTGTGCCGTGAACGAAATCCCGGTCTGATCTATGCCCGGATCACCGGGTGGGGACAGGAAGGGCCACTCGCCAAAACAGCTGGCCACGACATCAATTACATCGCCTTGACGGGCATGCTGCATCAAATCGGTCCTCCGGGTGGCAAACCGGTACCGCCGCTCAACGTCATCGGTGATTACGGCGGCGGAGGTTTGATGGTTGCCTTCGGCATCGTTTGCGCGCTGTACGAGCGGATGCGTAGCGGCAAGGGACAAGTGATCGATAGCGCGATGGTCGATAGCGTCATTTCCTTCATGGCCCCGTTGATGGGGCTGCAAAATCGTGGGCTGTGGAAGGATGAGACCGGCACGAATTTTCTGGCCGGTGGAGCGCATTTCTACGACACCTACGAGACACGGGACGGCAAATGGTTTGCCGTAGGGGCGATCGAGCCGCAGTTTCATCGATTGCTACTGTCGAAACTCGGGCTCGACCCCGCAGAGTTTCTCGAGGGCGAAGGGTTTCAGCAACATCCGTACGAAAAATTGATTGCCGAGATATGGCCGGCTTTGAGAGCCAAGCTCGCTGTTGCCATCAAGAGCCGAACATCCGATGAACTGCGGACCTTGTTCGATGAGACCGATGCGTGTGCCGTACCTGTTTTGACCATGCAGGAAGCGACGAGCCATCCGCACAACATGGCTCGAGCAGCGTTCATCGAGGTCGAGGGGATCAAACAAAACGCCCCGGTTCCGAGGTTCAGTCGTTCGGTGCCCGCACAGCCTCGAGCGGCCCGTGCGGTCGATGCCGACAATCGCGCGATCTTGCAGGATCTCGGTTATTCAGCGTCGCAGATCGATCGATTGATGAAAGACTTTCCGAAGACCCGCGAGCCCGGGTGAGTCAGTCCGTCACTTGAGGCGGATGATCTCGATCTTGCCGCTCGAGTACAGCTGACGCAAAGCCACCTTGTCGATTTTTCCGACGCTCGTTTTCGGTAGTGCGTCGACGAAAGCGAAATTTTCCGGGACTGCGAACCGCGCGACGAGTGGCACGAGAAATTCTCGCAACGACTGCGCATTAAGCGCAGCGTGCTTCGGGCTGCCTACGACAAAGACGAGAGGGCGTTCTTCCCAGCGCGGGTCGGGTATCCCGATCACGCCGACTTCGACGACTCCCGGGTGAGCCGCGAGCTTGTTTTCCAACTCGAGAGAAGAAACCCACTCTCCTCCCGACTTGATGACGTCTTTGGTGCGATCAGTGATCTGCACGTAACCCGCCGGATCGATGACGCCGACGTCCCCGGTGCGCAGCCAGCCGTCGTTCGTGAACGATTCGGATGACGGATTATTGTGATAACTGCCTGTGACCCACGGGCCGCGCAATTGCAGTTCCCCGACGGTGATGCCGTCGTTTGGCGAGACCTTGCCGTCATCTCCGACGAGGCGTACCTCCATCCCGGGGACGGGGCGCCCGCTCTTCGCGCGCCAAGCTGGCTCCTCGTCGATCGAACTTGTTCGCGGAGGAATCGACAAACAACACATCGGACTCGTTTCGGTCATTCCCCAGCCCTGAAGCACGGGAATACCCCAACGTTCGCGTACTTTGCGGATCAGCGTGGGCGAGACTGCAGACCCCCCCGACACGATCACCCTGAAGCAGCTCATGTCGATCGGAGAGTCGACGTCGGCGAGTAGCAAATCATTGATCAGCGTCGGCACGAGCGCCGTGAAAGTCGGACGCTCATGTACGATGGCGCTGCGAATATCTGCAGCTTTGAGGTGGGATGCGGGAAGCAGGAGATCTGCGCCCGACATCCACGCCGAGAAGGGCAGCCCCCAAGCATTGGCATGAAACATCGAGGGCAGCAAAAGGATTCGATCGGACTGGCATATGCCGAAAGTATCGCGGCCGAGTGTCGCGAGGGTATGCAGGAATATCGAACGATGACTGTACACCACGCCCTTGGGGGCGCCGGTCGTGCCACTTGTGTAGCACACGACAGCGGCCTGTTTTTCGTCGAGTTCGGGCCAAGGGTTGATCGGCGCGGAGCGCTCGAGCAAGGTCTCGTACCGATGAATCTCGATGGTGTCGCTCTTCGACGACGATTTACATCCGTCGCCGATCACGATGATGTGCCGAAGCGATGGAACCTTCTCGAGAACCGCCTCGATCTGCGGCAGCAGACTGCCGTCGATGATCAGCACGCTATCCTCGGCGTGATTCATGATGCCGACGATCTGCTCCGGGAAGAGCCTGACATTGAGTGTGTGCAATACCGCGCCCATCGAGGGGATGGCCAGATAGCACTCGAGATGTTGTTGGTGATTCCAGCAATAGGTTGCGACACGCGCGTTTCGTGCTACGCCCAAGGCCGTCAAGGCGCCAGCGAGCTTGTGCACCCGACCCGCGATGTCGGCAAACGACGTGAATTGGAAAGCGTCGCCGTTGCTCGTCCCCACACGACTACCCGCGTGAATCTGACTTCCGTGACGCAGGATCATCTGTGTCGACAGCGGAAAATCCATCATCGTTGTCAGCATTTGGGATGCTCCGGATAGGGTCTTCATCTCAATTTGACGCGGCAATGTCGGCAGCCTCCTCAAGCAAGGCCGGCACGTCGTATTCCAATTTTCGAGCGTAGTCGCTGTCGACTCGCCCAGCCTGGAAAAGCAGGTATGCGCCTTCGACGATGGCCGCGAGCCGCCACAGTGCGAAGACTCGGTACACCCTGAAATTCTCGAGGTCGAGACCCGTGCGTTTCGACCATCGCGCAGCCAAGGCGTCACGATCGATCACCGCATCGAAGTCACGAGACACTTTTTGTACGAACGAAAATCCTGGAGGGTTGACTGATCTTGGCCCCCAAAAGGCGAGCATCAAGGCCAGGTCGGCGTAGGGATTTCCGATCGTCGCCAGCTCCCAGTCGATGATGACGTTGAGCTTCGGTGCGTCGCGCGAGAATAGAGTGTTGTCGAGATGGAAGTCGCCATGCATCACCGTCGCTGGAGGCGGTGGCGGGAGATTCGACATCAGCCATCCCGCAAGGTCTTCTATCAACGGCAGCGGGCGACCCGTTTCTTCCGCACGAAGCTTTCTCAATCGTGCGATTTGTTTGGTCACGTAGTCTTCGGGCATTTTCGGGCTGCTCATGCCGAGCGATCGCCAATCCACCGTATGCAGTGTGGCGAGCTCGTCGACGAGTTCGATGCCGAGATTCGAAATGGTGGCCGCATCCGCCGTGTAGGCCTGCGGCAGGGAGTTGGTGATGGCGACTCCATCGACGTATTCGATGATGCTGAACGGTTGGCCGACTATCGATGCATCGGCGCAATACCCGAGTGGGCGCGGCACTTTCACACGCCCGTGCAACGCCTTCAGCATGCCGTATTCGCGCAGGACACCCGCACCTGCGGTCGAAGAAATCGTATCGTCGGGCGGGCGTCTCAGTATGACGCGGCCCTTCGCGTGACGTACGAGTTGGGTGATGTTGGAGTTTCCGCCGCCAAGCCGCGGACCCATTTCGATCTCGACGAATCCCAACTCGGACTCGAGCCATCGGGCTAAGGATTCGAGAGTGGCCATGAGCGATTCGCGGAGGGCGTTACAACTGGGCCATCATGCCGCCGTCGGTCGGAATTACGGCGCCAGTCATATAGGTCGAGCCAGCGACCCACCAAATCACGTCTGCGATTTCCTCCTCGCGCCCAACGCGGCCAAGAGGAATACGCTCGAGGAGCTTGTTCATCGCCTTCTCGTCGAGCTGCGAGGTCATCTCGGTAATGATGAGCCCGGGGATGACGAGATTGACCCTGATTTTTTTGGGTGCAAGTTCGACGGCGAGGACTCGGGTCAATCCGGCAAGTCCGGCCTTGCTCGCACCGTAGGGGCTGTCGCCTGGGAAACCGCGAAAGCCCACGACTGCGCCGACATTCACGACTGAGGCACCGTCCTGCATGAGGCGCAGCGCGGTCTGGATGCAGTGCATCGGGCCCGACAGATTGGTCGCAATGACGGCGTTCCAGTCTTTTTCTTCGAGCCTGGCGAGCTTACGACCCCGGTGCAGTCCGGCGTTGTTGATCAACACGTCGACGCGGCCCCATGCGTCGCCGATCTGATCGAAAGCAGACCGAACCGACACCGGATCGGCAACGTCCGCCGAAATCAACAGAACACGCTCGTCACCGAGCGCTGCCCGAAGGCTGGTTTCGTCGATAGTGCGAGCGATGACGGCGACACGATCTCCCTGTGCCAGGGCCTTTCGGGCCGTGGCGAGACCGACACCACGTGAACCGCCGGTCACTACCCATGTTTTGGCTGTCATCAAAGAATCTCCCGCGTCGAATCCGCGTGGAGCAAAGAGCCGACCCCGGCGACGGTACACACCCGAAGGGTGGCACCGTCGCCGAGGAAGGCGAAGCGAGGATCAGTTCCCGAAGTTGTGGGTGATCCGCAAGCCGTAAGTGCGCGGCGGGCGCGCAGCGGCATAAGTCCACAAACCGGCGAAGGTCACGCTCGTGCCCACGTCGTAGGCCTGGGTCCACGAATCGTCATTCGTGAGGTTCGAACCCCACAAGGAGACGGTCGTGTTGTTCAGGCGATAGCCGATGGAGGCATCGATGACTTCGTGCGCCTTCACGCTGCTCTGCGGTGAGTTCAGGAAGGTGAGTTCCTGATCGTCCACATATCGCAGATCCGCCTGCACCCACATGGAGCCGTTACCGACGTTCCAGGTGTAGTTGGGCGAAATCGTCGCGGTCAGATCCGGTGCACGACGCAACTTGAGGTAAGACAAGTCACGCTTGTTGACCGGAGTCGCCGGATCGGTGTCGATCAGCTTCTTGAACTTCGAATCCATCACGCCGAGGTTGCCCGAAAGCGTGAAGTTCTCGGTGACACGAGCAGTGAGGTCGATCTCAAGACCCTTGATCTCGGCCTGCGCCGCGTTGAGCACCAGGGTCTGCTGACCGGTACCCGACGAGGTCGGCACGCTCTGCTCTTCTTGCTTGTCGTCGTACTTCATCAAGAAGACAGAACCGTTCAAGCGAACTCGACCGTCCATCCACTCGGTTTTCCAGCCGAACTCGAAGTTGTCGACCGTCTCCGGGTTGTACGCGATCGAGGCCGCTTCGTAGGTGCCCGGACGACCCGTGAATCCACCCGCGCGGAAGCCCTTGGAGTAGAGACCGTAAACCATCGCGTCTTCGCTCATGCGATAACGCAGGTTCAACTTCGGCGTGAACTCGCTCCACGACTTCTTGAACGGCTTGGCGAGGCTACCGAGCGTGGCGAGCTGAGGCATCGCCGCGTCGATGAGGCCGCTGTCCTTGTCGTCCTTCGTGTATCGACCACCAACCGTCAGCGTGAGCGCGTCGGTGAGCTTGTAGTCCGCTTCGAAGAACGCAGCCTTCGAATCGGTGTTCTGAACGACGGTCTGATCGATTACGGCGACGGATCCCGGCGGAGCGCCGAACAGCACGTCGATGAAGCCGATGTAGCTACGCAGGTCGATTCGGTAATCCGACTCCCACAGGTAGAGACCCGCGGTTACGTCGAGGCGATCACCCGAATTGATCCAGCGAACTTCGTGGCTCGACTGGTTCCAAACGGCAGGACGATCGGTGTGGTAGAGCGTACGCGCCGTACCGTCCCAATCTTGGAAGACCTTTTCGTCGGTCGAGAATTTGCCGTAGACGTATTCGACTGTATTGCCATCGTTGATGCTGTAGCTCGCCGTGGCGATGTGCATCTCGCTGTCGAAATACGTCTGGTAAGCGCCTTCGCCGTTCTGCAGCACGGTGTAACGATCACCCGACTGCGGAACTTGGAGGCCCTTGGCGCATTCACCGTAGGCCAAACAGAAGACCTGATTGCCCTGAGCAACGTTGAGAACGGTGTTCGCGTCCTGATCTTGCTCGGTTTTGTCGTAGCGGTAGGTGAACTCGAAGTTGTCGTTCGGCTTGAACGTGAAGCTCGGGCTGAAGCTCGTGAACTCCACCTTGCCCACGTCCTTGCCGCGCGTCTTGTTGAAGAACCAACCATCGTTGTCGCGCTTGGCGGCACCAATCTTGAACGCGAACGTGTCAGACAGCGGCAGGTTGATGTACCCGTCAACGGCGAGTTCGCCGTAATTGCCGCCGCCGGCGCGCACGGCACCCGAGACACCGTCCGTCGAAGCCTTCTTGCGCGCAATGTTGATGACGCCGGCGATCGAGTTGCGACCGAACAACGTTCCCTGCGGACCGCGAAGAATTTCGATGCTCTGCAAGTCGAGGGCCTTGATCATCGCGCCCGAGTTCACGCCGATGAAGATACCGTCGACCACCACACCGGCGGTCGGATCGAAGTTCTTCTCGACGTCCGTCGTGCCGATGCCGCGAATGGAAATCGCGGCAGGGCTGCCCGGACCCTGCTGAAGATCGTTGATGATGACGTTCGGCGCCGTATTGGCGAAGGACTGCAGATCGACGTCTGCGCGGCGCGCGATATCCACCGCACCGAGAGCGCTGATCGAAGTACCGACGTCCTGAAGATTTTCTTCGCGCTTTCTTGCAGTGACGGTGATTTCTTCGAGCGTGCCTTGGCTGGTCGCCTCGTCCGCTGAGAATGACGTCACGCTGAATGATCCGCACGCCACTGCGACGGCAACGGATACCAGCAAACTCGACTTAGACATTGACATTTGTCCCCTCCAAATTTGGATGTCCGATGGGTTTGTTCGCACGAGAAATATCGCCGAACTCTCCCAGTCAGCGCCGACGATAATCCTCTTGTTGTCGACTAGCAAGTGAATCCGTATACTCGTTTTCGTCGGATCTTCATCATCCGATCGCCACCCCGAAATCGTTGTTTTTTTGCGTCGCCGGGGTGGCTTGAGCCGACCGAGAAGGGGGAATCTGAACGTGGCGTGGGATTTCGAAACCGAGTCGGACTTTCAAGAAAAACTGGATTGGATGAGCGAATTTGTTCGCTCGGAGATCGAGCCTCTCGATCTGGTGTTTCGCGGGCCAGCCGACCCCTTCGATCCGGCTCGTCCGGGACCCGCCGCCGCCATGGCGCCCCTCAAGAAAATCGTTAAAAATCAAGGACTTTGGGCGTGCCACCTCGATCCTCACCTTGGTGGGCAGGGGTACGGTCAGGTCAAGCTGGGGTTGATGAACGAGATCCTCGGCCGCAGCCGCTTTGGTCCGACGGTGTTCGGTTGCCAGGCTCCGGATACCGGCAACATGGAAATCCTGGCCCGGTACGGCACTCCGGAGCAGAAAAAGAAGTATCTCGAGCCGCTGCTCGCAGGTGAGATTGCCTCTTGCTACTCAATGACTGAACCGCAGGCAGGAGCGGATCCGGGGCAATTCACGTGCAAGGCGGATCTTGTTGGTGATGAGTGGGTCATCAACGGCGAGAAATGGTTTGCCTCGCACGCCGATTTCTCGAGGTTTTTGCTGGTCGTCGTCGTCACGGATTCCAGCGTTCCGGTTCACCAGGGCGCATCCATTCTCATTGTCGATCGTGACGCGCCCGGGCTCGAAGTCATCCGGAACGTCGCCGTCGGCATGCGCGACGAAATTGGCTCGGGAGTGCACGGTTACTTGCGGTTCAACAATTGCCGAGTACCTCGCGAGAACATCCTGGGCAAGCCGGGGCAGGGGTTCGAGGTGGCTCAGTCGCGGCTCGGTGGCGGCCGCATTCACCACGCGATGCGCACGGTCGGGTTGCTGAATAAATCCCTGGACATGATGTGCGAGCGCGCGCTGAGCCGTCAGACGAAGGGCGAGTTGCTGTCGCAAAAGCAACTGACACAGGAAAAAATCGCCGATTCCTACACCCAGATCACGCAGTTCCGTCTGCATGTGCTTTACGCCGCCTGGCTCATCGACAAGCACAAGGCCTATACCCGAGAAGTACGGCGCGAGATCGCGGCGGTAAAAGCGGCCATGCCGGCCGTCCTTCGAGACGTGGTTTACCGGGCGCTTCATATACATGGCTCTCTTGGCATGACCAACGAGACGCCGCTCATGTCGATGTGGGCGACTGTTCCGGAGATGGGGATCGTCGATGGGCCTACTGAGGTCCACAAGATCAGCGTCGCAAAAGAGGTTTTGCGGGATCGAAAGGGCTGCACCAGCCTTTTCCCGGATTATTATTTTCCTGATGCGATGGACGCTGCGCGCAAAAAACTCGCGTGGGCCATCGAGCTCGAGGTAGGTAACGGCAGAGGTTAGTACTGCTGATCGACGTTAACGGGGGTAATCAGCGATGGATGCAACGGTAAACGACCTGCTTGTTCGCATCGACCGGCTCGAGAGCCGGCACGCCATGCGAGATCTCGTGACCGATTATTGTCGGGGGTTCGATCAGCGAAACTTCGATCGTTTCCTCTCCATTTGGTGGGAAGACTGCGTTTGGAACATCGGCCCGCCATTCGGAGTATTCGAGGGGCATGCGGGCATCAATCGCGCCGTCAAAGAGGTCTTGTGGCCCGTCTGGCGGGAGTCGCATCATCTCACCAGCAATCTCCAAGTCAGTTTCGTAGGTGCGGATGAGGCGACCGGCGAGTGCGACGTGGACTGCATGGGCGCGTTGACCGACAACAGCGTTCAGATGATCAGCGCCACCTACAGGGATCATTTCGTCCGTCGTAACGGAGTCTGGAAAATCAAGCGTCGAGACGTGACGATCCATTACTTCAACCCAATCCCCGGCGCGCAAATGACTGCGCCGCCCGGCTGAGTGAACAACGGGGGTCAACATGGCATTCATCAAACGAGAAGACGGTAAAAACATCTACTTCGAGCATTACGCAGGCAGCAAAGTGCCGGTGGTGCTCATTCATGGTTGGGGCACCAGCTCGAGAGTGTGGGATACCACGATCGCTTCGCTGCGATCGGCGGGTCACGCCGTCGTCGCCTTCGATCAGCGCGGCTGCGGGATGTCCGACAAAGATTTCGCTCAAAACTCGATCGGACTGGGGGCTGCCGATGCCATCGCCATTCTCGAGCATCTCGGCATCAAACGTGCCGTTCTGAACGGTTGGTCGCTCGGTGGCGCCATCGCGGTCGAAACCGCGAGTCGGCTTGGAGGCGGCTGCGCCGGATTGGTGCTCACGGCCGCGGCGAGTCCACGTTACGTGCAGGCGCCCGACTATGCTTTCGGTGGCGCGCCGGGCAGTGCATCGGCGACCGTCGGAATCATGCGCGAAGATCGCGCGAATTTCTTCGATGGGCTCACCAAGGCGGTGTGCGCTGTGCCTCAGTCGACGGCGATGAACACCTGGATGTGGTCGCTCTTCATGCAAACATCGCCCGTTGCCGATGATGCACTTGCTGAGCTCGACGTCCTCGACCAGCGTGCCATCCTCGCCAAAATCGACGCCCCAGTGCTCGGGTTCGTCGGCGCCAAAGACTTGGTGGTTGCGCCTGACGTATGTCGTTCGGTCGCCAATTACTCAAAGCGTTGCAAGCTTGTGGAGTTCGAGAATTGCGGACATGCGCCGTTCATCGAAGAAGGCCCCAAGTATCGCGCTGCGCTCCTCGACTTCCTCAATGGTCTGAACTGAACCCGGGGTACGCCATGGCACGTCACGTCAACTTCGGTCTTTGGTACGACTTTCGAAATCCCGATCCGTGGAGGGTGCCCTTCGAGACTCTTTATGAAGACTGTCTCGAGCAGATTGTCGAAGCCGAGAGATTGGGGTTCGACTCGGTATGGATGACCGAACATCATTTTTGTGATGACGGCTACACGCCATCGCCCCTCGTCATCGGAGGCGCGATCGGTGCACGAACGAAGACAATGCGCATCGGCACCAACCTCATGGTGCTGCCGCTGCACAATCCGATTCGTATCGCCGAAGACTCCGCCACGTTGTCGCTGCTGACGAAAGGGCGCTTCGACCTCGGTGTCGGCATCGGATACCGGGACCTCGAGTTTCGCCAGTTCGGCCGGGAACTCAAGCATCGACCGAGTCTCGTCGAGGAGGCGATCACGATCATTCGTCGCGCCTGGGCTGGCGAGCGGATCAACTTCGAAGGCAAGCGGTTTCAGGTGGGTGACTTGCGCGTGACGCCCGCACCCGAACACACGCCGAAGCTGTATCTTGGCGCGATGGCCGAGCCGGCGATCGATCGCGTCGCACGGGTCGCCGACGGATTTTTGTCGACCGGTGGAATCGGTCACGATGTCTATCTCGAGTGCCTCAAAAAGCACGGCAAGGACCCTGCAGATGGCGTGATCATCGCGGGAAGTTGGGCGATCATCTCGGACGACCCCGAGCGGGAAGCGGCCGCGGTGGGACCGCACGCGCTTTATCAATGCAATCAATACATCGAGTGGGGTGCCTTCGGACCGCCCGACACGACGCCGCGTTTCCCAGACGCGCAGACGGCGCTGTCCCAAGGGTTGTACAGACTGTGGGATGCCGATACCGCCGTGACGGAGTTCATCAAACTGCTCCGTGACTATCCTCAGATCCGTGACCTTCACATCTGGGCGCGGCTACCTGGCGAAACCGTCGCAGCAGGCCAGCGACGACTCGAATATGTTGCGAAACACGTGCTGCCCAAGGTTCGCGCTGCACTTTGAAGTAGCCAAAGAAAGAGTTCACTGATGTCAAAAGCCGCAACTGTTTCGCCGCCGCCTGCACGACGTCGTCAGGCAGATCGTGTCGCGCTCTCCGATCGGCGACTGATGGATGCGGCCATCGAACTCATCGTCAAGGTGGGTATCCACGGCACGACGCTTCAAGCGGTCGGCGAACTCGCGGGTTACAGCCGGGGTCTTGCGACGCATCGATTCGGATCGAAGGCGGGTCTGTTCGGAAAGGTTTTGCAGGAAGCGAGCGTCGACTGGCTGGATCGCGTTCAGGTAGCCGTGGGCGATCGAGTCGGCGTCGATGCGCTCATGGCTGCGACGGATGCAGTCGAGGTGTTCATTCGCGAACGGCCTGAAGAAGTTCGGGCCATGTACCTACTCTGGTTTCTGAGTATCGATCCGTCCGCCGAGTACAAATCAAACATTGCGATCGTGCACAAGGCGCAACGCCGCGATGTGGCGCAATGGGTGAAAGCGGGACAGACCGCCGGAACGGTCGATCCGGATCTGGATCCGATGAGAGTGGCAGAACAATATGCGGCTTCGATGGCGGGAATCATTTACCAGTGGCTCGCCAATTCCAAAATGCCACTGTCGTCGATGTTCAGACAGATCAAGGCAGATCTGAAAATCCGGCTCGAGAACAAAGCGCCGTCGGAGACGTCGAAGCGCCAGAAAGCCATTCGTGCGGTCTGATTCGAGTCGCGTCGACGACCGCACTCACGCATGAATCGGGTTCATCAATTTCGCAAGGGTCTCGAGTTCGATGTAGAGGCTCTCGAGCGTTATTTGTCGGGGAAGATATCCGACTTCTCGTCGCCGCTGCACGTCACGCAATTTCCGGGCGGACAATCCAATCCGACGTATCGTCTGGATGGCCAAAACGCATCGTACGTTCTACGCCGCAAACCCCCGGGAAATCTCGTTCCGTCTGCGCACGCCATCGAGCGGGAATACCGCGTGATGTCTGCGCTTGCCACGCATTCCAGCTTTCCGGTGGCCAAGCCATTGGTGCTGTGCGAAGACGTCAACGTCATCGGTACGGCGTTCTACGTTGTTCAATTCGTCGAAGGACGATTGTTTTGGGAGCCGGCACTACCTGAGTTGTCTCGGCCCGAGCGACGGCCGATTTACGACGCGATGGTGAGCACGCTGGCCGAGTTGCACGCGATCGACTACCGCGCAGTCGGCCTCGAGGATTTCGGCCGACCCGAGGGGTATGTCGAGCGTCAGGTTTCCAGATGGTCGAAGCAATACGCGATCGACGTCGAGGCCGCCGGACGCGTTCAATATCTGGAAAAGTTGATCGATTGGCTTCCTCGGAACACGCCGGACACCGTATCGGCTCCGACGATCGTTCACGGGGACTATCGATTGGACAACCTCATGTTCCACTCGCACGAGCCGCGAATCATCGCCGTTCTCGACTGGGAGCTGTCCACGATCGGTGATCCCATCGCCGATTTCGCGTATCACTTGATGGCTTATCGCATGGCCTCGGGTGGTGTTCGGGGTCTCTACGGAAGAGATCTCGAGGAACTCGGTCTGCCGATGGAGCGGGAATACGTCGACGCGTACTGCGCCAAGCGCGGCCTCGACGACATACCGCACCTGAACTACTACTTGGCGTTTTGCATGTTCCGACTTGCCGCCATTTGTCACGGGATCGCAGGCCGCGTGCAGCGTGGGACCGCAGTGAGTCCCGAAGCAAAGAAATACGCGGCGCAAGTGGAGCCCTTGGCCGAGTTGGCCTGGCAGACGGCGTCGGCAAACCCTTAATTAGCGGTCTTGGTTCGGGAGTTCGGCATGTCTGATCAGGGTCAATGCATTGCGGTCATCGGCGGAACGGGCGATTTGGGTTCTGCACTCGCTCGACGACTTGCCAAAGCAGGGGAGCGGGTGATCATCGGATCGCGCGATGTACTCAAGGCGCAGGCGACGGCAGAGCGGCTCACTGCAGATTGCAAGACCGATGTTCGTGCTGCCACCAACGTGGAGGCGGCCGCTCAGGGAGATATCGTCATCCTCGCCGTGCCTTTTGCCTCGCAAGAGTCGACGCTGGGTGACATCAGTCCGCACGTCGCGGGGAAGATCGTGGTTGACACCACCGTCCCGCTGGTACCGCCGAAGGTCATGCGAGTGCAATTGCCGCTCGAGGGTAGCGCCGCTGTGCGCGCCCAAAAAATACTCGGTGAGGGCGTACGTGTCGTATCGGCGTTCCACAATGTCGCCGCGTTCAAGCTTGCATCCGATGCGACGGTCGATTGCGACGTGCTCGTGTTCGGAGATGACAAGGCAGCGCGCGAGTCCGTCATTCGTCTGGTGCAGGCCTGTGGTCTTCGAGGAATCCATGGCGGTGCCCTGGCCAACTCTGCAGCCGCCGAGGCGATGACGTCGATCCTGATTTTCATCAACAAGCAGTACGCGGTGGATGGGGCCGGGATCCGCATTTCCGGTGCGCTCAAGTTCCCTGCGTGACGAGTCTCCGAAGAGAATGAACTGATGCGTGTAGCCGCCATCGTTCCGGTTCGTTCTTTCGCCGAGGGCAAGTCAAGGCTGGCGAGCGTACTGTCGATGGCGGAGCGTGCGGCCTTGGTCCGTCGGATGTTGGACCGCGTGCTGACAGCTCTTCGTTCCGCGCGGTGTGTCGATCACATCGTCGTCGTGACCCCCGAACGTGAGACGGGATTACCCGACGATATCGAGGTTCTGAACGACGAGGGTCTCGGACTCAATGAAGCGGTGGAGCTTGCCACGGACGCGCTTGCCTCGCGGTTCGATGCTTCCATCATCGTGGCGGCGGATGTTCCGTATATCTCCCCGGAAGAAATCGACTCGCTCGTGAATCGGGCGAGGGGATACGACATGGTCGTCGTGCCTGATCGACGAGGGGAGGGAACGAACGCGCTGTGGTTGAGGCTGCCCTCGTCTGTGTCGCCTCAATACGGCCCCCATAGCGCCGAGCTGCATCTCGGCATGGCAGCGCGTCGGTCGCTACGCGCGATCCAAATCGAGATGTCGGGGTTCTCGCACGACATCGATACGCCGGAAGATCTTCACGACGAGCCCGAGCCGGAAGCGGCGATACGAAGTTTGGTAACGGACAAAGATTTGCCGAGCTTGATGAGTCGTGCGAGGGCGCTCGCTGTCGACGGCTTTGGGGTACGCGTCGGGTATTCGCGAAAAGTGTTCATTCCGCTGACCCATCTGTGCCGCGACGTTTGTCATTACTGCACCTTCGCTGCGCCGCCGCGACGAGGGGATCGTGCCTACATGACGATCGACGAAGTTCTGGCGGTCGCGCGGCAGGGTGCCGCGGCGGGATGCGTCGAAGCGCTGTTCACGCTCGGGGATAAACCGGAGCTTCGTTACTCGCAGGCGCGCGAAGAGCTTGCCCGCCTGGGTTTCGAGTCGACGCTCGATTATCTCGAGTATTGTGCACGGCGGGTTTTCGAGGAGACCGGGCTTCTGCCTCATCTCAACCCTGGCGTGATGGACCGCGAGTCGATGAAACGGCTTCGTGCGGTTTCCGTGTCGATGGGGTTGATGATGGAAAGTCTCTCGCCGAGATTGTCGGCACGAGGTGGACCTCATCACCGATCGCCGGACAAGCAGCCCTCTGCGCGCCTCGAGACCCTGAATCTCGCCGGCGAGTTATCGATTCCCTTCACCACCGGCTTGCTGATCGGTATCGGAGAAACGCGCCTCGAGCGTATCGAGACCCTTTTGGCCATCCGTGACTCGCATCGTCGCCATGGTCACGTTCAGGAAATCATCGTGCAGAATTTTCGAGCGAAGCCGGGTACTCGGATGGCCGATGCACCCGAGCCCTCGCTCGAAGAATTGCAGTGGACGATCGCTGTCGCTCGAGTGATCTTCGGATCGAGCATGTCGATACAGGCTCCGCCCAATCTCAGCATGGGCTCACTGAAGGCCTTGGTCGATGCCGGGATCAATGATTGGGGTGGCGTGTCGCCCGTGACGGCTGATTTCGTCAATCCCGAGGCGCCTTGGCCTGAGCTCGAACTCTTGAGGCGTGAAACCCAAGCCGCCGGTCGATGGCTCGTCGAGCGACTACCTCTCGTGATGTCGCACGCTCGTGACCCCAAATGGGTCGACCCGATATTCCGTTCGGCAGTTCTTCGGCGAGTCGATGCGTCGGGCTATGTACGCGAGACCTCTTGGCATGCCGGAGCGGGGGATCCGCCGTTCAAGCCCTACGTCGAACTCGCCCGAACCGCCAAAGCCGTTGGTCCGGTGTCATCCAGAGTGAAGGCAGCGCTAACTCAATGCGCCAAGGGGCAGACGCTGGGCGAAGACGAGATCGTGCGTCTCCTCACGGCGGATGGTGCTGATTTTCAGGCGGTAGTCGGTGCAGCGGATGAGCTTCGTCGGAGTGGGTGCGGCGAGACCGTGAGTTTCGTGGTCAATCGGAATATCAATTACACGAACATCTGCACCTACTCTTGCGGATTCTGTGCATTTGCAAAAGGTCGCGGTGCTCGCACGTTGCGAGGGCCCGGATATCGGCTCGACCTTGAGGAAATCGGCAGACGAGTGACCGAGGCTGCGGATTCAGGGGCCACGGAAGTTTGCCTGCAAGGCGGGATACACCCTGCCTTCACGGGAGAGACTTATCTCGAGATCATCCGGGCCGCGCGCGCTGCTGCAGCAGACATTCATATTCACGGGCTCTCGCCTCTCGAGGTGACGCACGGCGCCGAGACTCTCGGAATACCCGTACGCGAGTTTCTCGTTCGACTCAAAGAGGCTGGTCTGCGTTCGTTGCCGGGGACTGCCGCCGAGATTTTGGTGGACGACGTCCGTGCAATCATTTGTCCGGACAAGCTTGATACGAAAAGCTGGCTTCACGTGATGAGAGAAGCTCATGCCATTGGGCTGCGGAGTACCGCCACGATCATGTTCGGTCATGTCGATACGCCAAGACATTGGGCGCGACATCTGCTCGAAATCAGAATGCTGCAGGATGAGACTCAGGGCTTCACGGAGTTCGTTCCGCTGCCGTTCGTGCACATGGAAGCACCGCTTTGGCGGCGGGGTCTCGCGCGCAGTGGGCCGAGTTGGCGAGAGGCCATCTTGATGCATGCCGTGTCGCGGCTCGTCTTCGAGCCGGTGATCCGAAACATCCAGGCCTCGTGGGTGAAGCTCGGGCGCGATGGCGCACTCGAGGCCTTGCGTGCCGGGGCGAATGATCTGGGTGGCGTGCTGATGAACGAATCGATCACTCGCGCAGCCGGTGGAGTCAATGGTCAAACCTTGACGGCAGACTCGATGATTGAATCGATCCGCTCGATCGGAAGGCTATCGCGTCAGCGTACGACGTTGTATGGGGACACAAGGGCATCCCGCTCCGTGATTCCTGAAGACTCGATGTCGGTCCATCAGCTCGCCGTATAATCAAACCCATGAATATTCCTGTCAGTCAAAAACAGTATCAACTCACCCGCCAAGAGAAGGCGTATCGCCTCGAGCTCATCGAGAAGGCAGTCGTACGTGAGCCGGGACCGCAGGAAGTGCTGGTTCGGGTTCATGCGTCGTCGATCAATCGACGAGACATCATGATCCTGCGGGGCGACTACCCCGTTGCAGGCCGCGAGAAGGTGGTACCGCTGTCGGACGGCGCGGGGGAAGTCGTTGCGGTTGGTAATGGAGTCACGCGTGTCGCGCCGGGCGATCGTGTCGTCGGTCAGTTTTTCCAGAGTTGGCTCGAGGGCCGAGGGTTGTCCTCAACCGGCGAGTCCGCACTCGGCGGTGCGCGCGACGGCATGTTGGCCGAGTACGTCACGCTCCGAGAAGATGGTGTATTGCGTTACCCGGCGCATCTTTCTTTTGAAGAGGCCGCGACGCTGCCGTGCGCGGCCGTGACGGCCTGGAACGGTCTCGTCACTCGAGGAGGGCTGCGTGCAGAGGACCATGTACTGCTGCAGGGGACCGGCGGCGTGTCGATATTCGGATTGCAGTTCGCGCAGGCGTTCGGTGCGCAGGTCGTCATCACCAGCTCAAAAGATGACAAATTGGCGCGCGCTCGCGACCTTGGGGCAAGTCATCTGATCAACTATCGGGAGACGCCCGATTGGACCGCGGCCGTGCTCGCCGCGACAAAAGGCGTAGGTGTCCATCATGTGCTCGAAGTTGGCGGTGTCGGCACGCTCAAACAATCACTGGCCGTCCTCGCTCACGGCGGTCATATCGCGATCATCGGCGGTCTGGGCGGATTCGGCGGAGACATTCCGGCAGCGAACATGATCGGCCGTAGCATGAACGTATCGGGGATATTCGTCGGGTCCCGATCCGATTTCGAAAAAATGGATCTTTTCATTGATCGCCACCGCATCAAGCCCGTCATCGATCGTGTATTCGATTTTGCCGATGCCCCTGCGGCATACCTTTATATGGAGCACGGCAACCACTTCGGGAAAGTGGTCATTCGGCACAGCTGACTTGAAAATCGCCCAAGCTTCGAGCGACCTCCTTGGCCCATTCGCGATCGTGTTGCGAGTAATGGCTCAGGATAAGAGCTCGTAACGCGCGAGAGGCATCCGATGTTCCGGTGACATCGAACTGCGCCACGAGCGCCTGAATTTCTTTTGCCTTTCGGATCAACGCTTCGCCACCCCATCGAGCGAGCATGTCGACCTCCACCATCGAAGAGGAGACGGCCGCTCGCCAGCGCCAACCGGCTTCGTTAGACAATAGCTCGCGCGCTTTGGCGTCGATCGCCTCGGGCCATGCCGATCGGTGTATCGATGGCGATGGCGTCAGCGCGAGGGCAGGTTTCTCGTCACCGAGTTCCGCCTCCAGTAATAGGGTCGATAGCAGTCTTGCAGAGAGCACGAGGACGACGACCTCAAGGTTATGAGCGGTGCGAAGTTGTCGCGCGTGATGCGTGGCGAGCGTGGGCTCGTCGTCAAAGCGGCGAAACACGCTCGAAGGAGAAATCGACGACAAAAACGCCGTCATTTTTTGCAAGGCTCGACGATAGATGTCGATCTGCACTGAGCTCACCGAGTCTCGTGACGGACATGATTCCATCAAGAGCGTGAACGTATCACCGAGAAATGCTGCGAGATCGGGTTCACCAAAACTTCGCACGTCGCGGTTGGCGACCCGAACCGCTCGGCGGGTCAGCGCATCGAGCTGCTCGGTGTCGAGACCCAGGTGATTTTCCTGATCGAGGCGTCTTATCGAGTCGCGAAGCGCCTGCAACGAGCCCTCAGGGTCATTCCGAAAAGGAATCGTGATTTCGATTCCTGCGATCAGACTGATCATCGTCTCGGCATCGAGCCAAGGCTCCAGTAATCGAGCTGCAGCCAGTGCGCTCAGGAACTCGTTATGGCCGTTCACTCTCTTCTGCGCGCTTCCCGGAGCGACGCGGAACATGGCCTGCACGGCTACCGTCCATCGATCAGGGACTCGGCCGGCGGTGGGAAGCACTTCCGAGATTTGACGGCTGCGCGGCAACTTGAGATCGCCAGAGGACTCTCCCGCGCGTATCACCCTGAAGTCATCGAGGACGCCCTCGAGGCACGGTGGGATACCGGCGTCGACCTCGAGTTGCACGATGTCATGGAACAAGCCGATCAGAATTTCGATCGGATCGTCTGACTCAGCCACCATCAGGGCATGTGGCAGCGTGTGATAGGCCCGATCGGGGCCCGACATCGCCTCGTCGATCAACGCCGCAATCCGGCTCACTTCCGCCGCAGGGCAACTGGGCGCGAGCACCGCCAGCGCCGCGCTCAACCGGTCGCCGCAACGGGTGGGGATCATGGTCGGTCGCACCACGGCCAGCCGCGATTGATCCACGGAATATTCGTTGAAGATTGCATCCGATTGTGGCCTTCTACTGACCGCTCCGAAATGGATCTAACTTGAAGTAAAACATGAGTCGGGGCCGGGGTTGGGAAAAACAACTTTTTTGCAGCGCCGGGCCGTCGGGGAAGGATCGGGGATGACCAAAGTTACCGTCGCCGTGGTCGGCTCGGGGCCGGGCGGCCTCAGTGCTGCTGCGCGGGCTGCCGAGACGGGGGTCTCGCACGTCCTGCTCGAAAAGTCCGCGGCGCATGCGGACACGATTCAGCGCTATCAGAAAAACAAGCACGTCATGGCCGAGCCCAACGTGCTCCCCCTGCGCAGTTCGATGCGTTTTGCGGCGGGCACCCGCGAACGAATCCTGGAGGAATGGGCGAGCGGGCTCGAGGAGCATGCGGTCGACATTCGCCATGGCGCCGAGGTGGTCGCGATAACAGGTTCTCGCGGGGACTTCCAACTCCGCTTGCGCGACGGCGGTACCGTTGCGGCCGAGAACGTGGTCCTCGCCATCGGGCTTCAAGGAAATCCTCGGCTGCTCGGCATCCCCGGCGAAGCGCTGCCCTGCGTCCAGTATTCGCTCGACGATCCGGATGAATACGAAAACGAAATCATCGTCGTGGTGGGGGCAGGAGACGCTGCGATCGAGAATGCCGTAGCGCTCTCGAAACAAAACACGGTGTATATCGTCAATCGTTCGGGTGAGTTCTCGCGTTGCAAAGATGGCAACCTCGCACTCATTCTCAAAAATATCGAGGCCGAAAAAGTGGCCTGCCTCTATTCGACCCAGTGCGTGTCGTTGGTAGAGACCCCGGGTGGAGAGAAACCGTATTCGTTGACGCTGAATACGTCCACCGGCGAAATGCAATTGCCCTGCGACCGAATCATTGCACGACTCGGCGCCACGCCACCTAGAAAGTTCATCGAATCCTGCGGGATCGAGTTTCCGTCGAGTGATGCCGCATCACTCCCTGTTTTGTCGTCGGCTTATGAGTCGAACGTCCCCGGGCTCTATGTGATTGGCGCGTTGGGGGGCTATCCCCTCATCAAACAGGCGATGAATCAGGGATATGAAGTCGTGGAATTCATCCGCGGGCATTCGATTGCCCCCGCCGACGAGCCGCTGCTCGCTGCGAAATTCACGAGTATTCCCGGGCATCGATCGGTATCGGACACCCTGCAGGCGATGCAGCGGCAGATTCCTCTGTTCACCGAGGTGAACTCGCTGATGTTCCGAGAGTTGATGCTCGGGAGCACGATCCACGTGCTGAATGCGGGCGACATCGTCTTCAAGCGCAACGATTACACCAACTCATTCTTCACCGTCTTTGCAGGCGGCGTCGAGATACAGATCGACGACAATCGCCCGAACGTCCGGATTCCATTGGTGGCGGGTCAGTTTTTCGGCGAGATGGGGCTGCTGTCCGGTCGTCGTCGTACGGCAACAGTCATCGCCGGCAAGGGGTGCGTGCTGATCGAGACGCCTCGACGGGATATCTTAAAGCTCTTGAACTCGGTCGATGCCGCGCGTCTCGTGATCGATCAGACCTTCATCGTACGCGCCATCCAGAGCGGATTTGCGCCGCAAGCGAAGACGGAAGATTTGCTGCCTATCGCCGCTAAATCGAAATTGAATCGATACAAGGCCGGACAGGTTTTGTTCAGCGAGGGTGACGAGGCCGATACGCTCCATCTCGTACGCAGCGGCTCGCTCGCCGTGCTGCGAGCCCTCGGCGGTCGCGAGATCGTCATGTCATACGTTGCCGCCGGTAACTACGTCGGCGAGATGGGCTTGATGGGGAGCACCCGTCGCAGTGCGACGGTACGGGCGACGGTCGCAACCGAGACGATTAGCCTCGATGCCGAAACGTTCGCGGAATTGTTACGACAGAACCCGGCTTTGCGCGCCGAGCTCGAGGAAACCGTACGACAGCGTGTGGCGAGCAATACCCGATTGCAGGGGCAAGATAACGCCGGCGAACTGATCTCGTTTTTGCTGAAGCAAGGTCTCGGCGAAGCCACCGATGTGCTGTTGATCGATGAAGCCTTGTGTGTCGGTTGCGATAATTGCGAGAGGGCTTGCGCCGCCACGCATGGGGGAACGTCTCGTCTCGATCGGGCCGCGGGGCCCACGTTTGCAAACGTGCATGTGCCCACGTCGTGCCGGCACTGCGAAGATCCGCATTGCATGAAAGACTGTCCGCCCGATGCCATCCGGCGTTCGCCGAACGGTGAAGTATTCGTCGGCGATAACTGCATCGGTTGCGGAAACTGCGAACGAAACTGCCCCTACGGAGTGATCCAGATGGCAGGACCACCCGCCGAGTCGCCTTCGCTCGTGTCGTGGCTTTTGTTCGGCGGTGAAAAGGGCGATGTATTCGGCGAGTTTCGGGGACTCGGTCGCGAGACGCACAACAATAAAGATGATGCGCAGGGCGCGCCAAAGACCGTCAAAAAAGCCGTCAAGTGCGATATGTGCAAGGGACAGGATGGCGGTCCGGCTTGTGTACGGGCGTGTCCGACCGGTGCTGCGCTGCGCGTGAGTCCCGAGGAGTTCGTGACGTTCGTCCAGCAGGAAGCGTCGAGGTTCTGAACGTGCACGAGTCGATGCTTGAATATGCCAGCCGTCGCTACCTGAAGATCGCTCTCGGGTTGTGCCTCGCTTCGGTCGTGGCGTATGCGTGGCACGATCCATTGTCGCCCCCGAACGGTGGAACGTGGTTGGGCTATACGCTCGGAGGGGTCGGTGCCGCCCTCATTCTTTGGTTGACGGCACTCGGCGTGCGAAAGCGCAGTTATTCCTCTTCGCTCGGCACGCTGCGCGGTTGGACAAGTGCGCATGTTTATCTCGGCTTGGCGCTCATCGTCGTGGCGACGCTCCACACCGGATTCCAGTTCGGTTGGAATCTGCACACGCTGTGCTACGTGCTCATGTTGGTCGTGATCGCAAGCGGCATCTTCGGGCTCGTCGTCTATCTTCGCTATCCGACGTTGATGTCGGCCAATCGGGCGGGTCGCAAGCCGGATCTCCTTCTCGAGGAAATCGACGATCTCGATCAGCGAGCGTTTCGTATCGCCCGCGACATGCCGCGTCGTTTCGGCGATGCGCTGCGCTCTAATCGAGAAGAAACGCGCCTCGGCGGAAGTGCGATGGCCATTTTGCGAGGGCTCGATCTTTCGATGATCGAGTTGCCCAACGCGAATGGCGGATCGACGCGTGCATCGAACGCCGAGCAAGCCGCATTGCTCGCGTGGCTGGGTGACGAGCTTGCGCGCAGCACCGATGGCGACTCGACGCGGCGAATTGGTGATCTGCTCAGTGTGATCGCCACCCGCCGCAATCATCTGCGTCGACTGTGTCGCGATGCCCAGATCCGCGGCTGGCTCGAAGTCTGGCTGTACGTCCATGTCCCTGCGACCTTGGCATTGCTCGGCACGTTGATCGCACACGTGGTCAGCGTGTTCCTCTACTGGTGAAGTCATGCGCATCCTGATCCGAACACTCGAGATGGGATCGTCCGGCGTGACGGCAGCCCGTGATCGAATCGTCGACGCAGAGTCGATCGGATTCGGCCGAGCGACCGATCAGTCGATTCAGTGCAACGATCCCCGTATCGCGTTGCAGCATGCGCGCTTTGCGCGATCGGACGGCGGCTTGATGTTGTCGTGCGTTCCTCCGGCCCAGGCGGAGGTGAACGGGCGGCTCTGTCGAAGCGCGAACCTGAAGGTCGGAGACGAGGTCAGCCTCGGACCGATGTTGATCAGGGTGCTCGAGGCGCCATCGGACGTTGATGCCGCGATCTCGGTGGAGCGGGACGCGCGAGAGTCGACCGTGGCAGACGACGCGCCAATGCCGAAGTTTGCGACTACCCTCGAAGAGGTGGGGTGGCGCAGGCGACCGTGGGCGTGGATCGGTATCACGATCACATTACTGCTGGGGCTGATCGTTCCGTGGTTCTTCATCGCGAAGGGCGATGCGTCGTCCGCGTGGTTGCGCGCGAGTGTGTTACCGAGTGATCAGCAGTGGAGTTCGGGCGCGCTGCATTCTGCGCATGGAAACCTCGAAGGGGAGTGCGAGGCCTGCCACGTTCAGCCCTTTCGGCGCGTGAGGAACGAACAGTGCCTCGACTGCCACGCGGCCACGTTGCATCAGCATGTTCCCGCCAATCATCCTGAAGCAGCAGATATGAGTGCTGCGCGCTGCACGAGTTGTCACGTCGAGCACGATCAACCGTCGAGCCTCGTGCAACGCGATACGCGACTCTGTACGGATTGCCATGCTGCACCCACCGATCACGGCATCGGGACGAAAACGATGCCCGTCACCGATTTCGTATTGCAGCATCCCGAGTTTCAAATCAGCCTGCTGACTGCGCCTGATTGGCGCGTGACGCGTGCCCGTCTCGAAGGGGCCGCATTGGTCGAGCGGTCCAATCTCGAATTCACCCACGCTGCGCATCTCGAGCCGAAGGGGATCAAGGCGCCGCAGGGGAAAGTCGTGATGGGTTGTGCGGATTGCCATGTGCCGAACGAGAGCGGACGCGGTTTCGAAGAAATCACGATGGAGCAACACTGTGGCTCGTGTCATACCTTGGGCTTCGACCCGGCGGAACCGCAGCGTCAGGTTCCACACGGTGATCCGAAGCTCGTGCTGCAGACGCTGGTCGATCATTACAGTCGTCGTTATTTGAGTGGTTACAGTGATTCTTTGGCAGCGGTCGATGGGGTGACACCACCGGGCGCCTCGTTGAGTGCCGCCGCGCGGGCGCGGGTGTTGGGCAACGCCAGGCAGCGGGCCAACCAGGTGGCGACCGATCTCTTCGAGCGACGGGCGTGTGCCGAGTGTCATGCCGTCACTCGAACGGGGACTACGAACGATCCGGCGTGGATCGTCGCTCCGGTCAAACTCACCCAGTACTTCATGCCGAAAGCACGCTTCGATCACGCGGCTCACGCGTCGGGGCAGGCGACCTGTGACACCTGCCATGCGGCGCTCGAGTCGAAGTTATCGAGCGATGTGTTGATGCCATCGATCAAGGTGTGCCGTGACTGTCATGGTGGCGAGACCGGCACTGAAGGTGGCGAGCAACGGATCGCGAGTTCCTGTGCGACGTGTCACGTGTACCACGATGAGCGCGAGCCGAAATGGATTCGACAGGCGACGGTACGCGAATGAGACGGTTCGTGTTGACCTCGATATGCGCAGCATTGCTCGTATCCTGCGGCGGGGGAGGTTCAGGCACGTCGACGACGACAGTGAGCGGATCTGCGACATCGCCGTCCGGATCAGTGTCCTGTGAGGGGAGTTGTGCGAGCGCCGGTACGTTCCTGTCGATCACCGATGTCGAGACCGTTATTTCCCGCGGCGTGGCCGAGGCGCAGGCGAGGGGTGTCAAAGCGACCATTGCGGTAGTCGATCGCGTCGGAAATGTGCTGGCTGTCTTTCGTATGACCGGCGCACTCGAAAACGTGACGATGCGGACTCCAGAGGCTTCTGCACCGACGTTGAGCGGTGGCTTCGAGAACGTCGAAGTCATTCCTGCAACGATGGCGGCGATCGCCAAGGCCGTGACTGGCGCTTATCTCTCGAGCGAGGGTAACGCCTTCAGTACGCGCACGGCGAGTCAGATCATCCAGTCGCATTTCAATCCGGGTGAATTATTGACGCCAGGCGGTCCGCTGTTCGGCGTTCAGTTCAGCCAACTTCCGTGTTCCGACGTCTCGTTGCGTCAAACGTCTGTCGAGGCGGATGCGGGGCCCAAGCGATCGCCACTCGGTCTCGCCGGTGATCCCGGCGGTTTCCCCTTGTACCGATCAGGGACGCCGGTTGGAGGCGTGGGCGTCGTTGTCGATTTGGTCTACGGCATCGACCCAAACGTGCTCGATATCGATCGTGATACCGACGAGGCGGTGGCGTTTGCGGCGGCCGGTGCCCTGGCAGCACCTGAGGACCGTCGAGCGGACCGGATCACTGCCGACGGCAAGACCTTGCGATTCAGCGATATTCGTTTCGATGATCTTCGCTCTCGGATCGACGCACCGCCTGCCTTCGATTCTTTGAAAGGCAGTGCAGGGCAACTCATCGAGGTGCCGGGCTACAACGGTATGTCGGTGCGCGCAGGGACTGCCTTCGGTCAGTCGCGCTCGGGAATTCGATCCGACAGTCAGGACTACCCAGGACTCGATGCGTTCGTGCTCGTCGATGCAGTCGGTCACGAGCGTTATCGTCCTCGCTCGGGAACGGACGGCGCCTCGGCGCTGACGGCCAACGAGGTGCGTGCTCTTTTGTCGAGTGCGTTGCGGGTGGCGAATCGAAGTCGGGCGCAGATCCGTCGCCCTCTCGATACCCCTGCGCGGGTGTCGATCTCGGTGGTCGATTCGCAAGGAGAAATCTTGGGGCTCGTCCGCTCACGGGATGCGCCGGTGTTCGGGATTGACGTATCGGTGCAAAAGGCGCGCGGTGCGGCGTTTCTCTCCTCGACGACTGCGGCCGATCGGCTGAATGCGTTACCGCCCGCGGTCTATCTCGATCGCACGCTGGTTCGTTTACGCGAAGAGTCGTTGGGGCAGTACGTCACGGCGCTACGACGTTTTCTCGGACTGCCGAATGCACTCGCCGATGGCAGCACGGCCTTTTCCGCGCGTGCGATCGGGAATCTTGCTCGCCCGAACTATCCCGACGGCGTGGATGGAAATCCGTTCGGGCCGCTCTCGCGCGCGCCGGGGCAGTGGAGCCCGCTCAATACCGGATTGCAGATGGACCTTGTGCATAACGCCGTGATTCAGCATGTAGCGTTCGTGCGCGGACTGACAGCAGATACGCCAAATCAGTGCGGCGGGGTGGGTGGGTTCGATCGCGGCTTTGGGGTCGGTGGAGCCGCCCGTATTTTGGCCAATGGCATACAGGTTTTCCCGGGTGCCGTACCGATCTATCGAGGCGACCAACTCGTCGGTGCGATCGGCGTCTCGGGCGATGGTGTCGATCAGGACGACATGGTCGCGTTCCTGGGCGTGGCGCGTTCGGGACTGACGGGCAGCACTGCGCCAAATAATGCGCCGCCTAGCCGACGCTCGGACCAGCTGGTGCCGAACGGCGCGCGATTGCGATACGTCAGTTGTCCGCAAGCACCGTTCCTCGATTCGAATGAACAGGAGCCCTGCAGTGGTCTTTGATCGCGCGTGGCTTTGGGTTCTGCTCGGCGGTGTGCTCATCGGCGCGGTGAGGGCAGAGGAGCCGTGCCCATCTCCGATACCGGCCGACTCCGGTCGCCGAAGCCCGACTGTTCCGGTCATCCCGTATGAGCCCGATCCCTGTGATCCGTCACGAATATCGCCAGCACCCTTGGAGGAAATCGGCTCGCTGCAGGGGTTTCCGGACCGATGGCGTATCGTCGAAGCGATCGGTATCAAAGAAAACTTGCTCGATCCGTACCACGGATACAATCGGCTCAAAGGCGATCGCCCGCTGTTCGGCGAAGATTGGTATCTCGCCTTCATTGCAACGTCCGATACCGTGTTCGAGCCGCGTTCGTTCCCGTTGCCTGTGGGCGGCCCTGTGGCGGCGCGACCCGGATCCACGGATACCTTCGGCAGTCCGAAAACCGAAATCTGGGCGCAGACCTTCGCCATCGAAACGGTTCTGTACCAGGGCAACACCACGTTCAAGCCGCCCGACTGGGAGTTCCGCTTCACTCCGGCGTTCAATCTCACCCGAGTCTCGGCGGACGAGCGAGGCTTGCTGCGGGCGCCCGCGGATGCCTCGACAGTGCGCTACGACTCCGCAGTCGGATTGCAGGCTGCATTCGTCGACCGACACCTTCGAAACGTATCGCCGAACTACGACTTCGACAGTATCCGCATCGGAATCCAGCCGTTCACGTCCGACTTTCGGGGTTTTTTGTTGAACGATGCGATGTTCGGCGCTCGGTTGTTCGGCATCCGTTCGAGCAATCGCTATCAATACAACTTGGCCTGGTTCCGTCGACTCGACAAAGACACCAACAGCGGATTGAACGATGTCTTTTCTCGTGGGCTCGCATCGTTCCGAGACGACGATGTGTTCGCGGCTAATGTGTACGTGCAAGACTGGCCGACACTCGGCTTCTTCACGCAAGTGACCGCCATTCACAACCGAAATCGTGAAGGCGGGCAGGTTCAGTACGACGACAACGGCATCATCCAGAGACCTTCGTCGATCGGCGTCGAGAGGTCCGGCGACTACGATGTCACGTATCTCGGCGTCTCCGGTGACGGACACCTGGGGGGTCTGAACCTCACCGCCTCGGCCTACCATGCCGTTGGCGAGGCCGAGCGCGGCACGTTCGTCGATCGGCCCCAAAAAATTAGCGCGTCGTTCGTCGCGGCAGAGCTCTCGAAGGACTACTCGTGGGTCCGTCTACGCGGTTCCGTAGCTTGGGGCTCAGGTGACTCCGATCCGTTCGATGGGCGAGGCGAGGGCTTCGACGCCATTTTCGAAAATCCGCTCTTCGCCGGAGCGGATACCAGTTTCTGGATACGCGAGCCGGTGCCGTTGATCGGCGGCGGACGCGTTTCGCTATCCGGTCGGAATGGCATGCTGAATTCGCTTCGTTCGTCCAAAGAATTCGGCCAGTCCAACTTCGCCAACCCGGGGTTGGCGCTTATCGGGGTCGGGGCGGATATCGACCTGACCCCGACGCTCCGCGTGAGTACCAATGTGAATTGGCTGCAATTCGTGGATACGGCCACCTTGCGTGTGGCGCGCGCTCAGGGCGACATCGACAAGGAGATCGGCCTCGATGCCTCGATTTCGGTGATCTGGCGACCGCTTGCGATCCAAAACGTCGTAGGGCGACTGTCGGTCGCGACCTTGGTTCCCGGCGCGGGATACCGTGATCTTTTCGCCGACGACCTGTCCTACGCGGTACTCGGTAATCTCGTGCTGACTTATTGACTCTTCCTCCATGAAAAAAATTCTCACGGCCGTCTTCGCGTTCTCCGCTCTCGCACTGTTGCCGGGATCGGTTGACGTGGCGAGCTCGGCTGAAGGCCTCAAGGCTGTCGAGCGGACGTATTGGACTGCGCCTCCGGCGCCGGCAAGGCAGACACTTGATGAGGCGGCTTCGAAAAGCGTCGGCTGCAACGACTGTCACACCAAGACCGATCAACCGACGATGCACGCCAACCCAGGCGTGGTAATCGGCTGCACGGACTGCCATGGCGGTTCGGCGAGCATTCGATGGATCGGATCGAACGACAGGGACACTCAACAACGAGACCTCACTTATGCGGCCGCACGAGATGCCGCCCACGTGTTACCCAAGTACCCGTCTGCTTGGCATCACCCATCGAGCGCCAATCCGGAACGGACCTATGCCCTGCTCAACAAGGAAGCAAACGAGTTCATCCGTTTCGTGAACCCGGGTGATTACCGCGCTGCCGATGATGCGTGCGGCGCCTGTCATGCCCGCACGATCGCCGATGCCAAGCGCAGCCTGATGGCGACCGCGACGATGTTTTGGGGCGGCGCGGCCTACAACAACGGCCTTCTGCCCTTCAAAAATTACATCCTCGGCGAGAGCTACACAAAAGATGGAGAGGCCGCCATTCTCGAGGGCGCGAGGACGACCGCTGAGCAGCGGGACCGCCATGAACTGATCGAGCGGATCTATCCCTTGCCTCGATGGGAGAACCTGCCGCCTGCCGATATCTTCAGGGCGTTCGAGCGCGGGGGTCGCAACATCACCAATCTGTTTCCCGAGACCGCGATCCCCAATGCGATCGGGCAAATTCAGCGACTCGAAGAGCCCGGGCGGCCGGACGTCAAACAGTCGAATCGCGGGCCGGGCACGGGGGGTCGAATTGCCGTACCGGTGCTCAATATTCACAAGACCCGCTTGAACGATCCGCTGATGTGGTTCATGGGTACCAACGACAACCCCGGCGATTTCCGATCATCCGGCTGTACGAGTTGCCATGTCGTCTATGCGAACGACCGCGATCCGAGACACTCGGGTCCGTATGCAAAGTTCGGGCATGACGGTCGGACGCAAACTTCGGACCCGACGATTCCCAAAGATCAGAGTGGGCATCCGCTCACGCATGCCTTCACCCGTTCGATACCCACCAGCCAATGCATGATCTGCCACATGCATCAGCCGAACATGTTCATCAACTCGTTCCTCGGCTACACGATGTGGGACTACGAGTCGGATGCCGCTGCCATGTGGCCCTCGGAGCAGCAGTTCCCGACGCCCGAGAAAATTCGGCAGGTGCTTGACCGAAATCCGGAGGGCGCCGCGCCGCGGGGGAAGTGGGCGGATCTTGAGTTCTTGAAGGGAGTAAGTGACCTCAACCCGCAATTGAAAGACACTCAATTTGCGGATTATCACGGACACGGTTGGAACTTTCGCGCGGTTCACAAGCGCGATCGAAAGGGCAATCTGCTCGATGCCGAGGGACGGATCATCGACCACGACGATCCTCTGAAGTGGAAGAAAACCGTGCAGATGTCTTCGATTCATGTCGACGTCGGCATGCATTGCGTCGACTGCCATTTTGCACAGGATTCCCACGGCAACGGTTATTTGCACGGGTCCGTCGCCGCAGCGGTCGAAATCGATTGCAAAGATTGTCATGGCACCACCGCAGCGACGGCGACACTGCGTACCTCGGGTCCTGCTGCATCGAAATCGGGCACCGATCTTGCGCGCATTCGCAACCCTGACGGAAAACTGCGATTCGAATGGCGCGGCGATACGCTCGTGCAAAGATCTGCCGTGACTCCGGGGCTCGAGTGGCAAGTATCGCAAGTGAAGGACAGCGTCACGCCGGGCAATGCGCACTACAACGCCAAAGCGGCGCGCGCGAAGACGATGGCCAAGGACGCCAAAAATCAACGCTGGGGCCCCGATATTCCGTGGGCGATGCTCGCCCACAACGACGACAAGATGGAGTGCTACACCTGCCATACCCCGTGGACCACGAGCTGCGGGGGATGCCATCTGCCGATCGAGGCGAACGCCAAAACGTCCCGCCACCGCTACGAAGGTGGCGAGACACGAAACTTTGCGACCTACAACCCCCAGGTGCTTCGCGAGGATGTCTTCATGCTCGGTTGGCGTGGTCCGAGCGAAGGGGGAAAGATGGCGCCGGTCCGGTCATCGTCCGCGCTCGTGTTGTCGTCGACGAACGCGAACCGTGAACGTATTTATGTCCAGCAGCCGCCGATTGCGGCATCGGGGTACAGCTCGCAGGCGATGAATGCGCATTATCCGCATACCGAGCGCAAGACCGAAACAAAGACCTGCAGTGACTGTCATCTGGCCAAAGAAAACGACAACAACGCCATCATGGCGCAGACACTGGGTTTCGGGACGCAGTTCATGAACTTCGCGGGGCTCAATGCGTGGGTGGGCACCGAGGGCGGGGTGACGGCGATCGAGGTCACCGAGTGGGATGAACCGCAGGCGGTCATCGGGAGTTACCTGCATCGGTACGCTTACCCCAAGTGGTACTCGGACCATCTCGGTCGAGATCGTGAGCTGCCGCGGCTGAGTGCCCTCAAGGGCGATGCGGTCGGCTGTGTGCAGCTTCGTGGCGAATATGTGTTTTCTGCAGAAGGAAAACGCGGTCTGCGTGTACTGGATGCCGCGGGTATCGCGAACAAGGGTCTCAGCCAAAAACTGATCAGCGCGCCGTTTTCGCCGCTCGGTCACGACACGCGAGTCAAGACCGCGAATGCCACCTGTGTGGCCTTGGCGACCACTCAGCCCGTCCATCCGCCGCGCAATGAGGGCGATCTCATGCGCAAAGAAAATCTGGAACAGCCGTTCCTGCCGATCTACAACTTTGCGGTGATCACGGATTCGGTCGAGGGGCTCGTACTCGTCGACATCAATACGCTCGCCGATGGCGAGTTCAGGAACAACTTTCTCAAGCGTTTCGTGACTTGGAATCCGGACGGCAAGTTGACCGGCGCCCGCCATCTCACCGTCGCCGGCAACCTTGCTTATGTCGTGACCGATCGTACGGTCGTCATCACCGATTTGTCGGTGCCAAGCACGCCGAAGATCGTCGCTGAGATACCGTTCGAATCGCCGCGTGCGGCGGCACTGCAGTTTCGGTATCTCTTCGTCACGACAGCGCGTGGATTCGAGGTGGTCGATGTCACCTCACCAGCACGTCCCAAAAGGCTTTCTCAAGCAACGGTGACGCTTGCCCAAGCGGGCGGATTCACGGTCGCGCGGACGTATGCGTATGTCGCCAATGGCTCTGAGGGGATGGCGATCATCGATGTCGAGCGCCCCCATGCGGCGCGACTCATCCAAACGTGGAACGCCGATGGCCGACTCGTCGACTCGAGAGACGTGATGATTGCCTCGACGAACGCGTCGTTGTTCGCATACGTTGCCGATGGAAAAGGGGGCTTGAAGGTGGTGCAGCTGACGAGTCCGTCGAGCCAACCCAATTTTTATGGCTTCAGTCCGGCGCCGCGTCCGGAACTGATTGCGTACAAGCCAACGAAATTGCCCGCACTCAGCCTCTCGCGCCCACTCGAGCGCGATCGAGCGGTCGATGAAAGCGGCGGTCAAGTTGCCGTGTTCGGTCGCAGGGGATCACGGCCGTTCAACCTGCAGGAGATGCGGCGTCTCTATCTCGATGACGAGGGTGAGCCTTGGTTCGTCGAAGACATTCCTGCGATGCGGTCGGTCAAGGGGAGCGCCACGCGATGACATGGGCAAAGCTTTGTCGGAGTTGGATCGCCGCAAGTGTGGTCACGGTATCGACGGCCGGTTTGACCGTCGGAGTTGCGGCCGAGGACAGCACGCAGCGTCATGAGGGGGTCGCCACCTGCGCGTCGTCGCTGTGTCACGGGTCGAGTCAGCCGCTCAAGGTTTACGATCGTTCGCTGCAGAATGAGTACACCACGTGGTCGCAGTTCGATCCGCATTCCAAGGCTTACAAGACGCTTCTGAATGCCCAGTCGAAAGAAATCGCGCGAAGAATGGGTCTCGGGCTGGCCCATCAGGAGGCGGCGTGTCTGGCCTGTCATGCCGATGCAGTGCCCGCTACTCGGCGCGGCGCAAGATTCCAGCTCGACGATGGCATCGGCTGCGAAGCATGCCACGGTGGCGCAGAGAAGTGGCTCGCCACGCACCATCAAAGTCCGAAGGTCTCTCGGCGCGAGAGCCTCGCCAAAGGACTACGTCCGTTGGAACGACCCGAGGTGCTCGCGAGTACCTGTCTTGCATGCCACGTCGGGGATCAAGATCGTTTCGCCACCCATCGCATGATGGCGGCGGGGCATCCGCGACTCGTCTTCGAACTCGATACCTATCGCGAGTTGTGGCGCACGAGCGGCGGGCGCGAACATTATCCACGTGACTCCGGAAACACTGCCTCGTCGTTGTGGATCGCAGGCCTCGTTGCGTCGTCCCGTCGGCAGTTGAATCTGATCGAACAGCATGGGACCGGCCGACTTGGCCCCATTCCCGATTTCGGGGTGTTTGCGTGTCACTCCTGTCACCGCGACCTGCGATTGACCGCATGGGGCGGCGCGAGCGCGGCTGGTGCCGAGCCGGGCGCACTGCGATGGCAGGACGCTCATCTACTGGTGTTGCAGCGTGTCGCGGCGGCGTTGTCCTTGGCGGCTCGTTCGGATCTCGACCGAGCGATCGTGGCCTTGCAGAAGGCGGCGCATGGAGATTCCGCATCATTACGGATCGCGCTGACGCAAACCCGCGAGGCTTTGTTGGCCCTGGAGCGGCAGTCGAGCTCAATGAATTGGTCCGTCGCACAGATGAATGCGGTCATCGATGCCCTCGTGGATGCTGCCCGTCGAGGGGAGTTTCCCGACCCTGCGGCAGCGGAGCAGGCGGCCATGGGCATGGTGGTGATCTTGGCGGGCCTCAAGCGTGATCGAGTCAAGCGTGCCGAGATTGATCGGCTCTTCGATGATCTACGAGACGATAACGCCTTCGATCAGCGGCGGTTTGCCAAGTGGATGTCCGCGCTCGGAATACGTGAATAGCACGGCGATTCACTTTTTTGATCGATCGCGCTCAGAGCAGCTTTCGAATGGCGACGCGAAACTCCTCGGCGCTTTTCTTGCCCTGAATTCGGCTGACGACTTTCCCATTTCTGTCGATTAGATAGGTCGTCGGAACGACTTCGTTCCATGCTGGGTCGACCACGCTCGCGAGCTCGTCCATCTCCGCACTTTGGCGTGCATAGGTCAAAAATTTCGGAAAATATTTTTTCCGGAACCTCTCGACCTCAGCCGCGTTGGGTGACGGATCATCGACGGCGACACCGATCAGGACCACTCCGGATTTCCTGACCTCATCCGTGACGGCGATGAGATCGGGAATCTCCCGGAGGCAGGGCACGCACCAGGTTGCCCATAAATTTAGGATGACGATCTGACCCCGTTCTTTTGCCAAGACCTCTTTGAACGCGTCAGCCCGAATCGGCTTGGTTGGTGTCTCGGCATGCGAAGTTGCGACGCTTGCTGCCAACCACGCAACGGCGAGTATGAGAGAGCGGTACGACATCAGGATTACTTTGACGAGATCGTCGTCGCCCAAACGCGATTGGCCTGATTCCAAACCAATTGGAAATTGCCGTCGGGTCGGACTGCCGCCGCAGGGTGCTGAGTCAGGCCAGGGCTCGAGTCGAGTTCTCGAATGTCGCTGACAGGCTCGCCAGATAGGTCATAGAGGCGATAGAAGACGCGCCTGGGTGCGCTGCCGACTTTGGCATGCCACGCCAACAGCACTCGCGAGCCGTTGACCGCGATGGTCGGCGCGTCCGAGACCGCCGCGGTCGGATGTACGAGCCCGCGTGATTTGAAAGACTTTCCGCCATCGCTCGACACGGAAAAAATCACTCCCGGCGTGGTTTCGCCGCCGCTATGCACGGCAGCGAAGATCTTCGTGCCGTGAGTGGCGACGACCGTCGGCTTGAGAGGGCATCCTGCGATTTGCCATGGGGCATCACCGATGGATTGGCGATCGATGATTGTCTTGTCCGATGACGAGAGCGACATGACGGTGGCCGGCCGGAAGCTGTCTTTGTCGACCTGTCGCGAACCCAGAATAATTTCCGATCGTGAATTGGCGACCGCCGTCAACTGACAACAGGGGCAGACGCCGGTATCGACCAATCGCTTTTCAGTGGAGAAGGTCTTTCCGTCATCGCGGGACGACGTGCTGTACAAGGCTCCCGAGTCGCTGTTCGGTTGCATGTGACGGGTATCGATCCAATACACGTGCACGCTGCCGTCCGGCGCTGCCGCCATGGTGCCGAACGCGGCTGCGCTGGCAAAACCGCCGTGTATGACGTCACTCATGTCTTGGTCCGTGATCGCCGAAAGTCGTTGCGGAACTTCGAATGACCGACCGCCATCAATGGAGCGTGCGTAGTGGGTGGTCAGCAGCGTTTTCTTCAGGGTGGGATGTACGTCGTTCGCGGCGTATGAGATGTGCCACGTCCCATTGGGCGTACCCACTACACGCGGCCGGCTGACCTGTTGGCCCCATACGGCTCCTGAAGAGGCGTTGACTTTCACGGGCGTTGCGAAGGTATTCCCACCATCTTTGGAAACGGCGATATAGACGTCGGTCACGGCGAGATGACGGTCGTGTTGATGTTCACCGTCACCGGCATGTTGCGGTGAGCGGTCTACCCACAGCACCACGACTTCGCCCTTCGAGTTGACCGCGATATCTGCCGCAGCCGCCTCGTGTTCGGCCGGGGAGATTCCGAACGGTTCGGCGATCCCCGAGACGCTCCACATGGCGATCATCATCGCCCACAAAGTGCTGCAAAATTTCATGGTTGGTTTCCCGTTCTGATTTTTTTGAAGACGGTGCTGACGATCGAGATGAAATAAAAAACGAATCCGACATTGAAGAACAAATGGTGGATATGAAGAAGCAGAGGATTCCCGGGTACGGTCTCGTGCGTGGTCATGTCGTGAGATTCCGCACCGATCCCCAGCAAGACGAATACACCCTTCAAGATGAGCCCGCCGAGACCGAGCAGTGCCCCGACGACACTCGAGGCGGCAAGAAAATGTGCGCCGTACAACCACGCCTTGATTGCGAGTCGTTCCCCCATATCCGGAGGCTGCTTGCTCTGAGATGGCGCCGTCAAGAGTGCTACAGTCTCGTCCACCTGTCGGAAAACGGTGTGTCGCATGCCGAAATGGGTTTGGGCATTGATTTTGGTCCTCGGGGCCTGCGTTACGGCCCATGCCGAGGCCGTCCCTCGTTTTTCACGGCTCTTGCTGTCGAAGCCACCAATTGGTGGACAACCTTCCGTCACGCTAGAGCCGGAGCGGGGCTTCGTCGTGACCTGGCAGAGTAGTCGAGACGGTATCACCTCGCTGCATTGGTTGACGCTCGACCGTGAGGGTCGTTCGACGGGAGAGGGGTTAATTGCCGAGGGAAAAAACTGGTTCGTGAATTGGGCAGATACGCCTTCGTTGACCGTGCTGGATAACGGCGATTGGGTCGCGTTTTGGCTCGAGCGAAATGACGTCGAGAATCCGGAAGGCTACGACATCCGCTTGGTGCGATCGACCGATCGAGGCAGGAGTTGGTCGACGCCTCTCTCCCCGCATCGCGACGGCACCAAAACCCAGCATGGCTTCGTCTCGATGGTCGCTGAGGGTGACGATCGAGTGCTGATTTCCTGGCTCGATGGGCGACTTGCCGAGACGATTGAAAATGCAGCGACTGCTCACGACGATCATGATCACGAAAGTGCACCGATGACGCTGCGCTCCGCCGTCGTCGATCGAGCGGGCAAGCTCTCGGATGAGTTCGAGATCGATGAGCGGACTTGTAGTTGCTGTCAGACCGACATGAGTCGCTGGGGCCAAACAAGCCTCATCGCGTATCGCGACCGAAGTCAGGAAGAGATACGCGATATTTCCGTCGCTCAAAAATCATCGACCGGTTGGAGCTTGCCGAGACGCCTTCCGAGGATCATTGGAAAATCGAGGGCTGCCCCGTCAATGGTCCTGCGATTACCCACAACGGCGAGCAGATGTTGGTGTTCTGGCCCACATTGGTAAACGAGCAGATGACACTCCGATATGTTCTTGCGGAGTCTCCCGAACAGCTGACCGTCAAGCCGGTCATGCACGAGTTGCAACTGCCGGTCATGCCGTCCGGGCGAGTTGATGCAGTTCCTTGGCAAGACGGGTTTTCATTGATTTGGATCAGCCGCGCCCGGGACCGCCCCGCAGTGGAATACGCATTCGTTTATCCGAGCGGAAAACTGGAATTCGGCGAGCCGATCGCCGAACCGGCGTTACGTGGGCGGGCGACGGGATTCCCGCGCGCTGCAAGTGATGGAAAATCGATGCTCGTCGTCTGGCCGGAATTGGATAACGGCGTCCCCGTGATCGGAATGGCACTGGCACGATAACTTTGCCAATCTTGACGCATCTTTACTGGTAACGCCGTTCAGGGCGTACTTCAATGGTGATACAAAGATAAATCGATCTTTGGGATTTTCGTTGAAGAGGCCGACGATGCGAGGACGAGCGAGCTTATTCATTTTTTTGATTTTTCTCTTCACCACTACGGCGTGTGGGGGAGGTGGAGGAGGTTCCGCGGCGAGCGGTGGAAATACGCCGCCCGCGGTGTCGCTCCCGGCGATCTCCAGTTTCGCTGCGAACCCTGCAAGTCTCACGGCTGGGCAATCGTCGACACTTTCGTGGACGACTTCGGACGCCACCAGTCTCACCATCGACAACGCCGTCGGCGATGTGACGGGCATGACGAACAAGGTGGTGACGCCCACGACCACCACAACCTATGTACTGACGGCGCGTAATTCGGCGGGGAACGTCACGGCCTCTACTACCGTCACGGTGACGCCTGCTAGTAAAGCGCCTTATCCCTCCGGGCTCAGCGACGCGACGATCCAGGTCAACGGAGTCGTCCGTGATTATCGTGTGCATGTCCCTGCGGGGGTCACTACCGCGCCGACGGCTGTGGTGCTCGTACTGCACGGCGGCGGCGGTGAAGGTCTCAACATCGCCAATACGGGTGCACATCCTTTGTCAGTGTTTCGGTCTGTCGCCGATCGAGAAGGGTTCGTGGTGGTTTACCCCGGGGGCTTGCCCGCGCGCGACGGTAGTGCGGCATGGTCCGATTGCCGTGCCGACAATGACGTCGCGAGCGATGCCGATGACATCGGATTTCTGGACGCCCTGATCGAGAGGTTGCGTAGCCAGTACAAACTGCCTTCGACCAGGATTTTCATGACCGGGGGTTCCAATGGCGCGCAGATGACGCTCGCATACGCGATCACGCGAGCCAATAACGTCGAGGCGGTCGCAACGTCGAGTGGAAATCTTCCGCAAAATCCGAAGCCGGGTGCGTGCAGCGGCGCACCATCCCGTCGAGTTCCGATCCTGATGGTTCATGGAGCCTCAGACACCTTGATGCCTTACACCGGTGGCTGCGTCGCCAATCTTGGCGGAGCGTGTAACCGCGGCCGCGTCATCAGTGCCGAGGCGACGCGTGATATTTGGCTGAATACGAATGGACTCGCAGGAGTAGCGCCGGTTTCGACGCGGGTCGATCTGGATGTCAACGATGGTGGTCCCGCGAATCGATTCGTCTATTCGGGGAGTTCGCCGGTCGAGTGGTGGCGTCTCGACGGTGCAGGGCACACTGCAGCGAGTCGAATCGTGCTTGTTCCCGCCAATGCAGATCGAGGCATACAGAATCGCGATATCGAGTTTGCCGAAGTCGCGTGGTCATTCTTCAAAACTCGCCTGACGTCAGCAACTTCCTCTGCACCGAGTGCTGCCGCGCTACAGGCAGCGCGCGACTATAATTTTTCCGTCGGCGGACAAACGTTGATCGTGATGCACAACGGCGTCGTCATCGAAGAGTCATACGGGAACGGCGGCGCGGCGGATCGGATCCAGCTGCTTGCGAGTGGCACCAAGGGTTTCACCGGGCTGCTCGGCGCCCTCGCAGCATCCGAGGGTCTGATCACGCTCGATGAGCCTGTCGCGCAACGCGCCCTCACTGAATGGCAGGGTGATGCTCGCAAGTCAAAAATCACGTTTCGCCATCTCTTGACGATGACGAGCGGACTCGAAGAACTTAACGATTTATCCGGCTGGAACGACTATCTGCCCGCGCGAGCAGTCAATGATCCCGGGACGGTCTTCGTTTACAGCGGAGATCCCAATATTTTCGGACTCGCACTCGAACGACGTCTCGGAGGAGAGTCGGTGGCCGATTACCTCAATAGAAAGCTGCTGCAGCCGCTCGGCATCACCTCGCTGCGATGGGGTACCAACTTCGCCGATGGGAAGCCACAGCTTTCAGGGGGTGCTTACGTCACAGCGCGTGACTGGATGAAGTTTGGCGAATTCATTCGTCGAACGATGGAGGGAAGTTGGACCGGTTCGTCGTTGCTGCAAAGGCCGATCTTCGACCAGGCGTTCACAGGCAATGCCGCACATCCAGCTTACGGATTTTATTGGTGGCTCAAGCGACCGGTGTCCTCAACGCTCGCAACGACCATCGACACCAACAACAAGAACCAGTTCACGAGGCAAATCAAGCCGATCATCGACGACCCACGTATTCCTGATGCTTTCGATGATGTCCAGTTTTTGGGGAGGCTGCTTGTCAACTGATCGCACCGTCACCTCGATATCTTTCGCGCGACTCGCGGTGACCGTTGCGATCGTCTCGACGCTGTTATGGGTTAGCGCGACAAAAGCCGAGGTCCCTGCGCGGGAGTGGGTGACTCCGAAGATCGAGGCGCCCCGTGTTTCGTATCACAGCTTCGAGAGTCGCGCGGCCGGCGCCCGCGTCAGCTATCACCTTTATATGCCAGCGGGCTACGCGGTCGATGGGCAGCGTCGCTATCCCGTGGTGTATTGGTTGCATGGATCAGGCGGTGGGCTTCGCGGAATCCGACCGCTTGCCCAACTCGTCGATGACGCCATCGAAGCAGGGCGTGTACCACCGTTCCTGATGGTGTTCGTCAACGGTTTGCGACTTGGCATGTACGTCGACTGGAAAGACGGATCTGTACCCCTGGAAACCCTCATCACCCGTGATCTCCTCCCTCATATCGATGCGAACTACCGCACGATCGCGACACGCGAGGGGCGGCTACTCGATGGATTCAGCATGGGCGGTTACGGTGCGGCGAGATTAGGATTCAAGTTTCCGGAGCTCTTTGGCTCGGTATCGATCGTCGGCGCGGGGCCGCTGCAAAACACCTTGACCCAGGCACCGCGAGCGAGCGGAAAGACCGCAGCCGACGTGATGCGTGAGGTCTACGGTAATGATCCCGCCCATTTCATCGACGTGAGTCCGCGACAATTGGCGCGGGAGAACGCTGCCCGCCTCAAGGAACGATCTCGTGTGCGTCTCGTCATCGGCGATCGGGATAACACTTTCTCGAACAATCGGGACTTCCACGAACATCTCGTCGGTCTCGGTATCCCTCACGATTGGATCATCGTCGAAGGCATCGGTCACGATCCATTAAGGATTTTGCAGGCGCTCGGCGACCAACATTGGGCGTTTTATCGCGAGGCATTCGACCCAAAGTTTTCAGGTACTACCCGCCACTCGGCTCGTTAGGCGGTTGAGTTGCAGCGAGATATACTCCTACGGCATATCAGGTCGAATGCTCGACCTTGCTGCATGGAGTGTCTCTCTTGAAGGTCCAAGTTTCTCGATTATCTCGAATCGTCCTGGCCTCGGTGTGCCTCGCCCTCTTCGCGGCGTGCAGTCAGACAGATGATGCTTGGGAGACCACTGTCAGCACCGACACGCCCGATGCGTACGCATCCTTCCTCGAGCGCTTCCCCAAAAGCGAACATGCCGAGAAGGCGAGGGCTCGCCGCGATGCCCTCATCGACCAGCGTGATTGGAGCGTCGCTCGACGCGAAAATACGGTGGATGCCTATTCGAAGTATCTGTCGATACACCCTGAAGGGGTATGGAGCAAGCTCGCCGCAAGCCGACGCGACAAGCTGACGAACGTGACGAGTGAGGCCGAAACCGACATCGCGGTGCCCGAAGCGCCGGCGGTCGCCGATTCCGATGCGCCGATGGCCGCTGCGCCCCAAGCGCCGATCGCAGAGGCGCCCCAAGCGCCGGCGGCAACGGCCGCCCCTCCAGCGTCCGCAATCGTCAAACAGCCTGCTCCGACGAAAAAACACTTCGTGCAGCTCGGGGCGTTTTCTTCGACGGCTTCTGCCAGAAAGGGTTGGACCTTTCTGCAGCGTTCGTTCGTCGAACTCGCTGACCTTTCGCCGGTGATCGATGCGTCGCCGCTGCGCGGTTCCTCCCTTTATCGCCTGCGCGTGCAGCTCGCGAGCGACGAGGAAGCTGATCGGGTTTGTGCGGCGCTACTGCGGGGCGGCGAGGAGTGCATCAAGTCGGAATGACCCGACGAGACCCGACTCAGTTCACCGGGTTTCGCAGCTGTAACGACCAGATCACGGTTTGACGTGATTCGACCGAAGACGGGCTGAGCTCGAACACCGGCGCAGTCGAACTGCCCGCCGCGCGCGGCGTAATCAAGCCGTTTCGATCGACCTGATGTTCCGCCACGGACAGCGACGCGTCGCCGCCGCGAATCCGGCTCGTCACGCCGCCGTTGCTTTGCCCGATGACGATGAGCGTCTGGGAATTTCCCCGTGCAAGACCCTCTGCGGACTCGGCGATCCAACCGAGCGCGCCGAGTTCGACGAGTGTGGTCGAGGTCGCCAGGGTGACGCCGCTCGCCTCCACCTCCGTCGCCGACCCGAACTCGAGTGCGAGCCCCGCGTTTGGTCCAGAGGTCAGCACGCGAGATGAAATCTCGGTGGCATTGGAAAGGTCGATCGATCGGATCTCCCATCGATATGGGCCCGTCGCACTCGAGTCTCGATAGCGCACGAGCGCGAGCACCCGATCTTCACTCAAAGATTCGAGATCGAGAACCCGCAGCGAAAACTCGGTACTGCGGATCGGCATGGCGAATTGCCGCACGGCACTCGTCCGCGGGTTGAACCCGACGAGCCGGAGCAATCGCGCCGAATTCGCGGTGCGTCCACTCACGTTGAGCGCAGCGCCCAATGCGAACACGACCTCTCCACTGCTTGTGCGTACGGCGACACCACCGCAGCCAAGAGTGGGCTGCCGTGCTTCGAGTATCGCGGGCAGTCGTCGGTTTACATCGGGCAAGGCGCCGGCAATACCGGTCGGGCCGAGTCGTTGTACCGACTGGCCTTGGGCATTGAGCTGCAGAAGGAAAGGACCGCGACGATCACAGGCCCAATATGTGCCGGCGTCGCCCTCGATCACGCCCGCCGGATCAAGACCACGCTGATCGAATTCCGGTGACCGCGGTTGCAGATCTTCGTCGAGGTTGCGCCACCCGTCACTGCCGGAGGAGTCGGTCGGGGTCGGACGACCCGAGTAGGACACGCCGTCGGCCGTCTTCAGCGACGTCAATGAGACGAGATCTGCAGACGTAGAGGTCAAAGTAATCGTGCCGGCGGATGGCGAACTGTTCGTCGACGTACCGAGTAGCAACTCCGCCATCCGGACCGAGACGCCGTCGGAATACTTTGGCGCAGCAACCGAAATACCACGCGAGGTGATCGTACGCAGTTGCATGACGTTACCGGGTGTCCCCGAGATCAGGGACAGGCCAGCGCCGAGCGCCGGGCGCAGCCCACTCGGATACGCGCTCTTGAGCGATGCAGCGTTTCCCGAGTAAGGAATCAGAGAGGAATCGGGAACGCGCAGGACGTACTTCCGGATCTCGCTGACGGGTATCGAGGTGGAAGTCGGTGACTCGACCAGAACGCCGCGCGCCATCGCTTCGGCTTGCTCGGCGATGGCTCTGGCAGCCGCCGCAGACGGAATCTGCATGCCTGCGCGATAGCTGGAAGAGAGACGACTATCTCCTTTCAGATAGTCGACGAGCGAAGCGAGATCCGCATCGAAGGACGTCGCATTGAAATTGAGTGAGCGATTGGCGAGCGAAGGAGCGAGCTCGGAGGGGATCGCGATACCGTTGCCGACATCAGCATCGCCATCGAGTGTCATCAGGAACTGTACGCGGCGGATGGTGGTCGGTGACAGCAGCCCCCCATCGAGGCCGCCTTGGAAATCTTTGAGCGACAAAGAAGAGGCCCCGGTGGCCGTACCGACCGTGATGGGACCGATCGAAAAGGTCAAAGTTTCGCAGGACGGGTTGCAGCGATAGGTGTAGCCCCCGGCTGAGCCCGTCGTACCGGATACCGTGGGTGTCGAGTACGACACGCCAGCCATCGAAAAATCGACATTCCTGCCAGAGAGCGGAGGCGTGTTCGAACTCGGGGGAGTATTGCCTCCGCCACCGCCACCGCCACCGCCGCCGCCGCAGGCCACGAGCAGCGCGCTGGCCACGGCCATCGTCGCCAAAGGACTGCCGCGCGTCATGATCGCGGCGGTGGGTCGAAGGGCTCGCAGCGGACCGCACTGATCCGTGTGGTATCGAGAGTGAGGTTGGTCCAGACGCCTTGTCCGAGGGCCTCATCGAGCACCAAGGTGGCGGTGCCCGAGGACCAGCGGCGTCGATCCACACGATTGATGATGGCAAAGAAACGTTCGTTCACGGCATCGGTGCCGAGGTAGAGAAGATTACCCGAGATGCGCAGCCGGAGGGGTGCCTCCTCGCTTTGGGTCGCGAGCGTGGTGTTCGACACCGTGACGGCCCGTTCACTCGTGCACACAAGTTCTGGGATGGCCCGCGATCGAGCGTCAGGTTTCGGTGGGGGTCTGCGCGCCTTGTCTGCCGGATCGGCGGCCCACGTGGTGGGCGAGGCCAGAAAACATGCCAAAAGCAGTAGGGCGACCGGACCGACGGTTGTCTTGAACCTCATGAAAGCTTCTCTTTGTACCCACTCGACCACACTATACTCCTCGCGTCCCTCAAGCCGAGGAGTCGCGCGACGACTGCTGAAGTGATGCTTAGCCCCGTCGGACTTCCACCCCCCTTACCCCTGCCGCGCGACCCCGAGTTGGTCGCCGCGACCGATCTCGCCATTGCCGTTCCCAAATCGGTCGGGGCCTCCGGGCGCTGGGAGGTCGGGTCGGTGTTGACGGCCAACGTCCGCTTTCAGAATGACGAAATGCTCCTGAAAATCGGCGACCACTTTTTCTCCAGTCGACCGATCCCGGGAGTTTCTGAGTATTCTCGACTCTCGATGCAGGTCGCCCGTGACCTGAGCGGTGCACTCACGCTCGTACCCCTGTTGCCGCTCGCCGGTACATCCGTTGCGCGGGTCGGTGGTGTGCCGTCGCCCGCCGCGTTGGTGATGACGGGTGAGGTTGCCCCGTCGGACGAGATGGCGAAAGTCCTCGAGACGCCGATGTTGCCCGTCGCGGGTCTGATGCCGTCTCGACCTGGACTCAATCCGGTGAGGTCGTTATCGGGTCGGTTACACCTGCCGAGTTCTTTGGCGGGTTGGTTGTTGAGCCCCGACGGCATATTGAATTCATCGGGTTCGACATCGGCCGCACAAGGTCTGCCATCGACCTCATCGGCCGTGGGTCTTGGAGCGTGGATGCAATCTTTGGCCGCCTCGCTCTCCCAGTCGGGTCTCTTCTTCGAGTCGCAGTTGCGTGAGCGTCGACCCGTACCGATGGCCGATCTGAAACGACGCTTGCTCGAGATCATCGACACCCGTCGTGAGGGGCCCGCTGCGACCAAGGCCTGGTCGGCGCTCGATGATCTCGTGGGTCTTCAGAGCGCGGCGACGGCGGCCAATCGCAGCGGCGGATCCGTGTTTTCGTTCGTGTTTCCATCGCCCGACGGACTAGGGGGCTGGTGGATCACCCTAGATCAAAGCCCGCCGCAAAAAACGTTGGATTACTCGGGTGGAGACGGGCGTCGAGACGACGCGAACCAGCCGTGGCGCATGCGACTCGTCGGTATTTCATTGCCCTTCGGCGACATCGACATTCGAATCGAACAAGTCGGGCGGGCGGGGGTCGGGATCACGGTGCTCACCGATACCGCCAATCAGCAGACCCGATGGGACGAATCGAAAAGCGAACTGTCTCGTCGATTGCGCGATGCGGGACTCGATCTCGCGCGATGGTCGGTTATCGAACCGCAACACGACACGGTTCCGCCCATGGATCCGGGGCAGCTCCACTCGATTCGCGTATGAGGCCACGAGAATGAAGACCTCACGCGAGGATCGGGCCGTCGCGCTCGAGTATGGCAGTAACCCGGTGCCACTCATCGTGGCGACGGGTCGCGAGCGCATGGCTCAGGAAATCGTGGCCGAAGCGCGCCGGCAGGGTGTTCCGGTGATGCGCGATGCGGTGTTGGCCGCGAGACTTTCCGAGCTGCCGCTCGATACGGTCATTCCGCCCGATGTCTATCGAGCCGTGGCCGTCGTCTTGTCGTGGGTGTATTGGATGGAAGGGCGGGAGCCGACAGAGGGCAGTCCCCGGCCCGAGTGACATCGTCAGGCGAGTTCGGCTCGACGCGACAATCCGAAATCACGACCGCGTCCGCCCCGATCATAGAGGTGGAGATCTTCTTCGGGCTGCCGAAGCAGCGACACGATCTTTCTTTGGGCCGTCACGACCCGCGAGAAAACCTGATGGTTTCTCGACTGCAGGTCTTTGCAACGGTTGATGGCCACGCGCACTCTTTCGGCCTTCTCGGGATCGCGTCGAGTTTCGTCGATGCTCGTCTCGTCGCGGCTCAAGCGCTCGAGCAAATTGATCTTGGCATCTTTCTCGGACTGGATCGCCTCGAGCTCTTCGATGCCGTCCCCGATCAACCCGTTTCTGCTGCGCAGGATCGCGTTCTCGCGTTCGAGGATGTAGCAGATCGTTTGACAAAGAGTTTCGAGTTCTTCGAGACCCTCGGGTGCGCGGGGTTTCATGGCTTAGCCGAAATCTCCGAGTTGCTCTTCCAGCTCGCGGAATTTCTGGGCGAGGCGGTCTTCATCGATCGGAAAACGCCCTTCGGCGATTTCGCGGCGAATGGAGTCGACGCGCGCCTGATCGAATTCCTCGTCGTCGGCTGAGCTCTTCACGGCCTGCAGCATGCCCTTGGCGGTGACAGAGATCCGGACGACGTCGGCCGTCGAGACCGGTATTTGAGCGGCTGCTGCCTTGGAGGAGGCCGCCTTCTGCTCACCGTTGATGACGGCGGAGCGCGGCGAGCGCTCCGGAGCCGAGGTGATCGCTGCGTTTGATGAAAGTTTGTCAATGCTCATGAGGATTTACCCACTACTGGTGTCCATTTAGTCGACACGTGCCAAAGAGACTTTAGCTGCGTCGGACGCCATTGTAGAGGTCGATGCCCCTGGTGAACCCAGTCGGACCGAGCCGTCCGTTTGGACCTCGCCGCGTAGGCGGCGACCACTCTGCGGATTTTCGAGATCGATCCATTCGCCGATCTTGCCGTTCTCGAGGGCGAGCAGTTTTGCCGAGACGCGCCCACCCGAGAAATCGGACCATCCCATGATGATGCTATTTCTTTTGATAACGACCGCCGCGCGCAGATCGGCTCGACCGAGCGGATCTCCCTGGCGTACCGCCCGGGTCAGGGTTTGACCCACAACTTGTTCCGGCGATGAGAGGGTGACTGACGGACGAACCCCCGCACCCAGGGGTTGCTCGCGGATATCGCCACTCGTCAGACGATGCCCGAAGGGCAGGTCGCGTGTGGCGACGATCATGGCCGCTGGCTCTCGCCCAGTGACTTCTTTGGGTTCTGACGCTTCGGCGAAAGACAGTGCAACCAAGCGACGCGAACGCGGATCGCCGGGGCAGACCACCTGCACCGATTGACGACTGCCGAAGGCGAATCCCCACGCCCAGCCTGACGTGCAGTCGCCGAGCAGAATACGTCGATCGATCGACTGAGCTCGCGCGCTGCCCGAGGGCAGACCAAGGACTTCTTCGGCAAACGATTCGGCCGCCTCGGCCAACGACATCGACGACGCCCGACTCGTCTCGCTCGCCATCACGGACGCGATCGGCAGGGCCGAAAGCGCGGCGATGGCAGAGAGGTTGACGAGCGGCCGCATCACTGGATGTTGCCGCCGACTTAACCCTGCCGCAGCAGGTTGAGGACGTACTGCTGAGACTGGTTCGCCTGCGCGAGCATCGCCGTACCGGCCTGAGCCAACACCTGCGCCTTGGCGAGGTTCGCGGATTCTTTGGCGTAGTCGGTATCGAGGATGCGAGATTTCGCTTCCTCGGTGTTCTCGACGATATTCATCAGGTTGTTGATGGTGTACTCGATGCGGCTCATGGTCGCGCCCATCTCGGCGCGCATCGTGTTGACGACCACCTGAGCCTTGTCGATGAAGTCGAGCGCCGTGATCGCATCTTTCGTGTTCGCGATGTTCACGTTGCTCTCGGAGTAGCGCAGGAACCCGAGGTTTTGGGCGTTCTGGCCAAACTTCACCGTGAGCGTCTCGCCGCTTGCGGCGGCATCGAACATTTCATAGCCTTCCGGCAAGCCCGCTTCCGTACGGATGAATTCGTAGTCGCTGTCTTCCCTCAATTGCTTGCTAAGATCTACGATGCTCGTGGCGTTATGTGCCGAGAGCATGCGGTTACCGACGCGAAGTTCGAAGAAGTTGGGCTTGCTGGTCGGGACGGAGTCCTTGAACCAGGCAAATCCACTGAGATCGAACGATTGAGGGCGATAGTCCGTCTGAGTCCCCGCAAGATCAATAACGCTGGCAGCCGCTGCACTCGCCGCGGTAAAGCTCTGAGTCTTGTTCTCTGCAGACGTCGTCGTTCCGGTGTTCGTGCATGTCAGAGACGGCGTTTCAGCCGGCATCGGACTACCGAGAATCTTCCAAACGATTTTCAGCTGACCACCGACATTCTGGATATCGACGGTGGTAGGGTTGTAATCGACATGCCCCTTGAGCTGCTTGACGAGGTCCGAAACGCTCGTCACGCCTGCGGCCGTGAGCGTGGAGATGCCAGCCAGGTTGGGCGTTCCGTCCGACTGTCTCGTGCCGTCCCAGAGCTTCAATTCGAAGTTGGGAAGCGGAACATCCGTGAAATTGACATCGATGACCTGTTGATTTTCGTCGAGTACTCGGGTGCCCGATACGCCTGATGTCGTGACGCCTGAAGTCGCTTCCTTCAAGTCCCAAGTGTTGATTTGACCGCCCGTGGTGTTGTTCACCGTCGTGCGCTCAGCGAGATTCAGATCTTCGATGGTGAGCGGGCCGAGGGGGATCTTGATGTAGTCGGCGGCCGAGATACCGACCTGCACGTTCATGGCCTTGGCATCTTCACTGATGAGCTTGAGGTCGCCGTCCCAGGCAGCCTGGTTCGAGACTCGACGGATTTCCTTCACGAGTTCGTTGAACTCGACGCTCAGGAAGCTGCGGTCTTCAGAGGTGTAGGTGCCGTTGGACGACTGCACCGCGAGCTCTCGCATGCGATGCAACATATTCTGGATTTCGTCGATCGCGCCTTCGGCCGTCTGCGCCATCGAAATACCGTCACCGGCATTACGGATCGCCATGTTGAGGCCCTGGATCTGGTTACGCATGCGCTGCGTAACGGCGATTCCGGCGGCGTCGTCGATCGCGCTGTTGATTCGCTTGCCAGAGGAGAGGCGTTGCATCGCCTGTTCCATGCTGCCGCGATTCGTAGCCAAGGCGCGCTCGGACTGGATTGAGGCAATATTTGTGTTAATTACAAGAGCCATTACGTGGTTCTCCGTCGAAATCTCGCCAGCTACAGGCTGGCCAATATGTCCCAAGCAATAGTCGTGCCAACGATTTCCCGTGGCTGACATCGACCTTTTCTTGCAGGGATCAATGCAATCGCTGGGCCATTAACCCGTATCCGACGGCCTTCGTGGAAAAAGCCTGCAGTCGTAAAAGGCCTTCTCTTTATTAAGGTGTCTTTCGTATCGGAGTTGCGCGAAACGCAAAGACCGGCAGTGTGTTGATCTGATTTCTCTCACCGGCAAGCAATTGCCGGGCGCCGTCGTCGTGATCTCTCATTCTTTGCCGGTTATCGAACGAACCTTGCCGCAATGCACACGATTCGGGCCTCGAATCGAGTGGCACAAGATTTGCTGAACAACTCTCGCGAAAACCATTCAGCGCGTTTTTCGGAGTTGTTCGGCATGCCATCACTTGATCGTGTACTCGGTGTATTTCCTACCGCTGCTGCCGTCCAGGCGAAGCGACTCGAAGTCATCGCCGGGAACATCGCCAATGCGAGCACTCCGCAGTACCGCGCGCGTGATGTCGATTTTCGCGCAGCGTTGCGTGCGGCGAGCGACGACTTTCGTCTCTCTGCGACGCACATGAAGCACATCGAGACGCCCGATCAACTGACGCGCGATGCGCTGCAGTACCGAGTGCCTTTGGCGCCCGCGAGGGACGGAAACACAGTGGAGACTCACATTGAAGAAGCTGCCTATGGTGATGCTGCTGGGCGCTACCTGGCCGCGTTGCGCTTCGCGGAAGGTGCGCTTTCAGGAATGCGCAAGGCGTATCGGGGCGATTAAGCGTCGTCTTAACGGAGAACGATCGTGTCACTCTCGAACATACTCAAGCTCGCTGGCGGTGCACTGAACGCTCAAACCGTTCGGTTGAACACCATTGCGTCCAACCTCGCCAACGTCGAGACCGTCGCCGGATCGGAGAACAGCGCGTATCGCGCCAAGCGTCCGGTTTTCGCCACGGTCCTCGAGCAAGCGTCCGACGAACTTCAAAGTGCTTACGGCGTGAAGGTCAAAGGAATCACCGAGACCCGAGCCGTCAACCAACAGTACTTCGATCCTGAAAATCCACTTGCGAATGCAGAAGGCTACGTCTTCCGATCGAACGTGAATCCGCTCGAGGAAATGACGGACATGCTCGATGCCGCGCGCTCATACGAGACCGCGCTGACGACGGCCAGCACGGCCCGCGAGCTGATGATCCGCACGATCGACATGAACACCAAGTGAGCGTGACTTAAATGGCATCCACCTCCATTCCGACTTCAGGGCGTACCCCTCTGCCTCCGGGCGTCTCGAGCTACGAGGCCGAAAAGCAGAAGGAAGTGCAACGCTCGACTTCACTCGGCCAAACAGAGTTTTTGAAACTCATGACGGCCCAGCTCAAGAACCAGGATCCGCTCGCTCCGATGGAGAACGGTGAGTTCCTCGGGCAGATGGCCCAGTTCTCGACGGTCAATTCGATCGGCGAGATGGCCGCGCAATTGAAGGGTCTCTCCGATCAGATGAGTGCCAACCGGATGCTCTCGAGCGGTTCTTTGATCGGGCGATCCGTGCTGTCGGCCGGAAATTATGGCGAGTTGCGCGATGGTCAGTCGCTCGACGGCGCCGTTCGACTCACCGAGCCTGTCGATGGTGCGGTCGTCACCATCCGCAATGCGGTGGGACAGATCATGGAAACCTTCGAACTCGGACCGGCGGGAGCGGGCGATTACCCGTTCTCATGGGATGGCGCCTTGCAAGGCGGTGCGAACGCACTTCCGGGTCGCTATCAGGTCGATGTTGCGGTGCGCCGCGCCGGCAAAGTCGAGGCTGCGAAAGCCTTGCTGTACATCCCCGTCAACAGCGTGTCGATGAATGGTCAGGACGTTGTCCTGAACCTGCAGAACGGCGCGCAGCTTCCTCTTTCTCAAGTCACCACGATGCGTTGAGTCGAGCACGACTCATCCCCTTCGGAGAAAAGCAGATATGTCTTTCTATACTTCACTCACTGGTCTGAACGCTGCCAAGGCGGAGCTCGGAATCGTCAGTAACAACATCGCCAACGTCGGCACGATCGGCTTTAAGAAAGCCCGTGCGGAGTTCGGCGACATCTTCGCGACGTCGCCGCTCCAGAACGCCAAGGGCTCGATCGGTCAGGGCGTGTTGCTCAAGGGCGTGGACCAGGAGTTCTCGCAAGGTAACGTCGCGTTCTCGCAGAACTCGCTCGACATGGCCATTCAGGGCCAGGGCTTTTTCGTGCTGAAGCCCAACCTGACGTCGAACCAGACGGTGTTCACCCGAAACGGCTCGTTCCGAGTCAACAACGATCGATACGTCGTCGACTCGTCGGGACAGTTCGTCCAAGTATTCCCTGTCAACGACGACGGATCGGTCGTCGCCACGGGTTTGAGTTCGGCCAGATCGTTGCAGTTGCCGAGCACCGCGGGCTTGCCGCGTGCGTCGTCAAAGATCGACCTCGGCGTGAACCTGCCCGCCGACGCGGAGATCATTCCGCAGCAGGAGCAGTTCAAGTCGGGCGGTGCGGTGTACCGGTTCGATCGAAACGATCCGAACACGTTCAACCGATCGACCTCGATCACGGTGTTCGACTCTCTCGGCAACCCCTCGATCGCGACGATCTACTACGTCAAGGTGTCCAACGCCACGATCGAAGATCCGACCAACAAATGGCAGACGTACATCTACGTCGGTGATCGCGAAATTGAACCCGCCTTGCTTAACGCGAAGACGGATAAGGGCGAGACGCTGTACATCGACAAGTTCGGTCAGAAGACGACTGATCCGACGAAGTTCGACCCGACCTTCAACGCCGGTTCGCCACACCCGCTCTACTTCCTCAATGACCAGACGAACGAAGTCGACTCGACGCCGGCAAAGCTGACGGGTGGATTCATTGACCGCGCCAGCGGCTTCGATTTCGGAAGCACTGACAGCAACAAGATTCGCATCGGCTTCTCCGAGGTCAGCACGACCGCGAGCGGTACCTGGACCAACGCCATCTCGACCTCCGGCGCCGGAACGCCGGCGCAGGAATACTCGATCACGCTGACCAAAGGCTCGGGTGCCTCGGCGGTGACCCGAACGCTGACGTTCCATAGCCAGTCGGCGAATGCTGCCTCCGGCAAGACGTTGCGTGCCGAAGATATCGACACGTTGTTGTCGGGCGCGACCAACATTGCGAGTGTCGGCGCCTCCGGCGCTGCGGCACCGAGTCAAACTGCTGCACAAGCGCTGGCTGCGCTCGGCTTGGGGTACACGGGTAAAGCACTCGACGGTTCATTGACCTTCTACGATCTCGAGGGTGATCAAACCTTCTCGATCGCCGTCACGAACTCGATGAAGAGTCAGGCGGGTGGATTCACGGGCGCGGATTTCTCGAGCGCGACGGCTATCACGGTCGGTTCGACCGTCGAGAAGCAGCGCGGCGTCAACAACCGAAACTTCGTGAAGATTTCGGTGGACGATTCCGACCCGATCGTCGTCTCGCTGCCGGACAAGCTTCGCGGTCAGGCCCTGACGGGTACGGAGTTGGCGGCGGAAATGACCAAGGCGATCAATAACGCCTATGGTGACGATCGATACACCAGCATCAATAGTTCTGCCAACAGCGATTTCCGGCTGTTTGCGGAAATCGATCTCGACAACCTGCCGGCCGACAGCCCGCTGCGTACCGCGTATGCGGACACCCGCGTGGGTCAGAACGGCGCCCTTGTCGGCACCGGCAAGACCCGTGCGAATGCGCTCGAGTCCGGCATCAAAATGCGATTGCCCTCGCTCGAAACCTACAGCCCGAATGCGCCGAACGCGGCGAACGATCTCGTCGCGGCGGTGCAGCGCGAGGTGGATAGCCACATCGGCTCGGGAGTGATCAAAGTCGGTTACGACCCGCGCGCACGCTCGTTCACCTTCAAGCCGTACGACAACTCGTTCAAGATCCAGGGCCTCAAGGTGCTCGGACCTCTCGATACGGACGGTTCGACGCCGAGGGCGAACGATGTGCTCGGGTTCCCGGCGACGGGCGACTTCACGGCGGTCGGCGCCGGTACGACCCAAGGTACGTTGTCGACGGGCGAGCTTCGCCCGAACGGTAACGATATCCTCAACGAAGATCAGCGTCGTTACGGCATTCGTGTCGACTATCTCAAAGATCAAAGAAAGTTCGTGTTCTCCTCGGGCACGACGGGTGAGAAATCGCTGATTCGTATCTCGCTCTCGGATAATGATCGCGCCTCGAACCTGCTCGGCATCTCCGACGAGTTCTCGACCGAAATCACTTCCTCTGCGGGTACCGGCTTGGCCTCGAAGCCTGCCGTCACCACGGGCAGCAAGGCCGGTATCGATATCACCGGAACCTTCTCCGTGACCCCCAACGACAACATCGTCAACGTCACGGTCGATGGCATTGACGGTTCGATCCGTATCCCGCCGGGTGCCTATACCGGAACCACCTTCGCCCAAGCGTTGGAAGATCGAATCAATGCGATCGCCGGCCCGAACGGCAAGGCCGTCAGCGGCGTACAAGTTGAATACGATCTGGACAACTCTCGATTCGTGTTCACCTCGGGAACGACTTCGGAAGAATCGTTCATCAATATCAACGGTCACCCGAACTTCGGCTTGAGTTTGACCTCGCAGATTCGCGGTAGCGTGCCGAAAGTCACCGTGCTCGTTCAGGCGAAGGATACCGACGGCAACCTTCTCTACATCGACAAGGACGGTAAAGAGACGACGAAGAAGCCGGAAAATCTTCCGAACTACGCGCCGATTTACCTGACCAAGGGTCAGTTGACCTTCGACACGGCCGGTAAGCTGGTCTCGCCGAAGGAAGGCGCCCGCTATACGCCGTTCGATCCGCAGAACGGTGCCGACCTCATCGTGCTGAACGTGGACTACGGAAAGTTCTCCACGCAGTTCTCGCAGCCCTTCTCGGTGTTGTCGCTGACGCAGGACGGATTCACCTCCGGTCGCCTCGACGGTATCAGCATCGACTCGGCCGGTACGGTTCGCGCGAACTACACTAACGGTCAGCAGGAAGCGCTCGGAAAACTGATTCTCGCGAACTTCGCGAGCCCGAACGGGTTGAAGCAGATCGGTAACGCCAACTATGTCGCCACGTCCAACTCGGGCGATGCGGTCGTCGGCGTCGCAGGCTCGGACGGCTACGGAACGATTCAGGGTGGTGCGCTCGAGCGAGCGAACGTCGACCTGACTGAAGAGCTCGTCAACCTGATCACCGCACAGCGAAACTTCCAGGCCAACGCCAAGGCCATCGAAACCGCGACGAACTTGACGAGCACCATCGTCAATATTCGTGGTTGATGAGATCTGACCGCCCATCATGGACAGACTGATCTTCACATCGCTGAGCGGACAGAGGTTCGTCGATCAGCGCGTTCAGCAGATCTCGAACGAGATCGCGAACGTCAGCACCGCTGGCTTCAAACGCGCGTTCGCTGCGGCTACCGAGACGTATCGGTACGACGGCGACGGCTTCAAGTCGCGCTTCGTTCCGGTCGTCCTGCCGTCATCGCGTGTGGACTTGACCGCCGGGCCGATGATGAGCACGGGGCGACCCCTCGATATCGCGCTCAATGGCAATCAGCTGTTCGCGGTGTTGTCGAAGAACGGCGAGATCGCTTACACGCGACGCGGTGATGTATCGGTCGACGCCAATGGGGCGTTGAAGATCGGTTCGGGTGAGCTGCTCGTCAGCGATTCGAATGAGCCGATCACGGTTCCTCCCTTGGCAGAACTCAAGATCGGGCCAGATGGCACGGTACTGACGAAGCAGGTGGGTGGCGAGGCGGTGGTCTTCCAGCCGCTCGCAAGACTGGAGGTGGTCGAGGCGGATCCGTCCAAGGTCAATCTGCGTACCGATGGTTTGTACGAATCGGCGGATCGTCAGCCGTTTCCGGCTGCACAAACGCCGGCTGTCGCCTCGGGAGTTCTCGAGGGCAGCAATGCCAATTTGTTCGGCAGCATGGTCGACATGATCAGCATGAGCCGACGTTACGAAATGCAAGTCAAAGTTCTCAAGCAGGCGAGTGATCTCGCCGAGCGCAGCCAGTCTCTGGCGCGGCTGAGTCAGTAATACGAAAGGCGAGGAATCCTTCAAATGGAAGCAGCACTCTGGGTAGCGAAAACAGGACTCGATGCGCAGCAGACGCGCATGACGGTCATCGCCAACAACCTCGCGAACGTCAACACGACGGGATTCAAGCGGGATCGCGCGACGTTCGAAGATCTCCTGTATCAGAGCGTCCGTCAGGGCGGTGCGCAGACCTCGGCCGATACGGCCGCGCCGACCGGGCTCTTGCTCGGTACCGGAACGCGTGTCGTGGCGACGGAGAAGCTCCACGCTCAAGGCAACCTCATCCAGACGGAGAACGCGTTCGATCTGGCGATCAGTGGTGAGGGCTTTTTCCAGATTCTGCAACCGGACGGCACGCTCGCCTACACCCGTGACGGTGGATTCAAAATTTCCGCCGAAGGTGTACTCGTCAATTCGAGCGGCTATCGATTGCAGCCGGAATTGGCGATCCCGCAGAACGCGCAGACGATCACGATCGGTGGTGACGGAACGGTCTCCATCCAGACGTTCGGTGAGGCGCAGGCCCAGACGATTGGTCAGATCCAGCTCGCACGATTCCTAAACCCTTCGGGACTTCAGGCCATCGGTGAAAACCTTTTTCGAGAGACGACCTCAAGCGGTCCGCCGCAGGTCGGCATTCCGACGCAGCAGGGCAACGGTCAGTTGATCCAGGGCGCGCTCGAAAGCTCGAACGTCAATGTGGTCGAAGAAATGGTCAACATGATCGAGACCCAACGCGCCTACGAGGTCAACTCGAAGGCGATCGAATCGGTCGACGGCATGCTGCGCTTCGCCAACAACAACCTCTGAGGTTGACCCGTGATCCGAAACGTCATGCTCATCGTCCTTCTCGCCACGTCGCTCGGCGCCTGCGTCGAGGTCGGCGTACGCGACTTGCCACCGGAGCGGGTGTACATCCCGGCAGATGATCGATCTGCGCCGCTAGTGGCCGATGGGTCGATTTTTTCGCGTGCCGGGCAGGGAAGCTTGCTCGGGCTCGATCGTGCGCGTCAGCCCGGAGATTTGCTGACGGTTTTGATCGAAGAGCAGGTGACGGCTTCGACGTCGGCGTCCTCGAATGCCTCTCGCAACTCGGCGACGACGGCGCTCAATGGCAACGCACTCACCGAGCTCAACCGTTTCTTTGACAAGGCCGGAGTTCCCTGGCCTGTCGACATCAACCCCGCCGAAAGCGCGATCGAATCTACCGGCGAGGGCCGTGCGCAGCAGCAAGGCCGCATCACGGGTTCGGTCACCGCGGTCGTGACCGAGGTGTTGCCCAATGGACTTTTGGTCGTCCGCGGTTACAAGCGCATGGAGATGGGGCGAGGCACGCAGATCGTGCGCTTGACCGGTCTCGTGCGACCTTCCGATATCCAGCCCGACAACACGGTCCGATCGCGCAGATTGGCGGATGCGGATATCAGCTTCGCTTCCAAAGGCGAGCTCGCTGACGCGAGTCGTTCTGGCTGGATGAACCGAGCATTGCTCCGTCTGTGGCCGTTCTGAAGAGGGAGCCGAATCATGACTTTTGCATCACGCGCAGCACGAATCGTATCGACACTTGCCCTTGTCATTCTGTCGGCAGCAAGTTCGATAACTGAAGCGGCGCGCATCAAAGATATCGCGGCCTTGTCGGCAGCTCGACCGAACCAACTCATTGGTTATGGCCTCGTGGTGGGTCTGCAGGGAACCGGCGACGGAAAAGACATCTCGTTCACGATCCAGACCCTGCGGGAGACATTGGCGCGGATGGGCGCTTCGGTGGACGGCCCGCTGTCGAGCTACGACCTCGATCCGACCGCCGTGAAGGATTTCAAAGTCGAGAACGTGGCCGCCGTGATGGTGACGGCGGAACTGCCGGCTTTCGCGAAGCCGGGTCAAAAGATCGACGTGAACGTCGCGGCGATCGCCAAGGCGAAGAGCCTGCGAGGCGGCGTATTGCTGATGACGCGGATGCGCGGTCCCGACGGTGAAACCTACGCGGTCGCCCAAGGCCCGGTCGCCGCCTCGGGATTCTCGGCTGATGCCGCCGGCAGCTCGGTGGCAGTGGGTGTGGCGACCTCCGCACGTATTCCCGGTGGAGCGCTCGTCGAGCGTGAAGTGGAGGGTCCGCTCAATGTGGGCGATCACGTCACCCTCAATCTCACCAATCCTGATTTCGCGACCAGTGCGCGGATCATGAAAGCCATCAATGCACAGTTCGGTGACGGAGTCGCTGCGGCAGTCGATGCCGTCTCCGTCAAGGTTCGAGCACCAACCGCGCCGGAGGCTCGTGTGGCGTTCGTCGGACTCCTCGAGGAGCTCGATGTGGATGCTGCTGAGCCTCCTGCTCGGGTCGTCGTCAATTCACGTACGGGCACGGTCGTCATCAGTTCGAATGTTCGAGTTCTGGCGGCTGCCGTGAGTCAGGGTGATATCACCGTGACGGTCGAGGCGACAAACGAAGTCAGTCAGCCCGAGCCGTTCTCGCGTGGCGGGACGACCACCCCCGTCCAGAACGCCGATATCACGGTCACCGAAGAAAACAAGAAAATGGTGCTCTTCAAGCCCGGTGCCGAGTTGCGCCAGATCGTGAATGCGGTCAATGAAATTGGTGCATCGCCCACGGCGCTGATCTCCATTCTCGAAGCACTGCAGCGGGCCGGAGCACTGCAGGCCGAGTTGATCGTGATCTGACGACCATGGACGTTCGTACTCCGTCATCCTGGTTCGACTTCAACTCGCTGGCCAATCTCAAGGCCAAGGCGGGTCGTCGGCCCGATGACACGACGTCGGACGTCGCCAAACAATTCGAGTCGCTCTTCCTCAATCTCATGTTGAAAGAGATGCGGAAGTCGGTCACGCGCAGTGGACTGCTCGGCTCCGACGCGATGGAAACCTACGAACAAATGTTCGATCAGCAAGTTGCCCTCGGCATGTCCCGAGCCGGCGGCATAGGCCTCGCGCCGTTCATCGAGGAGCAGCTGAAGAAGCAGACGGAATCCACGGTAGATGTCCTTCAACGTCGACAATTCGGCATGACGGAGAAGTGACGTGGTCGATATCGTCGGAATAGGCGTCTCCGGATTAACGGCATACCAGCGGTCGCTTGCGACCACTGGTAACAACATTGCCAACTTGCAGACGGAAGGTTATGTCCGTCAGCGCTCGATCATCGAATCCGCCGGCCAAGATACGACCTCGCGCATCAGCCTTGGCTCCGGTGTCCGTTTTACAGGCGTCCAGCGTGTCTACGACCGATTCGCCGAAGAAAATCTGCAGCGCGCCACGAGCGAGCTCTCGGCGCAGGAATCGCTGTTGCGCGAGTTGCAGGCGTTGCAGGATGCGATCGGCAGCTCCGAAGCCGGCTTGCACGGCGCATTCGAAGAATTTTTCGGCGCGGTGCGCGGACTGGAAGTCGCACCAGCTTCCGTCGGCGCCCGCGCCGGGTTTGTGGCCGCCGCCGATGGCGTAGCGTTGCGGTTCAGAAGTCTCGGCTCGACCATTGCCGACTTCGACCGCTCGACGCGAGAAGCCATCGACGATGCGGCCGTCAAGACCAACTCCCTGCTATCGGAGCTTGCTTCGATCAACAAGCAGCTGGTCAATCGCGCCTCGAGCGCCGAGCAGCCCATGCAGCTCCTCGACAAGCGCGACTCGATCCTCGGAGATCTCGCTGAGCAGATCGGCATCACCGTCGTGTTGTCCGACAACGGAATCTCGTCGGTCTACGCTGGCGAAAGTGCATCGGGTGCGGCGCTCGTGGAAGGCGGTAACGCCCGCAGCTTGTCCGCTTCGTTCGACAGTATCGATCCAGGTCGGGTGCAGCTCGTCCTCGATGCGCAAAGTCGTCCGACGGTGTTGCCGCCGATTCGTGCTGGCGTCGTCGGCGGCTTAGTGTCGTACCGGTCCCAGGCGCTCGGTGTTGCGGCGGGTCGCCTCGACAACCTCGCGCTCGCGTTCGGAAATGAAGTCAATCGACTGCATCGACAGGGACTGGACTCGCAAGGACGTCAGGGTAGAGACCTTTTTTATGTCGGCCCCGATTTCGATGTCGACGGGGGCGCCAATGCAGGAACCACTCGACTCGGCGTCGAGGTGATCGATCCGGCAGCCGTCGGATATCGCGCTTACAGCGCGCGCTATGACGGCACGCGAGGGGAGTGGATCGTCACCGACCGGCAATCGAACCGTTCCGCGAGTGGCTCGACGACCGTCGATATCGACGGATTGAGATTTTCGTTCAACGGTACGGCCGTCAACGGCGACACGTTCCGCGTGACGCCACAGCAACGACCCGCTCAAACATTTTCGACGTTGATTCGCGAACCAGACGAAATCGTCACGGGCATGCGTTTGAGTGTCTCCGGATCGCTGTCGAACTTGAGCGGAATCAGCGCGGATGTGATTCTCGGCGCTGCCCGAGATGTGGTGACCGGCCGCTCGATTGCAGAGGTGTTGCCCCGTGGCGCGAGCCCGGGCTCGGTCGCGACGACGTTCGCGGCCTCGAGCAAGCCGATCGCGGTCATCGAAGCGGGAATGAAAAACGTGCTGCTCCGCTCCGAGTCCTCGACTGCCGAGGTCGCGATTTTCACGCGGGACGGACGACAGCTCGCAGGGCCGCAAATGGCCGCGGGCGTGGTCACTACGGCTAATGGTTTTTTCGCCGGGGCGCAGTACTCCGCGACCTATCTCAATCGCTCGGGCACCAATTCGTATCTCGATCAGGCCTTCACTTACGGTGCGTTTGCCACGTCAGGGTCTCAAGACAACGGCGCCGGCGGGAAAATCCAGACTCCGGCGTCCTTGCTCAGTGATCGTATCGACGTCGATTCCTTTACGCCGCTGGCGTCGGGTGCTTTGCGCATCAACAACGTGGCGATCTCGTCGAAGATTCCGCGCGATGGTCAGCCGAATACGGTGAGCGAGTATGCCGCGGCGATCAACGCACAACGGGCGACGACGGGTGTCGTCGCCGAGGTCAAGAGCGAGGTTCGCCTACGACCTCCCTCTACATCGGGTTCGCTCAGCATCACGGTCAATGGCCGCAACTTCAGCGCGGCCTCGGTCTCCGGACTCATGGCGGCGATCAACGCCGATGGTGGACTGCCGACGATCGAAGCGCGTCTCGAGATGGCTGAGCGTACCGATGCCTCCGCCCTCGACTCCGGTTCGGAGATCGTATTGGTCGACTCGGGTGGCGCTGCAATCTCCGTCGGCAGCAATAATTTTGGCGTCGAGCAGAAGAGCTACGGGCCCCGCTTGCTGTTCAAGTCTTATCAGGAAGTGGCCGTCGATACGGCGATTCCGGTCAATGCGAGTCTCACGCTCAATGGCGTCGTCATTCAGCGGACGGCAGCGAATACCGAGACGGCCACCGACCGTACCAACGCACTGGCTGCGCAAATCAATGCTGCGTCGCTTGGTGTGACGGCGGCGGTCACCGCCGGAAAGCTCGTGCTGCGCAACAGCGACGGTCGATTTGGCGAGCCTTTCTCGGTGGGCGCGAATTCACTCGGACTCGAAGAGAAGACTCATTTCAACGATGCACCGATCACCATCGACTTCGATGCCGAAGTGGGCGGGACCTCGAGTGGGACGCTCCGACAACTTGGGCTCAAGCCTGGATTCGTGATGCAAGGTGCGCTTGCCGAAGATCTGCTTGTTTTTGGCGTCGATAGCGCTGGGCTTACTTCGGCTGTGGCGCTCGTGGGTTCGTTCGAATCCGGCAAGCCGCCGCTCGCCCTCTCCCCCGAAGAGCGCTCGTACGAGTTGCGATTCGGTGGCGACAACTCGTACTCGATCGTCGATGTGGCGACGCAGACGACCGTCGCCAACGGTGCGATGGACCCGGTAAGTCGCTCGGTGAGCTATGGGAACTGGGTGGTCTCTTTGGGGGGCGTGCCCTCGGCCGGCGACGTCTTCTCGATTCGACCCAATGACGATCCGCGGGGCGACAACCGCATGGCTGCTGCGATCGCGCGAATTCAGGATCGAAAAGACCTGCTCGGCAACGATCAGACGGTACAGCAGGAATACGAAAATGTCGTCGACCGCGTGGGTGCGCTCGTAGTGCAGGCCGAAATCGGTCGGGACGCTCAACGCACGGTACGTGACTACGCCAAAGAAGCGCGCGAGCGCGTATCGGGCGTGAATCTCGACGAGGAACTCGCCGACTTGCTGCGTTATCAGCAGGCGTACCAGGCCAACGCTCAGGTCATTCAAACCGCCAGCCGCATCTTCGATGCGCTGCTGCAGCGACTGTAACGGAATAGCCCATGCGTGTATCGACCGGAATGATCTACAGCCAGCTTACCGAGAGGATGAGCGACAACTCGGCCGAGATGGCCAAGATGCAAGCTCAATTGTCGCTCGGCAAGAAGTTCACGCGGCCGTCGGAAGGCCCGGACAAAGTGGCTCGAATCCAGGCGCTCGAGAGTCGCTTGAAGCGACTCGACACCGACGTCGAATCGATCTCGCGCGCTCGCATCGGAGTCGATGCTCAAGCCAAGGCGCTGCAAGCGGCAAGCGAACTCATGGATCGGCTCAAGGAAGTCGCCTTCCAGGCGGCAAGCACCTCGATCGGGGAGGGACGCCGACAGGCGCTGGCCGAAGAGGTGGACTCGATCAAACGATCGCTCATCGATATTGCGAATACGCGCGATGCCGACGATCGATACGTTTTTGCGGGCATCAATTCCTCAGAGCCACCGTACACCATGCAAGGCGATGGCACGGTGGTGTACACCGGGGCTGCCGCGCCATTGCGGGTGCGGGTGACCGATGTGGGTTACGAGGACGTCACGGTCTCCGGACCGACCGTGTTCAAGGCCGTCAAAAACGGCGCGCTGACCACGGGATTCTTCGAGGTCATCGGCTCTCTATCGACCTCTCTGAAAGAAAACAATGAGTCGGTGCGTGTCCAGGCGCTTGCTCAGGTGGATCAGCTCGTCAGCGACTCGAGCGCGGTACTGGCTCGAGTGGGTGGTACCCAGCAGCGATTGCAATTGATCGAAGAGCAGGCCGTCGAAACCAAACTTCGTGCCCAAGAGACACTGTCGTCGATTCGCGATCTCGATTACGCCTCCGCACTGACCGAACTGCAGAAACAGGAAGTGTTGTTACAGGCCTCGCAATCGATGATGGCCCGCATGGCGCAGCTGTCGCTGCTCGAAGTGCTGCGGTGATGGACGCTAAACCATGACTACCGCAAACGTCCTCACCAGCCTCGGCGCCGCAGATCTCGATACCAAGCAGTTGGTGACGGATCTCGTGAACGCGGTCAAAGAACCGCGCCAGAAGCAAATCGACACCAACAAAACGAAGGCGGAAGTCGCCGTTTCGAGCTTGGGTCTGCTTAAGAGCGCGCTTTCCAATCTTCAGGCTGCGGCGACGGAACTCGGCAGTGTTGGCAAGCTGAACAAGCTCAGCATCTCGAACTCGAATTCAGGTGTGGTCGTCGCCGAAGCGGGAAGTTCCGCAGTGGCTTTGCCCGGAAATCACTCGATTAAGGTGACGACGCTCGCCCAACCGAAGCGCATCGCCTCGGGAGGATTTGCGAGCAACAGCACGGTGCCGAACCCTTCTGCGTACGATATCAAGCTCTACAAAGCCGACGGCACGCTCGACAAAACCGTTTCTATCACCGCCAACACCAGCGTCTCTGGTATCGTCTCGGCGATCAACGCTTCGGGAAGCAGCGTCAAGGCGACGCTCGTCAACACCGGCGCGGATTACAAGATCGTGCTCGAAGGGGCATCGGGCGCCAGCAATTCGTTTACGGCGACTCTGCCTGCCGTGACGGGAGTGCCGAGTGCCTTCAGTTCCGGTGCGACCGCACTGCAGATGGATAACGTCGACGGCATCTGGGTTGGCAGCACGATATCGGGAACAGGCATTCCTGCGGGCACAACCGTAACCGCGATCAACGCGACGACCAAGCAGATCACCTTGTCGCAGGCGACGACGGGTTCGTTTTCAGGCAGCTACACCTTCGGCGGTCTGTTTCCGACTACGCTCCAGACGGTGCAGGATGCCGCTTTCACGATCAACGACATTCCGATGACGCGCTCAAGCAACGTCGTCACGGACGCGCTCGACGGCGTGACGCTGAAGCTCAACAGCACTTCGGCAACCGCCGTTCAGCTCGGTGTGTCATTTGATTCCACGGATATTGCGGCGTCGGCCAAAAATTTCGTCGCGGCCTACAACACGCTGATGGAATTCATCGGGATCTCGACCGGCCCGGCGATCGAAGACAACGATCTGTCGGCGACCCTCAAGGGCGATACCTCGGTGCGCGGGATCAAGAACACCCTGCGCGCCAAGCTCACGGCGAGATCTTCGAGTGCGAGCGGAAGCGCGACCCACTGGAGCGTCATTGGCGTATCGCTCGATCGAGCGGGCGTGCTGCAGTTCGACGAGGCCAAGTTCAAGTCGAGCTTCGAGAGCAATCCGACCGATGTCGTGAAAGCCCTCTCGAATAATGCTTCGGAGCCGTACCTTTATTCGGGATCGGCGAGCGGTCTCGCCGGCGATATGGCGATCGCCGTATTCGGACTCGTGCGAAGCACGGGAACCGTCGCCGATGTCGAGAAATCTTATCAAAACAAACTCAGTCGTATCGAGACCGAGCAGACCAAGCTCGACAAGCAGATCGAAGCGATCACGGCTCGTTACGAGCGACAGTTCTCAGCACTCAATGCCGTGCTGGCCGAATTCAAGGCGACCTCAAAGCGCCTCGATAGCACCTTCAACCGAAATAACGATTAATCCATGACGACTCATTCTGGAGAGATGACCATGACTCAGCCGATCACCAAATCCACGCCGGACCTCAACGAAAAACTCGCGGCTGCGCGTGGCTACGGCTATGCCCAACAGGCGCTCATGCAGGCCATCGTCGATGGGCGTCCTTCGCACGTGATCACGCATGGACTCGACGTGGTGCGTACGACCGGTGCGATGTTCAACAGCACGAACCCGATGGCGACGCGATTCGAAGAGGATCTGACGCCGCGCTTGATCGAGGATACGGCGGAGTTCCTTCGCTTGTTCGCCGTCATCAAGCAGACCGAGAAGCTGATCGGCGACTGGCTCGCCTCGTCGGAGCGCGAGGGCGTCCCCACGGTGATTCATTATGTAGACCGTGCGCTCGGCATCGACGCCGATCCGCGCCACGACATCTTCGTCGTCGCCGGTGACGAGGCGACGATGGTCGCAGCCACCCTGCGTGACCGCGGTTACGTTCGCGTGCTCGAGTGGTCGGGTCTTGCCCGCGACGACGATTCGTCGCAACTCGACATCGCTCGTACGGATGCGGCCTTGGAGTCGATCCATGACCTTTCGATCTGCCGTCCGGGTCGGGTGTGGTTGCTGTGGGGCCCCGGCGCGCAGTGCCCTGAGTCGGCGAAGTCCGCACTCGATGAGCGCATGCGAAAAGCCTTCATGAATCGCAACACCGTTGGCAGCCTCGGCGAGCGCTGGGCACAGCAGTTCATCGCGAACATTCCGACGCTTGCGCAGCGGGGCAAGGACATCCGCGGGTTGCAGAACGCCTTCGCCGGATGCGGCGCGGTCGTCGTCGGTGCGGGTCCCTCGCTCGATGAGTCGGTGGCCTGGATTCGTGATCAGAAAGTTCGACCGGTGGTGCTCTGCTCGTACAAAGCCGTCAAGGCCTTGGTACGCGGCGGCGTGACGCCGGACTTCATCGTCATGCTAGATCCGAAGCAGGGCGCCCACCATTTGGCAGATGTCGACCTGAGTGGCGTTGCAGGCATCATCACGGAGATCGCGGTGAACCCCGAGTCCCTCGGTCAGAGCGATGTTCCGGTCCTTCCGTATTGTTCGGGCAAGGATACCGAGAGCCTCATCAAGGCCTTCGGTGACACCGAGATTCCCATGATTCGCTCGGGCGGCAGCGTGATGCATGTTGCGCTGCAGGCGGCCCGTATCATGGGTTGCAGCCGGGTCTCGCTCGCCGGCGTCGATTTCGGATTCCCATCGGATCAGCTCTACGCGACCGGCGCGGGCGTCGGTGATGAGTTGATGCTGTCGGACGACCGTCGCAGTTATGTGCGTCGGGCCAAAGATGGCAACGGCCGTTCGGGACTCCTGATCGGCGCGCTCGCCAACGACGGCGGCGTCATCCCGAGCACCATCGAACTCGATCACTACCGTGGCTGGACAGAGCAGTTCATCCGCGACTGTCATCGCAGTGGCCTGAAGTTCGACGTCTTCAACCTCTCGCGCACGGGCGCGCAAGTCGAGGGTGCCGAGTTCATCGAACACCCGGCCCAGCACGTGGCTTCCGAGCTTGCGGCCGACGCGAAGTCGGTGGTCGCTGGCCTCGCGCCGCTGATGCCCGACACGTCGGGCAAGAGCTCGATCACCGCGCGCCTGCGCAGCAAAGCGAAGGCGTTACGGCAACTTGGAAAGACCTGTGATAGGGCGGTTGCCGCAGCGCGTGACGGCAAGGCCAGTGACATGAAGCTTTACGGACGCGTCGCGGAGCAGGCGGTCGCTTGCCCCGAGGTGTCGTTGGTGCTGACCCGTCGATTGCAGGTGATCGACGATCAGGTCCGTCGCTCTACCGTCGATGTGCCCGAGCGTTTGCGTGAGCTCGCCGAGGTCGCAAGCGAAGAGGCCACCAAGGTGGCGGCGCTGTACGCCAATGCCGCGCGCCGCATGGCTCGCCGCTCGAGCGCGAGCAACCGCTAAGGAGTCATCCATCATGAACGATCACGTCAAAGATCTCGCGCCGATGCCGGAAGTCGCCGGCTCGGCGGAGTACCTCAAGTCCGCCTCGGCGGCCTTGAACGAAAAGCTCGCGGCGGCGCGCGCCTACCATGGCGCGCAGAGTGCGCTAATGCAGTTGATCGTCGACGGGGCCGAAGACGCGGCCATCGGCCATCAACTGGTCGTGCTGCGTACCGCGCGGGCGATGTTCCAGGGGACCAAGCCGTTCGAGCAGCAGAACGACCCGAGAGATGTCGATCGCAGTGCCATCCATGCCACGCTCGCCTTCGTCGAGCTTCTGGTCGCCATCCGATCGAATGAGCAACTCATCATGGAGTGGTTGCAGACGGCGGAACGACCGTCACTGACGCCGATCGCGCAGTACGTCGACAAAGCGCTCGAAGTATCCGCCGATCCGCGCTACGACATTTATGTCGTTGCAGGAGAGCAGAGCGAGGAGATCGCCGATGCCCTGCGTGAGCGTGAGTGCATCCGAATTCTTCGATGGGACGAGCTGAGGGATGAGACAGCGGAGGACCCGGACACGATCGACGTTCGAAAAACCGATCAGGCCTTGACCCAGTTGCCTGAGCTTTCGGTCTGCCGTCCGCAGCGAGTGTGGTGTCTGTGGGGCATCGACGTACATTGCCCGATGTCGATTCGGGAAGCGCTCGACGCGCGTTTGCGCAAGGTGATGATCAACCGAAACACCATCAACGCACTCGGTGCGAGCTGGGCGAAGCAGTTCATCCGAAATCTTCCGAGTCTCGTCCGTCACGGACGCGATTCGATGAAGCTCGTCAATGCACTCAAGGGATCGGGTGCGATCGTCATCGGCGCAGGTCCCTCGCTCGACACTCATATCGAATGGATCAAGGCGCAGACGCCGAAGCCTGTGATCATCTGTGCTTACAAGGCGCTGAAGTCGCTTTCCAAGCACGGTATTACGCCGGATTTCGTCGCGATGCTCGATCCGAACCAGCAGGTTCGGCACATCGAGGGTGTCGATCTTTCCGGCATCGCCGGCTTCGTCGCAGAAGTGTCGGTGTGGCCGGAAGTGTTGGCGCGCGTTGATCGACCGATCCTCCCGTACTTCGCGGGCGATGGCACGCGGATCCTCTCCGAGGTGTTCGGTAAGGTGAAGTTGCCGACGATTCCGACGGGCGGCAGCGTATTCCACACCGGGCTGCAGATCGCCAAGCTGCTCGGCTGTACCGAAGTCACGATCATCGGTGCGGACTTCGGATTCCCCGACGATCGCCTGTATGCCGACGGCTCGGGCACCGGCGACAAACTCACCTTGGCGCCCGACAAGCGCAGCTATCTGCGTCAACCGCTCGATCAGCGCGCACGAAAGGGCATCCTGATTCAGGCGATGGCCAACGATGGCTCGCAGCTTGCGACGACGCTCGAGCTCGATGCCTATCGCCTCTGGACCGAAGAGTTCCTTCGCGACTGGCAGCGTCACGAGCCAGAGGCGAAGTTTTTCAATCTTGCTCCGAACGGTGCGCGGATCGAAGGCGCAGATTTCGTCGAGGCGGCGCTACATCGTGCCTCGCCTGCGGTGGGTTGTGCGATTTCCGTGACCGAGGGCGCCCCGCACCTGGTTGCGCCCAACCGCATCAATCGCGGACTCGCTGGTCGACTGCGAAAGAAAATCGACCGACTTCGTGCGCTGCGCAAGGCTTGCGCGCGTGCCATCGGTGCCGCGCGAAAGAAGCCTGCGACCGACCTTTCGATGTACGGCGGAGTCGTCAAGCGCGCCTCGGCCTGCCCGGAGGTGTCGCTGCTGCTCAACAAGCAGTTGACCGAGCTCGACGAGCAAGCGAAGCGCACCACCATCGATGTGCCGCAACGCCTGCTCAGCTTGATCGAAGAAGCCGAACAGCAGGCTGCCGAAACCGCGGACTTGTACGCCGGTGTCGCCGCAGCCCTTGCGCAAAAACCGCAGGAGATCCACTCATGAAACCGCTTCGGATTTATGTGGGCTGGGACAGCCGCGAGGACATTGCCTATCAGGTGTGCAAGCGCTCGCTCGAACAGCACAGTTCGATCCCGTTACAGATCATTCCCATCAAGCAGGATGATCTTCGGACGCGAGGCCTGTACTGGCGCGGACCCGATGCGCTGTCTTCGACGGAGTTCTCGTTCACGCGCTTTTTGACGCCTTACCTCGCCGGCTACACCGGCTGGGCGGTGTTCGTCGACTGCGACTTCCTGTTCCGCAAGGACATCTCCGGGCTACTCGATTACCGAGACCCCTCGAAAGCGCTTTACTGCGTGAAACACGACTACGTCCCCAAAGAAACCGTGAAGATGGACGGTCAGAAGCAGACACAGTATCCGCGAAAGAATTGGTCGAGCTTTATGTTCATCAACTGCGGTCACGAGCAGGTGCAGACCTTGACCCCCGATGTGGTAAACAGCGAGTCCGGTCTTTACCTGCATCGCTTCAACTGGCTCACCGACGATGCGATCGGCTCACTGCCCGTCACCTGGAATTATCTCGAGGGCTGGCACACCGCTGCGGATTGCGAAGACCCCACCGCCGTGCATTTCACGCGAGGAGGGCCGTGGTTTGAGGAGTATCAAAAAGTGGAGTACGGAGAGGCATGGCGAAAGTGCGCCGATGTGTTGAGCGCGCCGATCGACAAGTCAATCGTCGTTAAATCAGCTCGCGCCGCCATGCATCACGCAGCGGGTTGAGTGATCACGGCTTAAGTCTTGATGAACATTCCGCAAAAAAAACACTTGCACGTCCTAGTGCCGAATTCTCACGAATCAATTACCTCCCTTGAGAAAAACTCTCTCGCGAGCGTTCGAATGCGTAGCGCGTTGGTTGCGCGCGCTGCGCAAGAATTGGGCTGGCGATTGACTTTAGGTGAGCGCTTCGATGCTCGACCAGACGTTATTTATGTTGGCAAGATCGGTGGGAACCTAGTTGATTCCCGTGGACACCTTTGGCTTAGGTATATCAAGAACTTACACGCCTCCGGATGTCGCGTGATTATTGACTACACCGATCATTACTGCGGATTCGACGGTGTGATGACCGCCTTCTATAAGAACGTGCTGCCTTACGCCGATAAACTTGTAACTCCGTCCGTGGCTATGAGTCAGCTTATTAGGGAACTATGGGTTGGCGATGTAGTTGAAATTCCCGATCCGTGCGAGATAGATCCACAAAAGCCGCGCTTGCCAGGTCTCCCGCCGTGGCGTGCTTTATGGTTTGGGTCTTGTACTAATATTCAGTATTTAATCCATTTTCTGGAACAGTCCCTAAATGTCACGCCCCTTCGTCAGTTAAAAGTCGTTACTGATTCAGTTGGCTCCCGATTACTTCAAGAGTGGGTCAAGTTACATCGGGCCACGATTTCATTACCTCGCATCGATATTTTCCCATGGTCTTTGGCGAATCTTCAGGACGCGGCCGCGGGCTCAGACATCGTCGTCATCCCGTCTGATGTAAATGATCCGCGAAAGGCAGGCGTTAGCGAAAATCGGTTGGTTACCGCTATTCAACTAGGGCTGGTGCCGGTTGCCTCGCCTATGCGGTCATACCTCCGATTCGAGAAGTATTTTGTCAGGGTGTCCCCTATCTGGCCGTCTGTCGTAGTGCACCGAAACTTAAGCCATCTCAACGAACTAAAAAAATTTAACTCGATAATTGACGAGTTTAGTAGACCAGCGATAACTCGACACTGGGTGACGTTGTTAGCGCAACTCGCCACGAACAGTTCAAAAGAATATTTGACTCAAAGCGGCAAATAACCCCTCCTTCGCGCCAACCAATAAGCTGACAATTTTTAAGGAGCAAAGAGCGATGGTAAAAAGACACATACTATGCGCTTATCCAACTGACTGGACTGAGGAGCAGTCTCTAGAGCCCATCGTAAACGCATTGCAGCGGCGCGGCCTCAGCATGACGATTGATCGCAGAATGATTCTTCCGTCTCATGTCGGTCTATTTCTGGGACATCACAAGAAGAATCGCCCTGATCTCGCTGAGTATCCTGTAGTTATGCTGCATGACCTGGGTCAGGCGCACAATGTTTGGCCAAAATTTTGGGATAAAGAGCCGTGGGGAAATTATCGGCTTGGAATGCTGCCTAACCAAGCATGGAAATCAATGTACGACGAGTATGGGTGTGTTGAACGCAAGCCGCGCGACGGCGTCGTCGTCTTGGGATGGCCAAAATCCGATAGCTCCTTTCAGAAAATGCGACATACGCCGGTTTCTGGTTCGATATTTAAGGGGTCACGGCTTCGGATTTTGTACGCGCCATCCTGGGAATTTGATAACCAGCAGGATAAATTCCTTCGCGCGCTGACCCATCTGCCGGTAGATATCTTTATTAAACAGCAATATTGGGAGGGTATGGGTCACCTGCAACGCGTTAAGGAAATGGCTAACATGCATCGTGGAAAATGGAGCAATGTTCATTTTCTCGATCCGAAAACTAAGATCTTTGATGCGATTGCGTTGACAGACTGCATCGTCTCTGATGAATCGTCGACAATGGCCGAAGGATTTATGGTTGGTTGCGTGCCAATCGCGGTGATGGACTGGAAAGTCCCGGATACTAATCCGCCGCGCGCGCCCTCGGTTCCGTTCCCGTTTGTAAAAAAAGTAAACATGGCCGATCTCCCGATCATTATTGAGTCTCTCACTTATCCAGAACAATATCTGGCGACCCAAGAAGCTCTAAAAAAGTTTACTGACTACATGCCACCTAACGCCGGTGTTGCTGCGGAAGCATTTTCCGACGCGCTTTTTTCGCTCATTAGCCAGTCGACAGTTAAATTAGAAAAAAAGGCTATACCGATTTAGAAAAATATTTCTACCGGAATAAAAATCTGAAGACTAGATGGTCGCCATGGAGAGACAGGTGAGTAATAATTTGGCCTCAGTACCGTCGATACCGCAGGGCTCTCTCGACTCGTTCGCGGAGGGGGCCGGGCGGGATGATTCCGCTTCGTTACCGGAAGATATCGCTCGCATCACGCAGCAACATCATATGCTGAGGTCTGTCGTCGCAAGAGAGTCGGCGCTGGGTACGGTAGTCTTTCAGGGGTGGTCGTTAGCGCAACTAGCGACGGATGAGGGGTTACGCATATTACAACGGTCTGCTAAGGCCGGAGAGTACGACGCAGTTGCAATGAACCATGGCATAAGACGACTCCGACTCGACGGCTACGCGGGCGAGGTAATCTGGAGTTATCCTGGTAATGCTTTGACTATCACCGAAAATGACGCCGTGACCCGACTGCTAGAGCAGTGCGCGCCAAGCATTTCTGCTGAGGTGTTGGGTGCCATCGACCCGTCCGTTAAATTCCCAGACAGCGATAGCCTCGCTAACCCAGGGGGTTTATGGAGATATCGCTCGTTCTATGATAGGGCAGGCGCGGAGAACGTAGCTATGCGGCGCGCTTGCCCGATCACCGCTGAGGTGATCAACAGCCTTCGTCCGAACCTAACCTTAGGGTTTGCTTTTGTATCAATCCTCGAGCCGAATACTACGATCGCACCACATAGGGGTTCGACCTCGCTTAGGCACCGATATCACTTAGCGCTCAAAGTACCTCCCGACGGTATTTCAAGAATAAGGATAGGCAGACGGTGGAAGTCCTGGACCGAGGGCAAAGCCTTCGGATTCAATGATTCCATCGTCCACGAAGTTGAACATCTTTCTCGCGGCCGTCGAATTGTGCTTGTCGTTGATGTTTGGCCAACGCATATCCCTAAGATTATCGTGAATGGATTGAAGAAGTATCCAGAGTTAATGCGACTGGCTACTCTCTCCGGGCAAGACTCGGCTTTCGCAATAAATGACTAAAATTAAAAAAGGGAAAACGCATGATTCAGTTACCAGACTTTTCGACGCAAGCGATGTATGACGCCGAAACTAATTTTCATCTGATGATGAATGAAGAACGACTATCAAAATTCTTGGTGCATTGGGAGGCAATGAAACTAGCCAGTAATGTGCCGGGAGCAATCGTCGAGTGCGGTGTTTTCAAAGGCACGAGCTTTGTCCGTTTTGCATTGATGCGCCAGATTCTTGGCGGAAATTTCTCCGCGAAATTAATCGCCTTCGATGTTTTTAGCGATGATTTTCCCGATACAAGTTTTGAGCAAGATAAAGCCCAGAGGAACCACTGGATAGAAACAGCGGGTAGCTCGTCAATTTCAGCCGATCAATTGACCGCCACACTGAAACATAAGGGCATAACAAACTTCGAAATCGTGGCTGGTGATGCCACCATCACGGTTCCTGACTATGCAATGCAGAATCAAGGCCTAAAAATTTGTTTGCTGAATGTGGACATCGATTTCGTCGAGCCAACACTGGCTGTGCTGGAACACCTCTACGATCGTGTTTCTCGTGGTGGAGTAATTTTGTTGGACAATTATTCAGGAGAGGGAACTTCTGGAAAAAGCTATCACGGTGACACATATGCCATAGATAAATTTTTTTCGAATAGAGACGTAAAGATCAAGAAATTCCCATTTGCGGCGCGGCCAGCTTATCTAATAAAGGAATAGATAATGACAAATTCCGACTCATCAACTAGCCCCGACGATCCCTGTTATGTTTTGGACGAGCGGCTCGGTGTCTACACCAGGCCGGGTACCCGCAGTATTGGCTATCGTGATGGGGGCGAAGATAAGCTTATACGGTTAATTCAAGCCGTGGACGACCGCTCCACATTCTCGTCTGACCTGGTCAGGCACATGGTTGATTGGCCAAGTGAGTACCACTTCTCGCGCAAGCGACACTTGGTGCTGCGACCGTTCGACATCAAGCGTGGCGACCGTGTCTTGGAACTTGGCAGCGGCTGTGGATCAATCACGCGCTACTTAGCAGAAATTGGTGCCGAAGTAACGTCAGTGGAGGCCGAGCTGTCGCGCGCAGCTATTGCGGCGAAGCGCTGCGAGGGATTTAAAAATGTACGCGTAGTCGTCGATAATTTCCTATCGCTGAACATTGCCGAAAAGTACGACTGGGTTTTAATGATCGGCGTCTTGGAGTACTCGCAGAAGTATGCCAGCTCCGGTAATCGTCAGCGGGAGTATCTTGATCTTGCCCGACGTTACATGAAGCCGAACGGCAATTTGCTCGTCGCAATCGAAAATAAGCTTGGGATCAAATATCTGAATGGCGCTGGCGAAGATCATAACGGAAAACGGTTCTATGGTCCGCAGGACCTCTACTCTGATAACGACATCACGACCTGGGGTCGTGCAGAATTAGCTGACATGTTAGCCGACGCTGGTTTTGTTAATTGCAAGTTTTTCGCGGCGTTTCCTGACTACAAATTGCCGAAGGTAATATATAGCGAAAATATAAGTGCGAATCGAAATTTTCGTGCTGAAGAGATGCTGCATTACTCACGAAGCCTGGATTACCGTGGAAAGAATGATCGCATGTTTGATGAATCTCTGGTTTTGGGATCGCTTCGAAAAAATGGGTTAATGATCGATTTGGCCAACTCGTTTTTGATCGCCTGCCGATACGATGAACAACAAGATGGTTTTGACCCGAATGTTCTCGCGCACTATTTTTCTGTAGATCGGAAGCGTGATTTGTGTACACACACATGTTTCGTGACCGACGGTCATGGTCAACTAAAGGTCCTTAAGAGTCCCCTGTTGCCAGACGGGGCGGTTACTGATCGTCCAATCTTTGTGACCACCGAATCGGGGGACTTGATACAAATCCGCCAGATAATTGACAACGGAAGTTCTAAGTATTTCCCCGGCCGATTAATGGGTGTTGAAATTTCAAAGGCGTTAAAGAAAAGTGACGGTGATCGCTTAGTGTACTTGCTGGAGACTTGGACCGCCTTCCTTCTACACAGCTTCAAGATCAATTGCCGCCTGAGCGGTAACCAGTTGACCTTGACGAACCTGCGCGGACGTCGACTGGACTCCGTAACTATTGAAGGCTCTGCACTCGACTGTGGACCGCAAAATATTGTACTTGGTGAAACTATTCATGCGTTTGATTTGGAGTGGCAGGCCAACCGTCCTGTACCATTAAGTTGGGTGCTAAACCGAAATGCTAAACACATTATTCGAACGCGACACTTCAGTAAGCCGACGATCCAGGCGCCCGAAATCGTTGGCGTTATTGCAAATATTCTGGGGCTGGAACTAACACCCGATGACATAGTAGAGGCCAATAATTTAGAAAAGCAGTTTCAGTCGGGCGTCGCGTTAGTCGAGCCGTCTAACTTGACGCCGTTACGCGAGCCGCCCGGATTAAGCTAATCACTCAGCTCAACTTAGAAGATCCCAAGCTATTCAGAAGGCTGTTTTAAAAACAGAGATTGTCATTTGGGTAGGGCGTCACGATAGGGCCCCAAGTTAAGTTTAAATCTGCGGTGTCAGATTCGAGTTTTATAAATACGGTTTTCCGAGTGCACCGTTACCTCGTCAAGTATAAAGTCTAGGGGGTTTTTAGACTGAAAGAGATCTTATCAAGGAACGAAAGTCGAACTGTACCGCTCAGGATTGCTGGGGCCTCCGGGGGAACCAGGCTCGCCGAAGGGCTAATTAATGGTTGCGGCGCTCCGTGCACGTGTTACGCTTAAGTGAGTTATGCGGCTATAAAATAAGGCCGGGCGGAGTTGGTTGTATTGTCAATTTGACTCGAAGCGATGCGCGAGCTCGGTCGTGAAAGTTTAGGCAATCGCTATTAGAGCGCGGGCTTTTAAAAATATATTGTTTTGAGAGTTGGTATGGAGTTTTGTGCCTATGCGCCTCGAGGTCGGGTTAGTTCGTAGGCCCGGTGAAAAACGGGGGTTTAAACGTGACCGCGCCGACGATTAAAAATAACCGAGGCGGCGCAAGACTGGAGACGAAAAATTTTTGACGGAAGCAAAAAGGATTTTCCCGCGAAACGGCTTGATCACGCTCGCCAGGTAATATCCGAATTGGAGAAGTAGGTTTATGCAACGATATTCGCGCTCTCGCGGTCGGCGATGCAGTCAAATGCCACACATCCAACTTATCGACGATTATTAGAGTCCGAAGCTATGACGTCGCCTGAGTTGCCAGCTAGAACAAGTTGAAACTAAAATAGAGTTTCGAAAAAGCGACGTCCCCCCGGAAATTAGTCACAGGACGGTCTAGAGTCTGACCCTGAAGCAGGAGGTCGGACGTGAAGAAGCGGTTCAGCGAAGAGCAGATCGTAGGGATACTGCGTGAGGCGGAGGCTGGGGTAGCGATCAAGGAA